>NZ_JZDQ02000022.1 GCF_000960475.2 Nocardioides luteus | reverse complement strand
CGAGACGTCACGTACGTGACGTCTCGGCCGACCGGAGCGACGTCTCGGCAGAGGCTCCTCGGGAGGCTCAGGTCCGCGCGAGCGCCTGTGCGCGCCACAGCTCGTCGCGCGGCGAGCGACGGCGGTCGAGGCGGGCATCGAGCAGCACCCGGGCTTCGTCCCAGCGGTCGGCGCGGAGCAGCGCGGCGATGCGGGCCTCCTCGATGATCTCTCGCTGCGCGTCGGAACCGCCCAGGCGGCGGATCGACGGCGCGAGCACGGCGAGCCGGTCGGCCGCGGCCGAGTTCTCGTCGCGAGCCATCAGGCCCAGCGCCTCGGCGAGCGGGGAGACGACGGTGGCCATGGTCGGGTGTACGTGTCCGGCGGCCCACGTCCTCAGCTCGTCGAGCGCACCGGCATCGCCGGTGGCCAGATGCGTGACCGCGGTGTGCATGGCCAGGAACGGCGTGGCCGGCCGGGTCATCGTCTCGCGGCCGGTGACGCGTACGACCTCGGCGATGTCGGGGACGTCCCGAGCGCCCGGCGTGAGCGCCCAGCGGAACAGCAGCGAGCCGGAGTCGACCAGGGCCCGGCAGCCGAGCGCGTGACCTGGCTGGAGCTGGGTCTCGTAGCGGCGGCGTACGGCGTCCAGGTTGCCCAGGGAGAGCTCGTGGAGCGCGGCGTGCCAGGAGAAGTGGGAGAGCGAGTCGATCTCGGCGCCGTCGCCGAGGACCCACGACGACATCCAGGCGAGGCCGGCCTCGTGGTCGCCGGTCTCGTAGTGCGCGTGCGCGCGGGCGTGCGCGGAGTGGCCGGCGCCGGGCTCCACCGCCAGGGAGGCGCAGGAGAGCGACATCGCGTCGTCGAAGCGGCGCTGCTCCTGGCGTACGAACGCGAGCAGGCCGGCGAACCACCAGTCGTCGCCGTAGGCGGGAGCCGCGCGCTCGACGATCGCCCATGCCTCCTCGGGCACCTCGGTGGCCCCGGCGAAGGCGATGGTCGGCACCGCGGTCGAGAGCAGCAACGCGTCTCGCGGGAAGGCCGCGAGGTGGTCGATCAGCGGCCGTGGGTTGCCGCCGATGTGCGCTTCGACAGCGTGTACGTGGCTGCGCTCCCGCTCGGTCGCGCGCCGGGCATGGAGCCGGGCCTGCTGGAGGCGTGCGGCGACGTCGACGGGAGCGCACATCTCGTGTCCGAGCAGCGCCAGCGCGGCATGTCCGAGCGCGAAGGTCGGGTCGAGGACGATCGAGGCCGCGAACGATGCGAGGGCGCCGTCACGAAGGCGAAGCACGTCGAGCAGCCCCTGGGAATAGGCCAGGGCAGCTTCGTCACTGGTGGTCAGCGCATATCCATAGCGGTCACGACACGGCACATAACAATACTAGACCACTAGACTTTAAAACCCAGGGTGGCGCGGCGGATTTCCCCAGACTCAGGGAGCGGGGAGCTCGCCCGAGCCCCGCGGGATGAGCCGGGTGCCGATGGTGACCGTCTGGGTCGGGCCGGCGGTGTCGCCGGCGATGCGCTGAAAGAGCAGTCGCGCGGCGGCCGCGCCCATGGCGCCGGGATCCTGGGCGACGACGGTGAGCCCGGGCTGGAGGAGGTCGCCGAGCTCGACGTCGTCGAAGCCGACGAGCGCCAGCCGGGCCGAGCGCCGGGCGAGCTCGCGGAGCACGCTGACAGTGGTGCGGCTGTTGCCGCAGAGCACCGCGGTCGCGGGGGACGGCCCCTCGAGAAGACGATCCAGGGCGTCGGCGGTCGACGTGGGCGAGGGCGGCGCCTGGGTGACGAGGTCGTCGGAGAACGCGATCCCGGCGGACTCCAGTGCCTCGCGATAGCCGCGCAGGCGCTCACCAGCGGTGTAGATCTCCGGCGCGTCGCCGATGAAGCCGATGCGTCGGTGGCCGTGGCCGAGAAGATGCTCGACCCCGCGCCGGCTGCCGCCGAGGTTGTCGGTGAGGATCATGTCGGCCTCGATGTCGCCGGGCGGACGGTCGACGAACACGGCCGGGATCCCGGCCCGCATCTCCGGGAGGAGATAGGAGTGGCTGGTTCCAGCCGGAACGATGATCAGGCCGTCGACGCGTCGCTCGCAGAACGCGAGGGCGAGGTCGCGCTCCCGGTCGGGGTCCTCGGCCGAGGAGCCGGCGAAGACCATCGTGCCGTGCTCCCGGGCGACCTCCTCGACCGCGCGGGAGAGCATCGAGTAGAACGGGTCGGCGACGTCCTCCAACAGCAGCCCGATGGTGCCGGAGCGTCCCTGCCGCAGGTCACGAGCGCTGGCGTTGCGCCGGAACCCGAGCTCGGCGATCGACTCGAGCACCGCCGAGCGCAGGTCGTCGTTGACGTTGGACTCGCCGTTGACCACCCGTGACACGGTCTTCAGGCTCACTCCGGCCGCCGCCGCGACGTCCTTCATGGTCGGGCGGCGCTGCTGACGGGTCTGGTCGGACGGGGGCGATGCCACGTGCTCAGCGTAGACAGACGCCGCATCGAGCGCGACAACGATGTCTCATATCTCGCTGCTCCGCTCTCCCCAGAAACCCGAAGGCAAGCGCAACTCGTCGCCAAACAGCGTTGACAACGTTGTCATCTCACGGTTCCATCTGGGGTGGCCCCCATGTGAAGGAGATCACACCGATGCACCGTTGGGACGCACCACACAGAACGAGTGGCCGGGCTCGCCTGGCCGCGATGATCGCCGCGACGGCGACGCTGGTCGTCGCGATGAGCGGCACCGCACCCGCGCTCGCCACCCCGGACGCACCCGACCCGACCGCCCCGAAGTCCGACACCGCCGACCCGCAGCGGGCCGCGGAGGGCGGTGACTGGCAGACCTCCTTCGAGGAGGACGACCCCCAGCCCAGCTGGGCTGACCTGGTCGACACCGACGAGAACGGCGACCCCCGCAGCGCGGGCGTCGCCGGGCCCGACTCCTTCGGCATCCCCGGCGACATCTCCGGGCACATCACCGGCGTGACCGCCAGCGGGGAGAACTCCGGCTCCGGCGAGGGCGCGGCCGAGCTCGTCGACGGCGACATCAACACCAAGTGGCTCACCTTCGACACCACCGGCTGGGTGCAGATCCGGCTCGACCAGCCCATCAGCGTCGTGAAGTACGCCCTCACCTCGGCCAACGACGCCGCCGAGCGCGACCCGAAGGACTGGGTGATCCAGGGCTCCACCGACGGCCAGAGCTGGACGACCGTCGACACCCGCACCGGCCAGTCCTGGGACGAGCGCTTCCAGACGCGGGAGTTCGAGATCGCGTCCCCGCAGGCGTACTCCCACTACCGCATCGACATCTCCGCCAACCAGAGCGGCGGCATCATCCAGCTCGCCGAGTGGCAGCTCTCCGACGGCTCCGAGCCCCCGCCGCCGTTGGAGAACATGACCAGCCGTCCCGACGACGGCCCCGCCTCGGCGTACGCCGCGAAGTCGAAGGTCGGCTTCACCGGGACCCACGCCTTCGAGTACGCCGGCAAGATCACCGGCGACGAGGGCCACTCCTACAACCGCGTCTTCGACGTCGACATCCCGGTCGGCAAGGAGACCGAGCTGTCCTACCTGGTCTTCCCGGAGTTCATCGAGGGCGACCTGAGCTACCCCAGCACCTACACCGCGGTCGACCTGGCCTTCACCGACGGCACCCTGCTCTCCGAGCTGGGCGCGCTCGACGCGCAGGGCTACGTACTCTCGCCGAAGGGTCAGGGCGAGTCGAAGTCGCTCTACACCAACCAGTGGAACAAGAAGACCTCCGTCATCGGCGAGGTCGCGGCGGGAAAGACGATCGACCGCATCCTGGTCGCCGTCGACGCGCCGAGCGGCCCGACGAAGTTCCGCGGCTGGTACGACGACATCGCGATCACGGCCGCGCCTGAGGAACCGCAGGTCACCAGCCGCGTCGACTACGCCCTCACCACCCGCGGCACCCAGTCCAGCGGCAGCTTCTCGCGGGGCAACAACATCCCGGCGACCGCGGTCCCGCACGGCTTCAACTTCTGGGCGCCGATGACCAACGCCGGCTCGCTGTCGTGGTTCTACCGCTACCACCAGGACAACGACGCTCAGAACCGGACCGGCCTCCAGGCCCTGACGCTGAGCCACGAGACCAGCCCGTGGATGGGTGACCGGCAGACCTTCCAGGTGATGCCGTCAGCCGCCCAGGGCGTCCCGGACCCGGGCCGCAACGCGCGCGAGCTCACCTTCGAGCACGCGAACGAGATCGCCCGGCCGTACTACTACAAGGTCGGCTTCGACAACGGCCAGAGTGCCGAGATCGCACCGACCGACCATGCCGCCGTCTTCCGGTTCACCTACCCCGGTGACGATGCGAGCCTGGTCTTCGACAACGTCAACAACGACGGCGGCCTGACCCTCGACCCCGCCGCCGGGACCCTGCAGGGCTTCACCGACACCCGCAGCGGCCTGTCCAACGGCGCCACCCGGATGTACGTCTACGCGACCTTCGACCAGCCGGTCACCGGCGGTGGCAAGTACGCCGGAGGCGAGCGCCCCAACGTACAGGGCCACCTCGAGTTCGACGCCGGTGCGGACCGGACGGTGACGATGCGCATCGCCACGAGCCTGATCGGCGTCGACCAGGCCAAGCGCAACCTCGAGCTCGAGGTCGCCGACGCCTCCTTCGACACCGTCAAGGAGAAGGCGAAGGCGCTGTGGCAGGACAAGCTCGACGTCCTCGACATCCAGGGCGCGACCAAGGACCAGAAGACCACCGTCTACTCCAACCTCGCCCGGCTCTTCCTCTACCCGAACTCGGGCCACGAGAACACCGGCACCGAGGACGCGCCGGTGTGGAAGCACGCCGTGCAGTCCACCGCCGGTGAGGCCAACCCGCCGGGCACGACGCCCACCCACACCGGTGCCGACATCGTGGACGGCAAGGTCTATGTGAACAACGGCTTCTGGGACACCTACCGCACCACCTGGGCCGCGTACTCCCTGTTCGAGCCGAGCCAGGCGGCCGAGATGGTCAACGGCTTCGTGCAGCAGTACAAGGACAACGGCTGGATCTCGCGCTGGTCCTCGCCGGGCTACGCCAACCTCATGACCGGGACCAGCTCAGACGTCTCCTTCGCCGATGCGTACGTCAAGGGCGTCAAGGGCATCGACGCCGAGGCCGCCTACGCGGCCGCGGTGAAGAACGCCACCGTCCGTCCGCCGGGCACCGCGACCAACTCCAACGTCGGCCGCAAGGGCATGCAGACGTCGTTGTTCCTCGGCTACACGCCGTCGACCGTGGGCGAGGGCGTCTCCTGGGCGCTGGAGGGCTACATCAACGACTACGGCATCGGGAACATGGCCGCGAAGCTCGCCGCGCGCGACGGGATCTCGCCGGCCGAGCGCAAGCGGCTGCGGGAGGAGTCGGAGTACTTCCTCAACCGGGCCCGCAACTACGTCAACACCTTCGACACCAAGGTCGGCTTCTTCCAGGGCCGCAACGCCGACGGCACCTTCAAGAAGTCACCGGCGGACTACAACCCGCTGGTGTGGGGCAGCGACCACGACTACACCGAGACCAACGGCTGGAACTTCGCGTTCCACACCCCGCAGGACGGCCAGGGCCTGGCCAACCTCTACGGCGGTCGCGGCGAGCTCGCGAAGAAGCTGGACGCCTTCTTCTCCACGCCGGAGACGGCCGGGTACCCCGGCTCCTACGGCGGCATCATCCACGAGATGCGCGAGGCCCGTGACGTACGCATGGGGCAGTGGGGCTTCTCCAACCAGGTCAGCCACCACATCCCGTGGATGTACAGCTACACCGGCCAGCCGTGGAAGACGCAGGAGGTCGTCCGTGAGACCCTGCGCCGGATGTACACCGGCTCCGAGATCGGGCAGGGCTACGCCGGCGACGAGGACAACGGCGAGACCTCGGCCTGGTATCTCTTCGCCTCCCTCGGCCTCTACCCGCTCCAGATGGGCAGCGAGAACCTCGTGCTCGGCTCGCCGCTGTTCACCAAGGCCACCCTCCACCTCGAGAGCGGCAAGGATCTGGTGATCAAGGCACCGAAGAACAGCACCGAGAACATCTACGTCCAGGGCGTCACCATCGACGGCAAGAGCTGGGACAAGACGTACGTCTCCCACCAGGAGCTCGCCGACGGCGGCACCATCGAGTTCGACATGGGCCCGCGGCCGTCACGCTGGGGCACCTCGCCGAGTGCTGTCCCGCCGTCGCTGACCACCGGCTCGGAGCCGGCCGCGCCGATCGCCGACAGGTCCGGCGCCGGCAAGGGCACGGTCTCGGTCAGCGGCAGCGACGGCGAGACGCTGGTCGACAACGACTCCGGGACGCAGACGACCGTGGCCGGCGACGGCTGGGTGGAGTACCGGTTCTCCGGGTCCAAGGTGCCGGTCTCCTTCTACACCCTCACCAACGGCGCCGACGGCCGCTCGCCGAGCGGCTGGGTCGTCAAGGGTTCCAACGACGGCACCGACTGGAAGGTCCTCGACCGGCGCTCGGGCGAGAAGTTCGACTGGCAGCAGGCCACCCGCCCGTTCAAGCTCGAGTCGGCCTCGAGGTTCAGCCGGATCCGGATCGAGTTCACCGGGTCCGCCGCTGAACCGATCACGCTCTCGGAGGTGGAGCTGCTCGGATAGCCCGTTGGGTGAGCTGATGCCCCGGCCCGTGCCGTCGGGCATCAGCTCACCCCCGACGGACAACCCGGCGCGCGGCCGGTTGCGGACGGCCACCGCGTCCGGGGACGTTATCGTGCAGACGTGCGGCAGCGTCATCTCGAGACGGCGAGCCGGTGCGTGACACCGGTCAGCCTCCCCGGGGCTACCCCGGGGGCCACCGGTACATCCGGGCACGGCACCGCGCGCGACAGGCTGCGCTCCGCTGCAGGTCGCCGCGCGCACGACGAGACAGGTCGAGGAGCGCTGCCGCACTCCAGCGGCGCCCAGGTCGCCTGGCTGCCACGGTGAGAGCCGACCTGGCGCGGGCGTTGGCGGCAGGCTTCCTGGCGGGGGAGTGGACCCGCAACGGCCTGGTCGCGAGCGGGGCGGTCGTCCTCGGCCGACGCACGGCCTGGCTGCGCACCTTGGCGACACAGGCGCTCGAGCTCTACCCCAGGCCGCCCCACGACCGGCCGCGCGAGCTCGCCGTGATTCTGCGCAGCCTGCCCGCAGCCGAGAAGGCGGTGGCCGTCGGCCCGGTCACCCAGCCGGTGGCACCGACGCGCATGGTCACCAACCGATGGGCCCTGCCGCAGCTCGACGACCTGGCTTCGGTCGCCGCTTTCCTCGACGTGACCGCCGCTGAGCTGGACTGGTTCGCCGACCCGCGGCGCTGGGCCCGAGCGGCCGAGGAGCCCCGGCTCCAGCACTACCGGGTCAGCCACCGGACCGCGCCGAGCGGCGCGATCCGCGTGCTGGAGGCACCCAAGCCCCGGCTGCGAGCCATCCAGCGGCTGCTCCTGGACCAGGTCGTCTCGCGGATCCCGCCACACGATGCGGCCCGTGGCTTCCGGCCGGGCGGCTCGGTGAGGTCCTACGCGGTGCCGCATGCCGGCCGGCCGATCGTCCTGCGCCTGGATCTGGAGGCGTTCTTCGCCAGCGTGAGCGTCTCCCGGGTCTACGGGATCTGGCGCACGGCGGGCTACCCCGAACCGGTCGCGCACTGCCTGGCCGGACTGACCACCTGCGTACTGCCGCGCAGTGCCTGGCGGGCGGTCCCGCGGCCCGGCGAGGACGAGCTCCTCGATGCCCACTGGCGGCTCGGGCGCCGGCTGGCCGCACCCCATCTGCCCCAGGGCGCACCGACGTCGCCCGCACTCGCCAACCTCACCGCGTACGGCCTCGATGTCCGACTCACGGCTCTCGCCCGCTCGTGGGGCGGCCGCTACACCCGGTACGCGGACGACCTGGCGTTCTCGGGCGAGGCGGGCTGGGGGCACGGCACCTCCCGGCTGCTCGACGCGATCGAGGAGATCGTGCGGGATGAGGGTTTCCGGCTCAACCCGCGCAAGACCGGCGTGATGCCGCGCGGTGGCCGTCAGCGGTTGGCCGGGCTGGTCGTCAACGAGCGACCCCGCGTGCCGCGCGAGGAGGTCGACCTGCTCCGCGCGATCCTCCACAACTGCCGCCGCCATGGCCCGAGCACTCAGAACCGCGACCAGGTCCCGGCCTTCGAGGAGCATCTGCGGGGCCGTGTCTCCTGGGTGGCCCAGCACGATCCCGTACGCGGCGCCCGGCTCCTCGCTGAGCTCGACGCGATCGACTGGAGCCGCTGACAGGTCGCACCCTCGGGCGCGGTTCGGCTGTCGGTGCCCGCCGATAGGCTTGCGGACGTGCCCGATCCGCAGAGCTATCGCCCCAGAGCTGGAGACATCCCCACCCAGCCCGGGGTCTACCGGTTCCGCGACCCCAAGGGGCGGGTGATCTACGTCGGCAAGGCGATCAACCTGCGCCAGCGGCTCGCGAACTACTTCCAGCCGATCCCGAGCCTCCACCCACGCACGGCGACGATGGTCACCACCGCGGCCAGCGTCGAGTGGACGACGGTCAACAACGACATCGAGGCGCTCCAGCTCGAATACACCTGGATCAAGGAGTTCGACCCGCGGTTCAACGTCAAGTACCGCGACGACAAGTCCTACCCGTGGCTCGCGGTCACCGTCTCCGAGGAGTTCCCGCGGGTGATGGTGGGCCGCGGCGCCAAGCGCAAGGGCACCCGCTACTTCGGCCCCTACGGCCACGCCTGGGCGATCCGCGAGACCGTCGACATCCTGCTGCGCGTCTTCCCGATGCGCTCGTGCAGCAACGGCGTCTTCAAACGCTCCCAGCAGATCGGCCGCCCCTGCCTGCTCGGCTACATCGACAAGTGCACCGCCCCTTGCGTCGGCAACATCTCCGAGGAGGAGCACCGGGAGATCGTCGACGACTTCTGCGACTTCATGGCCGGCCACACCACGACCTTCACGAAGCGGATCGAGAAGGAGATGTACGCCGCCTCCGAGGCCCTCGACTTCGAGAAGGCCGCCCGGTTGCGTGACGACCTCGCCGCGATGCAGCGTGCCCTGGAGAAGCAGGCCGTGGTGCTCGGCGACGGCGCCGACGCCGACGTGATCGCGCTGGCCGAGGACCCGCTCGAGGTCGGTGTGCAGATCTTCTACGTACGCGGCGGCCGCATCAAGGGCCAGCGCGGCTGGGTCGCCGACCGGATGGACGACGCCGACACCGCCGGCCTGGTCGAGCACTTCCTGCTCCAGCTTTACGCCGGCGAAGACGCGGAGGCGATCCCGCGCGAGATCCTGGTGCCGGCCCTGCCGCCCGATCACGAGACCCTCGAGGAGCTGCTCTCCGACGTACGCAAGGCGAAGGTCCGGATCCGGGTCCCGCAGCGCGGTGACAAGAAGACGCTGCAGGAGACGGTGGCGAAGAACGCCGAGCAGGCCCTCGCGCTCCACAAGACCAAGCGTGCCAGCGACCTGACCATCCGCAACCGGGCGCTGGAGGAGATCCAGGAGGCGCTCGAGCTCGACGAGGTGCCGCTGCGGATCGAGTGCTACGACATCTCCCACCTGCAGGGCACCGAGATCGTGGCCAGCATGGTGGTCTTCGAGGACGGCCTGGCCCGGAAGTCGGAATACCGGCGGTTCATCATCAAGGGCCAGGACGGCTCCGACGATGTCCGGGCGATGCACGAGGTGATCACCCGGCGGTTCAAGCGACTGCTCGACGAGCAGTCGACGTCGATCGTGTCGACCGAGGTGGAGGGGGCCAGCGGTCCGATGCTGGTGGATCCGGAGACCGGTCGGCCCCGCAAGTTCGCCTACGCCCCCGGACTGGTCGTCGTCGACGGTGGCGCGCCCCAGGTCGCGGCCGCACAGCGGGCCCTGACCGAGCTCGGGATCAACGACATCCCGGTCGTCGGTCTGGCCAAGCGGCTCGAGGAGGTCTGGGTGCCGGACGAGGAGGACCCGGTCATCCTGCCGCGGTCCTCGGAAGGGCTCTACCTGCTGCAGCGGGTCCGCGACGAGGCGCACCGGTTCGCGATCACCCATCACCGCGGCCGGCGCAGCAAGTCGATGGTGGAGAGCCTGCTCGACGACGTACCCGGCCTGGGGGAGGTGCGCCGCAAGACCCTGATGAAGCACTTCGGCTCGCTCAAGAAGCTCCGCGCCGCGACCGTCGAGGAGATCGCCCTGGTGCCCGGCATCGGCCCCGCCACGGCGACAGCGATCAAGACCGCTGTGGAGCAGACGGCGAAGAATGGCAAGGTTGGCGCCATCAACGTCACCACCGGCGAGATCATCGAGGAGTAGGTCATGCACAAGGGGGAGGTCGTCGTCATCACCGGCATGACCGGTGCCGGGCGGAGCACCGCCGCCAAGGAGCTGGAGGATCTCGGCTACTACGTCGTCGACAACCTGCCGCCGAGCCTGCTCCCGCAGGTGGTCGAGCGGGTCGACGCGGCCCGGGGCCCGGAGCAGCCGGTGGCGGTCGTGACCGACGTACGTTCCGGCTCGTTCTTCGCCGAGCTCGAGGAGATCGTGGCGAAGGGAGCGACCGGGCGGCGCACCACCCTGGTCTTCCTCGACGCCGCCGACGACACCCTCGTACGCCGCCAGGAGGCCGCCCGGCGGCCCCACCCGATGCAGCGGGGCAACGAGCGGCTGCTGGACGCCCTCGAGCGCGAGCGGGTGGTGCTGGCCAGCCTGCGCGGCGCCGCCGACCTGGTCATCGACACCACCCAGCTCAACGTGCACCAGCTCACCGCCCGGATCGCCGAGGCCTTCGGCACTCCGGAGCGGACGACCCTGAAGGTGTCGGTGGTGAGCTTCGGGTTCAAGTACGGGATCCCGGTCGACGCCGACTTCATGGCCGACATGCGGTTCCTGCCGAACCCCCACTGGGTGCCGGAGCTGAAGGACGGCAACGGACGTGACAACCCCGACGTCGCCGCCTACGTCTACTCGCGTCCTGGTGCGGAGGAGTTCCTGAGCGGGTATGTTCCGGTGCTCATCGGAGTGACCAAGGGCTACCTCCACGAAGGAAAGAGGTTCATGCGCGTGGCGATCGGTTGCACGGGTGGCAAGCACCGCAGCGTGGCGATGGCGGAGGAGATCGCCAGGCGGCTGCGAGATGCCGGCCTGGACGCGAAGGCGATCCACCGAGACCTCGGGCGGGAGTGAGAGTGGCCGGGGCCGACCGACCCGGGGCAGATGCCCAGGCCGTCGTCGCCCTGGGGGGAGGGCACGGACTGCATGCGTCGCTGAGCGCGCTGCGGCTGCTGGTCGACGACCTGACCGTCGACAAGCTCACCGCGATCGTGACGGTCGCCGACAACGGCGGCTCGAGCGGGCGGCTGCGCCGCGAGTTCGGCGTGCTGCCTCCCGGTGACCTGCGGATGGCGCTCGCAGCGCTGTGCGGCGCGGACCGCTGGGACGACACCTGGGCCCAGGTGCTGCAGCACCGCTTCGCCGGTGAGGGCGAGATGCGCGGCCACAACCTCGGCAACCTGCTGATCGTGGGCCTGTGGGAGCAGCTCGGCGACCACGTCGAGGCCCTCGACTGGGTCGGCCGGCTGCTGGGCGCCAAGGGCCGGGTCCTGCCGATGGCGCTGGTGCCGATGGACATCGTCGCCGACGTACGCGGCCTGGTGCCCGGCTCTCCCGACGCCCTCACCTCGGTGCAGGGTCAGGTCGAGGTCGCCAGCACCGACGGGAAGATCGAGTCGATCCGGCTCATCCCCGACAACCCGCCCGCCGCTCCGGACGCGGTCACGGCGATCTGCGAGGCGGAGTGGGTGTTCCTGGGGCCGGGCTCCTGGTTCACCTCCGTGCTGCCGCACCTGATGGTCCGCGCCCTGCGCGAGGCCCTGGTGGCCACCACCGCCAAGATCGTCGTCGTGCTCAACCTCGGCGAGCAGCCGGGGGAGACGACCGGCTTCGGCCCCGCCGAGCACCTCTCGGTCCTCCTCGAGCACGCCCCCGACCTCCGCATCCACACCGTCCTCGTCGACTCCTCCCTCGACGGCCTCGACGAACTGTCGCGCGTCGCCGAGAAGTGCGGTGCGCAGGTCGAGGTCGCCGACGTCGCCGTCGGCGACGGCACCCCTCGACACGACCCGGAGCGGCTCGCCGCTGCGTACGCGAGGGTGATCGGGGCGGGCTAGCGCGGCCTCGGACGTGGAACCGATTCGAGGGTCGTTGACAACAATGAAAGACTCTCCGACATGGCGATGACGGGACAGGTGAAGGCCGAGCTGGCCTCCACTCAGATCACCAAGACATGCTGCCGCAAGGCAGAGGTTGCCTCGACGTTGAGGTTCGCTGGGGGGATCCACATCGTGGCCGGCAGGATCGTGGTCGAGGCTGAGCTCGACACCGGTCTGGCGGCTCGGAGGCTGAAGCGAGACATCGCCGACGTCTTCGGTCACGAGGCAGAGGTGGCTCTCATCCAGGCGAGCGGGCTTCGTAAGGGCAGCCGCTACATCGTGCGCGTGGTCAAGGACGGTGAGGCGCTCGCGCGCCAGACCGGGCTGCTCGACCAGCGTGGGCGACCGGTGCGGGGACTTCCGCCTGCCGTCGTCTCGGGCGGGGCCTGCGACGCCGTCGCTGCCTGGCGCGGGGCGTTCCTGGCACACGGCTCGCTCACCGAGCCGGGCCGCTCCTCCTCGATGGAGGTGACCTGCCCCGGCTCGGAGTCGGCGCTGGCCCTGGTCGGCGTCGCACGCCGGATCGGCATCTCCGCCAAGCCGCGCGAGGTCCGCGGCGTGGACCGCGTCGTCATCCGTGACGGCGACGCGATCGGCCAGCTGCTGACCCGCCTGGGTGCCCACGAGTCGCTGATGGCCTGGGAGGAGCGCCGGATGCGCCGCGAGGTCCGCGCCACCGCCAACCGGCTGGCCAACTTCGACGACGCCAACCTGCGCCGCTCGGCCCGCGCGGCCGTCGCAGCCGGAGCCCGCGTCGAGCGCGCCCTGGAGATCCTGGGCGAGGACATCCCCGACCACCTGCGCCAGGCCGGCAAGCTCCGCCTGGAGCACAAGCAGGCCTCGCTCGAGGAGCTCGGACAGCTCCACGACCCGGTGCTCACCAAGGACGCCATCGCGGGCCGCATCCGCCGCCTGCTGGCGATGGCCGACAAGCGGGCCGAGGAGCTCGGCATCCCCGACACCGAGGCGTCGCTGACCGCGGAGATGCTCGCCGAGGACGCCTAGGAACACCTTCACGACGTCGAACCGGCCCGAGCCCCTCGCATATCCGAGGGGCTCGGGCCGTTTGCTACTCGTCCGTCTTTTGGAACGATCCAACCCAGTCTCCCGCGGTTCAGAGGCGCTGGGTAGTGTCGGCGTCAGCGGGTGATCCCGCGCACAGTGTTTTCGACGCGAACCAGGAGTCCACGTGACAGTTCGAGTAGGCATCAACGGGTTCGGCCGGATCGGCCGCAACTTCTTCCGCGCGGTACGCGCCTCCGACCTCGACATCGAGATCGTCGGTGTCAACGACCTCAGCGACAACGCCACCCTCGCGACGCTGCTGAAGTTCGACTCGATCCTCGGCCCGCTGGGCGCCGAGGTGTCGGCCACCGAGGACGCGATCGTCGTCGACGGCAAGGAGATCAAGGCGTACGCAGAGCGTGACCCGGCCAACCTGAAGTGGGCCGACCTCGGCGTCGACGTCGTGATCGAGTCCACCGGGTTCTTCACCGACGCCACCAAGGCCCGCGCCCACGTCGACAACGGCGGCGCGAAGAAGGTCATCATCTCCGCCCCGGCGAAGAACGAGGACGCCACCATCGTCCTCGGCGTCAACGAGGGCGTCTACGACCCGGAGGCCCACACGGTCATCTCCAACGCCTCCTGCACCACCAACTGCCTGGCGCCGCTGGCGAAGGCGCTGCACGAGGGCATCGGCATCAACCAGGGCCTGATGACCACGGTCCACGCCTACACCGCCGACCAGAACCTGCAGGACAACATCCACAAGGACCTGCGTCGCGCCCGCGCCGCGGCGCTCAACGTGGTGCCCACCTCGACCGGCGCCGCCAAGGCGATCGGCCTGGTGCTGCCGGAGCTGAAGGGCAAGCTCGACGGCTACGCGCTGCGGGTGCCGGTGCCGACCGGCTCGATCGTCGACCTCTCCTTCGAGGCCTCGCGCGAGACCTCGGTCGAGGAGATCAACTCGATCATGGAGAAGGCCGCCGACGGGAAGTACCTCGTCTACTCGACCGACCCGATCGTCTCCTCCGACATCGTCACCAACCCGGCGTCCTCGATCTTCGACGCTCCGCTCACCAAGGTGATCGGCAACCAGGTCAAGGTCGCGGCGTGGTACGACAACGAGTGGGGCTACTCCAACCGGCTCGGTGACCTGGTGGCGTACGTTGGCGCGAGCCTGTGACCCAGCGAGCTTCCGCACAGGTTAGTGTCTAGCCCGTTATGTCTCTGAATCTCACGCAGCTCATCGAGCAGGGAGTCGCGGGCAAGCGGGTCCTCGTGCGCTCCGACCTCAATGTCCCGCTGGAAGGCACCACGATCACCGACGACGGTCGCATCCGTGCCTCGGTGCCCACGATCAAGGCGCTGGCCGATGCCGGCGCCAAGGTCGTCGTGGTCGCCCACCTCGGTCGCCCGAAGGGGGAGCCGGACCCGGCCTACTCGCTGGCGCCCGTGGCCGTCCGCCTCGGCGAGCTGCTCGGTGCCGAGGTCGCCTTCGCGACCGACACCGTCGGCGACTCCGCCAGCTCGGTCGTCGGCGGTCTCGCCGACGGCCAGGTGGCCCTGTTGGAGAACGTACGCTTCAACGCCGGTGAGACCAGCAAGGACGACGTCGAGCGGGCGGCCTTCGCCGCCGAGCTCGCGGCCCTGGCCGACGCCTTCGTCTCCGACGGGTTCGGCGTCGTCCACCGCAAGCAGGCCTCGGTCTACGACGTCGCCAAGCTGCTCCCGAGCGCGCAGGGCGACCTGGTGGCCACGGAGATCGACGTGCTCAAGCGGCTCACCGAGACCCCCGAGCGTCCCTATGTGGTCGTTCTCGGTGGCTCGAAGGTCTCCGACAAGCTCGGCGTGATCGACAACCTGCTCGGCAAGGCCGACAAGCTGCTCATCGGCGGCGGCATGGTCTTCACCTTCCTCAAGGCCCAGGGCTACGAGGTCGGGAAGTCGCTGCTCGAGGAGGACCAGATCCTCACCGTGCTCGGCTATCTCGAGCGCGCCGAGGAGATCGGCGTCGAGATCCTGCTGCCGACCGACGTCGTGGTCGCCGACTCCTTCGGTGACGAGGCCTCGGCCCGCGTGGTCGCGGCCAACGCGATCCCGGCCGAGTCGCTCGGCCTCGACATCGGTCCGGAGTCCGCGCAGACCTACGCCGCCGCGCTCGAGGGCGCCAAGACGGTCTTCTGGAACGGTCCGATGGGTGTCTTCGAGCAGCCTGCCTTCGCCGAGGGCACCCGGGCGGTCGCCCAGGCGCTCACCACGATCGACGGCCTCTCGGTCGTCGGCGGCGGCGACTCCGCCGCGGCGATCCGCCAGCTCGGCTTCGCCGACGACCAGTTCGGTCACATCTCGACCGGCGGCGGCGCCTCGCTCGAATATCTGGAGGGCAAGACGCTCCCGGGCATCGCCGTGCTCGACGAGGCGACCGTGGTCGGGGGCCTGGGCTGATGGCGGCGAAGAAGCAGGCCGCTGGGCGCACCCCGCTCATCGCGGGCAACTGGAAGATGAACCTCAACCACCAGGAAGCGGTGGTCCTGGTCCAGAAGCTCGCCTGGACGCTCTCCGACAAGCGCCACGACTTCGCGGCCGTGGAGGTGGCGGTCTTCCCGCCGTTCACCGACATTCGTTCGGTGCAGACGCTGGTCGACGGCGACAAGATGCGGATCACCTACGGCGCCCAGAACGTCTCGACCCACGAGTCGGGCGCCTACACCGGTGAGGTCTCGGCCTCGATGCTGGCCAAGCTCGGCTGCACCTACGTGATCGTGGGTCACTCCGAGCGTCGCGAGCACTACGGGGAGACCGACGAGATCGTCGCCCAGAAGGCCAAGATCGCGCTCAAGCACAAGATGACCCCGATCGTCTGCGTCGGGGAGGGCCTCGAGATTCGCCAGGCCGGCAACCACCTCGAGCACTGCACCGGTCAGACCGAGGCCTCGCTGGCCGGGCTCACCGACGCCGAGGTCGCGCAGGTCGTGATCGCCTACGAGCCGGTCTGGGCGATCGGCACGGGGGAGACCGCCACCGCGCAGGACGCCCAGGAGGTCTGCGCCGGCATCCGGGAGCGGCTGGAGAAGCTCTACGGCGCAGAGATCGCCGGGGGCGTACGCATCCTCTACGGAGGCTCCGTGAAGCCCAACAACGTGGCCGCGCTGATGCAGGAGAGCGACGTCGACGGCGCCCTCGTCGGCGGCGCGAGCCTCTCCGTGGAGGACTTCGCGGCGATCTCCCGTTACTACGACCTACCGGTGCTGTAGGTTTGCCGCTCTCCAGATAGGATTTCAGACGTGGAACTTCTCTTCACCATCATCCTGGTCATCGCGAGCGCGCTGATGATCCTGCTCGTGCTCCTCCACAAGGGCCGCGGTGGCGGTCTCTCCGACATGTTCGGCGGTGGCGTCTCGAGCTCGCTGGGTGGATCCTCGGTCGTCGAGCGCAACCTCGACCGGCTCACCATCGGTATCGGTGTGATCTGGTTCGCCTGTGTGATCGCGCTCGGCCTGCTGATGGCCTACTGAAGCATTCCCCTTCAGCGCACGCGCGATAGCGTCTAAACTCATCGACGCTGGACGGAGTTCTTTGCCGTCCGATTCCCCCAAAGTGGCCTCTCGGGGCTGCGAACTTTAAGTTGAGAGAGGACACCGCAGCACCATGGCAGGTGGAGGGAACGCGATTCGGGGCTCCCGAGTCGGTGCTGGGCCGATGGGTGAGGCGGAGCGCGGCGAAGCTGCGCCACGAAAGGCCGTCACCTACTTCTGCGCCAACGCACATCGCTCGGTCATCACCTTCGCCGTCGAGGCGACGCCGCCGGACTCCTGGGACTGCCCCAAGTGTGGGCTCCCCGCCGGTCTCGACGAGGAGAACGCGCCGCCGGCGCCGAAGATCGAGCCTTACAAGACCCACCTCGCCTACGTGAAGGAGCGCCGCTCCGACGCCGAGGCCGAGGACATCCTGGAGGAGGCCATCGCCCTCCTCCGCTCCCGCCGGAAGTCCGGCGAGATCATCTTCTGAAATCCCGCCGAGTCGGCGCATCTGCTCCACGCAGAGGCGCCGACTCGGCGCATTTGTCCCGCTTGTGGGGCGTGAGTCGGCGCAACTGTCCCGCTCAGCTCGCCAGCCGGTCACCGCGCCGCCGGAGCGCCCGATGGTGCAGCTGCCGGATGCGTACGTCGGCGTCGCCGGTCCGCGTGAAGAGATCTCCCTTCGTGAACGCCTCGACCAACCAACCTTCTCGGCATACGTCCAGACGCCTTTCCCGATCACGTGCCAGCTGGCCGGGGGAGGAGTGCCACTCCGCGCCGTCGTACTCGACAGCAGCGAGAAGGTCCTCGTTGGCCAGATCGAGACGCGCGACGAACTCACCGGTCACGGTGGAGACCTCGACCTGGGGAGTCATCGGAAACCTCGCTTGATGGCAACGCAACCCGAGCACCGCCTCGGGCGGTGACTCGAACCGGCCGTCTGCCAGCGGACCGATCCCCCGGAGTGTGGTGACCCACCGTTGACCGCGGAACTGCTCGATCCCCTCGATGAACTCCTCCGGCTCGTACGCACCGAGCCGGTGCATCATCGAGACTCCGGCAATCGCCTCGTCGGGCCAGCGGACGCGACCGAGGTCCCAGGCCGTACGCAGGGCGGTGGTGACCCGCAGACCACCGATCTCGTTCGTCTCGCTGTCCTGCACGTCGCGTTCCCCGCTGCTGGCGATGTCGTTGCGAAGACGGCCGCGGCCGGCCGGGCGGAAGAACGAGAGCGGGCGAAGGCTGATGTGCTCGCCAGGGGCGAGGATCATCTCGGCTCCGAGGAGCCAGCCGGCATGCCGATCGACAACGATGCAGTCGGCGGGTGCGACCAGTCTCAAGCACGCAGCGCGGATGGCAAGAGAGTCGCCCGCCTCGGTCGCGAGATATACGCCCTTGATCGCGCGGCGCAAGAGACCCGTCTCGAGAAGCTTGCCCAGCCGCCTCCGCGAGATCCCGGCTTCGCGCGCCATCTTGAAGGTGAAGGGTTCAGCCACTGGCAACGGAAAGGTGCTCCCGAGGCTTCCGTTGAACAGCATCTCATCGATGTCCATGCCCAGAGTCTGGGAGTCCGTCCCCGGCACCGCCACCGGACATCGGCGGGCTGTGGAAAAGTCTGTGGACAAAGCGGGGCTGACGCGCCGACTCGCGTGGTTCAGGCGGGACTGATGTGCCGAGTCGGCGCGTCTGCGTGGGACAGATGCGCCGACTCGGCGGGGTGGGGTCAGCAGGCTGCGCCGAAGATGGACTGGGCGTACTCCGGGTGGTCGATGAACGGGTTCCGGTTGTGCTGGTAGGTCGAGTAGATCTTGTTGTTGCGCGCCTGCTCGGCCGTGGTGACGGGGTCGGCGTTGTGCCAGGCGAGGAGGACGCAGACCTTGCCGAGGTAGTTGGTCGAGCCGTTGACGGAGTTGTTGAGCTCGAGGTCGGCGAAGCCGTCGTCGCCGTTGTAGCGCACGGCCATGTAGAGGATGCCGCGGGCCAGGTCGCCCTTGACGCTGTCGCGGGGCTCGAAGGAGTCGGCGTCGGTCCAGCAGTCGCTGCACTGCGAGACGGCCGATCCGCCGAGGTCGAAGTCCTTGTTGCCGCGGGTGGAGTTGACGGTGACGTCCTCGGGCCGCAGGTGGTGTACGTCGGTGCCGGGGCCGTTGACCGTGCCGAAGTCGCCGTGGCTCTGCGGCCAGGTGTGCTCGCGGTTCCAGTTGTCGGCGTCGCCGCCGTTGTTGGTCTTCGGCGTGGAGACCCCCGAGTAGAACTCGATCACGTTGGCGGAGTTGTTCGGGTCCTGGTCGAGCACCTTCAGCGCCTCCCACACCTCGCTGTAGGTCAGCGTCGTGTTGCCGTCGATGATGTTGTGCAGCGCCGACTTCAGGGCCGAGCCGGACAGGCCGGCGGCGGAGTCGTAGTAGCCCGCCGGGATGTTCGGGTCCGCGGTCGGGCTGGCGGTGGGGGTCGGAGTGGGAGTCGGCGTGGACCCGGCGAACGCGAAGGCGGTGGCGTTCTTGAGCCCGGGGTGGGAGAAGTACGCCGTCAGCGTGCCGGTCACGTCGATCTGGCGGCCCTTCAGGCTGGGGGTGGACTGCAGGCCCCAGGAGCTGCGGAAGGCGTCGGGGATCTGCACGTAGAGCATCTTCGACGTACTGGTCTCCGAGGTTGAGTCGGCGATCGCGAGCGCATAGTCGTTGGGGTAGTTGCTGGTCACGACCGTGTTCGTCGCGGTGGGCTGGCCGACGACGTAGCCGCGTACGGTGGCCGTCGAGCCGTTCTGGGTGGCGATCGCCGTGGATACGGTGATCGTGGCCGCCTGGGCCGGGGCGGTCGTGATGACGACCGCCATGAAGCTCGCCAGAGCGAGGGCAACGAGGCTGGCCAGGGTGAGGCGCAGCCGCCGAGAGACGCTGAAGGACATGCTCGGATGGTGGCAGTCGGCGGGTGCCCGCGGAACCCGCTACGGGAAAGATTTACCCGGCGTTAGCACGCTGGGTAACTGAGTTCCCGAGACATTTGCGCCGACTCGGCGCTTCTGGGTGGGACAGTCGCGCCGAGTCGGGAGGGGGTCAGAGCTTCGAGGCGGCCGCGCGGTCCAGGAACCAGGTCGTCTCGGTGGTGCCGGTGACGCCGGTCGCGGGGATCTCGGTGATCGAGGCGCCCGAGTGGGCCCTGGCCACCGCGTCGGCCTTGCCCTCGCCGCTGACCAGGAACCACACGGTCGTGGAGCGGCGCAGCGCCTCGAAGGTGAAGGTGATGCGCTCGGGCGGGGGCTTGGGGGAGCCGGTGACGCCGACGGCGATCGCGTCCTTCGCCTCGAGCTGCGGGAAGCCGGGGAAGAGCGAGGCGATGTGGCCGTCGGGGCCGACGCCGAGCATCAGGATGTCGAAGGCGCCTGAGCCGTGGCGGCGTACGTCCTCGGAGAACTGCGCCGCGGCCTCCTCGACGCTCAGGCCGGAGTCGGTGGCGGGCATCTCGTGGATGCGGTGGTCCGGGACCCCGACCTCGGTCAGGAAGGCGGCGCGGGCCTGGCCGGCGTTGCGGTCGGGGGAGTCGGCGGCGACGTAGCGCTCGTCGCCGAAGAAGAACTCGACCGCGCCCCAGTCGACGCCCGACTCGGGTGCCAGACGGGCGATCTCGCGGTGGATGGCCTCGGCGATGGTGCCGCCGGTGAGCCCGATCGTGGGTACGTCGCCGGCGGCCTGCAGGTCGGCCAGACGGCTGAGGAACTCCCCGGCCACCGCCGAGGCCAGCGCCTCGGCGGTGTCGTGGACCTCGATGAGTGACTCGGGATGACCGTCGCTGGTCACGTGCGCTTCTCTCTGTAGTAGGCGATGAGGGACTGGGTGGAGGCGTCTTGCTGCTTGGCGGCATCCGCGTCACCGGAGACCGCCGGGCTGACCTGCAGGGCGAGCTGCTTGCCGAGCTCGACGCCCCACTGGTCGAAGGAGTCGATGCCCCAGACCACGCCCTGGGTGAAGGTGATGTGCTCGTAGAGCGCGATCAGCTGGCCCAGCACGACCGGGGTCAGCGCGGGCGCCATGATCGAGGTGGTCGGGCGGTTGCCGGAGAAGACCCGCGCGTTGACGATGTTCTCCGCGGTGCCTTCCGCACGCACCTGCTCGGCGGTCTTGCCGAAGGCGAGCGCCTGGGTCTGGGCGAAGAAGTTGGCCAGGAAGAGCTCGTGGACGTCGATGTCGCCGTCGGCGAGCGGATAGGCGGGGTTGGCGAACGCGATGAAGTCCGCCGGGATCACCCGGGTGCCCTGGTGGATCAGCTGGTAGAACGCGTGCTGCCCGTTGGTGCCGGGCTCGCCCCAGAAGACCTCGCCGGTGTCGGTGGTCACCGCGGTGCCGTCCCAGCGGACCGACTTGCCGTTGGACTCCATGGTCAGCTGCTGAAGGTACGCCGGGAACCGGTGCAGCAGCTGGGAGTAGGGCAGCACGGCGTGGGTCTGGGCGTCGAAGAAGTTGACGTACCAGACGTTCAGGAGACCCATCAGCGCCGGCACGTTCTGAGCGAGCGGGGTGGTGCGGAAGTGCTCGTCGATCGCGTGGAAGCCACCGAGGAACTCGGCGAAGCCCTCGGGGCCGACGGCGATCGCCAGCGACGTGCCGATCGCGGAATCGACCGAGTAGCGGCCGCCCACCCAGTCCCAGAAGCCGAAGGCGTTCTCCGGGTCGATCCCGAAGTTCGCGACCTTGTCCAGGGCCGTGGAGACGGCGACGAAGTGCTTCTTCACCGCGTCGGCTGCGTCCACGTCGTCACCGAGCGCGTCGAGGAGCCAGGAGCGCGCCAGGCGGGCGTTGGTCAGGGTCTCCAGCGTGGAGAAGGTCTTCGAGGAGACGATGAACAGCGTGGTCGCCGGGTCGAGCCCCTTCAGCTTCTGCCCGGCGTCGGTCGGGTCGATGTTGGAGATGAACCGGCACTCGATCTCCGGGTGGCGGAACGGCTCCAGCGCCTCGTAGGCCATCACCGGGCCGAGGTCGGAGCCGCCGATGCCGATGTTGACGACGGTGTGGATCCGCTCACCGGTGACGCCTTTCCACTCGCCGGAGCGGACCCGGTCGGCGAAGGCGTAGACCTTCTTCAGGGTCTCGTGGACCGCGGGCACGACGTCGGTGCCGTCGACGGTCAGCGACGCGTCGGCGGGAAGACGCAGGGCGGTGTGGAGCACCGCGCGGTCCTCGGTGACGTTGATGTGCTCGCCGGCGAGCATCGCGTCACGCCGCGCCTCCAGGCCGACCTGCTCGGCCAGCGCCAGCAGCTCGGTGAGGAGGTCGTCGGTGAGAAGGTTCTTGGAGAGGTCGACGTGGAGGTCGGCCGCCTCGAAGGTGAAGCGTGAGGCCCGGCCGGGGTCATCGGCGAACCACGAACGCAGGTCCGGCTCGAAGCCGTCCCGGCGCTCGGTGAGTGCCTTCCAAGCGTCCGTCGTCGTGGCGTCGACCGGGCCTCCGCTCACTACTTCACCGCCTCGATCTGGCCCTTCACGGTGTCGACGAGCTCGACCCAGGACGCCTTGAACTTGTCCACGCCCTCGGTCTCCAGCACCTCGAAGACGTCGTCGAGGTCGACGCCGACGGAGCGCAGCGACTCGAAGACCGCGGCGGCCTCGGCACCCTTGCCGGTGACGACGTCGCCCTTGACCTCGCCGTGGTCGGCAAAGGCCTCCAGCGTCTTCTCCGGCATCGTGTTGACCGTGTCGGCGACGACCAGGTCGGTCACGTAGAGGGTGTCGGGGTAGGACGGGTTCTTGACCCCGGTCGAGGCCCACAGCGGCCGCTGGGCGTTGGCGCCCTCACCGGCCAGTGCGGTCCAGCGCTCGGACGCGTGGACCTCCTCGAAGGCGGCGTACGCGGCGATGGCGTTGGCCACCGCGGCCTTGCCGAGCAGCGCGGTGGCCTCGGGGGTGCCGATGGCCTCGAGCCGCTTGTCGATCTCGGTGTCCACACGGGAGACGAAGAACGACGCCACGCTGCGGATCGAGGACAGATCCTTGCCGGCCGCCTTGGCCTGCTCCAGACCCGTCAGGTAGGCGTCCATGACCGCCCGGTAGCGCTCGACCGAGAAGATCAGGGTCACGTTGACCGAGATGCCCTCGGCGATCGCGGCGGTGATCGCCGGGAGCCCCTCGAGGGTCGCCGGGATCTTGATCAGCACGTTGGGGCGGTCGACCGCGGCCCACAGCGCCTTCGCGGAGGCGATCGTCGCGTCGGTGTCGTTGGCCAGGGTCGGCTCGACCTCGATCGAGACCCGGCCGTCGTCCTTGGTCGCCTCGGCGACCGGCGCGAGGATGTCGCAGGCGTTGCGTACGTCCTCGGTGGTCAGGCCGAAGATGACCTCGTCGACGTCCTTGCCGTCGGCCACCAGCGTGCGCAGCTGCTCGTCGTAGCGCTCACCCTTGGCGATCGCGGCGGCGAAGATGGTCGGGTTGGTGGTCACCCCGACGACCGACTTCTCCTTGACGAGCTCGGCGAGGTTGCCGGTCTCGATCCGCTCCCGGGAGAGGTCGTCGAGCCAGATGGACACGCCGGCCTCGGCCAGCGCCTTGAGACGGTCAGACATATTTCATGCTCCCTTGTTGATGGCGGCGAGGCTCTCCTTGGCGGCCGTGACGACCGCCTCCGGGGTGAAGCCGTACTCCTTGAACAGCAGCGATCCGGACGCCGAGGCCCCGAAGTGCTCGAGCGAGACGATCCGGCCGGCGTCGCCGACGTACTCCCGCCAGCCCTGCTTCACGCCGGCCTCGACGCTGACCCGCGCCTTGACGTTCGGCGGGATCACCGAGTCGCGGTAGTCCTGCTCCTGGGCCTCGAACCACTCCAGGCACGGCAGCGAGACGACGCGGGCGCCGATGCCCTCCTTCGCCAGCTCCTCACGGGCGGCGACGGCGTACTGCACCTCCGAGCCGGTGCCGAGCAGGACGACGTCGACGGTCCCGGTGGGGGAGTCGATGAGTACGTAGCCACCCTTCGCCACACCTTCGGTGGTCGCGTAGCCATCGACCCCGCGCGGGAACGTCGGCAGCGCCTGACGGGTCAGGACGAGCGCCGAGGGGCGGTCGTGGTGCTTGAGCACCTCGAGCCACGCGGCCGCGGTCTCGTTGGCGTCGGCGGGACGGACCACGTCGAGGCCCGGGATGGCCCGGACCGCGGCGAGGTGCTCGACCGGCTGGTGGGTGGGGCCGTCCTCGCCCAGGCCGATGGAGTCGTGGGTCCAGACGTGGATCACCGGCAGCTTGGACAGCGCCCCGACGCGTACGGCGCCTCGCATGTAGTCGGAGAACTGGAAGAACGTGCCGCCGAACGCCTTGGTGGGCGAGTGGGCCACGATGCCGTTGAGGATCGCGCCCATGGCGTGCTCGCGGATGCCGAAGTGGAGCACGCGGCCGGCGTAGGGGTCGCCCTTCCACTCGTGGGTGGAGCGGTCCTCGGGCACGAAGCTCGGTGCGCCGGAGATGGTGGTGTTGTTGGAGCCGGCGAGGTCGGCCGAGCCGCCCCACAGCTCGGGCAGGACCGGCGCGAGGGCGTTGATCACCTTGCCGGAGGCGGCGCGGGTGGCGATGCCCTTGGCGTCGGCCTCGAAGAACGGCAGCGCGTCGGCGATGCCGTCGGGGAGCTCCCCGGCCAGCATCCGCTCGAGCAGCTTCGCGCCCTCCGGGTTGGCCTCGGCCCAGGCCGCCTCCTCGGCGCGCCAGGCCTCCTCGGCCTTCTCGCCGCGCTCGATGAGCTTGCGGGTGTGGGCGAGGACCTCGGGGTCGACGTCGAAGGACTTGGCCGGGTCGAAGCCCAGCACCTTCTTGGTCGCGGCGACCTCCTCGGCGCCGAGCGCCGAGCCGTGGGCGGCCTCGGTGTTCTGCGCGTTCGGGGCCGGCCAGGCGATGATCGTACGCAGCACGATCAGCGACGGCTGGTCGGTGACCTCGGCGGCCGCGTTGATCGCGTCGAACAGCGCCGGGACGTCCTCTGAGTAGCCGGTGCCGTCGTGGGTCCAGTCGACCTCCTGGACGTGCCAGCCGTAGGCCTTGTAGCGGGCCGCGACGTCCTCGGTGAACGCGACGTTGGTGTCGCCCTCGATGGAGATCCGGTTGGCGTCGTAGATCATCGTGAGGTTGCCGAGCTTCTGCGTGCCGGCGATCGAGCTCGCCTCGCCGCTGACGCCCTCCTGCAGGTCGCCGTCACCGGCCAGGACGTAGGTCTTGTGGTCGAACGGGCTCGGCTGGTCGACCGGGGTGTCCGGGTCGAGCAGGCCGCGCAGCCGACGCTGGGCCATGGCGATGCCGACGGCGTTGGCGACACCCTGGCCCAGCGGGCCGGTGGTCACCTCCACGCCGCGGGTGTGGCCGCGCTCGGGGTGGCCCGGGGTCAGCGAGCCCCAGGTGCGCAGGCTCTCCAGGTCGCCGAGCTCGAGGCCGAAGCCACCGAGGTAGAGCTGGATGTAGAGGGTGACGGACGAGTGGCCGACGGAGAGCACGAACCGGTCGCGGCCGAGCCAGTCGGTGTCGGCCGGGTTGTGCTTCATCACCTTCTGGAAGAGCAGGTAGGCAGCCGGGGCCAGGCTCATCGCGGTGCCAGGGTGGCCGTTGCCGACCTTCTGCACGGAGTCCATGGCGAGAACGCGGACGGTGTCCACGGCCTTGCTGTCCAGATCGGTCCACTCGAGTACAGGTTTGGTGCTCACGAGGTGCCTTTTCAAATCGATAGAGTCCACATGGGAAGTTCTTGGGCTGGCCGTGGGGGCTGCCGAATCCGAGCCTACTCACGCCCCGGGTTAGACTGCGAGCCGCATGCTGTGAACTGCTTGTATGAGCCGCATGTGACGCCTCAACCCGATCGAGAAGGATCTTCTCAGTGACGCACGTCGAACAGCCGGTCCCCGACCTCGACCAGCGTAGCGACCGCGCGTCTATGCGCGATGTCATCTCGGCGTACGTCTCCTTGACGAAGCCCCGCGTGATCGAGCTGCTGCTGCTGACCACCGTGCCGGTGATGTTCTTCGCCGCCCAGGGTGTTCCGGGGGTCGGCCTCGTCGCCGCCACCGTCGTCGGCGGGATCTTCTCGGCCGGATCGGCCTCGGTCTTCAACTGCGTCTACGACCGCGACATCGACGAGCAGATGAGGCGTACGCGGCGCCGGGCCCTGCCGCGGCACGTGGTCACGCCGCGGGCGGCGCTGATCTTCGGGTCCGTCCTGGCCGTGCTGTCGGTGCTGGTGCTCGGCTTCTTCGTGAACTGGCTCTCCGCGGGCCTGTCGCTGGCCGCCAACGCGTTCTACGTCTTCGTCTACACGATGCTGCTCAAGCGGCGCACCACCCAGAACATCGTCTGGGGCGGCATCGCCGGCTGCTTCCCGACCCTGATCGGCTGGACCGCGGTCACCAACTCGGTGAACTGGGAGCCGCTGATCCTGTTCATGGTCGTCTTCTTCTGGACCCCGCCGCACACCTGGGCCCTGGCGCTGCGCTACCGCGAGGACTACGCGCAGGTCGACGTGCCGATGCTGCCGGTGGTCAAGTCCGCCCGCCACGTCGGCGGCCAGATCGTGGCCTACTCCTGGGTCATGGTCGCCACCTCGCTGCTGATGTGGCCCATCGCCTCCACCGGCTGGCTCTACCCCGTCGCCGCCATCGGCCTCGGCGCCGTCTTCCTCGTCCAGGCCCACCAGCTGCACGCGCGTGCCAAGGGCACGGAGGACCTCACCAAGATCCGCCCCATGCAGCTCTTCCACTCGAGCAACCTCTACCTGAGCCTGCTCTTCGTCGCCCTCGCGGTCGACCCGCTCCTGCGCTGACCCACGCCGAGGCGTCAGCCTGGTCGGTCGAGGCGTCAGGGCGGTCGGTCGAGGCGTCAGCGCGGTCGGTCGAGGCGTCAGCGCGGTCGGTCGAGTGTGCATCGCCTGCCAACTCGGCCGACGTATGTGACGCTTCGGCCGACGTAGGCGACGCCTCGGCGGGTCAGGCGTGGGCGCGGGTGGAGACCAGGACGCGGGCGAGGCCGGCAGAGATCAGGGCGGCGCCGAGCATGTGGAAGCCGACCAGGATGACGGGGAGGTCGGTGAGGTACTGCACCCAGCCGACCAGACCCTGGGCCAGCTCGATGACCAGCAGGACGATGGTGACGCTGCGGACGTACGCGTGCTTGCGGCCGAGCCACAGCGTGACCAGGGTCGCGGCGACGAGCGCGTAGACGGCGTAGGCGTGGAGGTGGGACACCAGCGCCGGGTCGAGACCGGTACGCCGGGAGTTGAGGTCGCCGGAGTGGGGACCGGAGCCGGTCACGACCGTGCCGAGCCAGAGCGAGAGCCAGCCGACGGCGAGGGTGACCAGGGCGGCGACGCGGACGCTGCGCGGAGCGACCTCACGCACGGGGGAGCGGAGCTCGTCGAGCAGCCAGACGCACAGGCCGACCATCGCCATCGAGGCGAGCAGGTGGAGCGCGACGACATAGGGGTTGAGCTGGGTCAGGACCGTGATGCCGCCGATCACACCCTGGAGCGGGATGCCGAGCGCGATCACGATCGCCAGGCGACGTACGACGCCACGGCGGTTCCACACGGCGACGACGACCGCGATCGCGATCGCGGCCAGCACGTAGGTCAGCAGCCGGTTGCCGAACTCGATGACACCGTTGATCCCGAGCGCCTCGTGCGCCACGTAGGACTCCTCGGTGCACTTGGGCCAGGTGGGGCAGCCGAGGCCGGAGCCGGTCAGCCGGACCACGCCGCCGGTCACCACGATCCCGATGTTGGCGACGAGGTTGGCGATCGCCAGACCGAACGCGTGCGCGCGGAGCCACGCGAGGACCTTGTCCCGGGCCGAGGGACCCGGAGCGGTGGAGGGTTCGGTGGTCGTCATTCCCACTTGAAGGTCCTAGCGGTGAGGGTCGAGCCGAGGACGGCCCAGATCAGGAGCACGCCGAGGTCTCGCCAGGCGGGGACGCCGTCGAGGAAGGCGATGCGTACCGCCTCTCCCAGCGCGCCCGACGGCAGCCAGTGGGCGACGCCGCCGTAGGCGCCGTAGGCCGTCAGGGGCAGCACCACGGCGCCGCCGGCGAGGAGGAGCAGGTAGATGAGGTTGGCCGCGGCCAGGGTCGCCTCGGCGCGCAGTACGCCGGCGACGAAGAGCCCGAGCGAGGCGAAGGCCAGGGTGCCCATCGCGATGGCCAGGAAGAAGGCGAGGACGGTGCCGAAGCCCGCAGCCGGCGTCCAGCCGAGGATCTGGCCGACGCCGCCGATGATGAAGAGCTGCACGAGCTGGACGCAGCCCAGCGCCAGCACCTTGCCGGCGAGCAGGCCGGTCCGGGGGAGCGGGGAGGCGCCGAGCCGCTTGATCACGCCGTAGCGTCGCTCGAACCCGGTCGCGATCGCGAGGCTCGTGAACGAGGTCGACATGATCGCCAGCGCGAGGACGCCGGGGGTGAGGATGTCGACCAGGGCGCGGTCGGTGCCGAGGTCGAGGTCGATCGCGTTGCCGGCGGTGACGCCGCCGATGAGCACCATCACCGGGATCACGACGGCCAGCAGGAGCTGCTCGCCGTTGCGGAGCATCAGCTTGGCCTCCATCAGCGCCTGCGCGACCACCTGCCGGGTGATCGGGGCGCCGCCGGGCATCGGGGTGAAGACGCCTGCCTCAGACATGTTCGACTCCGTCCGTGAGATGGAGCTCTCCGGTGAGATCGAGGAAGACGTCTTCCAGGGAGCGGCGACCGAGGGTCAGCGACTCCGGGAGGACCTCGTTCTCCTCGCACCAACGGCTCACCTTGGCGAGCGTGGTCGGGTCGGCCTTGCCGGTGACCCGCATCGACCGCTCGTCGAGCAGGGTGACCTCGGTGTCCTCGCCGAGCGCCTGGCGCAGAGACTCGCGGGCGCCGGGCGGGAACGGCTTGGTCACGACCAGCCGCACGGTGGCGGTCGCGCCACCGCGCGTGAGCTCGAGCGGGCTGCCCGAGGCGATCATCCGGCCGCGGTCGATGATGTGCACCTGGTCGGCCAGCTCCTCGGCCTCCTCCAGGTAGTGGGTGGTCAGCACGACGGTGACGCCGTCGGTGCGCAGCTCGCGCAGCAGCTCCCAGGTCGTACGCCGTCCCTGCGGGTCCATCCCGGCGGTCGGCTCGTCCACGAAGACCAGCTCCGGGCGGCCGACCAGCGCCATCGCCAGCCCGAGCCGCTGCTGCTGCCCGCCGGAGAGCCGCCGGTAGGGGGTGCGACCGCACTCGCCCAGCCCGAGCCGCTCGGCCAGGTAGTCGACGTCGAGCGGATGGGCGTGCAGCCGGGCGATGTGCTTGAGCATCTCCATGGCACGTACGCCGCTCCAGGCGCCCTGCCCCTGCAGCATCACCCCGATCCGGGGGAGCAGCTGCTTGCGGTCGGCGATCGGGTCGAGCCCGAGCACGCGCACCGTCCCCTGCTGGGGCCGGCGATAGCCCTCGCACGTCTCCAGGGTGGTCGTCTTCCCGGCGCCGTTGGGTCCGAGCACGGCCGTGATCGAGCCTTCGGCGACACTCAGCGAGAGTCCGTCGACGGCGGTCTTGTCGCCGTAGGTCATGCGCAGGTCGCGTACCTCGACAGCAGGCCTGGCGACGGAAGATTCCACGGCGGCAGTCTAAGAAGGCGCACGCCAGGGGCCCAATCGCGTAGGTCTGATCCTGGTGATTCTTAGCCGTCTATCAGGACGTTGGCCGCCCAACTCCCACCGAAGGACGGCCAACGCGGGGATGAGACGCGATGCCCCCGGGGCCATGACGCGGTGTCTCAGAAACAATTTCTGCTCAGGAGATCAACAGACAAGGCGGTCAGGAATCGAGAAGCCCCCCAGGCCCCCGGATTCCTAGGGTCGAGACATGTTCACTCTTGAGACCATCACCCTCGACGCCACCGACCCCACGGACGCCCGGGCGTTCTACGAGAAGGCCTTCGGGCTGACCGAGCAGATCTCCGTACGCCAAGGCCCGGGAACCGGCACCGGCCGGCCGTTCACGATCTCGCTGGTCGTCGGCCAGCCCTCGACGGTCGACAGCCTGGTCGACTCGGCGCTCGCCGCCGGCGCCACCTCGCTCAAGCCGGTGGAGAAGTCCTTCTGGGGCTACGGCGGCATCGTCCAGGCCCCCGACGGCTCGGTCTGGAAGATCGCGACCTCGGCGAAGAAGGACCGCGGCCCGGCCACCCGCGAGATCGACGACATCGTCCTGCTCCTCGGCGTCGCCGACGTCAAGGCGAGCAAGCGGTTCTACGCCGAGCGCGGGCTGGGCGTGAAGCGGAGCTTCGGCGGCAAGTACGCCGAGTTCGAGGCCGCCCCCGGAGCCGTCCAGCTCGCGATCTACCCCCGGCACGCGCTGGAGAAGGAGACCGGCGTCGCGCTCGACCCGGGCGCTGCGTACGGGATCGTCCTGGGTGGCGGCAGCGAGGCCTTCACCGACCCGGACGGGTTCACCTGGCAGGCTGGTGACCATGGCACGCACGATCGCGACGAACACGACCGTTGATCTCGAGGGGCTCCTGGAGTTCGTACGTCCCCGCCACCAGATGATCCTGGTGACCAGCCGAGCCGACGGGTCCCCACAGCTCTCGCCGGTCACCGGCGGCGTCGACGACGACGGGCGGATCGTGATCGCGACCTATCCCGAGCGGGCCAAGACCCGCAACGCCCGAAAGCGTCCGCAGGTCAGCGTCATGGTCCTGTCGGACGAGTGGAACGGCGCCTGGGTCCAGGTCGACGGCGAGGCCGAGGTGCTCGACGCGACCGCGGGGTCCGAGGCTCTGGATGCCTTCGTCACCTACTTCCGCAACATCTCCGGTGAGCACTCCGACTGGGACGAGTACCGCCAGGCCATGGTCGACCAGGGCAAGTCCCTCCTCCGGATCACCCCGAAGCGCTGGGGCCCGGTCGCCACCGGCGGCTTCCCCGCGCGCCTGGCCTGAGGTTGTGAAGCCGAGGGTGGCCTATAGGCCACCCTCGGCTTCACAACCCTGAGGAGCGCTGCCAGATCCCCAGCCGGTGGCTCCAGGGCAGCCGCGGGTTCAGCCGGCGCGGCTCGGAGAGATGGACCAGGGCGAAGTCGGGGCCGAGGGCGCGGGTCATGTCCTCGGGGACGTACGTCCACGGTGGGCCTGCCTCCTCGCGCGGACGGTCGACGGGGAAGATCCCCGACGCGACCCGGCCACCGGGGCGTACGACCGCGCGCGCCAGGTCGCCGACGCGGCCGCGCCAGGCGGGCGGCAGCGCGCAGAAGAAGGTGTGGTCCCACATCAGGTCGACCGGCCCGCCGGTCGCCTCCAGGACGACGTCGACGTCGAGGGCGTCGCCGACCACGTAGGTGAGGTCCGGGTAGTGCTCGGCTGCGTGCGCGGCCGCCGTGGGCGAGATGTCGACGACCGTCGTACGCCACCCGGCAGCAGCCAGTCCCGCCGCATCGTGCCCGCGGCCGGCGCCCGGCGCGAAGGCGGTGCCGGGCTCGCCGAAGAGTGCCACGTCCTCCTCGATGTAGGCCAGGGGAGCGCCGAGGTCCCAGCCGGTCGTGCCACGGACGTAGGCGCTCTCCCAGTCGGTGGGGTCGTTGACGGTCATGGGCCATAGTCTCTCCGACCGGCGGCCGGACGGTTCCATGTACCGTCGCCGACCGGTACGCTTTCGAACATGAGATCGACTGGCGGCGCGTCCCGGCGTGACGTACCGCTGCCGTTCGACGTGGCCCTCGGTGCGGTGTCGGCGCCCGCGAGACGCCCTGCGCCTGCGCCGGAAGACGCGATGCAGGTCCACCGTCTCGTCGGCGCCCATCTCACCTCCCGCGGCCTCCCGCCCGGGTCCGACCTGGTGATCAACCCCCGCCGGCCCAGGCGCGGCGAGGTGGCGGTCGTGCGCTCCGGTGGCCGCACCCGGGTCGGCATCTTCGACCTCGAGCGCGGTCGCGCGGTCCTCCGCTCCGACCGCGGCACCCGCTGGCTGCCGCCCGACACCGTCTACGTCGGCGTCGCCGCCCTCGCCTCCCCGACGCTCGACGGGATGCCGACGGGCTGAGCGGCGATCCGCCGGGCGGGACGCGGCGGTGACCTACGACACGTTCTCGCGGCCCCGCGGGCAAGTAAGGGTTGCCTTCGTTGAATCGCGTTGGGGAATAACGTCACAATGGTGTTGTGAAATTCGACGAGACCACTCTGCAGCCTGCAGAGACCAGCGAGGAGAGCACCCGTCAGCGGGTGGCTCGCTCGCTGCTCGTCGACGGTCCGCAGACGGCTGCGACGCTGGCCAAGAGGCTCGACCTCACCCCGGCCGCGGTCAGGCGCCACCTGGACGCCCTGGCCGAGGAGGAGGCGGTGGAGCAGCGTGAGCCGCGCACCGCGTCCACGCGTGGGCGAGGCCGTCCGGCCAAGCTCTTCGCGCTCACCGACCAGGGTCGCGACGGCTTCGAGAAGAAGTACGACGACCTGGCGGTCGAGGCGCTCCGGTTCCTCTCCGAGGTGGCCGGCGAGGACGGCGTGCGGGAATTCGCGGAGCGTCGCGCGGCGTTCATCAAGGAGGGACTGGACCGGATCGCCGCAGGTGGCGAGACGGACCTCAGCCCCGCGCAGGTGCTTGCGAACGTGTTCACGGCCAACGGCTATGCGGCCTCCGTCAGGGAGCTGCCGCTGATCAACGGTCATGACGCGGGTGAGCAGCTGTGCCAGCAGCACTGCCCGGTCGCCCATGTCGCCCAGGAGTTCCCCGAGCTCTGCGAGGCGGAGACAGAGGCGATCGCCAAGCTGCTCGGCACCCACGTACAACGCTTGGCCACCATCGCCCACGGCGACGGAGTCTGCACGACGCACATCCCTCCCGGGTCCTCCGGGTCCGGCGAAGTTTCGAAGAAGAAGGAGCAGGTCACGACATGACCTCCATCGAGGAGCTCAACCCCGAGCTGAAGGGCATCGGGAAGTACGAGTTCGGCTGGGCCGATCCCGACGTCGCTGGTGCCGCCGCGCAGCGCGGTCTCAACGACGCCGTCGTGCGCGACATCTCCGGCAAGAAGTCGGAGCCGCAGTGGATGCTCGACCTGCGCCTGAAGGGCCTCAAGCTCTTCGGCCGCAAGCCGATGCCTACCTGGGGCTCGGACCTCTCGGACATCGACTTCGACAACATCAAGTACTTCGTGCGGTCCACGGAGAAGCAGGCCACCAGCTGGGAGGACCTGCCCGAGGACATCAAGAACACCTACGACAAGCTGGGCATCCCGGAGGCGGAGAAGCAGCGTCTGGTCGCCGGTGTCGCCGCTCAGTACGAGTCGGAGGTCGTCTACCACCAGATCCGTGAGGACCTGGAGCAGCAGGGCGTGCTCTTCCTCGACACCGACACCGCACTCAAGGAGCACCCGGAGATCTTCCAGGAGTATTTCGGCACGGTGATCCCGGTCGGCGACAACAAGTTCGCCGCGCTGAACACCGCGGTGTGGTCGGGTGGCTCCTTCATCTACGTGCCGAAGGGTGTCCACGTCGACATCCCGCTGCAGGCCTACTTCCGGATCAACACCGAGAACATGGGCCAGTTCGAGCGCACCCTGATCATCGCCGACGAGGGCTCCTACGTTCACTACGTCGAGGGCTGCACCGCGCCGATCTACCAGTCCGACTCGCTGCACTCCGCGGTCGTCGAGATCATCGTGAAGAAGAACGCCCGGGTTCGCTACACGACCATCCAGAACTGGTCGAACAACGTCTACAACCTGGTCACCAAGCGCGCCGTCTGCGAGGAGGGCGCGACCATGGAGTGGGTCGACGGAAACATCGGCTCCAAGGTGACCATGAAGTACCCGGCGGTCTACCTGATGGGTGAGCACGCCAAGGGCGAGACGCTCTCGATCGCGTTCGCCGGCGAGGGCCAGCACCAGGACGCGGGCGCCAAGATGGTGCACGCCGCGCCGAACACCTCCTCGAGCATCCTCTCGAAGTCGGTGGCCCGCGGTGGCGGCCGCACGTCCTACCGCGGCCTGATCCAGGTCAACGAGGGCGCCCACGGCTCCAAGTCCAACGTGCTGTGCGACGCGCTCCTGGTCGACCAGATCTCCCGGAGCGACACCTACCCCTACGTCGACATCCGCGAGGACGACGTGTCGATGGGCCACGAGGCTTCGGTCTCGAAGGTCTCCGACGACCAGCTGTTCTACCTGATGTCCCGCGGCATGGCCGAGGACGAGGCGATGGCGATGATCGTGCGCGGCTTCGTGGAGCCGATCGCCAAGGAGCTCCCGATGGAGTACGCGCTCGAGCTCAACCGCCTGATCGAACTGCAGATGGAAGGAGCGGTCGGCTGATGACCGCAGCTGTGCAGGAGGCCCTGGAGCTCGACAAGGTCGAGTCCCACCTCCACCCCGAAGGCTCTTTCGACGTCGAGGCGCACGAGGTGCCGAAGGGTCGCGAGGAGATCTGGCGGTTCACCCCGCTCAAGCGCCTCAAGGGCATTCACGACTCGGCGCCCTTCGCCGACGGTGCGACCAAGGTGGAGGTCGAGGCGGCCGCGGGCGTGACCGTCGAGACCGTGGCGGCCGACGATGCCGTACGCGGCTCCTCGGGTCTGGTCCCGACCGACCGCGTCTCGGCGCGGGCCTGGGCGGCCAGCACCGGCGCGACCGTCGTGCGGATCCCGACCGACACCGTGATCGAGGGCGCGACCGTGATCCGCCACCACGGCACCGGCTCGGAGACGGCCGGTGCCGGTCACGCGGTGATCGTCGCGGAGAAGTTCGCCAAGGCGACCGTCGTGCTGGTCTTCGAGGGCTCCGCCGTCGTCGCCGACAACATCGAGATCGTCGTCGAGGACGGCGCCGACCTCACCGTGGTCTCGGTCCAGGACTGGGCCGACGACGCCGTCCACCTCTCCACCCAGCACGCCAAGGTCGGCCGCGACGCCAACCTCAAGCACGTCTCGGTGAGCTTCGGCGGCGACGTCGTGCGCCACGACTTCTCGGCGGAGTACGCCGGCCCCGGCGGCTCCGTGGAGTCGCTCGGCCTCTACTTCGCCGACGAGGGCCAGCACATCGAGCACCGCCTCTTCGTCGACCACACCGCCCCGAAGACCAAGTCCCACGTGGTCTACAAGGGCGCACTGCAGGGCGAGAAGGCCCACGCGGTCTGGATCGGCAACGTGCTGATCCGCAAGGAGGCCGAGGGCATCGAGACGTATGAGGAGAACCGCAACCTCATCCTCACCGACGGTGCCTGGGCCGACTCCGTGCCCAACCTGGAGATCGAGACCGGCGAGATCGAGGGCGCGGGTCACGCGTCGGCGATCGGCCGCTTCGACGACGAGCAGCTCTTCTACCTGCAGAGCCGCGGCATCTCCGAGACCGAGGCCAAGCGCCTGGTCGTGCACGGCTTCTTCAACGACCTGATCCGCCAGATCGGCGTCCCCGAGCTCGAGGAGAAGCTGACCGGCACGGTCGAGGCCGAGCTCGCCAAGAACATCAACACGCTTATCACGAAGGACAACGCATGAGCACGCTGGAGATCAAGGACCTGCAGGTCTCTGTCGAGACCGAGGACGGTCCCAAGGAGATCCTCAAGGGCGTCACGCTGACCATCAACTCGGGCGAGACCCACGCGATCATGGGCCCCAACGGCTCGGGCAAGTCGACCCTTGCCTACTCGATCGCCGGCCACCCGAAGTACACCATCACCGGCGGCACCGTCACCCTCGACGGTGAGAACGTCCTGGAGATGTCGGTCGACGAGCGCGCCAAGGCGGGTCTCTTCCTCGCGATGCAGTACCCCGTCGAGGTCCCCGGCGTGAGCGTGGCCAACTTCCTGCGCACCGCGAAGACGGCGCTGGACGGCGAGGCCCCCAAGCTGCGTACGTGGGTCAAGGACGTCAACGGTGCGATGAACAAGATGCACCTGGACCCGTCCTTCTCGCAGCGGAGCGTGAACGAGGGCTTCTCCGGCGGTGAGAAGAAGCGTCACGAGATCGCCCAGCTCGACATCCTCGACCCGGCCTTCGCGCTGCTCGACGAGATCGACTCCGGCCTCGACATCGACGCGCTCAAGGTGGTCTCCGAGGGCATCAACGACTTCCGCGCCCGTGAGGCCAAGTCGGTCCTGCTGATCACCCACTACACGCGCATCCTGCGCTACGTGAAGCCCGACCAGGTGCACGTCTTCGTCGCCGGCCGGATCGCGGAGTCGGGCGGCCCCGAGCTCGCCGAGGAGCTGGAGGCCAACGGCTACGAGAAGTACGTCACGGCAGGAGTCTGACATGAAGGGTCTGCTGCCCGACCTGGATCTGGTCCGCAAGGACTTCCCGATCCTGGAGCGCACCTTCGACGGCGGCGAGACCCCGCTGGTCTACCTCGACAGCGCCAACACCTCGCAGAAGCCGCAGATCGTGATCGACACGATGGTCGACCACCTGGAGCGGCACAACGCCAACATCGCCCGGGCGATGCATCACCTGGGTGCCGAGGCGACCGAGGCGTTCGAGGGGGCGCGCGACATCGTCGCGCGCTTCCTCGGCGCGCCCGAGCGTGACGAGGTGATCTTCACCAAGAACGCCTCCGAGGGTCTCAACCTGGTCGCCAACACCGTGCCGCTGGCCGCCGGCGACGTGGTCGTGACCACCGAGATGGAGCACCACTCCAACATCGTTCCGTGGCAGCTCGCCACGCAGCGTGCGGGTGCGACGCTGAAGTGGTTCGGGCTCACCGACGACGGTCAGCTCGACCTGTCGAACATCGACGAGCTGATCACGCCGGCGACCAAGATCGTCGCGCTGACCTGGGTCTCCAACATGCTCGGCACGATCAACCCGATCGCCGAGATCGCCCGCAAGGCCCACGAGGTCGGCGCGCTGGTCGTCGTCGACGCCGCGCAGGCCGCCCCGGTGCTGCCGATCGACCTGGCCTCGATGGCCGAGGAGGAGCGTCCCGACTTCCTCGTCTTCACCGGCCACAAGGTCGTCGGCCCGACCGGTATCGGCGTCCTGTGGGGCCGTCGCGCCGCGCTCGAGGCGCTGCCGCCGTTCCTCGGTGGTGGCGAGATGATCGCGACCGTGACGATGGAGAGGTCGACCTACGCTCCGATCCCGCACAAGTTCGAGGCCGGCACCCCGCCGATCGCCGAGGCCGTCGGTCTCGGGGCGGCGCTGGAATACCTCATGCACGTCGGCATGGAGAACGTCCACGCCCACGAGCAGGCGATCACGACCTACGCGCTCGAGCGTCTCGCGACCGTCCCTGGCGTGACCGTGCTCGGCCCGGCCGACGCGGCCAAGCGCGGCGGTGCGATCGCCTTCGAGCTCGACGGCGTGCACCCGCACGACGTGGCGCAGGTCCTCGACTCCAAGGGCGTCGCCATCCGCGCCGGGCACCACTGCGCCAAGCCGGCCCACCAGCGGTTCGGCGTACAGGCCTCCAACCGGATGTCGTCCTACCTCTACACCACGCCCGCCGAGATCGACGCGCTGGTCGAGGGGTTGGAATACGTACGCACGTTCTTCAAGTTGGACCAGTGATGACTGCCGCCAACCTCGAAGCGATGTACCAGGAGATCATCCTGGATCACTACAAGAACCCGCACGGAAAGGGTCTCCGCGACCCGTTCGAGGCGGAGGTTCACCACGTCAACCCGACCTGTGGCGACGAGATCACCCTGCGGGTGCACGTCGACGGCGGCAAGATCGAGGACATCTCCTACGACGCCCTCGGCTGCTCCATCTCGCAGGCGTCCGCCTCGGTGCTCAACGACCTGGTCGTCGGCAAGACCGTGGATGAGGCGATGACCATCCACGAGGAGTTCCTGCGGCTGATGCAGGGCAAGGGCCAGGTCGAGCCCGACGAGGACATTCTGGAGGACGGCATCGCCTTCGCCGGCGTCGCCAAGTTCCCCGCCCGGATCAAGTGCGCGCTGCTCTCGTGGATGGCGTGGAAAGACGCCACCGCGAAGACCCTCGCTGAGGAGAACTGATGACTGAGACCGACCACAGCACACACGACCACACGGGTCACGACCACACGGGTCACGACCACGCCGGTCACGACCACTCGGGTCACGGCCATGGCCACGGTCACGAGGCCCCGGAGTGGCAGGGGATGCGTACGTCCACGGTCGAGGGCGCGAGCCTGAAGATCGAGGACGTCGAGGAGGCGATGAAGGACGTCGTCGACCCGGAGCTCGGCATCAACGTCGTCGACCTCGGGCTGATCTACGGCCTGCACATCGAGGACAACTCCAACGTGGTCATCGACATGACCCTGACCTCGGCCGCCTGCCCGCTGACCGACGTCATCCAGGACCAGACCGCCACCGCGCTGGAGGGCATGGTCAACGACGTGCACATCAACTGGGTCTGGATGCCGCCGTGGGGCCCGGACAAGATCACCCCCGACGGCCGCGAGATGCTGCGCGCGCTCGGGTTCAACGTCTGAGGGTTCGTCCCGACGAAGGAGTCCTGAGGTCACCTGGTGACCTCAGGACTCCTCGTCATTTCGACCTCAGGGCGTCGCGACGAGTGCGGTGCCCGAGCCCAGGTCCTGCAGCTGGCTGCTGGTTCCCGACCACAGCACCTTGGTGCTCGTCGCGCTCGCGTCGACGACGTGGCGCACGGCGATGTTGGAGGCCAGCTGGTTGCTCGAGAGGAAGTTGCGGGCACCGCTCTTCACGAGGACGACCGTGGGCGTCGCGCCGGACGGGACGACGCTTCCGGCGGGGACGTTGAAGGAGAAGAGGTTGGACGAGACGGCATTGTCGTTGCCGTTGAGGTGGATCATGCCGTACAGGTCGTCCTGAGGTGCCGGGCCACCGTCCCCGAAGATCCGGCGGAAGTGGTTGGCGCTGATCAGATGCTCGTGACAGGTGGTCTCCTGCACGATCATCCCGGAGAAGTTGCTGACCAGCTTGTTGCCGGTGATGACGGCGCGGTCGACACCCTTGAACTGGATCCGGGCGCCCCACAGCAGGCTGTTGCCACTGATCAGGCAGTTCTCGACGTTCTCGATGAAGATCGAGTGTCCGCCCCACGGCGTCACGATGTAGTTGTTGGTGATCTTGCCGACGATCGATCCGCTGATCATCCGGATGCCGTTGCCGCACTCGCCGATGAAGTTGTTGGTGACGCTGTAGGCGTCGGCGTTCCTGATCGTCACCGCCTCCTGCAGGTAGACGAAGCCCATCCCCTCGACGCGGAGCGCGTCGGAGTCGAACTGGACCTTGATCCCCACCTTCCCGTTGCCGTTCGTGCCGGTGTAGGGCTTGGAGCTGCTGACCCCGTCGATGCAGAAGTCCTGGAAGACGACCGAGTTGAGCCGCCCGTTGGCGCCGGGCAGACCGCTCTTGTCGACGAGGAAACCGACCTGGTTCGCGTTGGCGATCTGGACATGGCTGGAGCCGGGGAGGGTCTCGGTCCAGGCGGAGTGGTCCACGTCGTCGCGGATGGCCTCGGAGAGGAAGCCGTGCCCCGAGCCCTTGATGGTGATGAAGCTGCGGTCGATCACCGCCGTCGTCGCGAGGGTGTAGTGGCCGGGCGGGATGTAGATGACGGCTCCGGGCCGACTGGTCTGCCCGGACTGCCGGGTGTGGATGTCGGCCATGATCTCGTTGATCACCTGGCCGATGTCGGTGTTCGGCGAGACGCTCGCGGGGAAGGTGGTGACGTCGTAGACGGTCGTTGCCATGGTGGTGTCCTGTCTTCGGTGGGGGCTTGTCAGAGGAGGCCGACGATGGCGTCGTACGCCGGAGGACCGGCCGGGGCGGCGGCGCTCGGTCCCGGCACAGCGATGGCGGCGACCGGCGAGAGGGCGATGGTGGCGGCGCCGGCGATGGCGAGCAGCTGACGGCGGGTGACCGCGGGCTCGACCGCGTGCGCTGCGGGACCGGCTGTATCCATGTGCTTCATCCCTTCACTGCACCGGCGGTGAGGCCGGCGATCACGTGGCGTTGGAAGACGGCATAGATGGCGAGCTGGGGGAGGAGGACCAGCGTTGCGGCCGCCATCATGCCGCCGTAGTCGACGGTGTACTGGCCCTGGAACCGGGACACGGCGAGGGACACGGTGGCCAGGTCGGGGTCGTTGATCAGGATCGAGACGAACGGGAACTCGTTGAAGACGTAGACCACGTTGAAGATGACGATCGTGGCGAGGATCGGACGCATGGCCGGTAGGACCACCGACCAGCAGATCCGGAACAGTCCGGCGCCGTCCATGATCGCTGCCTCCTCGAGCTCGCTCGGGAAGTCCCGGAGGAAGCCGGTCAGCAGGAGGGTGTTGAACGGGATCGAGACCGCGACGTAGGGGATGATCACGGCGAGATAGGTCCCGTAGATCCCCAGCGCGAGGTCGAGGCGGTAGACCGGGAACAGCAGCACGTAGACCGGAACCGCCAGGCCGGAGAGCAGGTAGAAGCGGAGGAAGGACTGCGTGCCTCGCCGCCGGAAGACCATGCGGGTCAGTGCGAAGGAGACCATGAACGAGACGGCGGTGCCGATGGTCACCGACACCAGCGCGATGATGATCGTGTTCGCGTACATCTGCACCAGGGGCAGCGTCTCGAGCACGTTGCGGTAGTTGTCCAGGATCAGCGAGTCGAGCGAGAACGGGTCCGACAGGATCGTGTCGCTCTGCTGGAACGAGAGCAGCGTGATCCAGAGGATCGGCAGCACGACGAGGAACGTGATGAGGTACGCCGCCGCGCTGATGAGGATGGCTGGCCGTCGCATCCGCCGGCCAGCGGTCGCCTTGGGCGCCGGCGTCGGCGTCGGGGATCCGCTCATCGTCCTGCCCCTGCGGGTCATGGCGTTCTCGACCACCGGGGCACTCATGCGAGCCGTCCGCGGCGGGAGAGGGCGAGGTAGGCGAGCGAGGTGATCGCGCCGATGACGAACACCACCATCGCGATCGCCATGCCGGAGCCGTAGCGCTGATCGGTGAAGGTGACGAAGTACATGTAGCTGACCAGGGTCTCCGAGCTGTGCACCGGGCCGCCCCCGGTGAGCATGTAGACCAGCTCGAAGATCTTGAACACGTTGGTGATCAGCAGCAGCGAGACGATCCCGATCGTCTCGCGCATCATCGGGACGGTGACGAAGCGCAGCTGCTGCCATCTGCTGGCCCCGTCGAGGGAGCTGGCCTCCATCACCTCGCGCGGCAACAGCTGCAGGCCGGCGTAGAAGATCGTCATCGCGAACCCGACGCTCGCCCAGATGAACACGACGGCGATCGAGTACGGCGTGAGGGAGTCGCCGCCGATCCACTGCACGGGCGGGATCCCGAGCGGCTCCACGAGGTGGTTGAGCAGACCCACCCGGGGATCGAGGATGAACACCCAGACGAGCCCGACCAGGATCGGAGCGACGATCGCGGGACCGAAGAGGAGCGCCCGCAACGCACCTGCGGCACGGACGCGCTGCTGCATCAGGAGCGCGAGCCCGAACGAGGCCGGGACCAGGAACGTCACGCTCAACACGAGGATGAGCAGGGTGTTGCTGACCGAGCGCCGGAAGAAGGGGTCATCGACCAGCGCGAGGTAGTTGTCGAGCCCGATGAAGTCGGCACCGCTGAACCCGGCGGCGTCGGTGAGGCTGTATCCGCCGGCGTACACGATGGGGTAGACGAAGAATGCCGTGAAGAGGATGAAGGCGGGGAAGACCATCAGTGCGATCTTCCACGGGGAACTGACCCAGACCATGGGTGATGCTCGCTTCGCAGTAGTTCGAAAGGCCGGTGTGGTGTGGGTGTGCCGCCGACGGCACACCCACGAGAGTCACTGGTTGTCGAGCGCCTTCTGCACCAGCGCTGCCGCCTCGGACGGGCTCAGCTGGTCCTGGATGACGCCGTAGATGCTGTCGTAGATCGCGTTGGACACGTCCACCGGGAACAGCAGGTCGGGCTGGCTCTCGGGGCTGGTGACGCCGTCCTCGCGCGTCTCGTCGATGGCTGTCTTGAGCACGCTCTGCTTGACCGGGTCGAGCTTCGGCTCGTAGTCCGTCACCGGGGGCTGTCCGTTGTCGACCAGGATCTGCTGGCCCTCGTCGCTGTAGTAGAACTCCAGGAACTCCTTGACGGCGTCGAGCTTGGCATCGTCCTCGGCCACCTTCTTGGCCACCACGAGTGGCGCGGACGCGACGTTCATGACGATGTTCTGCTCGCCGGTGCCGTCGGAGAACTCCGGTCCGCGCCAGAAGTCGGCGTCTGGTGCCACCTCGGACTCCTGGATGGCGCTTGCCGCCCACACGCCCGAGTCCAGGAACGCGGCCTTGCCCTGGAGGAACTGGTCGACAGCCTGCTGGTAGGTCTGGGTCGACACGTTCGAGGAGAACGCTCCGGCATCGCGTAGCTCGGCGATGTGCTCGTACATCCGGATGAAGTCGGGGTTGTCCCACTTCTCGGAGCCGTCGAGGAGTCCGTCGGCCTTGTCCTGGAAGCCGAAGCGGTCGAGCCAGACGAGGAACTGCCACACGCTGAAGGCGGACTGGCTGGCGCCGTCGGAGATGGTGACCACCCCCTTGGCGTCGAGCGTACGTGCGACCTCGAGCAGGTCGTCGAAGGTCTTCGGCATCGACAGGCCATTGTCGGCGAGGATCTTGTTGTTGACCCACAGTCCGGTGAGCAGTCCCTGGTAGGGAGCGCCGAAGACCTTCCCGTCGGCGGTGTAGTTCGCGACCGTGCTGTCCGGCAGCCGCTCGAGGATGCCCGTCTCGTCCAGCACGGGGGAGAGGTCCATGAGGCGGTCGCCCTCGAGCATCTCCTCGGCGTTGGCCTTGTAGACCCAGAAGACGTCGGGGAGGGTGTCGCTCTGGGCGGCGATGGATAGTGACTGGAGGTGCTCGGCGACGGGCTGACCGCTGACCTCCACGTCGACGTCGGGATTGGCCTCCTCGAAGGCCTCGACGATGGCCCAGGTGGCCGGGTCGGCGCTCTTCACATCGGCGTTCTGCATCGAGAGCGTGATCGTTGTCTTCCCGCCCTCGCCTGCATCGCTCGAGCAGGCCGCGAGAGACAGGATCGCGGTCACCGCAAGTCCCGCGCCGACGGGGCGGCGGAGACGGCGGGACCAGGAGAGGTTCTGGCCAGGCATGGTGTGTCCTTCTGTTGGCGGTGCCCGAGGCTCGAAATCCGGCTGTGGATCGAAACGTTTGCGCGAATCGATTGCGAATCTAGTGGCGCCCGTCACACGCTGTCAAGAAACTCCCGGCCGGTAGTTCTCGCTGGACTCGCGAAGCTCCAGTGTCTGGTTGAGCCGAAGGGTGCGTGGGCTCGCATCCGGCGCGCCCAGCCGGTCGATCAGCAGCGAGACCGCTGCCGCACCCATCTCGAACGCGGGCTGTCGAACCGTCGTGATGGTCGGGCGGAAGAGGTCGGAGTGGCTGAAGCCGTCGAAGGCTGCGAACGCGATCTGCTCGGGCGTGGTCAGGCCGGCGTCGCGGAGACACTCGAGCGTCGCGACCGCGAGGGGTGTGCTCGATGCGATCACGCAGGTGGCGTCGCCCTGCTCGAGCGCTGCGGCGACCTTCTCTCGTACCTCTGCCATGTCGACCGCGTCCACCACGACCTGCTGTGGCAGATCTGCGTCGCGGATCGCGTCGCGGAACCCGCGGAAGCGCTCGACGAGCGTGGGAACGCGCTGGTCTCCTGCGACGAGGAGGAATCGGCGGTGGCCGGCCGCCTGCAGGTGCTCGACGAGTCTGCGCATCGACTCGCGGTTGTCGGCGCCCACCTGGTCGTGGGGCGAGTTGTCGAAGACCCGGTCCAGCAGCACCACCGGGCGAGGTGATTCGGACTCGAGGCGCGAGGAGACGGCGGCGCTCGACGCGGCGCACCGCGCGATGATCAGCCCGTCGACGCGGCGCGACAGCAGCGTGTTGACGGCACGTTCCTCTCGTACGGGGTCCTCGGCGGAGTTGGCGAGCACCAGGGTCAGTCCCCGGGCTGCCGCGGCGTGCTCGACGCCGTGGACCATCTCGGCGAAGGCGGGTTCGCCGGCATCGGAGACGACCAGCCCGATGCTGTCGGTGCGCGCGCGGCGCATGGCGCGTGCGACGGCGTCCTGGCGATAGCCGGTCTTCTCGATCGCGGCCATCACCTTGGCGCGGGTGCTCGGCTCGACGTTGCGCGTGTCGTTGAGCACGTGCGACACCGTCGATGTGGACACGCCGGCAAGTCGCGCGACCTCGACGATCGTAGCCATTCGTTCCCCAATCAATCGTTTTCCTGTCCGGCTGCACTCGGATGGCATCCGGGATTTTGCAGGTTAGCGCCCATTGCGCCGGATGCGCGACTGGCTCTAGCATCCACTCGCTAGACGCAAACGTTTCGATGACGTTCGGGCCCCACCCGGACGCAGTGAAAGGACAACCATGAGTGCGCCATCCACCTCCAGCGGCCTCCTCGGCGATCTCACCCGCGCACGTCCGGGGCGCAGCGCGCGGGCCTCGAGCTTCGACCAGACCGGCCGCAATCGCGACAACTGGATCGTGATGCCCGGAGAGGAGCGGACTCTTGCGGACATCGAGGGCCCAGGGGCGATCACCCATATCTGGATGACGCAGTCCTGCAGGATCCAGCCCGGACCAGGACAGATCGCCCCCGAGGTGGTCGGCGTGCCGATGCTCGAGATCCACAACGCGCTCGGCGTCAGCTGGGAGGTCGTGGATCCCGACTACTACCGGAAGATCCTGCTCAAGATCTACTGGGACGACCAGGAGACGCCGAGCGTGATCGCGCCGCTCGGCGACTTCTTCGGGTTGATGAACTCGCTCAGCGGCAGCTATGACTCCCTGCCTCTCTCGGTGTCGGCGAAGGAGGCCGAGCTGCACACGTTCGGCGGCAGCGCCGCGTTCAACAGCTACTTCCGGATGCCGTTCGCGCACCGTGCCCGGGTGGTCGTCGAGAACCAGAACGACATTCCCTACCTGCAGTACTTCTACATCGACTACGAGCTCTCGCCGGACCCGCTGCCCGACGACACCGTGTACTTCCACGCTCACTGGCGGCGCTCGTTGCCCAACGTGGGCTGGGGTCCGGACCTTCAGGCGAACAGCATCGAGACGACCATCCCGAACCTCACCGGCGCCGACAACTATGTCGCGCTCGAGACCACCGGCCGGGGTCACTACGTGGGCTGCAACGTCGCGGTGCGCCACTTCCAGGGGTCGTGGTGGGGGGAGGGCGACGACATGATCTTCATCGACGACGACACCTGGCCCCCGAGCCTCCACGGCACCGGCATGGAGGACTACTTCGGTCACGCGTGGGGCATGCAGCACAACGCGTACAACTTCAACGGGACGATCGTGCACGAGGAGGACGTGCCCGGGTTCCACCACAGCTATCGCTTCCACCTCGTCGACCCGATCCGGTTCGAGAAGCGGATCAAGGTGACCTTCGAGCACGGCCACGGGAACCACCTCTCCGACGACTGGTCCTCGACGGCGTACTGGTACCAGACGCTCCCGTCGCCGACTCTGACGGTGCCGGAGGTCGAGGACCGGCTTCCGCTCCGACCGGTCGATCGCGTCATCGAGGCTCCGCTCCCGCCGCTGAACGCCGACCAGCGCGCGGCCCGCGAAGCCGCGGCGGAGAGGATGGCGGCGTTCGTCTCCAGACGGGACGCGCTCCGTGAGGAGCGCCGGCTCGAGGTCGACGCCTGGGAGCAGGGCAACCGCGATCAGGCTCGTCAGATCCGGCGCGAGTACGACGGGCGGAACTGACGTGCGACCGATCCTCCACTTCACCGCGGCGTCCGGCTGGATCAACGACCCGCACGGCATCACGTTCCACGACGGCGTCTACCACCTCTTCCACCAGTACGTCCCGAACAGCACGGTCTGGGCGCCGAACTGCCACTGGGGGCACGCCGTCGGTGGCGACCTGCTCGCCTGGGAGCATCGCCCGGTCGCGCTCGCGCCGGGCGAGGGCGACGACGGCATCTGGACCGGAAGCCTGGTCCGCCACGACGACGGATCGACGCGCATCCTCTACACCTCGGTGGTCCAGCCCGGCATCGGCATCGGCCGGATCAGGGTGGCCACGCCCGAGGACGACTCCTGGACGACCTGGGCCAAGGGCGACGTACTGATCGAGGCCCCGGCCGGCCTCGACCTGATCGCCTACCGGGACCCGTTCGTGATGCGCGACGGCGAGGGCTGGCGGATGTTCGTGGGCGCCGCCGACAGCGTCGGTCTCGCCATGGCGCTCACCTACACCTCGGCCGACCTCGAGCACTGGGACTACGACGGTGTGGCGGTGTCGCGGTCGACCGGCGAGACCGAGCCGGTCTGGACGGGCGCCCTGTGGGAGTGCCCCCAGTTCTTCGAGATCGAGGGCCGCTGGATCATGGTCAGCTCGATCTGGGACGACGACGTCCTCCACCATGCGGGCTACGGGATCGGGCAGCTCGTCGAGGGGCGCTTCGAGGCGGACTCGTGGGGTCAGCTCAGCTTCGGTGACAGCTACTACGCACCGTCGTTCTTCCGCGACCGGGAGGGGCGCCCGTGCCTGATGTTCTGGATGCGCGGGGTCAGCGATCCTGCCGAAGGCTGGGCCAGCTGCCTGAGCCTTCCGTACGTCCTCTCGGTCCACGGGGACCGGCTGGTCGCGGAGCCCCACCCGGACGTGAACGGTCGCCGCGGGCCGGGTGGGACGGCCGACAGCACCTTCGACATGCTGTGGGATCCGGCGCCTGACGGGGACCTCCTGGTCCTCAGGTCCCAGGAGGCGGAGAGTGCCGTCGTGTCGGTCCGCGACGGCATCCTCCGGCTCGATCGTCCGGGCCAGAAGAGCGTGCAGATGCCGTGGACCCAGGGATCGGTACGCGTCGTCGTCGACGGCCCTGTCATCGAGATCGCCTCCGTGGACGGTCTGCTCGGAGGCGCGATCGAGCCGGTTCGGCAGATCATGCCGACCCAGGGCGAGTCCCGCACGTGGACGCTTACGCGAACCGTGGCGAGCGGGCGTGCTGGAAGATCAGGCTCGTCTCGGTGAGGGCGACATCCGGGTTGCTGCTCAGGTGCTCGACCACGAAGTCGTTGAGCGCTGTGGAGTCCGGTGCGGCGACGTGGACGAAGAAGTCGTAGGTGCCGCCGAGCAGGAAGGCGTTGAGCACCCCCGGCAGCTCCGAGAGATCCCAGAGGAACGGGTCGAGCCTGCTCCTGGCGTTCGGCTGGATCCGTACGGCCACCATCGCCTGGAGCGGCCGGCCGGCCAGAGCGGGGTCGATGTCGGCGTGAAAGCCGCGGATCACGCCGCGCTCGCGCAGCGCTCGGATCCGCGTCAGACAGGTCGAGGGCGCGATGCCGGCCTTCGCCGCGAGTGCGTTGTTCGGGATCCGGGCATCGATCGAGAGCTCCGCCAGCAGGATGTGATCGATGTCGTCCAGCGGCGGACGCTCGACCGTCCGCCGCTCCAACCCGCTGCGCGGTGCCCGAACATTGTTCGATCGGCCCGCGCGGATCGGGCGGGATTCCGAAGATCGCGATGTCATACACCGATCCTAGAGAATTATCAGCGAATCTATGGCGCTGAACCGAACATCATGTCCACAGTTGTGCCATGAGAATCGGCGTTCCCAAGGAAGTCAAGAACCACGAGTACCGGGTGGCGATCACCCCCTCGGGTGTTCACGAGCTGGTGGCCAACGGCCACGAGGTCTTCGTCGAGGCCGGCGCCGGTGTCGGCTCCTCGATCTCGGATGGCGAGTATGCCGCGGTGGGCGCCAAGATCCTGGGCGACGCCGATGAGACCTGGGGCAACGCCGAGATGGTCCTGAAGGTCAAGGAGCCCGTGGCGGAGGAGTACCACCGTCTGCGGGAAGGCCTGACCCTGTTCACTTACCTTCACCTGGCCGCGGACAAGCCGTTGACGCAGGAGTTGTTGGCGAAGAAGGTCACCGCGATCGCGTATGAGACGGTCGAGCTGGCCAACCGGGCGCTGCCGTTGCTGTACCCGATGTCGGAGGTGGCCGGGTGTCTGGCGCCGCAGGTGGGTGCCTACAACCTCCTCAAGGCCCAGGGTGGCCGGGGCACCCTGATGGGTGGTGTCGGTGGTGTGGCCAACGCCAAGGTGGTGATCATCGGTGCGGGTGTCTCCGGCCAGAACGCCGCCAACATCGCGCTCGGGATGGGCGCGGATGTCACTCTGCTGGACACCGACCTGGAGAAGCTGCGGATGTCGTTTTGGCGCTACTCCAACCAGGTCCACGGGCTGGCGTCGAACAAGCTCGCGCTCGAGGAGCAGGTGCTGCAGGCCGACCTGGTCATCGGCGCCGTGCTGATCCCCGGCGCGGCGGCGCCGAAGCTGGTCTCCAACGATCTGGTCTCGCGGATGAAGCCGGGTTCGGTGCTGGTCGATATCGCGATCGATCAGGGTGGGTGTTTCGAGGACTCCCACGCCACCACCCATGCGGAGCCGACCTATCAGGTCCACAACTCCACGTTCTACTGCGTGGCGAACATGCCGGGTGCGGTGCCGAACACCTCGACCTATGCGTTGACGAATGCGACCATGCCGTACGCGGTCGCGCTGGCCAACAAGGGCTGGGCCCAGGCCCTGCGCGACGATGCCGCGCTCGCCAAGGGTCTCAACACCCACGCCGGCGAGCTGACCAACGCCCCGGTGGGCGAGGCGGTCGGGATCGACGCGGTCGCGCTGGAGACCGTCCTGGCCTGACTGGCCTGACCGGTCTGAGGCCGAGTCGGCGCGTTCTGACGTCCAAACCTGCCGAGTCGGCTCGTCATGACGAGCCGACTCGGCGGCATTTCTGGTCACGATGAGCCGACTCGGCGTGACGCGCCCGGTGCTTCAGGCGATCCTGCGGGCGCGAGCGATCGCTTCCTGGCTGCGCTTGTAGGGCTTTCTCCCGGCGATCCTGGGAGTGTCCCGGGGTCTGCCGCTCTCCAGCAGGACACCGCCCCACACGCCCCACTCCCGGCGGGCGACGCCGAGATCGAGGCAGGTCTGGCGCATCGGGCAGTCCGCGCAGACCTCCTGGGCTTCGGCGAGCTGGGCGAGGTCGTCGGGGTGAAAGAGCTCCGGGTCCTCGCCCACGCAGGCCCACTCGTCGGTCTGGGGAGTCGGGTGCTTCAGCGTCAGCTCATAGGTCTTGGAGCTGTTGCCGTCTCCGAAAAGTGTGATGATCTCCATCTCGTTCACCTCCTGGTGATGCTGCTGCTGGACATGAGAAAGGGCCGCCCCCGTCGATCGGAGCGGCCCTGGTGGGTGCGACTGAGCACCTACGCCTGATGCGGCTCCGTGCGCACAAAATCCACGCCCAGGACCGGCCGGCCCGGGGTCTTGCAGATCGTCGTCTCGCGCATGACAACCATGGTATTCATCCCGCCCTGCGCCCTACCACTGGTTTGTCGGCGGAAACGTGCCGGTGACGGCGGCTTAACCCGTGGCGTACGCGGCCTCGTTAGCGTCCGGGAGACCGCCGTCCCCGACGTAGGAGGAGACCCGATGAAGGTCCTGAAGTCCCCAGCCGTCCTGATCCTCGTCGGCGCGATCGCCGGCATCGTCTTCGGCCTGGTGGTGGGGGAGTGGGCGGCGAACCTCAAGTTCGTCGGTGACATCTTCATCCGGCTGATCCAGATGTCGATCGTCCCGCTGGTGGCCTCGTCGGTGATCGTCGCGACGGGCGCGATGACCGGTGCCGGGGCGGGCAGGATGGCGGGTGCGACCTTCGGCTGGATGCTGGGCTTCGCGGTGGTCGCCGCCTTCGTCGGCTGGGGGCTCGCGGAGCTGATCCAGCCGGGCACGGGGATGCGCTACGACGGCGCGCTCGACCCGGCGCTGACCGACTCGGCCGCGGAGACCGCGGTCGGGTGGCAGCAGACGGTGACCGGCTTCGTGTCGACCAACGTGGTCGAGGCGATGGCCACCGGCGCGATGGTGCCGATCATCGTCTTCGCCCTGCTCTTCGGCCTCGCGCTCAACCGCTACACCGCCGTGAACGGCCCGACCGTGGTGCTCCCGTTCTTCGAGCAGGTCCAGGCGATCGTCCTGCTGATGATCAGGTACGTCATGCTGCTGGCCCCGATCGGGGTCTTCTGCCTCCTCGCGGATCTCGCCGGCCGCGTCGGCTTCGCGGTGGTCACCACCGCCCTCGCCTACCTCGGCGCGACCCTGGCCGGGGTGGTGATCATCTCCGCTCTCTACCTGGTCGTGGTCGTCGCCGTCACCCGGCTCAACCCGCTGCTCATGCCGGCCAAGCTCGCCGAGCAGACCGTCGTGGCCGTCACCACGACCTCCTCGGCGGTCACCTTCCCGACGGTGCTGAAGAACGCGGTCGAGAAGTTCGGGATCTCGAAGCGGGTCGCCGACTTCACCCTCTGCCTGGGGATGACGATGGGCTCGTGCGGCGCGGTCCTCAACTACACGATCGTGGTGCTCTTCATCGCCCAGGCCTCCGGCGTCTCGCTCTCGCCCGGAGACATCGCTCTCGGCATGGCGCTCGCGGTGCTGCTCAACATCGGCACGATCACGGTGCCCGGCGGGTTCCCGGTCGTCGCGATCTTCCTGGCCACGTCGCTGGACCTGCCCATCGAGGCCGCCGGGCTGCTGATCGCCGTCGACTGGTTCACCGGGATCCTGCGTACGTTCCTCAACGTCAACGGCGACACCATGGTCGCGCTGCTGGTCGCCCACGGTGCCGGTGAGATCGACCGGGACGTCTACGCCGGGACGAAGTCGGCCGTCGAGCCGGTCCCGGAGGAGGCCGCGGCCTGACACGATGGCGGCATGGACGTAGCCGCCCGCACCGCAGCCAACCGCCGCCTGCTCGCCGACTTCTTCGACGGCCTCGACGAGTCACAGCTGGAGACGCCGAGCCTCTGCTCGGCCTGGACGGTGAGGGAGGTGCTGGGGCACAGCGCGATGCCGTTCTCGGTCGGGATCGGACGGCTGCTGTGGCGTACGTTGCGGGCCGGCGGCTCCATCGACCGCGCCTCCGCCGCGATCGCCGAGGAGCAGGCGCGGCGGCCGGTCGCGGAGCTGACCGGTCTGCTCAGGACGTACGCCGGGAAGCGGGTGCCGGCGCCCGGCGTCGGCCCGATGGGCCAGTTCACCGACCACTGCATCCACCTGCGCGACTGCGCCCGGCCGCTCGGGCTCGACACCGACGTCCCGCTCGAGGACTGGCGTGCGGTGCTCGACTGGCTGCCCACCAAGCAGGCCTCGCTCGGGGTGGTTCCGGCCGGCCGGCTCGACGGGCTCGCGCTGCGCGCGAGCGACCAGGACTGGTCGTGGGGCGAGGGAGCGGAGGTCTCCGGTCCCAGCGAGGCGCTGGCGATGGCGCTCTCCGGTCGTGCGGTCGCGCTGGCGGATCTGGACGGGCCGGGGGTGGCGACGCTGCGGGAGCGGGTCGGCCGGGCCGGGTAGGGTCGGTCGGCGTGGAGGCTCCTCGGCGGATGTGGTTCGGGTACGTCGTCGCGGTTGCGCTGACGGTCGTCGGGTTCGTGTCACTGGACCTTCGCGCCATCGCGCTGGCCTTCGTGATGCTGGTCATGACGGTCCTGAGCGAGTGGTACCGCGGCCGTCAGGCCGCCCTCGCCGCGGCCGCCGATGCCGCTGATCTCCCGGACACGGTCTCCCGGTGGGCCCGGGGCTGGGCCTACGCGCGGGGCTTGCCGCGGCCCGCCGCGGTGGCCGGCGGCGTACGCGTCGAGGTGGGGGAGCCGGGACGGAGCGTCGAGTGGGTGGCGACCGACGAGGCGGACACGCTCGCCGGGCTCGTCGACGCGGTGCGGGCCACGCCCGAGGCATGGTTGTCGGTGGTGACCGAGTCGCCCGCCGGCGTACGTCCGTGGTTCCTCGAGGGCGGCCTGACCCCCAACGAGGCCGAGGAGGCGCTGATGTCGATCGACCTCGCCACGCACGAGGTCCGGGAGCTTCCGGAGGGCTACCGCGCCGAGGTGGAGCGCGACGGCGGCATCATCACGGTGACCGTCCGCTCGGGTGAGACCACGGCGGCAGGCGGAACGATCGCCGTCATCGGCGCCGACGCCGTCGCCGACCGCATCCAGACCGACCCCGACCACCGACGCCGCGGTCTCGGCGGCGCGGTGATGAGCCTGCTCGCCTCGGCCGCTCGCGAGGCCGGCGCGGTCCGCGGCCTCCTGGTCGCCAGCGAGATGGGCGAGCCGCTCTACGCCGGCCTCGGCTGGCACGTCGAGGGCCGGCTGGTGACGGCACGATCCGCCGCGCCGCGTACCTCCGTGGAGTCCCGGCACGGCTAGCGCCAACTGTGATTGAGTGTCGCCTATGAGCGACGACGCCGTGACCCCTGCGCCTGAAGCACCTGTCTCCGACTCGCAGCAGGAGGCTGAGGTCGCCGCGTTCTGGGAGGACGTGAAGCACCATGCCCACCTCAGCGCCGCACCTGGTTACTTCGGCGCGTCGCCGCTGGAGGCGCTGCAGCCGCCGGCCTGGGCCTTCGGCGGTACGCCGGAGCAGTCCAACGAGCTCCTCGAGCTCGTCCTCGAGGGTGTGAAGACGGCGACCGCCTCGGCCCTGTGGGACTACGAGGCCGCCGAGGAGCCGATCCCGACCGTCGGCACCCTGGGGATCGTGCTCGACGGCGACGGGCACCCGCGGGCTCTCGTCGTGACGACCGCGGTCGACGTGGTGCCCTTCGACGAGGTCTCCGAGGAGCACGCTCGGGCCGAGGGGGAGGGCGACGGCACCCTGGAGCACTGGCGCGAGGTCCATCGCCGCTTCTTCTCCGAGGAGGCCGGTCACGACCGCGGTTTCGCCGAGGACATGCCCGTCGTCCTGGAGCGCTTCGAGCTCATCTGGCCCAAGCCTGAGTGAACGAGCCCGAGTGACACCGCAGCAGCTGACCGACCGGGTCCGGGAGATCTGTCTCCGGTTCCCGGAGAGTGCTGAGCGGGTCAGCCATGGTGCACCGGGGTTCTTCGTGAGGAAGCAGTTCGTGATGCTGTGGCCGCACGGGCATCACGGGCGCGACGAGCCGCATCTGTGGGCGGCCGCTGCCGCGGGGGTGCAGGACGAGGTGGTCGGTGCCGATCCCGAGCGCTTCTTCGTCCCTCCCTACGTCGGTGGGCGGGGCTGGATCGGTATGCGGCTCGATGGTGACGTCGACTGGTCCGAGGTCGCCGAGGTCTGTGAGGACGCCTATCGGCACATCGCGCCGGAACGCCTGGTGCGCGGGCTGTGAGGGTGTTCTCGTGGCTGTTCGTCCTGGTCTGAGCGACAGTTCGGCAACGGATCGGTAGCCATCGCGTGGCGGGTCTTTCCCTGCCATGCGGATATGTGGGAGCGTCCGCGCGTTCGGCCGAGTTCGGCGGTCTGCGGGGCGACTTGCGGTGGTCCGTTCCAGCGCGCCCGTCGTTCGGTGCCAGAGGCCGGTTCTCTCTCACACACCGCAAGTCATCTGGAGGTTCCTCATGGGCTGGTTCATCGCCCAGAGCTTGGTATTCATCCTGGTCGCGTTCGCGATCGGACTGCTCGTCGGCTGGCTGATCTGGGGCCGCCGCAGCAAGCGCACCGCCGTCGTCGAGGAGTCGGCGGACATCGCGGCGCCGAAGGTCGACACCACCTCGGAGTCCGAGGGCGAGCCCGAGGCTGTGTCCGAGGCTGTGTCCGAGGTCGAGTCCGAGGTCGAGTCCGAGGTCGAGTCCGAGGTCGAGTCCGAGGTCGAGTCCGAGGTCGAGTCCGAGGTCGAGGCCGAGGTCGAGGCCGCTGCGGTCCCCGTTGCCCGAGCCGAGTCGGAGGACACGGCCGCGTCCGAGCCGGAGACCGAGATCGAGCCGGAGACCGAGCCGGAGACCGAGCCGGAGCCCGAGCCGGAGTCCGAGCCGGCGACCCAGGTCGAGCCCGAGGTCGAGGCCACGGCCGAGGTCGAGCCCGAGGTCACGGCCGAGGCCGCGGTCGTCGCCGAGGCGGAGTCCGTCGCGCGTGAGGCGGCGCAGCAGGAGCAGGAGCCGCAGGACCTCAAGCGGATCGAGGGCATCGGCCCGAAGATCGACGCCGCGCTGAAGGCCCAGGGCTATGCGACGTACGCCAGTGTCGCCAGCGCCACGGAGGACGAGCTCCGCGCGGCGATCAAGGCGGAGGGCGTGCGGTTCGCGCCGTCGGCGAGCTCGTGGGCGCGCCAGGCGCAGTTCCTCGCCGATGGTGACGAGGACGGGCTGAAGGAGTACCAGGACTATCTGGTCGGCGGTCAGGACCGCAGCGTGAAGTTCAACGAGAAGGTCGACTTCGCTGACGTCGACGAGATCACCGACGCCGAGGACAAGGCCGAGGCGCTGGCCGAGGACGCGGCCGAGGTCGCCGCTGTCGAAGCCGCCGAGGACGACGCCTCCGGGGCGAAGGCATGAAGCTGCGCCGCATCGTCCTGCCCGTGATCGTCGGCGTGGTCCTGCTCGGCGGGCTCACCGCGGTCCAGGACACGGTCTTCCGCGAGCGGGTCGAGGACAAGCTGGCCGACAAGGCGGCCGCCGCCCTGTCCGAGGCCGGGCTCGACGACGTGGAGGTCGCCTTCACCGGGCGCGACGGCGAGGTCACCGCGAAGACCGAGGGCGCTGCGGTCGAGGCCGGTGCGCTCGTCGAGGACGTCAGCGGCGTACGCGTCGTCCAGGCCTTCGGCCCGGACGGTGCGGTCACCGGTGAGGACGCAAGCGCCACCGATCCCGACGAGGCCGACGAGGCCGACGAGGCCGAGGCGACCGCGGAGCCCGAGCCGTCGGTGTCGGAGGAGCCCACCGCGGAAGCGTCGCCGACCCCGGCCGCAGAGCAGCGCGAGGCGGCGCAGGCCGAGCTGGACAGGTTCCGGTCGATCGGCTTCGAGCACAACAGCGACGTACTGACCAGCGCCGGGCTCGGTGTGGTCAAGGCGCTGGCGGCGACGCTGACCGACCATCCGGACGTCACGGTACGGATCGAAGGTCACGCCGACATCACCGGGATGCTCGCGCACACCCAGGACCTGAGCGAACGCCGGGCCAAGCGGGTCCTGGACACCTTGGTGAGCCTGGGGGTCGAGGCCGACCGGCTCTCCTCGAAGGGCTACGGCGAGACCCGCCCGATCGTCCCTGGCAAGCCGGACGCGCGCAACCGACGCGTCGAGTTCGTCATCACCAACTGATCCGGACGAACTGATCGGCTCCGTGTCGACCGGGACGGTAACGTACGGCCATGCCCAACGTTGCCGTCCCGGTCGCTCGGATCCAGCGCTGGGTCGACAACTTCGCCGCCCGCCACGGCGAGACCCGGCTCGCGGTCGACTCCGGTGCCCTGACCGGCGCAGCCGCCGACGGCTCCTCGTTCATCGCGGCGCTGCCGTTCGAGAAGTCGTACGCCGGGCCGGCCGAGATCGAGGCGTTCATCAGTGCCTCGGCGGCGCCGCAGGAGTGGGGCATCCTGCTGGTGCGCAAGGGCGGTTTTGCGATCGCCCGGCTGAGCGGCAGCGAGATCGCCGATCACAAGATCGGGCGGCGGCACGTCCAGGGGAAGACCAAGGCCGGCGGCTGGAGCCAGCAGCGCTTCGCACGGCGCCGGGCCAACCAGGCCAGTGCGGCCTACGAGGCGGCCGCCGAGCACGCGGCCAGGATCCTCGAGGGGCTCACCGGACCCCTCGTCACGGGCGGTGACCACGGTGGCGTCGACGACGTGCTCGAGGACCGACGCCTCCAGGCGCTCACCGTCGCCGGGCCGTGGCTCCCGGTCCAGGACCCCAACCGCGCGGTGCTCGACCAGGCCATCGAGGACGCCCAGAAGGTGCGGATCGAGGTCCTCAACGCCGACGGGTGAGGCCCGAGGTCAGGGAAGCTGCCAGACCCCTGGCGCGCCCTTGGTCATCAGGCCCTCGGTGAGGAGCTTCTGGCGGGCGCGTCGCGCCGCGTAGCGCCAGCGGAGCTCGCCCTCCGGAGTGGTCTCGAAGTCGCCGGCGAGGAGCTGGTCGGCCAGCTGGCTCTCGAGCTCGTCGAGGACGGCGTCGGCGGACATCGAGCCGCCCGCGGCCTCCAGGATCTCGAGGATGAGCGGCGCGAAGGCGGCCGGCGGGGTCCACTTGCGGGGAGCGGACTTGGTGACGACCTTCGGGGCCGAGGCCGCGGCGCTCGTCGTGGTCTTGCGCACCCGGGTGGTCGCCTTCTTCACCGGAGTCGGAGCCGGCGGGGCCGGGGGCCGCCCGTGGATGCACTGTGACTTCGGCAGGTCACACAGCTCGCAGTAGTCAGTCTCGGACATCGATTGCCACGATATCCCGACTCCCTGGGATACCGTCATTCGTATGTGGCAGCCCGACCCCGGGTGGCTCGTCCTTCCCGGAGGCACCGGACCCTCCACGCTGGGGGTCTGGCGCACGGCTGTGGGCGAGGAGCCGGTCGTGGTCAAGCGGCTCGGAGAGCCCGGGGCGTACGATCCGGCGGAGCTGAGCCGCCGGCGACACTTCGCCTACTGGCGGCGGGCCGCCGACGTCGCCGCCACCGGCCTGGTCGACGACACTCCGGGCATGATCGGTCCCCGCACGAGCGTCGCCGAGGACGACGAGGGCATCACGCTGACCACCGACTGGGTCGAGGACGCCGCCAACTCAGGACTCTTCGCGGCCCTGTCGATGGGTCGCTTCGCCGGCGCGGACCTCGGCGAGGCGCGCTGGCTGGCGCGCGACCAGTTCCGCGACCGGATCGCCCGGGTGGAGTACAACGGCGGCTGGCCGACCATGATGCGTACGACCGCCGCGGACATCGCCCACACCCTGTGGGAGCGCCGCGGTCGCTTCACCGACCTCCTCGACCAGCTTCCCCAGGTCGCCCAGCACGGCGACCCCGCGCCGCAGAACCTCCTCGGCCGCACCGAGGACGGCGAACGGCTGATCGCGATCGACTGGTCGAGCCTCGGTCATGGTCCGGTCGGCGGCGACCTCGGGCTCTACCTGCTGCACGCCCGGGAGTCGTTCGAGCCGCTGCTGGAGGCGTACGTCCTGGGGTTGCCGCCCGGCATCGCGACCCGCGAGGAGGCGACCCTCGGTGCCCAGATCAGTGCGGTCTACACCGCGCTGAGCCGGGCCGAGTGGGCGCTGAGCCGGGTCACGCCGGGCGAGGGCCCGCTGCTCGCGAAGTTCCGCCATCCGGCCGTCGCGCCGCATCTGCGGACGCTGCAGAAGCAGGCGCCGCTGGTGGAGGCGCTGCTCGAGATGTGAGCTCTCGGCCCCAGGGGTCACATCCGCAACACGGCTCAGGCGATTCCTGCACTTCTCAGGTGTTGCAATGCCTGAGAAGTGCAGGGATACCCGGTTCACCGGGTATCCCTCCCACCTCTACGGCCGGTCGAGATCCCGCGCCTTGAACGTGTCGCAGCCCGCGATGGAGTCGGGGGTGGTCATGCCCTTCTGGAACCAGGCGATCCGCTGCTCGGAGGAGCCGTGGGTGTACTGCGAGGTGTCCACGCGGCCGGTGGTCTTTGCCTGGATGTGGTCGTCGCCGACGGTCTTGGCGGCGGAGATGCCCTCGGAGATGTCCTGGTCGGTGATGTCCACGATGAACCCGTCGCCCTCGGCGGCGGCGGTCCACATCCCGGCGTAGCAGTCGGCCTGCAGCTCCAGGCGGACGGCGTCGGAGTCGGGGCCCTGCTGGGTGCGGACCTGGCCCATGGTGCCGAGCAGGTTCTGGATGTGGTGGCCGTACTCGTGGGCGAGCACGTAGGCGCGTACGAAGGTGGTGTCCTTGCCGCCGAGCTGCTCGAAGATGGAGTCGAAGAAGGTCGGGTCGAGGTAGATGGTCTGGTCGGAGGGGCAGTAGAACGGCCCGACCGCGCTCGACGCGGAGCCGCAGCCACCGGTCTGGACCTGGTCGGCGAAGATCACCACGGACTGCTCGGGCTGGAACCGGCCGGCGAGGTCGGGCTGGGAGTCCCAGTAGCCGGTCAGCGAGTTCTCCAGAGCGACGAACGCGCAGTTCTCGTCGTTGTTGGCGTCCTCGCCGGTCTTGCAGGAGCCGAAGTCGCCGGTCTCGCCGCCGTCGGCCGCCTGGAGGCCGCCGAAGGTGCCGGTGCCGACCGACGTCGAGCCGCTGCCGTCGCCGAGGACCTGGGGTCCGACGCCGGTGCACTGGGTGATGAGGAAGAAGATCAGCAGCACGATGACGGTGCCGATCCCGCCGCTCGCCTTGCCACCGGGGATCGGGATGCGGGCGCCACCTCCGCCGCCGAACCCGCCACCGCCACCGCCGCCGGACGTCCGGCTGGTGTCGAGTCTGGCCTTCGGGTTGAACCGCATCTTGTCCCCCTGGAGGTGGTGATGTGTGGAGCCGAGTGCCCCGCCCATACACTAGTGACGGTAATGATCACTGCCCATGACCTAGAAGTCCGCGTCGGCGCCAGACTTTTGATGGAGAACGTCACTTTCCGAGTCGGCCCCGGCGACAAGGTCGGGCTCGTAGGCCGCAACGGCGCCGGGAAGACGACCCTGACGAAGGTGCTCGCCGGCGACCATCTGCCTGCCTCGGGAACGGTGTCCAACACCGGTGAGATCGGCTACCTGCCCCAGGACCCGCGGGTCGGCGACCCCGAGGTGATCGCCAAGGACCGCATCCTGTCCGCGCGTGGGCTCGACGATGCCGTACGCCGCATGCGGATCGCCGAAGAAGAGATGGGGTCGGACGACCCGAACGTGCGCGAGAAGGCGATGAAGCGCTACCAGCGCGCCCACGACGAGCTCGACGCCGGCGGTGGCTACGCGGCCGAGACCGAGGCCCTGCAGATCGCCCAGTCGCTCGGCATCCCCGACCGGATCATGACCCAGCCGCTGAAGACCCTCTCCGGTGGTCAGCGCCGCCGGGTGGAGCTCGCGCGCATCCTGTTCTCCTCCGCCGAGGTGCTGATCCTCGACGAGCCGACCAACCACCTCGACGCCGACTCGATCATCTGGCTGCGTGACTGGATGAAGTCCTACAAGGGCGGCTTCATCGTGATCTCCCACGACAACGACCTGCTCGCCCAGACGGTCAACAAGGTCTTCCACCTCGACGCCAACCGCGAGGTGATCGACATCTACAACATGCCGTGGAAGCAGTACCTCACCCAGCGCGAGACCGACGAGGCCCGGCGTAAGCGTGAGCTGATGAACGCGCAGAACAAGGCCAAGACGCTCACCGACCAGGCCAACAAGATGCGCGCCAAGGCCACCAAGGCGACCGCCGCGCAGCAGATGCTCAAGCGCGCCGAGAAGCTGATGGAGGGCGTCGAGGGGGAGCGGCAGCAGGAGAAGGTCGCCGCGATCAAGTTCCCCTCGCCCGCGCCGTCCGGCAAGACCCCGCTCACCGCCAACGACCTCTCCAAGTCCTACGGCGCCCTGGAGGTCTTCACCGCCGTCGACCTGGCCATCGACCGGGGGACCCGCGTGGTCATCCTGGGGCTCAACGGCGCCGGCAAGACCACCATGCTGCGCATCCTGGCCGGCGTCGACGAGCCCGACACCGGTCGCGTCGTGCCTGGTCACGGCCTCAAGATCGGCTACTACGCCCAGGAGCACGAGACGCTCGACACCAAGCGGTCGGTGCTGGAGAACATGCAGTCCGCGGCGCCGCAGCTGACCGACACCGAGGCGCGCACCGTGCTCGGTGCGTTCCTCTTCACGGGTGACGACGTGCACAAGCCCGCGGGGGTGCTCTCCGGTGGCGAGAAGACCCGGCTGGCGCTGGCCTCCCTGGTCGTCTCCGCGGCCAACGTGCTGCTGCTCGACGAGCCGACCAACAACCTCGACCCGGCCTCCCGTGAGGAGGTGCTCAACGCGATCCGCCGCTACGAGGGCGCGATCGTGCTGGTCACCCACGACGAGGGCGCCGTGCACGCGCTGGAGCCGGACAAGGTGCTCATCCTCCCCGACGGTGTCGAGGACCTGTGGAACGAGGAGTACGCCGACCTGGTCTCGCTCGCCTGAGCCTCAGGTCAGGGTGCGGACGAACCTGACCGGCATCGAGGTCGGGTAGCGGTAGGAGAGCGAGTCGGTGTTGCGCTCGACCCGGTCGGCCGGCACCGCGAGGGTGACCTCGGGGAGGCGCTCCAGGACGGTGCGTACGGCTGCCTGGACGATGATCGTGCCCGGCCGCATGGCCGGGCAGGCGTGCGGGCCGGCGCTCCACGACATGTGGGCGCGGTTGCCGATCTCGAGCCAGGGGTCGTCGCCGGTCATCACCGGGTCGAGGTTGGCGGCCGCGATGCACGGCACCACGGCGTCACCCTTGCGGATCAGCTGACCGCCGAGCTCGACGTCGCGCAGCGCGAAGCGCGGGGTGATGTTGTAGCAGGGCGGGTCGCGCCACATCACCTCCTCGATCGCCTGGTCGACGTCGAGCCGCCCGCCGCGCAACCGGCCGGCGAACCGCTCGTCGGAGAGCATCAGCAGCAGCGTCTGGGTGATCGTCGCGATCGTCAGCTCGTTGCCGGCGATGATCATCACGATCATCGCCTCCATGACCTCGTTGTCGTCCCACAGGCCGGGGTCGTCGATCAGGTGGGAGGTGAGGTCGTCCTGGGGTTCCCTGCGGCGCTTGGCGATGTGGTCGACGATCTCGACGGCGAGCTCGATGACCCCCTCCTGGGCGAGCTGACCACCGCCGAGGACCTTGTGGGCCGCCTTGCGCATGGAGTCGCCGACCTCCTGGCCCATGCCGAACATCGCCGCGACCGAGAGCAGCGGGATCAGCACGGCGTAGTCCTGGACCAGGTCGGCCTCACCCCGCTCGAGCATGTCGTCGACGAGGTCGTTGCAGATGCCGCGTACCTGGGCGGCGTAGCCGTGCTCGTCGACTCGGGAGAGGGCTCGGTCCACGGGCGAACGCAGCCGCCGGCGGAGCTCGCCGTCGTTGTGGAAGGAGTTCTGCCGCGTGGTCACGAACGGGTAGATCGGCATGTCCGGCAGGATCTTGCCCTCCTGCACCGCGCTCCAGTTGTCGCCGTTGCGGGAGAAGACCTCCTCGTTGCGGATGACCTCGCTGAACTCGGCATAGCCCATCGCGAACCAGACGCGTACGCCGGGGGAGAGCTCGCCCGGGGCCACCGGACCCCACTCGGCCCGGAGCCGTGCGTGCACCTCCCGCGCCCGCGGGCCGACGGTGTCGGGCGCATGGACGAGATCGGTGAGGTCGGCGAGACGTACGGTGCGGGTGGGGGTCATCGGGGTCATCGGGTGGCCTGTTTTCATCGGTCGATGGCGGATCAGTGCGTCTTCAGGGCGTGGCGCACGAGAGCGGCGAGCGCGCGGACGCAGGCGTTGCGGTTCTTGGCGTTGCACACCACGATCGGCGTCTCGTCGTCGAGGTCGAGCGCCGTGCGGATCTGCTCGGGCTCGTAGTTCGGCGCGCCCGGGAACTGGTTGATGGCGACCACGAACGGCAGGGACGTACGTGTCTCGAGCTGGTCCAGCACCTCGAAGGAGTCCTCGAGACGCCGGGTGTCGACCAGGACCAGGGCGCCGGCGGCGCCCTCGGCGAGGCCGGACCACAGGTCCCAGAAGCGGCGCTGGCCGGGGGTGCCGAACAGGTAGAGCGCGATCTCGTCGGTCAGGGTGATCCGGCCGAAGTCCATCGCGACCGTGGTGGTCGTCTTCTCCGGGGTGGAATCGACCGCGTCGATCCCCTCGCTGGCCTCGGTGATCGTCTCCTCGGTGCGGAGCGGGTCGATCTCGCTGACCGAGCCGATCAGCGTGGTCTTGCCGACCCCGAAGGAGCCGACCACCAGGATCTTGACCGACTCGACGACGGTGGGGGCCAGGTAGTGGTTGTCGTCAGAGGTGGTTGAGAGCATGCAGGACCTTCTGAAGGGTTTCGCGGGAGGGGCCGGTGGCGGTGTCGCTGTCGGGGCGTACGCCGATCAGGCCGGCGTCGATCATGTCCGAGGCGATCACCGCGAGGACGCTGACCGGCTGGCCGAGATGGACGGCGATCTCGGCCATCGAGATCACGCCGAGGCACTGGGAGAGGACCTCGCGCTCCTGCCGGCCCACCGACGTGGAAGCCGGGTCGGTGTGGCCGATCAGCAGCGTCGCCGGCGTCAGCCGGTGGGTCGGCCGGGCACGGCCGCCCGTCCGGACGTAGGACCGGATCGGGTGGTCGACGTAGTCGTCTTCGCGGGCGCCGGGCATCGACTCAGAACGAGCGCCTCGGGGTGCTCATCGCGCGCTCCCCGATCATCAGGACGGTCGCCTGCATCTGCTGGGCGACCAGCGCCGGGTCGATGCTCATCTCGGTGACCACCGCGAGGCGGGAGCCGTCGCCGGCGCCACGGATGAACAGGAAGCCGCCGTTGAACTCGACCATCACTTGCCGAGGATGGGCGTCGACGCCGAACTGGCGGCTGATCCCGTGGCCGAGCGAGGTCAGGCCGGCGCACGCCGCGGCGAGCTTGTCGGCCTCCTCGCGCGGCGTGTGGCTCGTGCGGACCCGGACGAGGCCGTCGGCGGAGAGGACCACGACATGACGTACGCCGCGTACTCCCGCGACCAGCTCCAGCATCCAGCTGTTCTCATCGGTCATGGTTCCTCCAGTGGTTCTCGGGTGCGGCATCGGTCTCCGCGGTGGTGCGGTCGTTCTGGCGGTCGTTCTGGCGGTCGTTGACGGGTGGGATGGTGGTGCCGGTCGCCGGGGTGGCCGGGGTGCTGAGGAAGCTGCTCATCCACGCGCCGGCCTGCTCGGCGGTCGGCTCTGGGCGCGCCGGGATGGGCTGGCTCACGGCCTGCTGATGGCCGGTCGCGAAACGCTGGCCGCGCTTCGAACGGCGCTGCGGCAGGCCGTCGGAGGTGAACAACGAAGGCTCGTTACGCCCGGGAATCGGATCGGGTGCCTTGGCGGCGTTGTGGACCGGCCAGGCCGGCGTCGTCGAGGCGGGCGGTGCCTTCGGAGCCTGGGCCAGGAGCGAGGCAGGAACCGGGGTCGAGGGCGGGACCGGGATCGAGGGCGGCGTACGCGGCCCGACCGGCGCGGGCACGGCCGGGGTCAGCGGGGTCGTCATCGCCTCGGGCACGAGGACGGCGACCCGCAGGCCGCCGTGGACCGACTCGGTCAGGTCCACGCGGAAACCGTGGCGGCGTACGTAGGTGCCGACCACCGCGAGGCCGGTCTGCGGTATCTCGCCGAGGTCCTGCAGGCGCACCTGCCGGGTGCCGGAGGCGATCTCCCGCATCCAGGCCAGGTTGGTCTCGTCCATGCCGACGCCCGCGTCGTCGATCTCGAGGGCCGCCCCGCGGCGTACGGAACGGATCGTGACCAGCACCTCCGTCGCCGGCGGCGAGGACTGGGTCGCGTTGGCGAGGAGCTCGGCGACGAGGTGGATCAGCGGCTCGACGTGGGCGCCCTGGACCGCGACCGGCGGGTCGCCCTCCACCCGGACCCGGCGGTAGGCGGTGATCCGGCCGGCCGCGCCGCGTACGACGTCCGCGATCGCGAGCGGGTCACGCCAGTGCTGTCCGGGCTGCTCCCCGCACAGCGTGGCGATGCTCTGCGCCAGCCGCGCCTGCTGCGCCGCCGCGTGGTCGACCCGCATCCCCGCCTCGAGCACATCCGGCTCGGCCGGGAACTTGGCCACCATCCGCGTCGACTCCTCCTGGATCCGGTGCGCCGACGCCTGCACTTTGCGAGACAGCGACAGCACCGCCACCCGCATCCCGGCCTCCCCGCGCCGCCCGTCCACCCCTGCCGAGGCGTCGGCTACGTCGGCCGAGCTGTCACGTACGTCGGCCGAGCCGTCAGGCACGTCGGCCGAGGCGTCACTTGCGTCGGCTGAGCCGTCACCTACGACGGCCGAAACGTCACTTGCGTCGTTCGACGCGTCAGTCGATGCCAAGTCGGCCGACGTAGCTGACGCTTCGGCCGGCGTACCCGACTTCTCGGCCGACCGGGCTGACGCCTCGGCCGGGGTGCGGTCGTAGGCCATCGCGGTGAGCCAGAGGGTGAGCGCGACGACCGGTACGCCGGCGAGGAGCCAGCGCCAGAGCCACTCGTCGCCGGAGGCGGTGACGAAGATGACGGGGGAGAGGGCGACGAAGAGGAGGATCGCGGTACTGCAGAACCATGGACCGGCTCGGTGGAGCCGGACCAGGAATGGTCGGGTCATGTGGGGCACCTGGTGTGGGGGCGAGCAGTCAGGGCATGGACCCGCGGGTTCCGGGCGGTTTGGACGAAACCTGATCCAGCCCCCGGAGACCGGCGCACACACGCGCTCCACTTCATACCACCAACAGAGCGCTTGGTCACCTGATCCGGGTGATTTTGACCATATTTCGACGGTGCATCCTAGGCGCAGCCGTACGTGACCGGGCGACTAAGGTGACGGGGTGTCACAAATGGGTCCAGGCTTCGGTGCGTCCGGCGGGGCGATGGGCGGCGGCGGGATCATGCGCAACCTGCGCGCCGACCGTACGGTTCTCCAGCGCGGGTTGCCGAAGGGCACCCTGAAGCGCGTCGTCTCCTACGCGAGGCCCCACCGCGCGCTGATCACCGCCTTCCTGCTGTTCACCGTCTTCGACGCGGCGATCGTGGTGGTGACCCCGCTGCTGACCCAGCGACTCATCGACGACGGGGTGCTCCAGAAGGACCTCTCGGTGGTCATCTGGGTGGCCGCGGCGATGGCACTGGTGGCCGTGATCGACATGGGATTCGGGATCGTCTCCGGATGGCTCTCCACACGCATCGGCGAGGGTCTCATCTTCGACCTCCGCACCCAGGTCTTCGGGCACGTCCAGCGACAGTCGCTGGCCTTCTTCACCCGGGCGCAGACCGGTGCGTTGGTGAGCCGGCTCAACACCGACGTGCTCGGCGCGCAACGGGCCTTCACCTCGACGCTGTCCAACAGCGTCTCCAACATGATCTCCCTCGTCGTGGTCGGCGCAGCGATGCTCGTGCTGTCGTGGCAGGTGACGCTGATGTGCGTCGCGCTGTTCCCGATCCTGTTCCTGACCTCGCGCTGGGTGGGGCGCCGGCTGGCCGGCCTGACCCGCGAGCAGATGGACGGCAACGCGGCGCTGGCCACCACGATGACCGAGCGGTTCAACGTCGGCGGCGCCCTGCTGCTCAAGCTCTTCGGCCGCCGCGAGGAGGAGGACGCCGCGTTCGCGCAGCGTGCCGACGTCGTACGCCGCCTGGGGATCCGGATCGCGCTGCTGACCCGCCTGTTCGGGGCGACGATGCAGATGGTCCCGGCGCTGGCCACCGCCCTGGTCTACGGCTTCGGCGGCTGGCTGGTCATCCGTGGCGACGTCACGCTCGGCACCCTGACCGCGCTCGGTCTGTTGCTGGTGAGGCTGCTGGGGCCGCTGCAGGCGCTCTCCAACGTACGCATCGACGTGATGACCGCGCTGGTCAGCTTCGACCGCGTCTTCGAGGTCCTCGACCTGCCTTCGCTGATCAAGGAGAAGCCGGACGCTGCCGAGGTGCCGGCGGACGCCGCGTCGGTGCGGTTCCGTCACGTCGCCTTCACCTACCCGCGTGCCGACGAGGTCTCGCTCGCCTCCCTGGAGACGATCGCGAGGCCGGAGAGCCGCGAGGTGCGCGAGGTGCTCTCCGACATCGACTTCGTGGCCGAACCGGGTGAGATGGTCGCCCTGGTCGGCCCTTCGGGCGCCGGGAAGTCGACGATCACCCACCTGATCGCGCGGCTCTACGACGTACGCTCCGGCGCGGTCGAGGTCGGTGGTCTCGACGTCCGCGACGTGACCCTGGAGTCGCTCGAGGCCGCGGTCGGCTACGTCACCCAGGACGCCCACATGTTCCACGACACCGTGCGCGGCAACCTGCTCTACGCCCGCCCCGGCGCCTCCGACGACGAGATCTGGGCGGCCCTGGAGGCGGCCCAGGTCGCCGGGGTCATCAAGGGCCTGCCGGACGGTCTCGACACCGTCGTCGGTGACCGCGGCTACCGCCTCTCCGGCGGCGAGCGTCAGCGGCTCGCGATCGCCCGGCTGCTGCTCAAGGCTCCCCACATCGTGGTGCTCGACGAGGCCACCGCCCACCTCGACTCCGAGTCCGAGGCCGCGGTGCAGACCGCCCTGGACGCCGCGCTGGCGGGACGTACCTCGATCGTCATCGCCCACCGGCTCTCCACCATCCGAGCCGCGGACCGCATCCTCGTGATCGAGGCCGGCCGGGTCGTCGAGTCCGGCACCCACGAGTCGCTGCTCGCCGACGGCGGGCTCTACGCGGAGCTGTACGAGACGCAGTTCCGGCGCTAGGCGGTCAGCTCTTCCCGCTGCGCTCCTTCTCGTACGCAGCCTGGTAGGCCGCCTTCACGGCCTGCTTCTGGGCGAGCTTGGCGGCCTTCTTGCGGGCCCGCTCGTCGGTCTTCTCGTCACCGGTCGGAGTGTCCTCGTCCGATGCCGGCTCGCCCCGGCTCTGCGTACGCCGCTCGTCGTACATCAGGTAGAAGAACCCGGCGACCGCGAGGATGCCGAAGAACCACCACTGCAGCCCGTAGAAGAAGTGGGGGCCGTTGTCGAGCTCGGGGAGATCGGCCTTGCGCAGCCGCGTGGCCGGCTCGGGGGACTCGGTGTCGAGGTGGAGCCAGCCGGTCAGCAGCGGCTCGTCGACCACCTTCGCGACCTGCGCCGAGGAGAGCGCCCGGGTGGCGTGGTAGCCGTCGACCTGGGCGACGTCGGTGGAGTCGCCGGTGCCGTCGGCGCGCACCCAGCCGCTGATCGTGACCTCGCCGGCCGGTGGCGCGGGGACGTCGTCGAACTTCTCCTGCGACTCGGTCTGCACCCAGCCGCGGTCGACCAGCACCGCGGTGCCGTCGTCGAGCACCAGCGGGACGACGATGTCGACGCCCTTCTCCTCGTCGGGGGTGCGGTAGCGCCAGATGATCGTGTCGTCGACCGCGTACGTCCCGGTTGCGGTCACCCGCCGCCACTCGTCCTTCTCGGCCACCTTGTCGCCGGTGGACAGAACATCCTGGACGGGTACGGGATCGGCGTGCTCGTTGGTCCGGACGATCTGGTTGCTGGCCTTCCGGTCGGCGAGACGGTCGAACTGCCACTCGCCGAGCCACCAGGTGCCGTAGGCCAGGATCAGCACGAAGACCGTGAAACCGGCCCAGCGACGGCTGAGCAGGAAACGGAACGAACTCACCGTATGAGACTAACTGGCATGCGGTCGCTGCTCACGTTCCGGGTCGCGGCTGCCTAGACTGGTGTGATGACCGCCTCCCCGACAGATCAGACCCAGCAGAGGCTCGTCGACCGGTTCGGCCGGGTCGCGACCGATCTGCGGGTCTCTCTGACCGACCGCTGCAACCTGCGGTGCACCTATTGCATGCCGCCCGAGGGCCTCGACTGGCTGCCCGGCGACGAGGTGCTCACCGACGACGAGGTGGTGCGGCTGATCGGCGTCGCCACCGGTCGGCTCGGTGTCCAGGAGGTGCGGTTCACCGGTGGCGAGCCGCTGGTGCGGCGTGGGCTGGTCTCGATCGTCGCCCGCACCCGCGAGGTCGCTCCCGACGCAGAGCTGTCGATCACGACGAACGCGCTCGGTCTGGCCAAGATGGCGGGCTCGCTGGCGGAGGCCGGGCTCGACCGGGTCAACGTCTCGCTCGACTCGATCCGGCCCGACACCTTCGCGGAGATCACCCGGCGCGACCGGCTGGCGGACGTGGTCGCCGGTCTGGAGGCCGCCGCGGATGCCGGTCTGGGCCCGATCAAGATCAACGCCGTCCTGCTGCGGGGCGTCAACGACGACCAGGCCGCCGAGCTGCTGGGCTGGTCGCTCGAGCGGGGCTACGAGCTGCGCTTCATCGAGCAGATGCCCCTCGACGCCCAGCACGGGTGGTCGCGCGACACCATGGTGACCGCCGACGAGACCCTCGCGGCGCTCTCCACGGCCTTCGAGCTGACCCCCGCCGAGGAGCCCCGTGGCAGCGCCCCGGCCGAGCTCTTCTACGTCGACGGCGGTCCCGCCAAGGTCGGCATCATCGCCTCCGTCACCCGCCCGTTCTGCGGGGACTGCGACCGGGTCCGCCTCACCGCCGACGGGCAGGTGCGCGACTGCCTGTTCGCGCGCTCCGAGTCGGACCTGCGTACGCCGCTCCGTGCCGGCGCCTCCGACGGCGATCTCGCCGCGAGGTGGGTCACCGCGATGGCCGGCAAGCGCGCGGGTCACGGCATCGACGATCTCGGCTTCCTGCAGCCCGACCGTCCGATGTCCGCGATCGGCGGCTGACCTTTCCGTCGAGGCGTCACTCCCGTCGGCCGAGGCGTCACCGCGATGCCCTCTCGGCCGACCGGAGTGACGCCTCGCGCGACGTACCTGACGCCTCGGCGGGTGAGGCCCGTCAGGACCCAACGCGCTCCAACGCGTCCAGGACGAGCTCCCAGTACCCGTCGACGTCGAGCGTCATCCCGACCTGGACGTTGGGCGGCTCGCCGAGGCGGTCGTGGAGGTCGACGACGGTGGCGCCGCGGGTCCAGCGGCCTTCGGTCTCGACGGCGACGAACGACTTGTGCCAGGTGATCAGGCCGGGGTCGATGAGGGCGGCGATGGTGCAGGGGTCGTGGACCGGGGGAGCGGCGAAGTCGAAGACGTCGGAGTAGGTGCCGCCGAAGAAGCCCATCAGGTCGGCGCAGGCCCGGCCGACGGGGTGGTTCATGGCCCGCATCCGCGCGACCACTTCCGGGGTGGCCAGCGCCTGGTGGGACAGGTTGAGCCCGACCATCCGGATCGGAAGCCCGCTGGTGAGGACGACGTCGAGGGCCTCGGGGTCGGCGTAGGCGTTGAACTCGGCCGCCGGGGTGGTGTTGCCACGCTCGATCGAACCGCCCATGAACACGATCTCGGCGATCCGGTCACCGACCTCGGGATGGTCGCGCAGCAGCAGCGCGACGTTGGTGATCGGTCCGGTGGCGACGACGGTGACGGGCGCGGGTGCGGCCAGGAGCGACGTACGCAGGAACTCGACCGCGCCGAGCTCGACCGCGGGAGCGAGCGGCTCGGGCAGGTCGGGGCCATCGATCCCGGTCGCGCCGTGGATGAAGTCGCCGATGTGGGCCTCGCCGGCCAGCGGCGCGGCGGCTCCGGAGGCGACGGGTACGTCGGGGCGCTGCGCCAGGGCCAGGATCCGCTGGGCGTTGTAGGTCGCCTTGTCGACCCGGCAGTTGCCGAACGTGGTGGTGATGCCGAGCAGGTCGACGGCAGGGCTGCCCAGCGCCAGCAGGATCGCGATGGCGTCGTCGTGGCCGGGGTCGCAGTCGAGGAGCACCGGGATCGGCTTCATCGCACGACCTCTCTGTCAGGACAGCTGATGGGCGACGACGTCCTTGAGGAACCCACGCGCGCCCAGGAAGTCGCTCAGCGACTCCTTGTGCGCCTCGCACGCGAGCCAGATCTTACGCCGCTCGGGCGTGTGGATCTTCGGATTGTTCCACTGCAGCTCCCAGGTTCCGGGGTCCTGGCAGCCCTTCGCCGAGCACAGGTCGGAGTCGAGCGCGCCCATCAGTCGTCCTCGCGCTTCTCGTTGAGCTGCTGCTCGCGGCCGCTGGAGAGCTGGCGGGGGCCGTAGGGCGAGTCCATCAGATTCATCTCGTCGCTCTTCGTGTTGGTGGCGTTGGCCATCACGACCGCGATGTAGGGCAGGATCAGGGCCGCCACGATGAGGATCGGCCACAGCCAGCCGATCCCGGCCAGACCGGCGATCACGGCACCGATGAAGCACAGCGAGCGGATCGACATCGAGATGGCATAGCGCTTCTGACGGATCGCGATGTCCTCGGCGCGGCTGCGCCCGGCCGTCGTGATCCTGATCGGTTGCGCCTTGGACATACCGCCAGTCTAGGTCGTGGCCGATGAGCATCGGTCAATGGTGTGGTCCCAACAGGGGCGCTCCGAGCGGCGTTGGAGGGTTCTCACAAGCAAATCCAAGGCATTGGTCGTACGCCGAAGTAATCGCTACCGTCGCGCCTGTGACTGACAGTGAAAACCCCACAACGCAGAGTCCAGCGCGGACTCCCCGCTCGGTGCTCGTCACCGGCGGCAGCCGTGGCATCGGCCGGGCGATCGCGGAGGCCTTCGTGGCCAACGGCGACAAGGTGGCCGTGACGTCCCGCAAGGGCGGGGCGCCTGAGGGCGCCCTGGACCTGGTGTGCGACATCACCGACCCCGCTGCCGTCGAGGAGGCGTACGCCGCCGCCGAGGCCGCCCACGGACCCGTCGAGGTCCTCGTCGCCAATGCCGGGATCACGAAGGACACCCTCGTGCTCCGGATGTCGGAGGACGACTTCACCTCGGTGATCGACACCAACCTGACCGCCTCCTTCCGGCTCGCCAAGCGCGCCTCGAAGGGGATGCTGCGGCTGCGCCGCGGGCGGATCATCTTCATCTCCTCGGTCGTGGGGCTGATGGGCAACCCGGGCCAGGTCAACTACGCGGCCTCGAAGGCCGGGCTGGTCGGCATGGCCCGTTCGCTCGCTCGCGAGCTCGGCTCGCGGGGGATCACCGCCAACGTGGTCGCGCCGGGTTTCGTGGAGACCGAGATGACTGCGGTGCTCACCGATGAGCAGCAGAAGGCGATCACGGACCGGGTCCCGCTGGCGCGCTACGCGACGCCGGACGAGGTGGCCTCGGCCGTGACGTGGTTGGCAGATGCGGGTTATGTGACCGGGGCCGTCATCCCGGTCGACGGCGGACTTGGAATGGGGCACTGATCATGGGTTTGTTGGACGGCAAGACTGTTCTCGTCGCGGGGGTCACGATGGACTCCTCGATCGGTTTCGCGGTGGCCAAGGTCGCCCAGGAGCAGGGCGCCCGCGTCCTGATCTCCAACTTCGGCCGTGCGCTGTCGATCACCAAGCGGATCGCGAAGCGGCTCCCCGAGGAGCCGCCGGTCCTCGACCTCGACGTGACCAACCAGGAGCACCTCGACGGCCTCGCCGACGCGCTCCGTGCCGAGGGCGTCGAGCGGCTCGACGGGGTCGTGCACTCGATCGCGTACGGCAACCCCGAGACGCTCCTCGGCGGCAAGTTCCTCGACGGCCCCTGGGACGACGTCTCCCAGGCCGTCCAGGTCAGCGCCTACTCGCTCAAGTCGCTGGCCATGGCTACCCGCCCGCTGCTCGGCTCCGGCTCGTCGATCGTGGGGCTGACCTTCGACGCGACGATCGCATGGCCGGCGTACGACTGGATGGGTGTCGCCAAGGCCGCCCTCGAGTCGACCTCGCGCTACCTCGCCCGCGACCTCGGTCCCGACGGGATCCGCTGCAACCTCGTCTCCGCGGGGCCGCTCAAGACGCTCGCCGCCAAGGCGATCCCGGGCTTCGAGGAGCTCGACGAGGGCTGGGGCACGCGCGCGCCGCTGGGCTGGGACAACACCGACCAGGGTCCGACCGCCAAGGCCGTCTGCGCGCTGATCTCGGACTTCTTCCCGGCGACCACCGGCGAGATCATCCATGTCGACGGGGGCTATCACTCGCTGGGAGCGTGAGGCCATAGGGTTGCCGCATGCGGACCCTTGTCATCATGCGGCACGCCAAGGCGGAGTCGTCGGCACCCACCGACTACGAGCGCCAGCTGACCGACCGCGGCCACGCCGACGCGGTCGCGGCGGGGGAGTGGTTGGCCGAGCAGGGCGTGGTCCCGGACTACGCGCTGGTCTCGGCAGCCGACCGCACCACCCAGACCTGGGAGGACGTCGCCGTCGGGGCGTCGTGGGACCTGACGCTGGCGGAGTACGACCAAGGTCTGTACGCCGCGGGCACCTCCACCGCCCTCGACCTCATCCGTGACATCGATGACGGCCTCTCGACGGTCGTCGTGATCGGCCACAACCCCACCATGTTCTCGCTCGTGCAGCTCCTCGACGACGGTGAGGGTGACGACGAGGCCGGCAACGAGCTCGCCCTCGGCTTCCCCACCGCCGCCGTCGCCGTCCTCACCTACGACGGCGACTGGTCCGAGCTCGACGAGGCCGAGGCCTCCGTCACCGCCTTCCACGTGGCCCGGGGCTGAGCGCCGAGAGGTCACCCGCGTCGGCCGAGGCGTCAGCCGCGTCGGCCGAGACGTCAACCGCGTCGGCCGAGACGTCACGTACGTCGCTCGAGACGTCACACTGCCGCCAACTCGGCCGACGTACGTGACGCCTCGACAGATCGGTTGGGGCGGGTACGCGGGCTGAGTCTGAGATGGGGCGGCCGAGACGTCACGTACGTCGGCCGAGACGTCATTCAGGTCGGTCGAGACGGCACTCGCGTGACGCTTCGCCCGACGTAGGTGACGTCTCGCCCGACGTAGGTGACGTCTCGCCCGACGTACGTGACGCTTCGCCCGACCTACCTGACGCCTCGGCCGACCTACCTGACGCCTCGGCAGGGCCTCAGAGGAGCGGCGGGGCGGGGGTGACGATGCCGGCTTCGGCGTCGGCGGCCTCGATCTCCTCGCGGGAGATCCCGAGGAGATACATGATGGTGTCGAGGTAGGGGACGTTGATGGCGGTGCCGGCGGCGGAGCGGACGGCGGGCTTGGCGTTGTAGGCGATCCCGAGGCCGGCGGCGGCGAGCATGTCGAGGTCGTTGGCGCCGTCGCCGATGGCGACGGTGGCGGCCTCGGGGATACCGATCTCGGCGGCGAACTCGCGCAGCGCGCGGGCCTTGCCGGCGCGGTCGACGACCTCGCCGACCACCTCACCGGTGAGGACCCCGTCGACGATCTCGAGCTCGTTGGCGCGGGCGTAGTGGATGCCGAGGTCGGCCGCCAGCCGGTCGGTGATCTGCGAGAACCCGCCCGAGACGATGGCGAAGCGGTAGCCGAGGCGGCGCAGGGTGCGGACCATCGTCCGGGCGCCGGGATTGAGCTGCAGCCCGGCGTAGACCTCGTCCAGCGCGGTGGCGGGGACACCCTTCAGGTACTTCACGCGTGCCCGGAGCGACTCCTCGAAGTCGAGCTCGCCGCGCATCGCCGCCTCGGTGACCGAGGCGACCTCCTTCTCGTAGCCCGCGTGCGCGGCGATCATCTCGATCACCTCGCCGTCGATCAGCGTCGAGTCGACGTCCATGACGATCAGGCGCATGCCGCGGCGGACGAGGTTGGCGGGCTGTACCGCGATGTCGACGCCCTGGGCGGCGGCCTCGGCGGAAAGGGTCACCCGCAGCTCCTCGGGCGAGGCCCCGCTCACGTGCAGGTCGAAGGCGGTGACCGGGTAGCGGGCCAGCCGGATGATCCGGTCGATGTTGCCGCCAGCCGAGGCGATGGTGCGCGTCACGGAGGCGAGCGCGGCCGCCTTCAGCGGCAGCCCGAGCACGGTCACCCGGGCACGGTCGGAGGGCTCGCGCGGGGTGTCGCCGACGCCCTCCTCGATCTCGACGGTCATGTCGAGGGCGTGGGCGGTCTCCTCGATCGCGTGCTTGAGCGCGTCGGTGCTGGCGGCGTCGGCGGGCGCGGTCACCAGCAGTCCGAGCACGAGCCGGGCCCGGAGCACGATCTGCTCCAGATCGACGACGTCGACCCCCGCGAGCGCGAGGGTTGCCAGGGTGGCCGAGGTCAGCCCGGGTCGGTCGTTTCCGGCGAGGGTGATCAGCAGAGTGTCGGGACGGCGCTCGAGCGCGTCGAATTCCTCGGTCATCGCCGCCAAGGATAGTGGAGCCGGGGTCTGCGTCTCAGTTCGGCGGCCACACCTCGGGCGACCCCGCCGCGGTGAGCGCCCGCCGAGCGGCCCGGTCGAGGCCGACCAGCGCCTCTCGCCGACGGAACATCTCCGAGGCGGAGACGGCGCCGCCCTCGTCCTCCAGCGCCACCGCGACGATCTCCCGGGCCTGTACGCCACGGGCCGCGAGCTCCACGCACCGCGCCGGCACCCCGGGCGCGCCCGCCAGCGAGGGCCGGTGGCGCAGGTTCATCAGCCAGTCGGCGACCTCTGGCCGCCACCGGGCGACGTCGAGCTCGGCGAGCGCGGTCGCGGACTCGCTCAGGGCGAGCCGGAGGGCCCGGTCGGCCTCGCCGACATCGGGGAGCTGACGGCGCTGGGCGGCGTACGCCTGCCACTCGATCACCGCACCGACACGGACCGGTACGAGCCCGATCCAGACCCCGGTGGTCGAGCTCGTCGAGACCACCACCGCCTCACCGGCCTCGAGCGCGGCGTCGTTGAACGCCCTGGGGCCGCCCAGCCCGACCGGGTCGCCCTCGGCTGGGAAGGCCACCCCGACGCCGGTCGCCCCCTCCGTACGCAGCCGCCCCATCCCGCTCACGAACGTGTCCGCCACTCCCTCGGCGCCACCGAGCCCGAGCGCGGCGAGCCCGCTGACGGTGTGGGTCGCGTCGGGCCCGATCACCGCGTCGAGCACCAGGTCGGTGACCGCCTCACCCCGCAGCCACGCCGTCACCCACCACGCCAGCCGCAGCGCCTCAGGGGTGGTCTCCACCGACACCGGATCAAGCTCCGAATCCTCGACACTCACAGCTTCCCACCCTATCCCCGGGCCCACCGACCCCTCCCGATAGATTTGCCGCCATGGCAGCCGTGCTGGAGTTCACCGACGTCACCGTACGCCGCGGGGGCAACGCCCTTCTCGACTCTGTGAGCTGGGTGGTCGAGGAGGATGAACGCTGGGTCATCCTGGGCCACAACGGCGCCGGCAAGACCACGCTGCTCCAGACCGCGGCCGCCCAGCTCCACCCGACCTCGGGCGTCGTGAAGATCCTCGGCGAGCAGATCGGCCGCATCGACGTCTTCGAGCTGCGCCCGCGCATCGGTCTCACCTCCGCGGCGCTCGCCGACCGCATCCCGCGCCACGAGCTCGTCCGTGACGTCGTGGTGAGCGCGTCCTACGGCGTCGTCGGGCGCTGGCGCGAGCACTACGACGACCTCGACCACGACCGCGCCCAGGAGCTGCTGATCGAGGTCGGCATCAAGCACCTCGGCGAGCGGCGGTTCGGCACCCTGTCCGAGGGCGAGCGCAAGCGCGTCCAGCTGGCGCGTGCGCTGATGGTCGACCCCGAGATGCTGCTCCTCGACGAGCCGGCCGCCGGGCTCGACCTGGGTGGTCGCGAGGACCTCGTCTCGACCCTGTCGACGCTGGCCTATGACCCCGACAGCCCGGCGACGGTGCTCGTCTCCCACCACGTCGAGGAGATCCCGCCGGGCTTCAGCCACGTCCTGATGATGCGGTCCGGCCGGATCACCGCCCAGGGGCTCATCCAGGACACCCTGACCGCGGCCAACCTCTCCAAGACCTTCGGCATGCCGCTCGAGCTCGAGACGAGCGAGGGCCGTTACTGGGCCAAGCGCCGCGCCCGTCACACCCGGTAGCCCGGCAGACACGCTCGGTAAAGAAACCGTTAGAAAGCCGGTACGGAAACATCCCCACCTCGGTGGGGTCACCTGGATAGGGTGACGCCATGGACTGGCAGGAGTGGGACTGGGCGATCTGGACGGCACTCGGAGCGCTGCTCGTCGTCGGAGAGCTCTTCAGCCTCGACCTGATCCTGCTGATGCTCGCCACCGGTGCCTTCGCGGGCGCGGTGACCGGCGCGTTCACCGACAGCTTCGTGATCCAGGCGATCGTCGCGCTGGTGGTCTCGGTCTCCATGCTCGCGGTCGTACGCCCGGGGCTGGCCAGGCGGCTCCACAACGGCCCGGAGATCCAGATCGGCGCGCAGAAGCTGATCGGCGTCCAGGCGGTCTCGACCGTCGAGATCAGCGCCCACAAGCCTGGGCAGCTCAAGCTCGAGGGCGAGCTCTGGACCGCTCAGCCCTACGACGAGACGCTCGTGATCGCGGCCGGCACGCCGGTCGAGGTGCTCGAGATCAGAGGAGCGACGGCGTACGTCCATCCTCTTCCGGAGCTCGGGACTCCGTAGTTTCCGGGCAACCTGACGCAACTAACCTAGACAAGGACTGATTGGCAATGGGTGGCATCATCCTGGCCCTTCTGGTCATCTTGGCGGTGCTGGTGATCACCACGCTGGCCAAGACGATCAAGATCATCCCGCAGGCGCGGGTCGGCATCGTGGAGCGCTTCGGCAAGTTCCAGTCGAAGCGCGACCCCGGCCTGAACGCGGTGATCCCGTTCGTCGACAAGGTGCGCTACATGATCGACATGCGTGAGCAGGTCGTCGCGTTCGCGCCGCAGCCGGTGATCACCGAGGACAACCTGACCGTCTCGATCGACACGGTCATCTACTTCCAGGTCAACGACCCGGTGGCGGCGACCTACGAGATCGCCAACTACATCCAGGCCGTCGAGCAGCTCACCATGACCACCCTGCGCAACATCGTCGGCGGCATGACCCTCGAGGAGACGCTGACCAGCCGCGAGCAGATCAACTCCGGCCTCTCGATCGTCCTCGACGAGGCCACCGGCCGCTGGGGCATCAAGGTCAAGCGCGTCGAGATCAAGTCGATCGACCCGCCCATGTCCATCAAGGACGCGATGGAGAAGCAGATGCGCGCCGACCGCGACAAGCGCGCCGCGATCCTCACCGCGGAGGGTCAGCGTCAGTCCGCGATCCTCTCCGCGGAGGGAAACAAGCAGTCCGCCATCCTCAACGCCGAGGGTCAGCGCGAGTCGCAGATCCTCGCCGCGCAGGCCGACCGTGAGGCCGCGATCCTGCGCGCCCAGGGTGAGGGCCAGGCCATCCAGACCGTCTTCCAGGCGATCCACGACGGCCGCCCGGACCAGTCGCTGCTGGCCTACCAGTACCTCCAGATGATGCCGAAGATCGCCGAGGGCGACGCCAACAAGGTGTGGATCATCCCGAGCGAGATCGGCGCCGCGCTGGAAGGTCTCGGCTCGACGATGAACAGCCTCAAGGGCATCCCGGACGAGGTCGAGGGCCCGCTCAAGCGTGTCGACATGGGCTCGGCCGAGCCGACGCTCGACCTCGAGAAGTCCTCCTCCGCGGCCGCGGCCGTCGAGGAGGCGCTCGCCGAGGCCAAGGAGGCGGAGGCCCCCAACCGGCCGACGCCCGCAGAGCCGCCCGCCGAGCCGACCGTCTAGGTGGGTCCGCTCGAGTCCGCCCTCATCCTGATCGCCGGGGTGGGGGCGGGCACCATCAACGCCGCCGTCGGTTCCGGGACGCTGATCACGTTCCCGACGCTGCTGGCCTTCGGCGTACCTCCGGTCGTCGCCAACGTGTCCAACACCATCGGCCTCGTCCCGGGCTCGCTGGCCGGCGCCTGGGGCTACCGTCGGGAGCTCGCCGGGCAGCGCGGGCGGATCCTCCGGCTCGGCCTCGCCGCCCTCATCGGTGGCGCCGTCGGCGGGATCCTGCTGCTGGTGCTCCCGGCCGGTGCGTTCGAGGCGATCGTCCCGGTGCTGATCGGGCTCGGCGTGGTCCTGGTGATCACCGGCCCACGCATCTCCCGGTGGGTCGCCAGGCGCCACGGCGAGGCTCCCGACGACGGGAGCGAGCGCTGGTGGGTGTGGCCGGCGATCGCGTTGCTCGGCGTCTACGGTGGCTACTTCGGTGCTGCTCAGGGCGTGCTGATGATCGCGATCATCGGCATCGGGGTCGCCGAGTCGCTGCAGCGGCTCAACGCGCTCAAGAACATCCTGGTCGCGATCGCCAACGGCATCTCCGGGCTGCTCTTCGCCCTCGTGGCCGACGTCGACTGGCAGATCGCCGCGCTGATCGCGGTCGGCGCGACGCTCGGTGGCCTGCTCGGCGCGAGGATCGGCCGCCGGCTCCCGCCCAACGTGCTCCGCGGCGTGATCGTCGTCGTCGGCATCACCGCCCTGGTGGCCTTCCTCGTGAACTGAGTCCCGGCGCGGTCTGATGGGATGACTCTGCTGAGATAGTCGGCATGGAGCTCTACGACGCGATGCGAACCACCCATGCCGTACGCGACTTCACCGACGACCCGCTGCCCGACGAGGTCCTCGCGCGGATCCTCGACAACGCCCGGTTCGCGCCCTCCGGCGGCAACCGGCAGGGCGCGCACGTCGTGGTCGTACGCAGCCAGGAGACCCGCGAGCGGCTGGCCGAGCTGACCGCGACGGGTGCCCGTCGCTACCTCGCGCAGCAGCGGGCGGGGGAGATGCCCTGGAACACGGTGCATCCGACGGCGGTGACCGAGGAGCAGATCGCCGAGACCCGGGTGCCGCGGGGGATGACCGAGCCGTTGCGTACCGCTGCGGTGGTGCTCGTCTTCCTCGTCGACCTCGGCCTGGTCGCCTCCATCGACTCCGAGCTGGACCGGGTCGGTGTCGTCTCCGGTGCCTCGGTCTATCCGCTGGTGTGGAACACGCTGCTGGCCGCGCGCAACGAGGGGTTCGGCGGCGTGATGACGACGATGGCGGTCGCCGAGGAGCCGGCGCTCCTCGAGCTGCTCGGCGCCCCCGAGGGCTACGCCGTCGCGGCCGTCGTGCCGCTGGGCAAGCCCGTCAAGCAGCTCACCAAGCTGCGCCGGCAGCCGGTCGAGGAGTTCGTCACCCTGGAGAGGTACGCCGGGACGCCGCTGACACATGACTGATGGCGGGGTCCACAGGACCCCGCCATCACGTCTCGGACCTGCGGATCAGGCCTTGTCGACCGGAACGACCCCGGTGGGTCCGCTCCCGTTGCTTACGTTGCTGTGGTCGTCCTCGATGACCGCGAGCGCGAAGTCGTCGCCGTGCTCGGTGACACCGGTGATGACGGCCTGCTCGACCGCCTCCGCGGCGTACTGTCCACGCACGATCAGCGGGTCGGTCTGCAGATCCTTCTGCAGCGAGATCACCAGGCCGACCATGATCACCGTGAACGGCAGCGCCGCCACGATCGTGATGGTCTGCAAGCCGGTCAGGGCGCTCTCTCCGCCCGCGATCAGCCCGAGGACGGCCACGACACCGGTCGCGACGCCCCAGAAGATCACGGTGAGCCGCTTGGGTTCCTCTGCTCCGCGCTCGGAGAGCGTGCCCATCACGATCGAGGCCGCATCGGCGCCCGAGACGAAGAAGATCGCCACCAGCACCATGACCAGGATGCTCATCACGGTCGCCAGCGGGAACTGCTCCAGCGTCGTGAACAGCTGGGACTCTGCGGCGCCGTCACCGACGATGTCGATGCCGTCGCGCTGCAGGTCGATCGCGGTGCCACCCATGATGCAGAACCAGACCACGCTGACGACGCTGGGTACGAGCAGCACCCCGGCGACGAACTGCCGGATCGTACGTCCTCGCGAGATCCGGGCGATGAACATGCCGACGAACGGGGTCCAGGAGATCCACCAGGCCCAGTAGAAGATGGTCCAGGTGCCGAGCCAGTCGGAGGTCGCGGAGCCCTCGGCGCCGGTGCGGGCCGACATCTGGGCGAGGTCGCCGACGTAGGTGCCGAGCGAGGTCGGGATCAGGTCGAGGATGAAGACCGTCGGGCCGACCACGAACAGGAAGAGCGCCAGGAGCAGCGCCAGCACCATGTTGATGTTGGAGAGCCACTGGATGCCCTTGGCAACACCGGTGACCGCCGAGATGACGAAGCAGACGGTCAGAACCGTGATGATCCCGATCAGCACGCCGTTTCCGACGTCACCGAGACCCGCGACGATCTGCAGGCCACTCGAGATCTGGTAGGCACCCGTGCCGAGCGAGGTCGCCGAGCCGAAGAGGGTCGCAAAGATCGCGAAGATGTCGATCGCCTTGCCTGTGGGCCCTTCGACGGTCTTCTTGCCCAGGAGGGCGGTGAAGGCCGACGAGATCAGGCTGACCCGACCCTTGCGGTAGGCGCCGTAGCCGATCGCAAGGCCGACGACCGCATAGATCGCCCACGGGTGCAGCGTCCAGTGGAACATCGTGGTCGCCATCGCGTGCTGGATGGCCTCCGGGTTCCCGGCCTCGCCGGTGCCGGGTGGCGGGTTGACGAAGTGGGTGAGCGGCTCGCTCACGCCGTAGAACATCAGACCGATGCCCATGCCGGCGCTGAACATCATCGCGACCCACGAGGCCGTCTTGAACTCCGGCTTCTCGTCGTCGCGACCCAAGGGGATGTTGCCGTACTTGCTGACCGCAAGCCACACGATATAGACCACGAAGCCGCTGGCGGTCAGGACGAAGAACCAGCCGGCCTTGCCCAGCACCCACCCGAGCGCGTCGCCCGAGGCCTTGCTGAGTCCATCGGTGTTGATGAAACCCCACGCCATGAAGGCGATCGCCAAGATGGCGGCCACGCCGAAGACGACCCAGTCGATTCCCTTGCGTTGTTCCTGTTCGCTCGAGATCGGCAGGTCCAGCGCGGGGTGGGGAACGACCTCGCCCGTGGGCGATTTGATGAGGGCCGAGGAGCTGTGATGGTCGGAATGTTTCGGACTGTCTGTCTTCTTCTCAGAAGTCACACTGTTGTCCTTCCGGTTGAGTTCGGGACCACAGCACCCTAACGCGCACTGTCTTTGCCTTCTGTTCACCGGGGTGGCAGCGCCACCGATTGACAACGAGTCCTGGACCGACCGTGTCGAGCTGGTTCGCGTGTTGTTCGGGTGCCGTGGGTCGCCGTGGTCGCCGGAAGCTAGTCCCGGGGTCGGCCGAGCTGCGCCTCGGGCGCGAGCTCGGCGGCGAGGCCGTCGCCGGTCGCGGCCCGGGCCAGGGCACGACCCAGCGCTGGTGCCTGCTTGAAGAGGTTGTGGCCGGCGACGAAGAGGATGCGACCGGCCTCCCAGACGGCCACGCCGTCTTCGCTCCAGGGGAGATCGGTCACCCAGCAGTGGACGAACTCACGCGGCTCCGGGTCGAGGCCGGGCAGCGCCCGTGCGACGTACGCGCGTGCACGTTCGTCCAGTGAACGAATCGCCGCCGGGTCGATGAACGTCCCGTCGTCGCGTACGCCGACGGTCTCGCTGAGTCCGACCGCGTAGCGGCTGTTGCCGGGCAGCGGCGTCGCATAGACGCTGACCTCGCCGAACTCGCCGCTGCCGTCCTGCAGGCACGCGACGCGTGCCGGGGCGGCGCCCTTCACGTCGAAGGTCAGCCGTACGTGGGCGGCCAGGCGGACCGGCAACGAGAGGCCGACGCTCCGGGCGAGGCGCGCGGTCTCACGGCCGGCGCACACGATCACCTTCGAGTAGACGGCGCGGTCGGTGACGCTGCGTACCTCGACCCCGTCGCTGCCGCGGGGCTCGATCGAGACCACCTCGCCGGTCACCACGGCGTCGCCGAGCTGATCCGTGAGCGCCTCGATGGCCGCGCGCGTACGGATCGCGCCGCCGGCCTCGTCCAGCATCGCCGGTCCGGCATACCCCGCGAGCAGCGGCATCCGCTCGGCCAGCTCGTCCGGGCCGATCGCGCGCGCGGCCACGCCGCCGACGCGGTCGAGCACACGGAGCCGCGCGAGCGCGCTCTCGCCGATCGCGACCGCACCGTCGGACGAGACCAGCTCGACGCCGAACCGTTCGGCCCACTCGGCCCACACCCCGCGGCTCTCGCGCGCGAACGCGACGAGCCGCGGGTCGTCGTGCGCGTGCCGGAAGATCCGCGACTCGCCTGCGGACTGGCCGTGACCGGGCAGGCCGGTCTCGTACAGCCGCACCGAGACGCCCTGCTCGCGCAACGCGTAGGCGGTCGAGAGGCCGACGATCCCGCCCCCGACCACCGCGACCTCGGGCGAGCCGGTCATCGGGCCGCGCGTGCTGCCCCGAACTCGGCCACGATCGTGTCGCAGAACGCAGGCAGGTCATCGGGGGAGCGGCTGGTGATCAGGTTGCCGTCGACCACCACGTCCTGATCGACAACCTCCGCGCCGGCATTGCGCAGGTCGGTACGGATGCTCGGGAAGGACGTCAGGGTGCGACCCTCGACCACGCCGGCCTCGACCAGCGTCCAGGGGCCGTGGCAGATGCTGGCCACCGGCTTTCCGCTGTTCACGAAGTCACGGACGAAGGCGACCGCGTCGGGGTCGACCCGAAGCTGGTCCGGGTTCACCGTCCCGCCGGGAAGCAGCAACGCGTCGAAGTCGGTGACGGAAGCGTCCGCGACCAGACCGTCGACGGTGACGGTGCCCGCTGCGTTCAGGTCGTTCTCACGGGCCTGGATCTCGTCGTCGTGGACCGACAGCAGCTGGGTCTGCGCGCCGGCGGCCGTGAGCGCCTCGCGGGGTTGCTCGAGCTCGATGCGTTCCACGCCGTCCGCGGCGAGGATCGCGACCCTGGCGCCGATCAGTTCCTGTGTCATCAGAGCCTCCAGATCGATTCGGGCCGGGGGACGACGGTCACCCGGCGAGAGCAGTCACGCGTGCGAGCTCGGCCTTCAGGCGGCCTTGCCCAGCGCCGACCCTGGTACCCGGGCTCGCGGTGCACATACGCCGGTCAGGTCTCACACCGTCGAAATATTGCGGCTCTACGGTTGATCCCATGCGCTACCGGCACAGTCTCCACGGGCACGGCTTCGAGTTCGACGGTCTGGTGGAGGTGCTGGCGCGGGCGACGCCGCTGCGCTCCGGGGACGTCCTCGCCGGGTGCGCGGCGCGGTCCGACACCGAGCGGATGGCGGCTCGGATGGTGCTCGCCGACCTGCCGCTGAGTGTCTTCCTCGAGGAGCAGGTGGTTCCGGCGGAGTCCGACGACGTCACCCGGCTGATCCTGGACACGCACGACAAGGAGGCGTTCGCCCCGGTCAGCGGCCTGACCGTGGGAGCGTTCCGGGAGTGGCTGCTCGACGCCGCCGCGCGCCGCGACACCGCGCTGCTCACCGCCGTGGCGCCGGGCCTGACCCCTGAGATGGTGGCGGCGGTCTCCAAGATCATGCGCAACCAGGACCTGATCGCGGTGGCCGCGGCCACCGAGGTGGTGACCGGCTTCCGCACGACGATGGGCCTGCGGGGACGGCTGTCGACCCGGCTTCAGCCGAACCATCCCACCGACGACCCGGCCGCCGTCGCGGCCTCGATCCTGGACGGACTGCTCCTCGGCTCCGGTGATGCGCTGATCGGGATCAACCCCGCCTCCGACAACCCGGGCACGGTCGCCGACCTGCTGCGGCTGCTCGACGACGTACGTCTCTGCTACGAGATCCCGACACAGAGCTGCGTCCTGACGCACGTCACCACGACGATCGACCTGATCGAGGCCGGACTGCCGGTCGACCTGCCGTTCCAGTCGATCGGCGGCACCCAGGGCGCCAACGAGGGGTTCGGGGTGACCTTGGCGATGCTGGCGGAGGCCGACGAGGCGGCCCGGTCGCTGGGGCGCGGCACGGTCGGCGACGAGGTGATGTACTTCGAGACCGGCCAGGGGTCGGCGCTCTCCGCCGACGCCCACCTCGGCACCGGTGGGCGGCCGGTCGACCAGCAGACCCTGGAGGCACGGGCGTACGGCGTGGCCCGGGCCTTCCGGCCGTTCCTGGTCAACACGGTGGTCGGCTTCATCGGCCCCGAGTACCTCTACGACGGCAAGCAGATCGTCCGCGCCGGGCTCGAGGACCACTTCTGCGGCAAGCTGCTCGGCGTGCCGATGGGCGTCGACGTCTGCTACACCAACCACGCCGAGGCCGACTCCGACGACATGGACACCCTGCTGACCCTGCTCGGCGTCGCCGGCTGCACGTACGTCATGGCCGTGCCGGGCGCCGACGACGTGATGCTCGGCTACCAGTCGACCTCCTTCCACGACGCCCTCTACGCCCGCCAGGTCCTCGGCAAACGCCCGGCGCCGGAGTTCGAGGAGTGGTTGGCCACCGTCGGCCTGCTCGACGCCGACGGTTCCGTACGCGACATCGACCCGGCCGCGACGGTGCTGAAGGAGCTGGCCCGATGAGCGCGTTCTGGGAGCCGCTGCGGCGCGCTACGCCGGCGCGGATCGGGCTGGGCCGGGCCGGCAACGCCGTCCCGACCTCCGAGGTCCTGGCCTTCGGAGCCGCCCACGCGGCCGCGCGCGACGCGGTCCACCTCCCGCTCGACGTCGACGCGCTCGTCGAGGCGCTCGGCGGGCTGGGGCTGGGTACGCCGCTGGTGGTCGCCTCCGCCGCCCCGGACCGCGCGACGTACCTGACCCGGCCGGACCTGGGTCGTGTGCCCGGCGCCGACCTGGAGCTCGGGCAGGACGCGGCCGACCTCGCTCTCGTCGTCGCCGACGGGCTCTCCGCCGAGGCCGTGGCCCAGCACGCGGTGCCGCTCCTGGAGCACCTGCTCCCGCTCCTCGACAGCACGATGACCGTCGCCGCACCGGTGGTCGCCACCCAGGCCCGGGTGGCGCTGGGCGACCACATCGGCCAAGCGCTCGGCGCACGGCTGGTGCTGGTGCTGATCGGCGAGCGGCCGGGGCTCTCCTCGAGCGACTCGCTGGGCGCCTACCTCACCTGGGACCCGCGGCCCGGCGTCCTCGACTCGGCCCGCAACTGCGTCTCCAACATCCGCCCGCCCCACGGACTGGACCATGCGACGGCGGCGCGCACCATCGTGAGCCTGGTCGCCGGCGCCCGCGAGCTCGGCGCGACCGGGGTGGCGCTCAAGGACGGATCTTTCACAGGGCTGTTACCTGACGCGACGACGGCCGCCACGCACGATTCCTAGCCTCACGATCATCCACCCCCACGAGATCCGGAGGCGTGCCATGCCCGAGGCACACGAAACCGTCGAGCTTGTCCATCTCGACGACGAAGCACATCTGGCCAAGCTCGGCTACAAGCAGGAGCTGGCCCGCACCTGGTCGGGGTTCTCGAACTTCGCCATCTCGTTCTCGATCATCTCGATCCTCGCCGGCTGCTTCACGACCTTCGGCCAGGCGTGGAACAACGGCGGACCGGTGGCCATCTCGTGGGGCTGGCCGATCATCGCCGGCTTCATCCTGATCATCGGCTTCACGATGTCGGAGCTGGTCTCGGCGTACCCGACCTCGGGTGGGATCTACTGGTGGGCGGCCAAGCTCGGCGGACCGGCGGCGGGCTTCTTCACCGGGTGGCTGAACCTGATCGGGCTGCTCGCGGTGACCGCGAGCGTGGCGTACGGCGCCGCGACCTTCCTCGACCTGACACTCTCGACGCTGAGCGAGGGCTGGGCGGAGGGCTACTCGCTGGGCCGCGTCTACGCGATCTTCCTGGTCATCCTGGTGCTGGCCGCGCTCGCCAACATCTTCTCCAGCCACTTGCTCGCCGTCATCAACAACATCTCGGTGTGGTGGCACGTCGCCGGCGCCGCGGTCGTGGTCCTGGTGCTGGTCCTCGTCCCGGACCACCACCAGAGCTTCACCTACGTCTTCACCGAGCGGATCAACAACTCCGGCTACGCCGACGCGAAGTACTGGTTCCTGGTGCTCCCGCTCGGGTTCCTGCTGACGCAGTACACGATCACCGGCTTCGACGCCTCCGCGCACCTCTCCGAGGAGACCCAGGGCGCCGCCGACGGTGCCGCCAAGGGGATCTGGCGCTCGATCTTCTACTCCGCGGTCGGCGGGTACGTCCTGCTGCTGGCGTTCCTCTTCGCCGTTCAGGACCCCGACGGGGTGAGCGAGGGCGGTGGCGCGGTCGACGTGATCTTCGGCCAGGCGCTGCCCACCTCGTGGCACTTCGTGGTGCTGCTGGTCTCGACCGCCGGGCAGCTCTTCTGCACCACCGCCTGCCTGACCAGCGCCTCCCGGATGACGTACGCCTTCGCCCGCGACGGCGCGGTGCCCGGCTCCTCGCTGTGGGCCAAGGTCAACGAAGCCCGGAAGGTCCCGGTCAACGCCGTGCTGCTGGTGGCGGTCGTCGGCGCGGTCATCACCCTGCCGGCGCTGTGGGGCGTCGGTGGGATCCCGCTGGCCTTCTACGCGATCACCTCGGTCGCGGTGATCGGGCTCTACCTCGCCTTCGCGATCCCGATCTTCCTGCGCTGGAAGGCCGGCGACTCCTTCGAGACCGGGCAGTGGACCCTCGGCCGGCACTACAAGTGGCTCAACCTGGTCGCGGTCGCCGAGATCGCGGTCATCTCGGTCTACTTCATCCTGCCGTTCGTGCCGTCCGGCTGGATCACCAGTGACGACTTCTCCTGGGAGTCGGTCAACTACGCACCGGTCCTCACCGTTGGCTCGCTGGTCGTCCTCGGGATCTGGTGGGCGGTCTCGGCCCGCACCTGGTTCAAGGGGCCGAAGACCACCCTCGACTGAGGGGGCGTCAGACGCCGTAGGCGGCCAGCCAGCGCTCGATCTCGGCGTAGGCCTGCTTGCGGACCTCAGGGCGCGACAGGATCACGTCGTGCTTCGCGCCGGGGACGGCGACGTAGGTGACGTGGCTGCCGATCGCGGTCGACCAGCGGCGGATCTGGCGCACGTCGAGCACGATGTCGGTCGAGTGGACGAGCTCGCCCATCTCCTTGGGCTTGCTGGAGCGGTCCGAGGAGAGCACCAGCACCGGGGCCTTCACGTCGAGGCCCCGGTGGAGCCGGGCGTGGCCGTCGCGGATCGCCTTGAGCCAGCCGAGCCGGATCGGGTAGGAACCGACCGGCTTGAGGCCGAGGTCGAACTCCCACTCGCCGTCGTGCTGGACGTGGAGCGACATGGTGTAGAAGCCGCTCACGTCGCGGCCGAGCTCGCGCATCGGCGCCCGGTGGCCGATCCGGCGCACCACCGGCGTGGCGATCTCGCGCAGCAGGAACGAGCCCTGCAGGTCGAGCCACGGGGAGTTGAGGACCATCCCGGCCAGGGCGTCGGGCTGGCGGTCGTCGGCCCACAGCGAGGTGGTCAGGCCGCCGGTGGAGTGGGCGCTGAGCATGACCTTGGAGTGGCCGTCGCGCTCGGTGATCCGCTCCCAGGCGGCGTCGATCTCGTCGAAGTACTCCGACAGATCGCCGACGTACGTCCCCGACTGGTGCTCGCGCAGGGACCGGCCGTACTTGCGCAGGTCGAGGCCGTAGAAGTCGTAGCCGCGCGCGGTCCACCACTCGGCGTACTCCTTCTGGAAGAAGTAGTCCGAGAAGCCGTGCACGTAGAGCACGGCGCCCTTCGCGTCGCCGTCGTGCCCAAGGTCGGCAGAGCGCTTGACCAGCGTGGCCACGACGGTGCCCTCGAAGTCGTCCGCGAGCTCGATGGTCTCGACGGTGTAGGGCTCACCGAGTACGTCGATCGTCATGACGGCATCTTCTCACCAGAAGGAAGGGACCAGGCCCCAACGTCCGTAGACGTCGGTCACGATCTCCTTCAGCCGCTCGGAGTCGGGGACCGCGTCGGGGTCGAGCGCACGGATGCCGAAGGTGCACGTCTCGCCGGTCTCGCACCACCACGAGGTGACCCCGCCCCGCATCCGGCGCAGCTCGCCGCGGGTCGCGCCCAGCGCGAGGCCGCGGAAGACGATCGCGTCGGCGGCCACGCCGAAGGGCGCGATGAAGTCGGGGTCGGGGCGGCCCAGGTTGGAGGCCAGGCCAAGCGGAGTGACGACGTTCTTGAGCAGGGGCTTGGCGACGCGGTCCGGGATCATCTGCGCCAGCGGGGCGATGTGGGCGATCGGGTCCGGGCGGGTGCCCTTGAACAGGGCGGAGAACTCCCTCTTCGACCGCTCCCGGATGTGGGCCAGGTCGGTGACCCGGCCGACCCCGTCGCGCAGCTCGGTCTCGACCGCGATCGAGACGCCCGAGGTGGCGTTGGAGCGCAGATCGCCCTCGCCGCGCAGCGAGACGGGCAGCGACATCTTCACCGGCTCACCGGGGCGGACGATCCCGGCCGCGAGGAGCACCTCGACCGAGAGCGCGATCTGCAGGGTGTTGGAGGTGCCGCCGGCGCGCTCGACGGCCGCGTTCCACTCCGAGACCGGGCAGTCCGCGCCGGCGAAGGCCACCTCGTGGACGACGTGGTCGTCGGGCTGCGGGGGCGGCACCGGCCGCTTCTCGGAGGACTGGGCCTCCAGGACCGGCGGCTTCCCGGCCCTGCGGGCCGCCCGGAGGCCACCGGCCGCGGCGCGCGCCATCGCCCGGGCGTCGCGACGGTCGTCCTTCCGGGTGACCTCGGTCGCCGCGGGGTCGTCGAAGGGGAGCCGGGGCAGGGGCTGGCGGCGTACGGCCGCGATCAGGGCACCGAGCTTCATCCCGCCGTCGCAGACGATGTGCGAGGCGTTGTAGGTCACCACCGTGCCGCCGTCGGTGGTGTAGGCCATGAAGAACGCCCACAGGGGTCCCTTGACCGGGTCGAACGGCACCTCGTCGGTGGTCGTGTCGAGCCAGGCCATCACCTGGTCGGGCTTGATCCGGTCGGGGTGCAGGCGGACCGGCTCGGCCGTCGTCGCCGGCACCCAGCGCGAGCGCGCGCCGATCACCTTCGGGCGTACGACGAGGCGGTTGAGCGGGCCCTTGGCCAGCTCGTCGACGACCCCCTGGACCGCCTCCACCGGGATCTCTGCCGGGAAGCGCCACGCGGTCTGGCCCACGACCGGGACCCCGATCACGGTCGCGGAGCGGAGGAAGACCTCGTCGTCGTACGTCAGCCGGTTGGTGCGCTCGGGAGCGAACGGCGCCGGGCGGGCGCCGGGGCTTGCGGGCGGGAGTGAGGGCAGCATCACAGGCTCGGGCATGTGGTCTGGGTCCTGTCGTTGGGGGATTCTGGGACGCGATGCGGTTCGTCTTCGGGTTGATGGGCAGCCGCGGCGACGTGCAGCCGGCGCTCGCCGTGGCCCTCGAGCTGCGCCGTCGCGGCCACGAGGTCACCGTCGGGGTCGCGCCCAACCTGGTGCCGCTGGCCGCGCGGCTGGAGCTGGACCCGCATGCTGTCGGCCCTGACAGCGGTGCGCTGCTCGCCTCGAGCCTGGTGCGCGAGGAGATGCGCTCGGCCAATCCTCGCACCCGGGTCCGGGCGGTGCGCGCGGTCTCCGCGCACGGCTGGGACGACTTCCGCGCCGACCTGGTCTCGCTGGCAGGGGAGCGCGGCAGCGCCGACGTGGTCGTCGCGGGTCTGCTCGGGCAGGAGGTCGGCTCGGCCCTCGCGGAGCGGATCGGCGCCGGGTTCGCGGCGCTGCACTACTTCCCGGTCCGCTCCAACCGGTCGGTCAAGGTCGTGCCCGGACCCGAGGCGGTCCAGCAGAAGGCGTGGGACGTCGGCATGCAGATGCGCTGGGAGCTGACCCGCGAGGCCGAGAACACCCAGCGGACCGCGCTCGGCCTGCCGCCCGCCCGCAGCGCGCTCCAGACCCGGCTCCGCGCCCGTGGCGCTGTCGAGGTGCAGGCCTACGACCCGCTGCTCGTCCCCGGGCTGAGGCGGGAGTGGGGCATCCAGAGTCCGTTCGCCGGGTTCCTGGCGCTGAGCGAGGCCGACCGGCTCCGGCTGGGGGAGACCGCGCCGAACGAGTCCGGTGGCGACGACCTCGGCGACTGGCTCGCGGAGGGCTATCCGCCGGTCTACGTCGGCTTCGGGTCGATGCCGGTGGCCGATCCGGCCCGGCTGGTGGCCGAGGTCGCCGCCGCGACCGCGGACCTCGGCCTGCGCGCGCTCGTCAGCAGCGGCTGGAACTCCTTCGAGGTCGAGGTCCCCGACCACGTACGTCTCGTGGGTGCCGTCGACCATGCCGCGGTGCTGCCGCGGTGCGTCGCCGCCGTCCACCACGGCGGGGCGGGCACCACGGCCGCGGTGCTGCGGGCGGGGATCCCGAGCGTGGTCGGGTGGTACTCGGCCGACCAGCCCGTCTGGGGCCGTCTGCTCGGTGACCTCGGCGTCGGCACCTCGTTCCGGGCCGCCCGCCTGGACCGCGACCGGCTCCGAGAGGCGCTCGGCTCGGTGCTGATGCCGCAGGTGCGGGAGCGGGCCGCCGAGGTCGCACCGCTGCTGATCACGCCCGAGGTCGCGGTGGCCCGGGCCGCCGACGCGCTCGAACGAGCCCGCTGAAGCGAAGCCCGAAGCAATGTGCACAGCCGAGGGAGTCACCACACCTCGACGGTCAGACCCCACGAGCCGAGCTCCTCGAGGACCAGCGTCTTCAGGAAGTCCAGGTCGGGCACGCGGTCCGGCTCGGCGGCGACCAGGTTCAGCGTCGTACGCGGCCCCGACTGGATCAGCCAGGCGATGATCCCGCCGCCGACGTCGTAGGCGTCCTGGGCGGTCGCGTTCTGGTAGCCGGCGAGGCCGGCCACGAGGCGTACGTCCTCGCCCATCGCGAAGCGGTAGTCGTCGGGGAGCTGGGGCAGGTTGGAGGCCATGCAGGCCGCGGCGGGCGGCTGCGGGAGCCTGTCGAGCACCGCGTCGGGCAGCATCTGCATCATCGCCAGCGGCACCGGGACCAGCCCCGGCCCGGCCTGCCCGAGGCGGATGTAGGCCGCCTTGGAGAGCTTCTTGATCGCGGCGAGGTCGCGCCGGTCGAGCACGTCGCGAGGCACCTCGACCATGGCCACGCGCGTCGAGTTGGCGCGTACGTCCCCGGGCTGGAAGTCGCTCATCGGCAGCGAGACCGGGACGTCGCCCCGGTCGACCGGGACGTGGTCGATGCGGACGAGCAGGTCGGCGACCACGTTGATGAACCAGGCGTTGGTCGAGCCGCCGTGCTCGGCGGCGATCTTCGTCATCGTCTCGGTGTCGAACTCGGTGATCATCCGCGGCATCCGCCACGCCTCCGGCTCGGGGTTCGGCGTGGCCTCCGGGTAGACGCGGGGCGCCTTGGTGGCCAGGGCGGCGGTGCCGTCCTTCTTCGCCCGGCGGCGGGCCTTGGTCCATTCGCGAACGGCGCGCCACTGGTCTCGGGAGTCGGCGGCCTCGGCGCGGAGCCGGTGCCAGCCCCTGGCGGGGGCTTCCGGGAGCCGCAGCGGTTCGCCGCGGGCGGCACGGCACACCGCGTCGAGCACCGAGCCGCCGTCGCCGACGGCGTGGGCCAGCAGCATCGAGACGACCGAGGTGCCGTCGTCGAGGTTGATCGCGGTGAGCCGGTAGGTCAGGCCCTCGTGCGGGTCGAGGTGGTCGCTGTGGCGCTCCTGGAGCCAGTCGGTGAGCTCGGCGACCGGAAGGAGCTCCTCGTAGAGCTCGATCGACTCACGGTCGGCGTTGGTCCACAGGTCGCGGGCCCCGGGGAACCTCGCCCGGTGCAGCTGTCGCGACAGCCCACCCTCGGCCAGGCCGGCCGCGATGTGGCGCAGCCGGTCGGCGTCGTAGGGGCTGTTGAGCCGCCAGATCCACTGGTTGGCGATCGGGCTCCCGAGGCCGCGGTGGCGCCGGGCGAAGAGATCGTCGGCGAACTGGAGGCGGCCGGAGTTGTCGATCGGTGCACGGGTGGCAGCTGGCATGGGGGAGTCCTCGAGATAGAGCGGGCAGCCGGGCAAGGCGGGGCAGGAGCGCGCGCAGAGGGAGGAGTCAATCGGAGTCGATACGTCATGTAAACCCCCCGGGGCAATAAAGATGTGTGGCGATTCCCACGTCCGGGGGCAGTCGAATTCGGGTCCGCACCTGTGTGCACAATAGGCCGCGACATGGGACGACATCGCTGTCGTCGCAGGCGGGTCGCCTTCTCGGGCTACGGCGTTCTTGAGGTTCGTTCGGGTCCCCGACTTGGCGTTGTGCCGCAATGAGCCCCCCACCTCAGAGAGGAACTCCACCTCCGATGGAGTACACCGAGCTGTCCGCGTACGACGTCCCCCCGGGCGAGGTGACCGCGTGGATCCCCACGGCGGAGCCGAGCGCCTGGGTCGACGACGACCGCCGGCTGTCCCACAACCACGAGCTGCACCTCGACACCGCCGAGGCAGGATCCTGGATCGGATCGATCATGCGGTTGACGGGACAGCTCGACGTGACGGCGCTCGACCTGGCGCTCCGGGCCTGGATCGGACGCCACGAGGCGCTGCGCGGGACCGTCGAGGAGACCCCGGCGGGCCGGCGGCGCCGCGCGCTCGCCCCCGAGGACGTGTCGGTGGCCACCACGGCGCTCGGCCGTTTCGACGGCGACGACGCCCGGGGCTGCCTCTCGGACTTCCTCGCCGACCACATCGACCCCACGGCCTGGCCCTACGTCGTCTTCGCGACGGTGGCCGACGCCGACGGCTTCACCCTGGTCTTCGGCGCCGACCACGGCGTCATGGACGCCTACTCCCAGCTGCTCTGGTTCGAGGAGATCGCCACGCTCTACGAGCGGGCTCTGGCCGGTGAGTCGTTCGCGGACCTGGCGGTCGTCACCACCGGCAGCCACATCGACCACGCCGCCGACGAGCGGGTCACCGGAGAGGCGATGTCGCTGGAGAGCGAGTCAGTGCGGGTCTGGCGCGACTGGCTGACCGGTCCCGACGGCCGGCTCCGGTTCGCCGACTTCCCGGTCCCGGGCATCACCGACGTACCCGCCTCGGCCTCGCCGCTGCCGCAGGCCAGCCTGTCGCAGTGGCTCGGCGACCCCTGCCAGGCCCGGGCCCTCGCGGAGCTGTGCAAGAGCGCGGGTGTCTCGTTCCAGGCCGGGATGATGGGCGCGATGGCGTACGTCCTGCGGGCCCAGCACGGTGTGGAGCGGATGCGCTTCGTGGCGCCCATGCACACCCGTTACACCGCTGAGCACGCCACCGCCGTCGGCTGGTACGTCGGTCTCGTCCCGGTCACCCTCGACATCACCGGAGCGACGACCCTGGCCGAGGTCGCTGCCCGCGTCCAGACCGCGCTGGCCGAGTCGAAGCCCCTGGTCCCGCAGCCGTTCGCGCGGGTCGCCGACCTGCTCGGTGTCTCGGATGCTCCGCATTTCGTGGTCACCTTCGTGGACACCCGCTTCATCGCCGGCGCCGAACGCTGGAACGGCTGGGACGCCCGTACGCTGCGGGCCCCCGTCCGCGCCGACGACGAGGTCTACCTCTGGCTCGTGCGCGACCGGGACGGTCTCAACGTCTCCACGCGCTACCCGGAGACCGTCGCCGCCGAGCGGGTCGTGCGCGACCTGATCGGCGGGATGAGCGACCTCTTCGACGAGATCGCGCAGCCCGAGGCCGCCGCGCTCGAGGGCACGGCATGAGGATCGGGCCGCTCGCCGATCTGGCTCCGGCGCCCGGCCGGGTGATCGTGCTGCGGCCGACCGCCGAGTGCCAGGCTGCGGCCGACGCCGCGCCGGTCTCGCCGGGCGCGCCCTCGTTCCTGCAGGCCGACCACCTCAACGCCTACCGCGCGAAGGTGGCCGCCGGCGGCGTCCACCGCGCCTGGACCGGCACCGCCGGTGAGTTCTCTGGCGCCTTCTCGGCCGATGCCTATGCGGAGGCGCTGACCTCGTTCGTGGGCCGCCACGAGGGGCTGCGGACCTGGTTCGACCTCTCGGGATCAGTGCCGGTGCGGCACCTGGTGCCGGCCGAGGCGCTCGCCTTCGAGGCCGTCGAGGTCGAGGAGCCGGCCGACTGGTCCGGTGGCTGGCAGGAGCTCCTGGTCGGTCTGTGGGACGAGCAGTGCCGCCCCGACTCCTGGGCGCCGTTCCTCCTCGGCGCGATCGTGCGCGAGGACGGCTTCACCTACTTCTGGGGCTGCGACCACGCCTTCACCGACGGCGCCTCGCAGCTGATGGTCCCGGCCGAGCTCGGGGCCGCCTATGCCGCGGCGCTCGGCGCCGAGACCGAGCCCCTGCCCGAGGCCGACAGCTTCGTGGCGTACGCAGCGGCCGAGCAGCAGCTCGCCGCGACGTGCGACGCGGAGACACCGGCGGTGCGCGAGTGGGCCGACATCGTCTCGCGCCACGGCGGGCGGCTGCCGCGGTTCCCGGTGCCGCTGGGGCTGGACCCGGGGGAGACCGCCCCGGTCCGCGTCCGCCGATGGACCGCGCTGGAGGGTGAGGCGGTGGACGCCCTCGAGTCGCTGTGTCGCTCCGCCGGGGGAAGGTTCACCAGCGGTGTCTTCGCGCTCCTGGCCCACGCCGAGCAGCGCCTGACCGGCAGCTCGGACTACCTCGGGATCACCGTGCTGGGCACCCGGACGCAGCAGACCGCGATGTCGCACGGCTGGTTCTGCAACTTCGCACCCGTCTCGATGCAACTCGGGCCCACAGTCGAGGAGACCGTGTTCGCGGAGACGGTGCTCGCCGCGGAGAAGGCCTTCGGGACCGCCCGCGACCTGGCCCGCACCCCGGTGCACGTGCCGCTGGGCGCGATGGTCGCCGGCGGGGTGCTGGCGCCGACCGAGCTGGCGAGCCCGCAGATGGTCTCCTACCTCGACGTACGCAAGTTCCCCGGCGCCGGCACCGAGCCGTTCGACACCGGGCTGCACTTCACCGGCGAGGGACGTACCGCGAACGCGAGCCTGTGGGTCAACCGCTTCGCCGATCGCTTCGAGGTGGCCACCCAGAGCCCCGACACCGAGCAGGGCGGGAGGGCCGTGGTGACCTACGTCGAGGCGCTCCGCGACGTGCTCGCCGACCTCGGTCTGCCGGTGTGCCCCGTCGACGCCGACCAGATCATCGGGACCGGACATGCTGGTCACGACCGCTGACCTGTGGGAGCCCCGGCCGGGCACGCTGCTGCGCTGGGATCTCTCGGCCCCGCCGCACGGCGCGCCGGCCGAGCTCTCGCTCAACCAGCGCAACCACCTCGCCGGTGCGATGGCCGGGGCGCCGACCGTCTGGCTGGCGGCCGCCTTCGACGTCGACGGCCCGATCGAGCCGGTCGCCCTCTCCCGCACCTGGCGCGCGTTCCTCGCCCGCCACGGCAGCCTGCAGCTCGAGGTCGTCGCCGGCTCCGACGGGCCGCGGGCGCGTCGCCACCACCCCGGCACCCTGACCTGGTCGGTGGCCACCGTCGGTCACACCACGACGGTCGAGGAGACCCGCGAGGCGCTGCACGGCGCGCTCGACGAGCGGTGCGGGCCGTTCGGCTATCCCGCCTTCCTGCCCGCCGCGATCTCCCGTCCCGACCGCTCCACGATCGTCCTCGGCATGGACCACCTGCACTGCGACGCCCACTCCGTCGCGGTCGCGGTCGAGGAGCTCGCCACCCTCTACGCCGCCTTCACCGAGGGTGGCGAGGCGCCCTCGCTGCCTCCGGTGACCTCGTTCCTCGAAGCCGTCTCGCAGGGTGCCGACGGTCCCGCGCGGGTCGCTGATGACGACCCGCTGCTCCGTGGCTGGGGCGAGTTCCTCGCTGGCCGCGGCCACCGGCTGCCGACCTTTCCGCTGCCGCTCGGCCTCGAGCCGGGAAAGCGGGCCGCCCAGGCCACCGCGGTGGCTCCGCTCGCCGACGCCGGCCTGATGGACCGCATCGGCGCGCGCGCCCGCAACAGCGGCGCCTCGACGTACGCCGCCGTCCTGGCCGCCCTCGCCACCGCGGTCGCCGACCTCGGCGGCGGTGACCGCCTGGACACGATGGCACCGGTCTCCACCCGCTCCACAGGCCCCCTGGCCCGCTCGATCGGCTGGTACACGACCACCGTCCCGCTCACCGTCCCCGCCTCGCTCACCGACGTGGGCCTGGCCGAGGCCGGCGACGCCGTCCGTCATGGCGTACGCCTCGGCTCGGTGCCCCTCGACCAGGTCCTCGGCTCGCTCACCGAGCCGCTGGTGCAGACCCGCAGCGACGTCTTCGTCGTCTCCTGGGTCGACTACCGCCACGTCCCCGGCGGCTCGGCCCACCTCGACCGCGACGCCCAGCACATCTCGGCCTCCACCCAGGCCGACGACGTCCAGATCTGGTTCTCCCGCACCCACTCGGGCCTCGCCGTCCGGATCCGCTACCCCGACACGTCGGTGGCCGCGTCGTCCGTCGAGTCCCTCCTCGACCGCCTCCGCCACACCCTCGTCGACCTCTCCCGTCAGCCCGACGACCTCGCCGTCCTCCGGATCGAGTGACCGGGCCGGCGCAGGTCCCGACCTTTTACTAGACGATGACACTTCGTGAAGCGCTTCACGAAGTGTCATCGTCTAGTGAAAGGCAGCGAACCGACTCCCCACGGTGCCCTCACCCTCCGTACAGCGTGCGGATGACGTCCTCGATGGCCGGCTCGTGGATCGACAGGTCGGCGACGTCGTACGCAGCCGCGACCTGCGCGACCAGGGGAGCAGCGGAGGCGCCGGCCGGGAACGAGAGCCACTGGCGCGGGCCTTCGACCTTCACCACCTGAGCCCCTTCGACGGAGATCGCCGGTGCCTCGTCGACGAGGTCGACGACGAGCGTGCGGGAGGCGTCGCCGTTGAGGCGCAGCGAGGACAGCGGGCCGTCGAAGACGGCGGTGCCGTGGTCGATCACGATGACCCGGTCGCAGAGCGCCTCGATGTCCTGCAGGTCGTGGGTGGTGAGCATCAGGGTGGTGCCGCGCTCGTGGTTGAGGGCGCGCAGGAACTCCCGCAGCCGCCCCTTGGAGATCACGTCGAGCCCGATCGTCGGCTCGTCGAGGTAGAGGATCTCGGGGTCGTGGAGCAGGGCGGCGGCGATGTCGCCACGCATCCGCTGCCCCAGGCTGAGCTGCCGCACGGGCGTGTCCATCAGGTCGCCGAGGTCCAGCAGCGCGACGTGGTCGTCGAGGTTGCGCTGGAAGGTCTGGTCCGGGATCCGGTAGATCCGCCGCAGCAGCTCGAAGGAGTCGCGCAGCGGAAGGTCCCACCACAGCGACGTACGCTGCCCGAAGACCACGCCGATCCGCCGGGCCAGCTCGCGGCGCTGGCGGGCCGGCTCCAGCCCGGCGACGATCGCCGACCCGCCGGAGGGCACCAGGATGCCGGTGAGCATCTTGATGGTCGTCGACTTCCCAGCGCCGTTGGGGCCGATGTAGCCGACCATCTCGCCGGCGTCGATCTCGAAGGAGAGGTCGTGGACGGCCCGCTTCACCACCGACGTACGCCTCACGACACCCACACGCTTGCGGATGGTGAACTCGCGGGACAGGTCCCGCACCTCGATCAACGACAACGAGATCAGCTCCCTGTGGATCGGTAGCGGCGAAGCCCCTGACGCCACACCAGCGTGGTCACGCCGACCAGCACCAGGGCGGCCAGGGGCGATGCGAAGCGGAACCAGCCCGGTGCGCCGAACGGGTCGTGGAGCCCGAGCAGGAACAGGCACGGATACCAGTTCACGAACGTCAGCGGCAGCAGGTAGGTGAGGGACCGGACGACCTCCAGCGGGAAGATCGTCATCGGGTACTGCATGATCGTGTTCCCGCCGTAGGTGAAGGCGTTCGCGAACTCCGAGGCGTCGGTGGTCCAGAACTGGATCGTCGAGAAGGCCACGAACACGCAGAAGTAGATGACCACGCCCGACACGAGCGCCATCGCGAGCACGGCCAGCCGCTGCGGGTTCCACTCCACGATCGGGGCCGCCCATCCGAAGACCGCGACGCTCTGGGCGATCTGGCCGAGCCGGCGCAGCTCGAACCGGTCGGCGCACAGCTGCGCCAGCACCGGGACCGGCTTGGTCATCATCGCGTCGAGATCCCCGCTGCGTACCTTCTGGCCGATCTTCTCCACGCTCCCGACCAGCATGTCGGCGAGACGGAACGAGATCGAGGTGACTCCGTAGAGCAGGCCGATCTCGCGCAGCGTGAAGCCGCCGTAGCTGTCGAGGTGGCTGAACATCAGCCAGATCGCGACGAAGTCGAGGAACGTGATCAGCACACCGCCGACCGTCATCGTCCAGAACGAGAGCGGGTAGGCCATCGAGGCCCGGATCCACAGCGCCGCGATGAGCCAGTAGGCGCGGACCGCGTGAGCGACCTCAACCACCTTGGACCACCACCTTCCGGGTCGCGGCCCGCAGCACGAGCGCGCACGCCCCCAGCAGGAGGACCGCCCAGGCGACCTGCAGCCCGATCGCGGCGAGCAGGTCGGGCCCGCTGTGGCGGCCCAGCCAGATGTCGGCGGGGGTCTGGACGTAGGAGGCGAACGGCAGTGCCAGCGCGACCTGGCGCAGACCGTCCGGGAAGAGGTTGAGCGGCAGGGTCAGCCCGCTGAAGAAGGTGGCCAGCACGCTGAGCAGCACCCGCGGCCCGGTCGCGTCCAGGAGCCAGAACGCGCTGGCGGCGAAGAGGAACCGGACCGCGAAGCTGACCACGACGGCGAGGGCGACGCTGACCAGGAACCCGGCCGCGCCGGCGGGGGAGGGCAGGACCAGCCCGAAGAGCAGCGCGCCCACGATCGTCGGCGCCACGCCCCGGGTCGCGAAGTGGTAGAGCCCGCGACCGAGGTCGGCGGCGAGATACCAGCCGAGGACGCTGACCGGACGGTAGAGGTCGACGGCGATGTCCCCGGTGCGGATCCGCTCGGCGAGGTCGTCGGTCGAGCCGCCGCTCCACAGCGCGATGGTCATCAGCAGCGCCTGCCCGATCCAGACGAAGGTGACCGCCTGCTCGGCCCCGTAGCCACCGGCCGACGGGTTCTGCTCCCACAGGGCCAGATAGGCGAAGCTGAGGATGATCCCGAAGACCGAGTTGGTGAAGATCCCGGCGAGCGTCGCCGCGGTGTAGGTGGAGTAGCGGCGGAACGAGCGGGTGGCGATCGCGGCATACAGACTCAGCTGTGCATGGAACGCCCCGGACACCTGACGTACGTTGGCACAGGAGGGGCTGCGTACGCCACGGGGTTTCCTGGAATAACGTTGATGCAGCAACTGTTTGCCGAGTAGTTCGGATTTCAACTATCGTGGCAGGACCACGAAAGGGGCAGTGAACAAATGGGTATGCAGTTCGGCATCTTCACCGTCGGTGACGTGACCATGGACCCGACGACCGGCAAGACCCCGACGGAGCACGAGCGGATCAAGGCCACCGTCGAGATCGCCAAGCACGCCGAGGAGGTGGGCCTGGACGTCTTCGCGACGGGTGAGCACCACAACCCGCCGTTCATCGCCTCCAACCCGACCGCGACGCTGGCCTACATCGGTGCCCAGACCGAGAACATCATCCTGAGCACCGCGACCACGCTGATCACCACCACCGACCCGGTGCTGATCGCGGAGGACTACGCCAAGATCCAGCACCTCACCGACGGCCGCGTCGACCTGATGATGGGCCGCGGCAACACCGGCCCGGTCTACCCCTGGTTCGGCAAGGACATCCGCCAGGGCATCAACCTGGCGATCGAGAACTACGCCCTGCTGCGCCGGCTGTGGAGCGAGGACGTCGTCGACTGGTCCGGCCGGTTCCGTACGCCGCTGCAGGGCTACACCTCGACGCCGCGGCCGCTGGACGGCGTCGCGCCGTTCGTCTGGCACGGCTCGATCCGCTCGCCGGAGATCGCCGAGCAAGCTGCGTACTATGGCGACGGCTTCTTCCACAACCACATCTTCTGGCCGGCCTCGCACACCAAGCAGATGGTGCAGCTCTACCGGCAGCGCTTCGAGCACTACGGCCACGGCACCGCCGACCAGGCGATCGTCGGGCTGGGTGGGCAGTTCTTCATGCGGCCCAACTCCCAGGACGCGATCAACGAGTTCCGGCCCTACTTCGACAACGCCCCGGTCTACGGCCACGGCCCCTCGCTGGAGGACTTCAGCGAGGCCACGCCGCTGACCGTCGGCTCGCCGCAGCAGGTCATCGAGCGGACCCTCTCGTTCCGTGAGTACGTCGGCGACTACCAGCGCCAGCTCTTCCTGCTCGACCACGCCGGGCTGCCGCTGAAGACCGTGCTGGAGCAGCTCGACCTCTACGGCGAGATCCTCCCGACCCTGCGCGCGGAGTTCGAGAAGCTGCGCAAGCCGGGTGTCCCGGACGCCCCGACCCACGCCTCCCTGGTGGAGAAGGCCGGCGGCGCCAAGGACTCCACCGTCTACGCCGAGGCCGACTCCGCCACCGGCTCGTCCGACCGCGACATCCACGACCCGGAGGTCGCCAAGGTGCTCGAGGGGGAGCTGTGACCCGGATCGTGGTGGTCTCGGCGGGGCTCTCGGTCCCGTCCTCGACCAAGCTGCTCGCCGACATGCTCGGCGAGGCGACGACCCGGGCCGTCCAGGCCCGGGGCGCCGAGATCGAAGTCGAGCACATCGAGCTGCGCGGCCTGGCGCACGAGCTGACCGACAACCTGCTCACCGGCTTCGCCAAGCCGGCGCTGCAGACGGCCATCGACCACGTACGTCGCGCCGACGGCGTCATCGCGGTCACGCCGGTCTTCTCGGCCTCCTACTCGGGCCTGTTCAAGACGTTCTTCGACGTCCTCGAGCAGGGCGTCCTCGACGCCAAGCCGGTCCTGATCGCCGCGACAGCCGGCACCGCCCGGCACTCGCTGGTGCTCGAGCACGCGCTGCGCCCGCTCTTCGCCTACCTGCACGCCGTGGTCGTCCCGACCGGGGTCTTCGCCGCCACCGACGACTTCGCCGGTGGCCCGGAGCTCCCCAAGCGGGTCGACCGCGCCGCCGCCGAGCTGGCCGCCCTGCTGGCGGTCGGCGGAGGCACGCCCACCCCCGCGCCGCACCGGACGCTGGTCGAGGACGAGTTCGCCAACCCGACCTCCTTCGAGACCCTGCTCAAGCGGGCCTCCGAGGGGCCGCCGGAGTTCTGATCCCGGGGCCGTTGCTCCGGGGGTCGATGCGAACACGGACGCGAGATACCGAGGGTTTGCCGTCGAGTACGACAGAATGCGTCTCGACCGCTGCCCCCAACACCGAGCGGAGCCGTTGTGCCCAGCTATGAGCCGAGCGTCGTCGTTGCCGACGAGTCGCCTCTACTCCGTGCTGGACTCACGACTCTGCTCGCGCGTGGTGGCTACCAGGTCGTGGGCGACGCCGGCGACGCGGAGGCGCTCATCCAGGCGGCCACCGACACGCTGCCCACGCTGGTGATCACCGACGCCCGTCTGGGCCCCGTCGAGGAGGGCCCTGGCGACGAGGGGATCCGGGCCGCGGTCCGGCTGCACGAGAAGGTGCCGGAGATGGGCATCGTCGTGCTCGCGGACTCCCTCGACACGGCGTACGCGGCCCCGGTCTTCGCCAGCGCCGGCACCGGCGGTCTCGGCTACCTGCGCAAGTCCCGCGTACGCACCATCCCGCACTTCCTCGACGTCGTCGGGCGGGTGGCGTCGGGTGAGGTCGTCGTCGACCCGGAGGTCATCACCCGGATGGTCGCGGCGTCACCGGACGCCGATGCCGAGGCGATGGCGAGGCTGACGATGCGGCAGAGCGAGGTGCTGGGCCTGGTTCAGGCAGGGTTCCCCGAGCGCGCGATCATCAGCAGGCTCTTCAGTGGCCGACGGCAGTTCGAGCGGTGCCTGAGCGAGATCTTCCTCGCGCTCGGTCTCTCCGGAGACATCGAGCACCGGCGCACGCCGACGCTGCTGACCCATCTCGCCTCCGGCTGACGGTGGGAGCCCGGGGGCTCCCACCGCCGGAGCTCAGTGCTGGTAGGTGCCCACCACGACGGCGCGGGCCAGCGCCTTGAAGGCCAGGTTGAACGAGACGACCGCCGGGGTGACCCCGTCGTCCACGCCCAGCGTCTCCTCGCCGACGGCGTGGACGACGAAGTAGTAGCGGTGGACCTGGTCGCCGGCCGGGGGAGCGGCGCCGCCGAAGTCCTTGGTGCCGAAGTCGCTCGCGACGTGGAACGCCTTGCCCGGAAGCTCGGCGTCCGCCGCACCGGCGCCCGCCGGGAGCTCGGTCACGTCGGCGGGGACGTCGACCAGGGCCCAGTGCCAGAAGCCGCTCGGCGTGGGCGCGTCGGGGTCGAAGCAGGTGATGACGTACGACTTCGTCCCCTCCGGCGCGCCGCTCCAGCTGAGCTGCGGGGAGGTGTTGCCGCCGTCGTAGACCTGATCCTGCTTCAGCGGCTGGCCGTCGGTCACGTCCTGGCTGGTCAGCGTGAAGGAGGGGAGGGCGGGCATGAGCGAGTAGGGATCCGGCTTCACCGGGCGATCGAGTGCCATGGCCACCAACGTAGTCCGCGAATCGACCCGTTGTCAGGACGTGGTGCGGTGTTGGGCGAGGATGTACCCATGAGTTCTGAGCATGCCGTTCCCTATCCCGCCGGCCTCATCCTCGAGGGTCGTCGGGTGGTCGTCGTGGGTGGTGGCCGGGTGGCGCAGCGGCGCGTGCCGGCGCTGATCGCCGCAGGGGCGCGGGTCGAGGTCGTCTCGCCGTCGCTGACCCCCGCCTTGGAAGGGCTGCTCGGCTCGGGCGAGATCACCTGGCGCTCGGAGCGTTTCACCGCTTCGGTGCTCGACGGCGCGTGGTACGTCATCGCCGCGACCCAGAACGCCGACGTCAACGAGGAGGTCTCGGCCGCTGCCGAGGAGAGACGGATCTTCTGCGTACGCTCCGACGACGGCACGCGGGCCACCGCCTGGACCCCGGCGACCGGGCAGGACGGCGACCTCACCGTCGCCGTGCTGGCGAACCGCGACCCGCGACGCTCGGCGGGCGTACGCGACCGGATCCTCGACGGCCTGCGCTCCGGCGACCTGATCGCTCCGCACGAGCGCCAGCGGGTGCCCGGTGTGACCCTGGTCGGTGGAGGTCCGGGTGACCCCGGGCTGATCTCGGTCGCCGGCCGCAAGGCGCTCATGGAGGCCGACATCGTCGTCGCCGACCGCCTGGCGCCGCGCGAGCTGCTCTCCGAGCTGCCCGCCGACGTCGAGCTGGTCGACGTCGCCAAGCTGCCCCGCGGGCGTTCGGCCCAGCAGGAGGAGATCAACCGGATCATCGTCGAGGCGGCCAAGGAGGGGAAGGCCGTCGCGCGCTTCAAGGGCGGCGACAACTTCATCTTCGGCCGTGGCTTCGAGGAGGTGCTGGCCTGCCGCGAGGCCGGCGTGCCGGTCCACGTCATCCCCGGTCTGACCTCGCCGGTGACCGTCCCCGGCGTCGCCGGGATCCCGGTGACCCACCGCGGCGTCGCCCACGAGTTCACCGTCATCTCCGGCCACGTCCCGCCGAGCGACCCGACCTCGCTGACCAACTGGCCGGCCGTGGCCCAGCTCGGCGGCACCCTCGTCCTCCTCATGGCCGTCCAGAACGCCCCCGCGATCGCGACCGCCCTGATGGACGGGGGACGCGCCGGCTCGACCCCGGTCGCGATCATCTGCGACGGCACGATGCCCACGGAGCGTACGGTCCTGGCGACCCTCGAGACCCTCGAGAAGACCTTGGCCGACGAGAACGTCCAGCCCCCCGCGATCATCGTCATCGGCGAGGTCGTCCGCGTCGCCCACCCCGACTCCTTCTCGGCGCCGGCGTAGTTCCCCACTCGGGTGGAGCTTCCCCACCCTCCGGTGCGTGGGGAAGCCACCCACGGGTGGGGAGACGTACGGATGTGTGGGGGAGTCCGGCCCAGACCTACGCTGGACCCCTCATGGCCACCCTGATCGAGATCTCCGACCCCGCCGACGCCCGGCTCGCCGACTACCGCGACCTGCGCGACGTCGAGCTGCGTAAGTCCCTCGAGTCCTCGGAGGGGCTGTTCCTGGCCGAAGGCGAGAAGGTCGTACGCCGCGCCGTGACCGGCGGGTTCGAGCCGCGCTCGTTCCTGATGGCGCCGAAGTGGCTCGACGGGCTCGCCGACGTGCTCGAGTCGACCGATGCGCCGTGCTACGTGATGAGCGAGCAGGCCGCGGAGCAGGTGACCGGGTTCCACGTGCACCGCGGTGCGCTGGCGTCGATGGAGCGGCGACCGCTGCCGTCGGTGGAGTCGGTCCTGGCCGGCGCTCGTTCGGTGCTGGTGCTCGAGGACATCGTCGACCACACCAACGTCGGCGCGATCTTCCGGTCCGGCGCGGCGCTCGGGTTCGACGCCGTCCTGCTGGCTCCCCGCTGCGCCGACCCGCTCTACCGGCGCTCGATCAAGGTCGCGATGGGTGCGGTCTTCGCGCTCCCGTGGACCCGCCTCCCGGACTGGTACGAAGCGCTCCCGTCCCTCTCCGCCGCCGGCTTCACCACCGTCGCGCTGACCCTGGCCGACGACGCCGTCGACATCGAGAAGGCCGTCGAAGGCGTCGACAAGGTCGCCCTCGTCCTCGGCTCCGAGGGCCACGGCCTCTCCCCACGCTGGCAGCAGGCCGCCGACCGCCGCGCCATCATCCCGATGTCCGCCGGCATCGACTCCCTCAACGTCGCCGCGGCCACCGCCGTCGCCTGCTACGTCACCGCCCGCCGCTAGCCTGCCGAGGCGTCAGCCCCGTCGGCCGAGGCGTCACGTACGTCGGCCGAGTCGGCACGGATGTGCCCACTCGGCCGACGGGGGTGACTTCTCGGCTAGATCTGCCACCAGACGGTCGTGTCGCCGGGGAGGTCGGCGGCGCCGTCGGTGACGGGCATGGGGCCCGAGGAGGAGAGGAGTACGTCACCAGGTGCTGCGATGCGTACGGGCTCCTTGGTGGTGTTGACGGTGCAGACGAAACCAGAGCGCTCGAACCAGAGCACCCCGGCGGGGGCCTCGTCGTGCCAGGTGACGGCGTCGCCGGCGCCGAGGCCGGGGGTCTCGCGCCGGATCTTCAGCGCCGAGCGGTAGAGCTCGAGGGTGGAGCCCTCGACTCCGGTCTGCGCCTCGACGCTCAGCTCGCCCCACGAGTCGGGCTGGGGCAGCCAGGAGCCGCCGTCGCCGAAGCCGTAGGACGTACCCGTCCGGGTCCACGGCAGCGGCACGCGGCAGCCGTCGCGGAACCCGTCCTGGCCGTTGGCACGGTGGAAGGACGGGTCCTGGCGGACCTCGTCGGGCAGGTCGGTGACGTCGGGGAGGCCGAGCTCCTCGCCCTGGTAGACGTACGCCGACCCCGGGAGCGCGAGCATGAGCAGCGTCGCCGCGCGAGCTCGCCGGAGCCCCAGAGCGCGGTCACCAGGCGTACGGATCTGGGTCCCCGACCCCGGAGGGTTGGCGAACCGGGTCGCATGCCGGGTGACGTCGTGGTTGGAGAGCACCCAGGTCGCCGGAGCGCCGACCGGGCGCATCGCGTCCAGGGAGCTGTCGATGACCTTGCGCAGCGCGGCGGCGTCCCAGGCGGTGTCGAGGTACTCGAAGTTGAAGGCCTGGTGCAGCTCGTCGGGGCGTACGTAGTTGGCCGACCGCGCCACGGTCGGGGTCCACGCCTCGGCGACGAAGATCCGTCCGGGATAGTCCGACAGCACCTTCCGCCACGTCCGGTAGATCTCGTGGACGCCGTCCTGGTCGAAGAACGGCATCACGTCGTTGCCGAGCAGGTGGAGCTGGTCGGAGTGACCGATCGACGGCAGGCCCTCGGCCTTGACCAGGCCGTGGGCGACGTCGATGCGGAAGCCGTCGATGCCGAGGTCGAGCCAGAACCGCAGGATGTCCAGGAACTCGGCGGCGACCTCGGGGGAGTTCCAGTTGAAGTCGGGCTGCTCGGGGGCGAAGAGGTGGAGATACCACTCGCCGTCGGGGACCCGGGTCCAGGCGGGACCGCCGAAGATCGAGTCCCAGTCGTTGGGTGGCTCCGAGCCGTCCGGCCCGCGTCCGGGCAGGAAGTGGTAGCGCGAGCGCATCGGCGACCCGGGACCTTCCGCCAGCGCCTGCTGGAACCACTCGTGCTGGTCGGAGGAGTGGTTGGGGACGATGTCGGCGATGATCTTGAGCCCGAGCTCGTGGGCAGAAGAGATCAGTGCGCGGGCGTCGTCGAGCGTCCCGTAGCGCGGGTCGACCGCACGGTAGTCGGAGACGTCGTAGCCCCCGTCGGCCTGCGGCGAGGCGTAGAACGGGCTCAGCCAGACCGCATCCACGCCCAGCGAGCGGAGGTAGGGGAGCCGTGACCGAATCCCGGGAAGGTCGCCGGTGCCGTCGCCGTCGCTGTCGGCGAAGCTGCGCGGGTAGACCTGGTAGATGACGGCGTCGCGCCACCATTCGGTGTTCATGAGAGAAGAACCTTTCAGCCCTTGACGCCGCCGGCTGTCAGACCGGTGACGACGTGTCGTTGGACGAGGTAGAAGAAGACGGTCACGGGGATGGCGATGAGCACGGCGGTGGCGGCCATCAGGTTCCACTGCGCGTCGTGCTCGCTGATAAAGCTCTGCAGCCCGACCGCGAAGGTGTACTTCGAGTCGTCGAGCAGGAACGTCGAGGCGAACGCGACCTCGGCGAAGGCGGTGATGAAGGCGTAGAACGCGGCCACCGCCAGGCCGGGGCGGGCCAGCGGCAGGATCAGCCGCCAGAACGTACCGAACGGGGTGAGCCCGTCGATCATGCCGGCCTCGTCGAGCTCGACCGGGATGGTGTCGAAGTAGCCCTTCAGCAGCCACGAGCAGTAGGGGACGATCGTGGTGCAGTTGACCAGGACCAGGCCGAACCGGTTGTCGACCAGATGGAGCTGGGAGAAGATCTCGTACATCGGCACGATCAGCACCGCGATCGGGAACGCCTGCGTCAGCAGCAGGACCCACATCAGCGCCCGGTGGCCCGGGAACCGCATCCGGGAGACCGCGTAGCCGGTCGTCGCCGCCGACATCACGCCGAACAGGGTCGTGCCACCGGCGACCACGAGCGTCGACCACAGCCAGTTGAAGAACTCGGTGTTGGTCAGCACGAACGAGTAGTTGTCCAGCGTCGCCTTCGCGAAGATGCCGCCGGGGTGGAGGTAGTCGTCCTTGTCCGGTCCCAGGGACAGGTAGACGAGCCAGACGATCGGGAACAGCGCGATCAGCGATGCCACGGCGAGCGTCACGTGCGTACCCGCGCGTCCGACCGGGCCGAGGTCGCCGCGTCGGCGCTGCTGACGGGGCGCGTAGGTGCTAGGCGAGCTGGTCATTGCGTTTCAACCACCGGTAGTAGAAGGACGTGAAGACGATCAGGATCGCGAGCAGCAGGACGCCGTACGCCGCGGACATGGCGAAGTCACGAGGCTGCTGCCCGAAGCCGAGTCGGTAGGCCCAGGTGACCAGGATCTGCGCGTCCGGCGCGGTGTTGCCGAAGAGCAGGAAGATGATCGCGAACTGGTTGAAGGTCCAGATCACGCCGAGCAGGACGACGGTCGAGCTCACCGAGGACAGCCCCGGCAGGGTGACGTGCCGGAACCGTTGCCAGGCGTTGGCGCCGTCGATCTCGGCGGCCTCGTAGAGGTTCTCGTCGATCGACTGCAGCCCGCCGAGCAGGGAGAGCATCATGAACGGCACGCCGCACCAGGTGTTGACCATGATCGCGGCCGTACGCTGCCAGGTCGGGTCCTCGAGCCACTGCGGCTCGACGAGCCCGATGGTGTTCAGCATCGAGTTGATGACGCCAGCGTCGGCCAGCATGATCCGCCAGGCGAAGACGGTCACGAAGGTCGGCACCGCCCACGGCAGGATCAGCAGGAGCCGGTACGCCACGCGTCCGCGCAGCCGCTGGTTGAGGAGCAGCGCCAGTCCGAGGCCGATCGCGTAGTGCAGGACGACACAGGTGACGGTCCAGACGATGGTCCACACGAAGTGGGACCAGAAGCGGTCGTAGGCCGACGGGCCCCACAGGATCTCGGCGTAGTTGTCCAGACCGATGAACTTGTACGTCGCGTCGATGGTGTTGACGCCGATGGTGCGTGCCGAGTTGAGGCTGTTGGCGTCGGTCAGGGTCAGGTAGAAGCCGCGCAGGAGTGGGTAGCCGACCAGCACGCCGAGGACGATCACGACGGGCGCGACCATCGCGTAGGCGTACCAGTAACGGCGGTAGGTGTCTCGCACGCGCTGGACGGGGCG
>NZ_JZDQ02000021.1 GCF_000960475.2 Nocardioides luteus | reverse complement strand
CCCGCACCAGCCACAAAGAACAGCCCCGCACAGGGTGGTCTCGACAAGCTCGACCACCGGGGCATCACTTGTCAGTGACACAGGTCGCCGCAACACCCGGCGAAGCCAGCGCCCGCAGGACACCCATGGCACCGGCCCAGACGAGAAGCCCCTCAAGACCGGTCGGCGGCCCACCCCAGCCGCGAAGCAGCAGCCCCGCAAAGAGGCGGTCTCGACAAGCTCGACCGGAGCAGCACCGGACCACGGCACCAGGCCGCGCGGCCGGACAAGGACACAGGCCAACCACAGGTCCGGCGGAGGTGATGCACAGAGACCGCGCCAAACCTTGTGCTCCATGACCGCAACCCTCGATCCAGCAGCGAGCTCGGCGCCTGAAGACGCTGGGGCTGCCACTCTCCGACGACCATGGCGCCCGACCCCTGAACGGGCGTCCCTACTCCTCCTGCTCGGCCTGACCGCGCTCGGCTACCTGTGGACGCTCTCGGAGTCCGGGTACGCCAACCAGTTCTACGCCGCGGCCGCCCAGGCCGGCGGAGAGAGCTGGAAGGCGTGGTTCTTCGGCTCCCTCGACATCGGCAACGCGATCACCGTCGACAAGCCGCCCGCCTCGTTGTGGGTGATGGGCCTGTCCGTACGCCTCTTCGGGCTGTCCTCGTGGAGCATCCTCGCGCCACAGGCGTTGATGGGCGTCGCGACGGTCGGCCTGACGTTCGGCATCGTCAAGAAGGTCGCGCCGTGGCCGGCGGCGATCGCCGCGGGTGCGCTGACCGCGCTGACCCCGGCGGCGGCGCTGATGTTCCGGTTCGACAACCCCGACGCGCTGCTGGTGCTGTTGCTGGTCGGAGCCGGGTTCTCGACCATCAGGGCGATCGAGACCGGCAAGGCGCGTTGGCTGGTGCTGGCCGGCGTACTGCTCGGTTTCGGGTTCCTGACGAAGATGCTGCAGGCGTTCCTGATCGTTCCGGCGATCGCCGCCGTCTACCTGATCGCCGGGCCCGGGTCGTTCCTGAAGCGGGTCCTCCACGGTGTCTACTGCTTCGGCGCGATGCTGCTCGCGGCCGGCTGGTGGATCGCGATCTTCGAGCTCGTCCCGGAGTCGTGGCGGCCCTACATGGACGGCTCGCAGAACAACTCGGTGCTCGAGCTCGCCTTCGGCTACAACGGGATCGGCCGGATCAACGGCGGCGACTACGGCGGGCTCGGCAACGCCGGGTTCGGCAGCGCCGCCGGGATCCTGCGGCTCTTCCAGGGTGTCTCCGGAGGGATGATCACCTGGCTCCTCCCGGCCGCGCTGATCCTGCTCGTCGCGGCACTGGTGTGGCTGCGCAAGGCGCCGCGTACCGACCTGACCCGCGCCACCCTGCTCCTCACCGGTGGGTCGATGCTGGTCACCGGCCTGGTCTTCTCGTTCATGGGCGGCATCTACCACGACTACTACGTCGTCGCGCTGGCTCCGTGGATCGCCGCGACGGCGGTCGTCGGTGCGACCGTGCTCTGGCGACACCGGGCCGGCATCGCCGCCCGGATCGTGCTCGCGGTCACCCTCCTGGCCAGCGCCGTCTGGGCCTGGGTGCTCCTCGGGCAGTCCGACCAGCAGCCGTACGCCACGCTCCGCTGGGTCGTGCTGGCCCTCGGTCTCGGGGCTGCTGCCGGCCTGGCCGTGGTCGCAAGGCTCGAACGGTTCGGCCGCGGGGTCGCGGTGGCGGTCCTGGCCGCGGCCGCGGTGAGCGTGGGCATCGGCCCGGCGGCGTACGCGATCCAGACGATCGGCACCCCGCACACCGGCTCCATCGTGACCGCCGGTCCCTACAGCGGCGGTGGTCCCGGCGGTCTCGGGGGCCCCGGCGGCCCCGTGCGGATGCAGGGCGGCCCCGGCGGCCAGGCGATGCCGGCGATGCCCGGGGGCCAGAACGGCGGTCCGGCCGGTGGCCCGAACGGTGGCCAGGACGGTGGCCAGGACGGTGGCCAGGGACCCGAGCTGTTCCGGCTCGGCGGCGGAGGCGGGATGTTCGGCGGCGACGAGATCAGCGACGAGCTGGCCGAGATGCTGCGTACGAACGCCGGTCGGTACCGCTGGGCGGCCGCGACGACCAGCTCCACGAGCGCGGCGAGCTACCAGCTCGGCAGCGGCGAGTCGGTGATGTCGATCGGCGGCTTCAACGGCACGGCGCCGAGCATCACCCTGAAGCAGTTCCAGGAGTACGTCGCCGACGGCGAGATCCACTACTACATCGCCGGCGGTGGACCCGGCGGCATGGGCTCGTTCGAGCTGCCGGCGGGCATGGAGCTCCCGGGCAACGCGCAGCTCCCGGCCGGGGGCCAGGCCGGTCCCGGCGGCGACCGGGAGTCGTCGGTCTCGACCGAGATCAGCTCCTGGGTCGAGGAGAACTTCACCTCGACCGACGTCGACGGCACCACCGTCTACGACCTGACCCAGCCGAAGGCGGACTCATGAGGACGAGCGAGAGCGCCTCGGCGAGCAGCACGGCGCGGGCGCAGGTGAGGACCGCGGTGGACCTGGTGATCCCCGTCCACAACGAGGAGCAGGGCCTGGAGAGCTCGGTCCGCCGGCTCGACGACTACCTCCGGCACCTGCCCTACGCCACGACGATCACGATCGCCGACAACGCCAGCACCGACGCCACCTGGCAGATCGCCCGGCGGCTGGAGACCGAGCTGACCCGCGTACGCGCCGTCCATCTCGACGAGAAGGGCCGTGGGCGAGCGCTCAAGGCGGCCTGGGCCTCCTCGGACGCCCAGGTGGTCGGCTACATGGACGTCGACCTCTCCACCGACCTGGCCGCGCTCCCGCCGCTGCTCGCGCCGCTCCTGTCCGGTCACTCCGACCTGTCGATCGGCACCCGGCTGGCGAAGGGCAGCCGGATCGTGAGGGGCCCGAAGCGGGACTTCCTCTCGAAGGGCTACAACCTGCTGCTGCGCGGGATCCTCTCCGCGGAGTTCACCGACGCCCAGTGCGGCTTCAAGGCGATCCGCCGCGACACCGCCGAGAAGCTGCTCCCGCTGGTCGAGGACGAGAGCTGGTTCTTCGACACCGAGCTCCTGGTCCTCGCCTCCGAGGCAGGCCTGCGGATCCACGAGGTCCCGGTGGACTGGGTCGACGACCCGGACTCCCGCGTCGACATCGTCGCGACGATCAAGGAGGACCTCGCCGGGATCGGCAGGCTGCTGTTCGGGCTGGTCAGCGGCCGGATCGACCTCGGTGGCGTACGTCCGCCCGGGCCCGTCCGGAGCCCGAGCCTGGCGGCTCAGGTGATCCGGTTCGGGGCCGTCGGGGTGCTGAGCACGCTGGCGTACCTGCTCCTCTACGTGCTGCTCCGCACCGCCGTCGGTGCCCAGGCGGCCAACCTGGTCGCGCTCCTGGTGACCGCTGTCGGCAACACCGCGGCCAACCGCCGGCTGACCTTCGGGATCACCGCGCGGCAGGGTGCGGTGAAGCATCACGTGGCGGGGCTGGCGGCCTTCGGGGTCGGGCTGGCGCTGACCTCGGGATCGCTCGCGCTCCTGCACCTGGCCGCGCCGACGCCCGCGCGGGCGATCGAGATCGTCGTGCTCGTGGCGGCCAACGCCACGGCCACCCTGATCCGCTTCGTCGCCCTCAGGTGGGTGATGAGTCCGCGCGGGTGAGCCGTTGGGTGCCGATCACCCGGAGCAGGTCGAGCTTCTCGGCCGCGTCGGTGCCTTCGGCGGGGAAGTAGGCGACCAGCTGGATCTCCTGCCCCTCGCTGAAGAGCACCTCGCAGCGCACCTCGACGGCACCCACCTCGGGATGGAGGAAGGTCTTCCGGTCGGCGCGGCGTACGCCCACCTCGTGGCGCTCCCAGAGCTCGCGGAACTCCGCGCTCGCGGCGAGCAGATCGTCGACGAGGGCGGTGATGTCGGGTTCGCCGGCGCGACGGGCGTGGGTCGCGCGCAGGTCGCTGACGTGGACGGCCGAGATCCGGTCCCAGTCCTCCTCGGGCATCTGCCGGAAGGCCGGGTCGGTGAACCAGCGCCACACCATGTTCTCGGTCTTCCTCCCGCCGACGCGCAGGTGTCCCATCAGCAGCTCGGCCATCGGGTTGGTGAAGAGCACCTCGCCCAGGTCGTTGCAGATCATCACGGGCAGGTCGGTGAGCCGGCTGGCCAGCGCGACGAGGCCGGGGCGTACGTGGCCCCGACGGGGCGGCGGGTTCATCCCGGCCAGGTGGTAGAGGTGGTCGCGCTCGTCGAGGTCGCACTGCAGCGCGCGGGCGACCGCGTTGACCACCGAGGCCGAGGGCGCCGACCCGCGGGCCTGCTCCAGCCGGGTGTAGTGGTCGGTGGACACACCGGCGAGCATCGCGACCTCCTCGCGACGGAGGCCGGGGGTACGCCGGCGGATGCCTTCCGGCAGGCCGACGTCGGCCGGACGGATCAGGGCCCGACGACGGCGCAGGAAGTCGGCGAATGCCTTGCGGTCGGTCACACCGACCAGTATCGATCCGGCGCCGAGCCTCATCCAGGGACACCCCGTCCCTGGATGAGTCGGCCCTGCCGTACGTCTCGGGGAGCCCGCACGGTGGAGGCATGACGAACTCACAGACAGCCCAGACACAGTTCCAGAAGCGCCGGCTCGGCAGCACCGGACCGGAGGTCACCTCCCCCGCGCTCGGCGGGATGAGCCTGTCCGGCGCCTACGGCGCGGTCGACGACGAGGAGGGCGTACGCGTCATCCACGCCTATCTCGACGCCGGCGGCATCCTCATCGACACCGCCGACTTCTACGGCGCCGGGCACAACGAGATGCTGATCGCCCGGGCGCTGCGCGAGCGGGAGCGGGACGACGTGGTGCTCTCGGTGAAGTTCGGGGCCCTCCTGACGCCGGTCGGGATGCCGGCCGGTTTCGACGGCCGCCCGGAGGCGGTGCGGTCTTCCCTCACCTATTCGCTCCAGCGGCTCGGCACCGACCACGTCGACATCTACCGCCCCGCCCGCCTGGACCCGCAGGTGCCGATCGAGGAGACCGTGGGTGCGGTCCAGGAGCTGGTGGAGGCTGGCTACGTACGCCACATCGGGCTCAGCGAGGTCAGCGCCGACACGATCCGGCGGGCCGCCGCGGTGGCCCCGATCAGCGATTTGCAGATCGAGTACTCCCTGCTCAGCCGGGGGATCGAGGCCAACGGCATCCTCGACACCTGCCGGGAGCTGGGGATCGGCATCACCGCGTACAGCGTCCTCGGTCGCGGCCTGATCGGCGGCAGCGGTGCCCTCGGCGGCTCGCTCGCGCACATGCCGCGCTTCCAGGGCGACAACCTCGACCACAACCGCGCCCTGCTGGTCACCCTGGAGGAGATCGCCGCGGCCAAGGGCGTCACCCTGGCGCAGCTGGCGATCGCCTGGGTCGCCGCCCGCGGCGAGCACATCGTCCCCGTCATCGGCTCGCGCCGGGTGAGCCAGGTCGAGTCCATGGCCGGCGCCAACGCGGTCCATCTCGACGACACCGACCTGGCTCGCATCGACGCCGCCGTCCCCGTCGGCGCCGCGCGCGGTGACCGCTACCCGACCCACTTCATGACCCAGCTCGACAGCGAAAACTGACGTCTCGCTGTCAGGATCGGGTCAGGCGGTGGGGTCGATCGCGCGCCAGCGGAGCGGGTCCTCCTCCGACTCCTCGACGATGTGGGCGGCGAGGCCGACCGTACGTCCCACCTGGAAGAGCACCTCGGCGGCATCGTCGGGCAGGCCGCAGGTGAGCACGAGCGCGGCGAGCGCGCCGTCGATGTTCGGCCGGCGCTCGGTCCGCGACGCGATCTCGTCCAGGCGCGCCAGGGTCGGCGCCGCACCCTCGACCAGCGCGAGGCGGGCGAGGATCGCGTCGGCCCGCGGGTCGCCCTCGGGGTGTCGCCAGTGCCCGAAGCCGGGCACCGGCAGGCTCGGTTCGGCCGGCGGGCCGTCCCGCAGCACCGCGAGGGCGGACGGGCCGATGCCGCCGTGCAGCTGCCCGGCGAGCGCGGCATAGCCGGCGACCAGGCAGTCGTACGCCGAGGCCCGCGCCGAGGCCGCGACCCGGGCCGCCACCACCGAGGCCGCCAGGCCGTGGTCGACGAGCGCGACCAGCGCCGTGTTGAGAGTGGCCACCTCCCGCGGGCTGCCGGGGCGCCCGGCGACGGCGGCGAAGAGCGCCTCGTCGATCGGCCGGTGGGGCTCGGTCCGGCCGCCGAGCGCGGCGGGTGCTGCCCTGATCAGCCCCTTGGCGACACCGGCCGCCGCAGCGGGCCCCACCCACTCGCCGCGCGACCCCGCCCACTGCGCCAGCGCGGCGAGCCGGCGGTCGAGCGGCAGCGCGGTCAGGTGAGCCGGCGCCTCGATGGCGAGCGCCGGGCCGTCGCCCAGAACGAGATCGACCACCTCCTCGAACGGCTCGTCGGCCAGGTCGGCCAGCGGCACGCCGCGCAGGAACAGCTCCCCCTCGCGTACCTCGCTCACGCTCGAGCGGACCGAACGCATCGGCAGCACGCCGAGCGGGGAGCCGGGGTGGTGCCGGGTGCTGGCCAGTGCGTCGATCTCGGCGCGGTCGAACAGGCTCTCCCCGCCGCTGCGGCGCCGGGTGAGCAGACGCCGGCTGACATAGGTGTAGAGCGTCGTGCGCTTCACCCCGAGGCGCTGGGCGGCCTCCCGGGTCGTGATCCACTCCGTCACGACGTCACTCTCGCCCATCGACCTGCTCCGGCGCCATGTCGACTCGATCGACATCGCGTGCCCGGCCCCCGCGGCGGCACGGTGGGCTCTCGACCCGTTCCAGGAGGAGACGCCGTGTTGCCGCTGAACGACCTGACCGACATCCGGGAGAACTACCGCTACCACGCCGCCGAGATGTCCACCTCGCCCTGCTACCACGCCTGGGCGAGCGCCGTCGCCGACGATCCGGACGTGCTCCGGGTGCTCAGCGACCTGCCTACGCTGAAGCAGCAGGCCAACCTCGTCTTCGCCGCAGCCCGGTGGCACGGCCTGGCCCCCGGCCCCTATGCCGAGCTCCGGGCCATGCTCCTCGGCCCCGAGTGGCCGGCGGTGCGCGAGACGATCCTGACGCGGCGTACGCAGACCAACGAGGTCGCCCGGCTGGCGGCGCTGACCCCGGCGCTCGGCATGCTCGGGGACGGGCCGCTCGCCCTGGTGGAGCTCGGTGCCAGCGCCGGCCTGTGTCTCTACCCGGACCGCTACGACTACGTCTGGGACGGTGCCGGCGAGCTCCGCGGGTCCGGCGGGCCGACGATCCGGGTCCCGTCGGTCGGGCCGGTCCCGGTCCCCGGACGGCACCCACGCATCACCGCGCGCATCGGGATCGACCTCGACCCGCTCGACGTCACCGACCCCGAGGACATGAGCTGGCTGCTCACCCTGATCTGGCCCGGCCACGACGAGCGTCACGACCGCCTCGCCGCGGCGATCGAGGTGACCAGGGCCGAGCCACCCCGGCTGATCGCCGGGGACATGCTCGACCGGCTGGACGGCGCGCTGGAGATCGCCGCCGCCTCGGGCGGTACGCCCGTGGTCCACCACAGCGCCGCCGCGGCCTACCTGGACGAGCGTGATCGCGTCGAGCTCGAGAACCGCATGCGTACGCTGGTCGCGGGCGGCCGCTGCCACTGGATCAGCCTGGAGGGCCCGCGGGTGATCCCCTCCCTCGCCACCGCGGAGCCGAGCCCGCTCGCCGCGGACCACTTCTCTCTCGCGGTCGACGGGCGAGCGGTCGGCTGGCTCCAGGGCCATGGCGCGGCACTCGGCTGGGCGCCACCCGTGAGACCGTGAGGAAGACCACAGGTATTGGACCGATACAACCGGACAACCCTGGTGTCCACCTGCTGATCTGCCCTACCGTTACCGGCCAGTAACCAGCACGGTGGGGTTCCGGTCGTTGCCGGTCGTCCATCGGTCACACGCAGATCGGCTGACCGGAACCCCGCCATGCTGGAGACTGAAGACACCGCGTAGCAGACGAAGGAGCCGAGGATGCTCATCGGAGTGACCCGAGAGACGAAGCCTGGGGAGACTCGGGTGGCGGCAACACCCGCGACGGTCAAACAGCTGACCGGTCTGGGCTATGACGTCGTCATCGAGGGTGGCGCCGGGGAGGCGTCCAGCTTCACGGACGAGGCGTACGCCGAGGCCGGCGCCCGCATCGGCACGGCCGCCGACGCGTGGGGTGCCGATCTGGTCTTCCGCGTCAACGCGCCCTCCATCGACGAGGTCGAGCTACTGAAGAGCGGCGCCACGCTGGTCGCCCCGCTCGCGCCGGCACAGAACAGTGAGCTGCTCGACGCCCTGGCCGCCCGCAAGGTCGACGCCTTCGCGATGGATGCGGTGCCGCGTATCTCGCGGGCGCAGTCCATGGACATCCTCTCCAGCCAGGCCAACATCGCCGGCTACCGCGCCGTGGTCGAGGCCGCCCACCACTTCGGCCGCTTCTTCACCGGCCAGGTGACCGCTGCGGGCAAGGTGCCGCCGGCGAAGGTGCTCGTGGCCGGTGCCGGTGTGGCCGGTCTGGCCGCCATCGGCGCGGCGAGCTCGCTCGGCGCGATCGTCCGCGCGACCGACCCCCGTCCGGAGGTCGCCGACCAGGTCAAGTCGCTCGGTGGTGAATACCTGAAGGTCGAGGTCGAGGTCGAGGAGTCGACCGACGGCTACGCCAAGGCGACCTCGGAGGCCTACGACCAGCGCGCCGCGGAGATCTACTCCGAGCAGGCCGAGGACGTCGACATCATCGTGACCACCGCGCTGATCCCGGGGCGCCCGGCGCCGAAGCTGATCACCGCGGCCGACGTGGCCTCCATGAAGCCCGGGTCGGTCATCGTCGACATGGCGGCCGCGATGGGCGGCAACGTCGAGGGCACGGTCGCCGGTGAGGTCATCACCACCGACAACGGCGTGACGATCATCGGCTACACCGACCTGCCCGCGCGTCTTCCCGCGCAGTCCAGCCAGCTCTACGGCACCAACCTGGTCAACCTGATGAAGCTGGTGACGCCCGAGAAGGACGGCGTGCTCGCCCTCGATCTCGAGGACCAGGTCCAGCGCGGCCTGACCGTCGTGCACGACGGCGGCGTGCTCTGGCCGCCGCCGCCGGTGCAGGTCTCGGCGGCTCCGGCCGCCGCGGCTCCCGCCGAGGTCGCGGTCAAGGAGGAGAAGAAGCCGCTCTCCGCCGGCGCGAAGCTCGCGCTCGTCGGCACCGGTGCGCTCGCGCTCTTCCTGCTCAACGCGGTCGCTCCGGCCGAGATCACCCGGCACTTCACCGTGCTGACGCTCTCGGTGGTGATCGGGTTCTACGTCATCGGTCACGTCCACCACGCCCTGCACACCCCGCTGATGTCGGTGACCAACGCGATCTCCGGGATCGTCGTGGTGGGCGCCCTGCTGCAGCTCACCGTCGCCGACAACGTGGTCCTGGTGCTCGCGGGCATCGCCACGCTGCTGGCGAGCATCAACATCTTCGGTGGCTTCGCCGTGACCCGCCGCATGCTCTCGATGTTCCGGAAGGCCTGAGGGACGAAACCATGGATATCTTCTCGATCGCCGGCGCGGCCTACCTCGTCGCCGCCCTCCTCTTCATCCTGTCGCTGGCAGGTCTGTCCAAGCACGAGACCGCCTCGCAGGGCTGGGTCTACGGCGTCTCCGGCATGGCGCTGGCGCTGATCGCGACCGTTCTCCAGGTCGCCGACGCGGGCACGAGCACCGCCATCCTGGTCCTGGTCGGCGCGGTCGCCATCGGTGCGGTCATCGGTCTGTGGCGTGCCAAGGTCGTCGAGATGACCGGCATGCCTGAGCTGATCGCGCTGCTGCACTCCTTCGTGGGTCTGGCCGCCGTCCTCATCGGCTGGAACGGCCACTTCGAGGCCGCCGCGGGCCACCTTCACGGCGGCGCCATCCACGACGCCGAGGTCTTCATCGGCGTCTTCATCGGCGCGGTCACCTTCACCGGCTCGATCGTCGCCTTCCTGAAGCTCTCGGCGCGGATCAAGTCGGCGCCGCTGATGCTGCCGGGCAAGAACGTGATCAACATCGGCGCGCTGGTCGTCTTCGTGATCCTGACGGTCGTCTACGTCATCAACCCGACGCTCCCGCTGCTGATCGCCGTCACCGTCGTGGCGCTGGCGCTCGGCTGGCACCTGGTCGCCTCCATCGGTGGCGGCGACATGCCGGTCGTGGTCTCGATGCTCAACAGCTACTCCGGGTGGGCCGCGGCCGCCTCGGGCTTCCTCCTGGGCAACGACCTGCTGATCGTCACCGGTGCCCTCGTCGGCTCCTCCGGTGCGTACCTCTCCTACATCATGTGCAAGGCGATGAACCGCTCGTTCATCTCGGTCATCGCCGGCGGGTTCGGCATCGAGGCCGGGCCGTCCGGTGACGTCGACTACGGCGAGCACCGCGAGATCAACGCCGAGGACACCGCCGACCTCCTCGCCGGCGCCTCCTCCGTGGTCATCACCCCGGGCTACGGCATGGCCGTCGCCCAGGCGCAGTACCCGGTCGCCGAGCTCACCCGCATCCTGCGTGGGCGCGGTGTCGACGTCCGCTTCGGCATCCACCCGGTCGCCGGCCGTCTCCCGGGCCACATGAACGTGCTGCTGGCCGAGGCCAAGGTGCCCTACGACATCGTCCTGGAGATGGACGAGATCAACGACGACCTCGCCGAGACCGACGTCGTCCTGGTCATCGGTGCCAACGACACCGTCAACCCGGCCGCCGCCGAGGACCCCGGCAGCCCGATCGCCGGCATGCCCGTCCTGCGGGTCTGGGAGGCCAAGAACGTGGTCGTCTTCAAGCGGTCGATGGCCGCGGGCTACGCCGGTGTGCAGAACCCGCTCTTCTTCCGGGACAACTCGCAGATGCTCTTCGGCGACGCCAAGACCAAGGTCGACGAGATCGTCGGCGCGCTGCTCCGCGTCAACGCCTGACTGCCGGCGACCGGCCAGGTGCCGGCCGCGTGACCTCGTGTCCCGCGGCCGGCGCGTCGGGTTCGATCTCGGGAGCCTTGCGCCCCGGGAGACGCAGCCACGTGGGCAGGGCGAGGAACGCCTCGGCGCGCAGGGCGGCGGTGGCCACGGTCGGGATGTCGGAGGGGCCCTCGTAGGCGATGAAGCGCGGCGCCCACTCGGGGTGGTACTTCGCGTTGGCGCGGTAGAGCGACTCGATCTGGGCGAAGCGCGAGGCCCACAGCAGCACCGCCCGCCAGGCCCGGACGTACGGCCCGGCGCCGAGCCGCTCGCCGTGGGCGAAGACGCTGCGGAAGACGGCGAAGTTGAGGGAGATCTTGGAGATCCCGAGATCGGGCGCCCACTGGCAGAGGGTGGCGACCATCAGCTCGATGACACCGTTCTCGGAGTCGCGCGAGCGGCGCATCAGGTCGAGCGAGAGCGCGTCGTCGCCCCACGGGACGAAGTGGAGCAGACCGACCAGGTCGCCGTCGCCGTCCCGGGCGAGCACCAGCAGCGCATCGCCGTCGGCAGGGTCGCCGAAGCGCCCCAGGGCCATGGAGAAGCCGCGCTCGACCTCGCCCTCGCGCCAGGCGTCCGCCCGCTCCCGCACCAGCTCCAGGGTCTCGGCGGCGAGGTCCTTCACGCGGACGCAGTCGGCGGTGACGCCGGCGCGCCGGGTCCGGGAGACCGCCTGGCGTACGCCGCGCATCGAGCGTCCCTCGAGACTGAACTCGGAGAGGTGCACGATCGCCTCGTCGCCCAGCTCGAGGACGTTGAGCCCGGCCTTGCACAGGGCCGTGGCGCCGCGTTCGGAGGAGCCGAGGTTGGCGGGCGTCCAGCCGTAGGAGCGGGCCTCGTCGAGCCAGGCACCGATCGCGCCCGGCCACGCCGACGGGTTGCCGACCGGATCGCCTGCCGACAGCGACGTGCTGCCGACGACGCGGTAGGACATCGCGGCCTGGCCGCAGGGACTGAAGATCACCGAACGGTCGCCGCGGGTGGCGAAGTAGGAGAGCGAGTCGACCCAGCCCCACTTCGCGAGCAGGCCGCGCACGCGCGACTCCTCGTCATCGGTGAGGTGGTGCGGGCCGTCGGCCGGCTGCACCGCGACCAGGAGCGCCACCAGCAGCAGGGCGGCGCCCAGGACGGCCAGGCCCACCGCCGACCGGGCTGCGGCGATGTCGCTGACGAAGTCGATCGGCCCGGGGATCCCGGCCAGCCCGAGCAGCGCCTGCAGCAGCCGTTCGGAGCCGGTCGTGTCGGCGAGCTGGCCGCGGGTCGCGATCGCGAGCCAGCCGTAGCCCACCCCGGTCGCGACCACAGGGCCGAGCAGCACCACGGCCAGCAGCCGCAGTCGCGAGCGCGGGTCCGGTCGTGCGGCGAAGTTGCGGCGGGCGCTGATGAGGAGAGCGGTCAGGAGCGCACAGAGCAGTGCCTCGACCAGGCTCAGCGCACGGACGACCTGGAAGACGGTGTCCACCGCCACCAGCACCGTCGCGATCAGCCAGGCGCGGTGCTTGCCGCGGCGCAGCGAGCGCGCCAGGACCAGCAGGATCACGCCGATCGCGAGCGAGCCCGTCGTCGCCGCCGCCGGGAAGACGTCGGGAACCATGTTCTCGACGAGGTCGGTACGCCGCGCCAGATCGGGTGCGAGGACCCCGAGAAGGGTGACGATGCCGACGCCGAGAACGACGTTGCTGACCGCTCGCGGCGACTGCAGCGTACGGAGGGCCCTGGAGGCGCGCCTGTGTGCCATGGCGCAGATCCTAGGCCTCGATCGTCGCGCGTCCCATTGGGCGGGTATCCCAGCCCTGACCAGCGGAAACGTGACGCAGATCTCGCCTTGCCACACAGCATGGGACCGGTGTGCGGCAGACCGGCCGAGCGGTCACGGTCGTGATTCCTCGGCCGTTCTCCGTGTGGCGGCGAGCGTGCCGAGCAGCTTGAGGGCGTCGGCGCTCTGCGTGGCCGGCTCGGCGTGGTAGACGATGAGCTCCTGGCCGGGCGCCGACTTCACGTCGAAGGCGTTCATCCACAGAGTCATCTCGCCGACCTCGGGGTGGCGGAACCGCTTGGACTCCATGCGTTTGCGGCGGGCCTCGTGGCGCTCCCACAGCCGGGCGAAGTCGGGGCTCTGGGCGAGCATCATGTCGACGACCTCGTTGATCCGCGGCTCGGTGGGATCCTCGCCGTACGCCATCCGCAGCCCGGCCACCGTGTAGGCGGCGACGTGCTCCCAGTCGGGGTAGAGGCTGCGCCCGCCCGGGTCGAGGAAGATCTTCACCACCAGGTTGGCGCCCCGCTCGAAGCCCCCGAAGAGGGCGTACGCCAGGGCGTTCCCGGCCAGCAGGTCGTAGCCGCGACCGAGAACGATCGCCGGGTTGTCGGGCCACATGTCGAGGAGGCGCCGCAGCTCCGGGTCGACCCGCTGCGTCGGAGTCGTACGCCGCGCTCCCGGCGCCACGCCGGCGAGCTGGAACAGGTGCAGCCGCGCGTCCTCGTCCAGGATCAGCACCTGCGCCAGCGCGTCCAGCACCTGCGCCGACGGGCTGCGCTCGCGGCCCTGCTCGAGACGTACGTAGTAGTCGACACTCATCCCGGCCTGGGTCGCGACCTCCTCGCGCCGCAGGCCCGGCACCCGGCGACGGCCGAAGTCCGGGATCCCGGCCGCCGCGGGGGTGATCTGGGCGCGCCGGGCCCGCAGGAAGTCGCCCAGGAGGTTGTCGGCCATATCCCCAGGCTAGAGGGCGGATCCGCGCGATGCCTGGGTGTGCTGCTCCCAGGCAGAACGCGTCCTGTTGCCGCGGGCGCGACCGGCCGATCGTCGAGGGTATGAACCACAACGGAACCACCACATCCAGGACCTGGCTGATCACGGGAGCCTCCCGCGGCTTCGGCCAGGCGTACGCCGCGGCGGCCCTCGCCCGAGGCGACCGGGTCGCCGCCACCGTCCGTGCTTCGGATGCCCTCGACGGGCTCCGGGAGCGGTACCCGGACACGCTGCTCCCGCTCACCCTCGATGTCACCGACCGGGACGCCGTCCGGGCGGGTGTCGCCCAGACCGAGGAGCGGCTCGGCCCTCTGGACGTCGTCGTCAACAACGCCGGCTACGGCCACTTCGGCGCGGTCGAGGAGCTGACTCCGACCGAGCTGCGGGACCAGATCGAGACCAACCTCTTCGGTGTCCTCCACGTCACCCAGGCGGTGCTCCCCCGCATGCGGTCCCGCGGGGCCGGCCACCTCGTGCAGGTCTCCTCGATCGGCGGCATCGGTGCCTTTCCCAACGTCGGGGCCTACCACGCCTCCAAGTGGGCGCTGGAGGGGCTCAGCGAGGCACTTGCCGCCGAGGTCGCCCGGTTCGGCATCCGGGTCACCATCGTCGAGCCCGGCGCCTTCGGCACCGACTGGAGCGGTCCGTCCGCCCGTCACAGCACACCGTTGGACGCCTACGACCCCATGCGTGAGGAGGCCGCCGCGCGTCGCGCAGGCTTCGGCGTCGGCGACCCGGCCGCCGCCGCGCACGCGCTGCTGGAGATCGTCGACGCACCCGAGCCGCCGCTGCGGGTGCTGTTCGGCGCCCAGGCTCCGGAGCTGATCCGAGGCATCTACGAGCGGCGGCTCGCCGAGTGGGACGCGTGGGGACACCTCGCCGTCCGGTCGCACGGCGAGGCTGAGCCGGCCGGGGTGAGCGCGCGATGACCAGCGACCCGAAGATCGTCCTCGTCACCGGCGCCTCCAGCGGCATCGGCGAGGCCACCGCCCGGCGGCTCGCCGCCGAGGGACACCACGTCGTGCTCGCCGCCCGCCGCAAGGACCGCCTCGACGAGATCGTCGCCGACCTGACCGGCGCCGGGCAGTCGGCCGAGGGACATGCCCTCGACGTCACGGACCTCGCTGCGTACAAGGCCCTTGTCGACGATGTCGTCGCACGCCAGGGGCGCATCGACGCGCTCGTGGGCAACGCCGGGGTCATGCTGCTGTCCCGTCTCGACGCGCTGCTGGTCGAGGAGTGGGACCGGATGATCGACGTCAACGTACGCGGCCTCCACCACGGGATCGCTGCCGTCCTGCCGCACTTCCGACGGCTCGGTGGCGGGCACTTTGTCACCATCGCCTCGATCGCCGCCCACCAGGTCAGCCCGACTGCTGCGCTGTACGCCGCCACCAAGCACGCGGCGTGGGCGCTCACCGAGGGCCTGCGGCAGGAATCCGACCCGTCGATCAGGGTCACCACGATCTCGCCGGGCGTGGTCACCTCCGAGCTTGCCGCCCATATCACCGACCCCGGGGCGGCCGAGCTGATGACGACCTACCGTTCCCACCAGATCCCCGCAGATGCGATCGCACGGGCGGTCGGTTTCGCCCTCGCGCAGCCGCCGGACGTCGATGTCAACGAGATCGTCGTGCGCCCGACAGGGCAGCGGTGAAGCCGCCGGGAGTGGTGCAGATCTCGTCCTTCTGAATTCCCCGGGGCTCGGGCGCGGCACCCAGAATGAGTGTCGTGTCCGAGCCGTTGACAGACTCCCTCGAGTCGATCCGCGTCCCCCACACGTTGCTGGAGGACGCGCTCGGCTACGCGACCAGCATCGTGGTGACCTCGCTGGGGCTCCACCTGATCCAGTCGGTCGGCTCGGTGACCGGTGGCACCGCCGGCCTGAGCCTGCTGGTGAGCTACTGGACCGGGCTGTCGTTCGAGGTGCTCTTCGTGCTGGTCAACCTGCCCTTCTTCGGGCTCGCGCTCTCCAAGAAGGGCATCGGGTTCACGCTCCGGTCGCTGGGCTGCGTCATCGCGGTCTCCCTGATGACCCGGGTCCACGCCGACCTGCTCCAGCTCGACGGCCTCGACACCGTCTACGGCGTCGTGGCCGGCAACCTGCTCGTCGGCCTCGGGCTGCTGGTGATCTTCCGTCACGGCGCCTCGCTGGGCGGCTTCAACGTGCTGGCCCTGCTCCTCCAGGAGCGGCTCAACCTGCGAGCCGGGTACGTCCAGATGGGCCTCGACATCAGCGTCATCCTGCTCGCGCTCTTCGTCGTCTCGCCCGTGACCGTCCTGCTCTCCGCGGTCGGCGCGGTCGTCCTCAACATCATCCTGGCCTTCAACCACCGGCCCGGCCGCTACCTCGCCTGACGCTCGCTGAGACGGTTTGTCTCCCAAGTCAGTAGACATTGCAGAATAGGGGCATGACTGCCGCGAAGCGCGCGCCCCAGCCCGGGGCCGAGGACCTGACCGAGCACCTGCGTGACCGCTGGTCGGTGAGTGTCTTCGACCCGGCCCACGAGCTCGCCGACGGCGAGATCAGGCTGCTCCTCGAGGCGGCCCGGTGGGCGCCCAGCGCGGGCAACAGCCAGCCGTGGTCGTTCCTGGTCCTGCCCCGCGGATCTGCCGGGCACCAGACCTTCGTGACCCACCTCTCCCGCGGCAACTCCGGCTGGGTGCCGCGGGCCTCGGCCGTCTTCGTCGCGATCGCCCAGGTCGCCGAGGACCCGGACGGCAACGGCCCGAAGTGGGCCGACTACTCCTTCTACGACCTCGGTCAGGCGGCCGCGCACCTGACCGTCCAGGCCGCATCGCTCGGGCTGTCCTCCCACCAGTTCGCCGGGTTCGACCATGGTGCCGTGGCAGCGGCCTTCGGCGTACCGGACTGGTGGAAGGTGATGACCGGGATCGCGGTCGGTCTCCACGGCGACCCCGCGCAGGTCGACCCGCGCGATGCCGAGCGCGAGGAGCGCGAGCGCGTCCGGCGGCCGCTCGAGGAGATCGCGTACGCCGACACGTGGGGCACGCCCTGGGCCTGATGCTCCCGCGTGGGCCGTCCGGGGAGCGGTCCAAAAAGGTCGTACCCGGCGGGGCATCGGTCTAAGGTGCCCGGGTGGAAAGCGGTCAGGGAGCAGGACGGCTCCGGCGCGCGGCGGTAGGGCTGCTCGTGCTGGGGCTGCTGGGTGCTGGGCTGGTGACGACCGCGCCGGCAGCCGTCGCGGCACCCGAGGACGGCGTCGGAGAGTCCTCCCGGACCCGCTACGTGCTCGACGAGAAGGCGAAGACCGTCGAGGTCGAGTCCAAGGTCACGGTCACCAACCTGCAGCCGAGCACGGCCACCACCTACTACTTCCTGACCGGCCACGCGATCCCGGTGCCGCTCGGCGCGACGAAGGTGCGGGCGACCAGCAACGGCGCGAAGCTGCCGGTGCGCACCGAGAAGATCAAGGGCACCGGTCTCGAGGTGGTGTCGGTCTCCTTCCCCAACCTCTACTACGGCAAGTCGCGCACGATCACCTGGACGTACGAGCTGAAGGGCGCGCCGATCCGGGCGAAGAGGAACCACATCCGGATCGGTGAGGGCTATGCCGTCTTCCCCGTGATCGGCCTCGGGGACGACGGCGAGGTGACCGTCGACGTCGTGCTGCCGAAGTCGATGACGTTCACCGCCTCCTCGGGCGACTTCACCAAGAAGACCAAGGGCCGGACGACGACCTGGCACTCCGAGGGTGACTTCGTCGACGCCGGTGTCTCCGCCCGCGACCCGAAGGCCTTCGACGAGAAGAAGATCGAGGTCGGCGACACGAAGCTGTCGCTGCAGAGCTTCCCCGAGGACGAGGAGTGGCTCGACTTCGTCGAGAAGCGGGTCGCCGAGGGCATGCCGGTGCTGGAGGAGCTGACCGGCAACGAGTGGCCCGGCGGCCTGGAGACGATCCGTGAGGACGGCTCCGCGGAGGCCGTCGGCTACGCCTGGTTCGACTCCGACGCCGACGAGATCGTCGTCTCCGAGGACCTGGACACGGCGATCCTCTACCACGAGATGACCCACGCCTGGATCAACCCCGACCTCGTCGAGGGCCGCTGGCTGAGCGAGGGCCTGACCGAGCTCGTGGCCCAGCGCGCGACGAAGAAGGTCGGCGCCAAGGGCCAGGAGTACGACAAGGTGAAGCGTCGCAGCAAGGCGGCGTTCCCCCTGCTGACCTGGGACTCCGCCGACTGGAGCCAGGAGAAGGACGCCTATGGCTATCCGGCCGCCTACACCGCCGTCTCCGCCATGCTCGCGGACCTCTCCGACGAGGAGCTGACCCATGTGGTCGACGACCTCTACGACGGCCGCAGCGGCTACGGCGCCGATGACCGGGCCACCGCCGGTCAGGTCGACTGGCGCACCTTCGTCGACATCGTGCAGCGCTACGACACCGACGCGTCCCCGGAGAAGCCGCTGAAGACCTGGGTGCTCACCCGCGCCGAGGCCAAGCAGCTCGGGCCCAGGGCCGAGGCCCGGAAGGCGTACGCCGCGGTCGACCGCGCCGACGGCGAGTGGATGCCACCCGAGGGACTGCGCGAGAGCATGGCCGCGTGGAACTTCGAGGACGCCGACACGGCCATCGGTCAGATCGGCGCTGCGAGTGCCGACGCCGCCACGGTCCAGGAGGCCGCGGAGAAGGCAGACCTGCCGGTGCCCACGGCGGCGCGGACGGCCTACGAGAGCGCCGACGGCGAAGCGCGCTATCGCGAGCTCGCCACCACGCTGCCCCGCACCGCCGAGGTGATCGCCGAGGTCGGTGAGGCGACGGCCGACGTCGAGGGGATGCAGGACCCGCTGACCGAGCTCGGCGAGCTGGTGCTGTTCCTCGACGCGGGCGCGGCCACGGCCCGAGCCGACCTCGACGACGGCTATCTCGAGGACGCCTCCGCCGCCGCGGCCGGCGTTCGCGCCCGGGCCGGCTGGGCACTGATCGTCGGCCTGGTCGCGCTGCTGGTGCTCGCCTGCGTGGCGTACGCCGGGTTCCGGGTGGTCCGTAGCCCGTGGGCGCGGGGTCGGCGCGAGGCTCGCGGGCAGCGTGCGGCGGCCCGCAAGGCCTTCCTCGCCCAGGTCGAGGAGACCAAGAAGGCCGGCGCTCCGTGGGATCGCCCGGCCCCGCCGATGCCGCCGATGCCGCCGATGCCGCCGCCGAACATGCCGCCGAACGTGCCGCCGCCGACGATGCCCCCGCCGACGATGCCCCCGGCGCCGCCGGGATCAGTCGGTCGCGAGCTCTTCGGCGTACAGCGCGGCCCCTACGGCCCCGGCGGTGTTGAGCAGCTTCGCCGGGATGATCTCGGTGTCCAGTTCGAGCAGCGGCAGGAACTCCGCCGCTTCCTTCGAGACCCCTCCGCCGACCAGGAATAGGTCGGGCGAGAAGAGCATCTCCAGGTGGCGGTAGTACTTGCGCAGCCGCTTGGCCCAGTGCTTCCAGGAGAGCTCCTCGCGCTTGCGGGCGACGTTGGAGGCACGGGTCTCGGCGTCGTGGCCGTCGAGCTCGAGGTGGCCGAGCTCGGAGTTGGGCACGAGCACGCCGTCGTAGAGGAGCGCCGAGCCGATGCCGGTGCCGAGGGTGGTCATGATGACCAGCCCGCGACGGCCCTTCGCGGCGCCGTAGCGGACCTCGGCGAGGCCGGCGGCGTCGGCGTCGTTGACCACGTGCACGTCGCGCCCGGTGGCCGCGGTGAAGATCGCGTCCGCGTCGGCGCCGATCCACGACTTGTCGATGTTGGCGGCGGAGTGGACCACCCCGTGACGTACGACGCCGGGGACGGTCACGCCGACCTTGCCGTCGCAGTCCGGGAACTGCGCGAGCAGGTCCACGAAGATCTCGGCGATGGCTTCGGGGGTGGAGTGTTCGGGGGTCGGGATGCGTACGCGTTCCTCGGCGAACTCGCCGGTGGCGAGATCGATCGGGGCACCCTTGATGCCCGTGCCGCCGAAGTCGATGCCGAAGGGCAGGCTCGTCGTCATGCGGCCATCCTATTTACAACCACCGACGTGACGTACGACACTTGACAGATCATCCAGAATTGTCAAGGGGGCCGACGATGGAGACCGCCAACAGCACCGTGCCCGAAGGATCCACCGAGCAGTGGCGCGACAAGAAGCGCTACCTGTGGCTGCTGGGCCTGGTGGTTCCGATTCTCGGCTTCATCGCGATCGGCGGCTGGCATCTCACCGACATCGGCGCGTTCCTGTGGACCGGACCGATCATCATCCTCGTCGTGGTGCCGGCGATCGACCTGGTCGCGGGCCTCGACCAGTCCAACCCGCCCGACGACATGATCGAGGCGCTGGAGAACGACCGCTACTACCGGTGGATCGTCTACTCCTACCTCCCGCTGCAGTACGCCGTCTTCATCGGCGGCATGGCCATCGCCGCCCACGGCGCCTTCGACGGCCACACCCTGAGCATGGTCGATCGGGTCGGGCTGGCGATCTCGGTCGGCTGCATCGGCGGCATCGGCATCAACACCGCCCACGAGCTCGGCCACAAGCGCGAGGACGTCGAGCGCTGGCTGTCCAAGATCGCGCTCGCGCAGAGCTTCTACGGTCACTTCTACATCGAGCACAACCGTGGCCACCATGTCCGCGTCGCGACGCCCGAGGACCCGGCCTCGTCCAAGGTCGGCGAGTCCTTCTACGCCTTCTGGCCGCGCACCGTCTCGGGCTCGCTGAGGAGCGCCTGGCGGCTGGAGAGGAAGAGGTACGCCCGCCGCGACCAGCACCCGTTCCGGATCGGCAACGACGTACTCAACGCCTGGCTGATGTCCGCGGTGCTCTGGGGCGCCCTGATCGGGTGGCTCGGGCCGGTGGTGATCCCGTTCCTGCTGATCCAGGCGGTGGTCGGGTTCTCGCTGCTCGAGGTGATCAACTACATGGAGCACTACGGGATGCTGCGACAGAAGGTGGGCCGGCGCTACGAGCGCGTCGACCCGAGCCACTCGTGGAACTCCAACAACATCGCGACCAACGTGCTGCTCTACCACCTGCAGCGCCACAGCGACCACCACGCCAACCCCGTACGCCGCTACCAGACCCTGCGTGACTACAAGGAGTCCCCGGTGCTGCCGACCGGGTACGCCGGGATGATCCTGCTCGCGATCCTGCCGCCGGTCTGGCGCCGGGTGATGGACCCGAAGGTCCTGGCGCACTTCGACGGCGACATGTCGCGGGCCAACATCCTGCCGCGCAGGCGGGAGAAGATCCTGGCGAAGTACCCGCCGCCCGTCGCCGACCGGGCCGAGGCCGGCGACGACACCGTCGCCCGGGTGATCGCGGCCGAGGTGCTGGCCGCCCGCTGCCCGGGTTGTGGCTACACCTACCGGGTCGAGGAGGGCAACGAGGCCGAGGGCTTCGCCGCTGGCACCGCGTGGGCGGACGTACCCGACGACTGGTGCTGCCCGGACTGCGGTGTCCGGGAGAAGGTCGACTTCGTGCCGCTGGCGTCGGACTCGGTCGAGCCCTAGGGGCCGGGCGCACTAGACTCTGGCCCCATGGCGGCCGGAGTACCTGAAAACACCCGTCAGCGGATCCTCGACGCTGCCGTCGAGATGACGACCGAGACCGGGTGGGCGAGCGTGACGATGTCGCGCATCGCGGAGCGGTGCGGGGTCAGCCGGCAGACCGTCTACAACGACATCGGCGCCAAGCCGGCGCTGGCCAAGTCGCTGATCCTGCGCGAGCTGGAGCAGTTCCTCGCTGTGGTGAGCGCGGCCTTCGACGAGGAGGAGGACGACTTCCTCAAGGCGATCCGCCAGGCGACGTACGGCGTGCTCGACCGCGCCCAGGACAACAAGCTGCTGCACGCGGTGGTCTCGGCGACGCACGGCGCCGACACCGAGCTGCTGCCCTACCTGACCAGCCACAGCGAGGGGCTGCTCGGCTACGCGACCGAGATCATCCACGAGCACATCAAGAGGTTCGACCACGGGCTGACCGAGCATCAGGCCGATGTCGCCATCGAGACGATCGTGCGCGTCGTGCTCAGCCACGTCATGCAGCCCACGAAGACGCCCGACGAGACCGCCGACGACATCTCCTGGCTGGTGTCGCGGGTCCTCGGCTGAGTTACCCGCGAGTTGGGTGCTCACCAGCCCTCGCCTAACCTTCCTGCGGGGAGGTGACTGGATGCGACAGGTCTCGATGAGGGCGGCCGCGGCGATCGGGGCGGTCCTCGTGGTGACCCTGGCAGCCTGTGCGGGCGAGCCGGCGAAGCCGGCCTCCCCGAGCGGCAGTCCCAGCGCCAGCGGCCCCGCGAAGCACGAGAGTCCTGTCGCCGACCCGTCGCACGCGGTGGCGATGCCCGGCAAGCGCGAGGGCACGCTGCACTCCACCGACCTGCTGATCCTGTCCGAGGACACCCTCTCGTCCGGCGACGTCAAGAAGATCCGGTCTCTCGACGGTGTCTCCGGCGTCGAGCAGATCTCGATGGCCCAGGTGAGCGTCGAGGGACGGCTGGTGAAGGTCGTCGCCGTCGACCCCTCGACCTACCGCAACTTCGCCCCCTTCCAGAGCGCCGACTCCGATGAGGTCTGGCAGCGTGTGGCCGGAGGCGAGGTGGCGATCGACCCCGAGCGCCAGGACGAGCTGCCGGCCGACAAGGACGGCTTCGTACGCCTCGGCTCGAAGAAGGATGCGACCTCGGTCCACGTCGGTGCGTACGCGCCCCAGCCGCCGGGCCTCGCCGCCGCCGTCGTCAACCACAAGTGGGGCGAGGAGATGGGCATGGAGAAGGGCAACGCGCTCATCGTCTCCACCGCCGCCATCGCCCCCAACCGCGTCGTCAAGCCGATCCAGAAGGTCGTCGGCGCCGACGCCTCCGTCCAGCGCCTCGACGTCGTCGCCCGCGCCGGCCTCGACCCCAACGCTCCCCAGAAGGCGTACGTCGTCGGCACCGTCGCCGAGGCCGTCGGCAACTACACCTACCGGGCCAACGGCGACGGCACCATCACCCCCGCCTCGAGCTGGGTGAGCTCCCACATCGTGACCGCCCAGGTGCCGATCCTCGGCTCGGTGACCTGCAACAAGGTGATGATCCCGCAGCTGCGCGCGGCCCTGCAGGAGGTCGTCGACCGCGGGCTGTCCAAGAAGATCGACCCGTCGCAGTACGCCGGCTGCTACTACCCCCGCTTCATCGCCAACACCACCCAGCTCTCCAACCACGCCTTCGGCACCGCCGTCGACCTCAACACCGCCGGCAACCAGCGCGGCACCGTCGGCGAGATGGACCGCACCGTCGTCTCCATCTTCGAGCGCTGGGGCTTCACCTGGGGCGGCAACTGGCGATGGACCGATCCCATGCACTTCGAGATGAACCGGATCGTCAAACCGGGCTGATCCTCCGGACGTTGGGCGATTCCATGCATGTGTGCGGAAGTTGCAGCGCCTGAGCGTTCGGTGGGCGTGAGAATCCCGCACGTGCGCGGTTTCCGTCATCGGTGTGGCGGGTTATCCACAGGGCGTACGGATTGTGGGTGACAGGTCGCCGCTGGTCGCCGACGTTTGTTCCCATGACAGTTGGTCAGGATCCCGAGGTCCGGTTCGACCCGAGCCGGCCGTTCGTCCGTGCGACAGCTGCTGCGATGGGGAGTGCGAAGGAGCTGCGCACTCCTGCCTACAAGCGCCTGCTGCACGGTATCTATGTCTCCGCGTCCGTCGAGGTGACGCCGGCGCTGATGGCCGAGGCCGCGCTGCTGCCGTTCGGGGACGACGCGTGGGCGAGCCACGCCACGGCCGCGAGGGTTCTGGGCGTGCCGATCCCGGCGCTTCCCGGTGAGCACGTCACGGTCGTCGAGCGGCGCCGCCGCCGCAGCCGCCGGGACGTGACCTGCCACCTCCGGAAGAGCGGTCTGGTCAACGAGATCGCTGGCGCGCGCGTCTCCGCGCCCCAGCAGGTCTTCGTCGAGCTGGCCACCCAGCTGACCCTGGTCGACCTGGTGATCGTCGGCGACCACATGGTGCGCAACGGACTGGTCGACCTGCAGACGCTGCGGAGGTTCTGCGCCGACGCCTCCGGTCCAGGCGCTGCGCTCGCGCGGACGGCCGCCGATCACGTACGCAGCGGGGTGGACTCTCCGATGGAGACCCGGCTCCGGCTGCTGATCGTCCTCGCCGGACTTCCTGAACCCGAGGTCAACCTTTTGGTCGGCGACGAGGTCGAGCGCCGCAAGTACGACCTGTCGTACCGCCGCTCGAAGACGATCCTCGAGTACGACGGCCGCCAGCATGTCGAGCGCATCGAGCAGTGGGAGGCCGACCTCGAACGTCGCGAGGGCATCGACGACGACCAGTGGCGCATCCTGGTCTTCGTCGCGAAGGACATCTACAAGTCGCCCGGCCGGACCCTGGAGCGGATCCACCGCGTCCTGCGACTCCGCGGCGAGCCCGGCGTACCGGCAACGCTCTCCGAGGCGTGGCGGGCCCACTTCCCGGGTTGGTCCTGATCCAGCCTGGCAAGAACCGTGCAGGTGCGGGGAACTTCCGTCGGGTTCTGGCCCAGGTGGTGCAACTTCGCCGCATGTGTGGGGTTGTTGCCCACGCGCTTGGGGGCCCGCATCTACGCTGGGGCCTGTGACGATTCTTGATGATGCCCGCCCGGGCATGGACGACAGCATCCGGCCGCAGGACGACCTGTTCGGGTTCGTCAACGGCACCTGGCTCCGGGAGGTCGAGATTCCCGCCGACCGGTCCAGCTGGGGGCCGTTCGTGATGCTGGCCGACCAGGCCGAGAAGGACGTGCGCGCGATCATCGAGGAGCTCGCGGCCTCCGGCGGCGAGCCGGGTAGCGACGCCCAGAAGATCGGTGACCTCTTCGCGAGCTTCATGGACGAGGCCGCGGTGGCCGAGCGCGGCGTACGGCCGCTCGACGGCCTGAGGGCTGCCGTGGACGGGCTCCGCGACGCGGACGACCTGGCGGCGTTCCTGGGCGAGGTCGAGCGGATCGGTGGGCACGGGCTCTTCGGGTCCTACGTCGACAACGACGACAAGCAGTCCGACCGCTACATCTTCAACCTGCTCCAGGGTGGCCTCGGGCTGCCCGACAAGGACTACTACTTCGACGAGAAGTTCGCCGAGGTGCTCGGCAAGTACGCCGACTACCTCGAACGGCTCTACACCCTCGCCGAGCACCCCGACCCGCGTGCGGCCGCCGAGACGATCATCCGGATCGACACCCGCCTGGCCGAGGGCCACTGGGCGCGCGAGGAGACCCGCGACAAGCAGAAGACCTACAACCTGCTCACCCTCGCCGAGCTGCGCGAGCTGGCCCCCAACTTCAACTGGGATGCGTACGTCCGCAACCTCTCCGGCTCGAAGCTGACCACCGAGGAGGTGCTCGGTGAGGTGGTCGTGCGGCAGCCGTCCTACTTCGCCCACCTGGCCACCGTGCTCGGCGAGGTCGACATCGACGACTGGAAGCTGTGGCTCTACTTCCACGTGCTGCGCTGGGCGGCGCCCTACCTGACCGACGACTTCGTCGAGACCAACTTCGACTTCTACGGCCGCACCCTCAACGGCACCCCTGAGCTGCGCGAACGCTGGAAGCGCGGGGTCGGGCTGGTCGAGGGCGCGATCGGGGAGGCGGTCGGCAAGGAGTACGCCGCGCGGCACTTCCCGCCCGAGGCGAAGGCCCAGATGGACGAGCTCGTCCACAACCTCCTGGAGGCCTACCGCAAGTCGATCTCCGAGCTCGACTGGATGGGCGAGGAGACCAAGGAGAAGGCCTACGAGAAGCTCGACAAGTTCACGCCGAAGATCGGCTACCCGAACAAGTGGCGCGACTACTCGGCGCTGCAGATCAGCAAGGACGACCTGATCGGCAACGTCTCCGCGGCGAGCGTGTTCGAGACCGACCGGCAGCTCGGCAAGCTCGGTGGGCCGGTCGACCGTGACGAGTGGTTCATGCTGCCGCAGACGGTCAACGCCTACTACAACCCGGGCACCAACGAGATCTGCTTCCCAGCCGGCATCCTGCAGCGCCCCTTCTTCGACAAGGACGCCCACCCGGCGGAGAACTACGGCGGCATCGGCGCCGTGATCGGCCACGAGGTCGGCCACGGCTTCGACGACCAGGGCGCGCAGTTCGACGGCGACGGCAACATGCAGGACTGGTGGTCACCGGAGGACAAGGCGGCCTTCGAGGTGAAGACCAAGGCGCTGATCGAGCAGTACTCCAAGCTCTCCCCGCGGGACCTGCCGGGCGAGTTCGTCAACGGTGCGCTGACCGTCGGCGAGAACATCGGCGACCTCGGGGGCCTGACGATCGCGCACACCGCCTACATGCTCGCCACCGGCGGCTCGGCCGGCGTCGGCGACCGGCAGCGGCTCTTCCTCAACTGGGCCTACGTGTGGCGTACGGTGCGCCGCAAGGAGCAGGCGCAGCAGTACCTGACGATCGACCCGCACAGCCCGCCGGAGTTCCGTGCCAACATCGCGCGCAACCTGGACGAGTTCCACGAGGTCTTCGGCACCGCTCCCGGCGACGGTCTGTGGCTCGATCCGGAGGAGCGCGTGCGGATCTGGTGACCCCTGGGGGTAGGGGTATTGGTTAATATTCGATAACAACGTAAAGAGGTTACGCGGGGAGCCATCTTCATAAATACGCATTGCAGGAAATTGTTTCTTCGCGCTATCGATTCGGGTGCAAGGATTCCGTTCATCCCGGTCCCCACAATCGAGGAGAACCCCACGATGCGTATTGCTCGAGTAGCGGGAGCGGCCACCGCCGCCGCTGTTGCAGGAACTGCCTTCATCGCCTCCTTCGGGGGTCCCGCCGGCGCCACCCCCGCCGACTCCGCCTCCATCACGCCAGAGTCGCTGGCCGCCCAGAAGATCATCCACGACGAGTCGATCGCCGAGAAGGCCATCAGTGCGCTGACCAGCAAGCCGTCGACCTGGAAGGTCGGCGCGGGCCAGGAGCTCGAGCCCGTGGTGACCCTGAAGGACGCCAACGGTGCCACCCACGTGCGGATGAACCGGACCTACAAGGGCCTCGAGGTCGTCGGCGGCGACCTGGTCGCCCACCAGACCGAGGCCGGCGCCCTGACCTCGGTCTCCCAGGGGCTGACTCAGGTGCTCGACCTCTCGGTGAAGCCGACCCTCACCGAGACCGCGGCCACGAAGGCCGCGCTGACCCTGGACGCCGTCACCAAGGCGATCAGCGGGCTCGAGGCCGACAAGAAGCACGCGCCCGAGCTCGTGGTCGACGCGAGCGAGGGCACCCCGACGCTGGTGTGGCGGGTGACCACCAAGGGCAAGCAGGCCGACGGCACCCCCTCCCGCCTCGCGACGTACGTCGACGCCGGCACCGGCAAGGTGCTGCGCCGCATCGAGGGCATCGAGACCGCCGACGGCTCCGGCCAGACGCTCTACTCCGGCACTGTGCCGCTGCAGGTCACCCAGAGCGGCTCGACCTACCAGCTCAAGGACGCCACCCGCGGTGGGACGTACACCACCGACATGAAGAACGCGACCGACAGCACCCTGTGCCAGCTGCTCGGCTGGGGCTGCTCGACGGGCACCCTGGTGACCTCGTCGACGACCACGTTCGGCAACGGGCTCAACTCCAACCGGGCGACCGCGGCGGCCGACGCCCAGTACGGCACCAACGTCACCTGGGACTACTACAAGAACGTCCACGGCCGCAACGGGATCTTCGGCAACGGCTCGGGCTCCTACAACCGCGTCCACTACGGGTCGAACTACGTGAACGCGTTCTGGGACGGCACCAAGATGACGTACGGCGACGGTGACGGCACCACGTACGGCCCGCTGACCTCGCTCGACGTGGCCGGTCACGAGATGTCGCACGGTGTCACCGAGAACACCGCCGGCCTGGAGTACTCCGGCGAGTCAGGTGGGCTCAACGAGGCCACCTCGGACATCTTCGGCACGATGGTGGAGTTCTACGCGAACAACTCCAGCGATGCCGGCGACTACCTGATCGGTGAGCGCTTCTTCCTCAAGGGAAACAACACCCAGGGGCTGCGCCGGATGGACGACCCGGACTCCGACGGGTCCTCGGTCAACTGCTGGTCGTCGTCGGTCGGCAACCTCGACGTGCACTACTCGTCCGGCGTCGGCAACCACTTCTTCTACCTGCTGGCCGAGGGGTCCGGGGCGAAGACGATCGGTGGCGTCGCGCACAACAGCCCGACCTGCAACAACTCGACGGTCGCCGGCATCGGCCGGGCGAAGGCGGAGAAGATCTGGTTCCGCGCGCTGACGACCTACTTCACCTCCACGACCAACTACGCCTCTGCTCGCACCGGCACGATCTCGGCTGCGACCGACCTCTACGGCGCCTCCAGCCCCGAGGTCGCCGCGGTCAAGGCCGCCTGGTCCGCGGTCTCGGTGAACTGACCAGGTCGCACCTTCATCGAGCGGGTTGTTTCGACGGCGTCGTGCTTCGAAAGACGGCGCCGTCGTCCGCATTCGGTAACTAAAGTACGAATTCGGGCGTGTGGTTATGCCGGTGCGTCGATAGGACGCATACTGGAGATGCCGGGCCGGTTCTGCGGGTCCCCGTGGGGGAGGACCAACAGCGCCGGCTCGGCGTTTATTTCTTCCCGCTCGGCGAATAACGGTTCGCGTGGACGGGTCGTCGTTCTCTACGATGGAGCCATGCATCTCGGCATCGCTCACATGCGCCTGCGGCCCGCCGCCTGACGGCGGCGCTGCGAGGAATACTCACGCCGCTGTCCGGCCATCAGCCGGGTAGCTGCTCTCGCGCTCCCGGCTCCCGTATGCGAGCTGGAAGTTCACCTTCGTGTCTGTACAGACCCATCACACCTCTGCCCACCTGCGCGCCGAGGACATCTCGGTCACCCGTGGCGGTCGCCCCGTCCTGCGCGGCGTCTCCCTGACCGTCTCCGCCACCAACCGGTCCCGGCTGGCCGTCGTCGGCGAGAACGGCCGGGGCAAGACCACACTGCTGCACGTCCTGGCCGGGCTCCTCGAACCCGACACCGGCCGCGTCCAGCGGCACGGCAGCCTCGGCATCGCGCAGCAAGCCCTGGCCGTACGTCCAGGGGACACCGTCGGCACCCTCACCTCCGCCGCCCTGGCGGAGTCCCACGACGCCCTCCGGGCGCTCGACGAGGCGGCCGCGGCGCTGTCGGACGACCCGGCGGACACCTCCGGGACGTACGCCGCCGCCTTGGAGCGGGCGACCGCGCTGGATGCCTGGGATGCCGACCGCCGGGTGCAGATCGCCTTGGAGGCGCTCGGCGCGTGCACCGATCACTCACGGGAGCTGGCGACCCTGTCCGTCGGCCAGCGCTACCGGGTGCGGCTCGCGTGCCTGCTCGGGGCCCACCACGACCTCCTCGTGCTCGACGAGCCGACCAACCACCTGGACGCGTCGGGGCTGGCGTTCCTGACCGAGCGGGTCCGGGCTCATCCCGGCGGGGTCGTGCTCGTCTCCCACGACCGGCTGCTGCTGCGCGAGGTCGGCATCGAGTTCCTGGATCTGGATCCGAGCGAGGACGGGAGGGCCAGGACGTACGCCGGAGGCTATCCGGGCTGGCAGGAGGGTCGGCGTCGCGACCGAGATCGCTGGGAGCAGGACTACGCGGCTCAGCAGGAGGAGCACCGGCGGCTGCAGGATTCCGTCTCGGCGGCTCGGGACCGGCTGAGCACCGGGTGGCGCCCGGCGAAGGGCACCGGGAAGCATCAGCGACAGACCCGGGCTCCCGGGTTGGTGCGGTCCTTCAACCGGGATCTCGCGGCACTCGAGGAGCACCGGATCTCCGTCCCGGAGCCGCCGATGTCGTTGGGCTTCCCTTCCCTCTCGCCGGGTGCCGGCACGCTGTTGCGGTGCGACGACGTGGCCGTACCCGGCCGCCTGGCCGGACCCGTCTCCCTCGGGATCGACGCCGGCGACCGGCTGCTGGTCACCGGTCCGAACGGTGCCGGCAAGTCGACGTTGCTGCAGGTGCTGGGCGGATCGCTCGTGGCCGGCGCGGGGTCGGTCCGGACCGCGCCGGGAGCGCGGGTGGCGCTGGTGGGACAGGAGGAGCCGGAGTGGGCTCCCGGGCTGACCGCGGCCGAGATCTATGCGCAGCACTGCGGGCGGCTGGCCGCCGCCGGGGTGGTCTCGGAGCGGTCGATCCCATCGTTGCGATCGACCGGTCTGGTCGACGCCGAGGCGCGGCGTACGCCTGCGTCGCTGTTGTCCCAGGGGCAGCAGCGACGGCTCGAGCTGGCGCTGCGGCTGGCGTCGCGCCCGCATCTTCTGATCCTCGACGAGCCGACCAACCATCTCTCGGCACGGTTGGTCGACGAGCTGACCGCCGCGCTGCGGGCGACGGCTGCGGCGGTGGTGGTGGCGACTCATGATCGGCAGATGCTGAGTGATCTGGCCGACTGGCCGCGGCTGGCACTGGGCGATCCTGTCGGAGGCGCCTGATAGACCTGTGGTCATGACTGATCCGGCCAGTGACGTACGTGCTCGTGCCGAGGCGCATCTGCGTGCCCTCGTGGGACGCGATGACGCCACCCTGCGCGAGGACCAGTGGTCGGCGATCTCGGCGCTCGCCGTCGAGCGTCGCCGGGCGCTGGTCGTGCAGAAGACCGGATGGGGGAAGTCGGCGGTCTACTTCGTGGCGACGCTGCTGCTCCGCGAAGCCGGTCTCGGGCCGACCGTGATCGTCTCCCCGCTGCTCGCGCTGATGCGCAACCAGATCGCGGCGGCGCAGCGCGCGGGGATCCGGGCGGTGACGATCAACTCGACCAACCCCGAGGACTGGGTCTCGATCGAGGAGGCGATCCACGCGGGCGAGGTGGACGTCCTGCTGGTCTCCCCCGAGCGGCTCAACAACCCGAAGTTCCGCGACGCGGTGCTGCCGCGGCTGGCGGCCGAGTGCGGTTTGCTGGTGGTCGACGAGGCCCACTGCATCTCCGACTGGGGGCACGACTTCAGGCCCGACTACCGCCGGATCCGTACGCTGCTGGCCGATCTCCCGGCCGGGATCCCGGTGCTCGCGACGACCGCGACCGCGAACTCCCGGGTCACCGCGGACGTCGCCGAGCAGATGGGTGAGGGCGTTCTGGTGCTGCGGGGGTCGCTGGACCGGGAGTCGCTGCGGCTCGGCGTGGTCTCGCTGAAGACCCCCGAGCAGCGCTTGGCCTGGCTCTCCGACCACCTCTCCGAGCAGCCCGGGTCCGGCATCGTCTACTGCCTGACCGTCGCCGCGACCGAGGAGATCGCCGACTATCTGCGCTCGCGAGGCCACGACGTGGCCGCCTATTCGGGGCGCACCGAGGCGGCCGAGCGGGCCGACCTGGAGGAGTCGCTGGCTGCCGGGAAGATCAAGGCGCTGGTGGCGACCTCGGCGCTCGGGATGGGCTTCGACGCGACCCTCGGGTTCGTGGTCAACATGGGCGCACCCTCCTCACCGGTCTCCTACTACCAGCAGGTCGGCCGCGCCGGCCGTGGCACCTCCGACGCCTCCGTCGTCCTGCTCCCGGGCGTCGAGGACCGCGACATCTGGGCCTACTTCGCCTCGCTCGCCTTCCCGCGCGAGGAGCAGGTGCGCCAGACCCTCGGGGTCCTGTTGGAGGCGGGGCGGGCGTTGTCGACGCAGGCGCTGGAGACGTACGTCGACCTGTCGAGGTCACGCCTCGAGCAGATGCTCAAGGTGCTCGACGTCGACGGTGCCGCGCGCCGGGTCGGTGGTGGCTGGGAGGCGACCGGGGTCCCCTGGGACTACGACGCGGAGCGGTATGCACGGGTCGCGGAGGCTCGTCGCCGCGAGCAGGACGCCATGCTCGCCTACATCTCGACCGACCAGTGCCGGATGCGGTTCCTGCGCGAGCAGCTCGACGATCCCGGCGCCGTCGACTGTGGTCGGTGCGACAACTGCGGTGGCTTCGCGGTGACCTCGTCGGTCTCCGAAGGCGCGGTCGAGGAGGCTTCGGCGCGGTTGTCGCGGCCCGGGGTCGTCGTGGAGCCGAAGAAGATGTGGCCCACCGGCCTCGACCGGCTCGGCATCTCGCTTAAGGGCAAGATCAAGGAGGGTCCGCTGGAGGGCCGCGCGGTCGCGCGACTGACCGACCTCGGCTACGGCCAAGCCCTGCGTGACCTCTTCCGCGAGCCCGCTCAGGACGGCCCGGTCCCGGTGCCGCTGGTGAAGGCGGTCGTCGAGGTCCTGGGCGACTGGCGCCCCGCGGTCGGCGGCATCGTCTACGTCGAGTCGTCGACGCGTCCCACGCTGACCCGCGACTTCGCCGAAGGGCTGTCGCGCTATCTCCGCATCCCTGTTCTCGGTTCGTGGGCCATCGTCGACCCCGACGTCGGCCCTGGCCAGGGCGCCTCCAACTCCGCCCAGCGCGTCGCCGCCGTCGGTCGGCGCTTTTCGCTCCACGCCGAAGTGCCACCGGGTGTCGACGTACTCCTCATCGACGACCGCATCGCGACCGGCTGGACTATCACCCTCGCCGCCCGCGCCCTCCTCGATGCCGGCGCCGCCACCGTCCACCCCCTCGTCCTCGCGACCACCACCTGACCCCCGTCTCGGCAGGGATCAGACCGCCGGCCGGACGATGCCGTGGTCGTACGCGAAGACGATGGCGGCGGCGCGGTCGCGCAGGTCGAGCTTGGCGAAGATGCGGCCGATGTGGGACTTGACGGTGAGCTCGGAGATGACGAGGCGCTCGGCGATCTCGGAGTTGGTCCAGCCCGAGGCGAGGCCGCGGAGGACCTCGAGCTCGCGATCCGTGAGCTCGGAGACCTCGACGGCGTCCGATGCCGACGGTGCGACCGCGGAGCGGTAGGTGGCCAGGACCCGGCCGGTGATGGCGGGATCGAGCCAGGCGTCGCCGAGGGCCACGGAGCGTACGGCCATGACCAGCTCCTCGGCCGGCGAGTCCTTGAGGATGAAGCCGGCGGCCCCGGCGCGCAGGGCCCCGGAGACGAGCTCGTCCTCGTCGAACGTGGTCAGCACCAGTACCGGCGGCGCCGACGGCAGCGCCCGCAGCAGGCCGGTCGCCGTGATCCCGTCGACCTGGCGCATCCGCAGGTCCATGACCACGACATCGGCCGGGTTGGCCTCGAGCGCCGCGACCACCTCCGAGCCGTCCGCGCACTCGGCGACGATCTCCAGCCCGTCGCGCCGGCGCAGAATGCGGCGCAGGCCGCTGCGTACGAGCTCCTGGTCGTCGACCACGATCACCCGGATCGGCGCGGCTGTGTTGCCGGCGGCGGGGTTGACCGGCGTCACGCGAGGGCCTTGCGTACGAGACAGTGGGACGGAATCACCAGATCGACCTTCCACATCGATTCCTCGGCCCCGGCCGACAACCGGCCCCGGAGCTGCTCGGCGCGGGTGGCCATGCCGGCCAGTCCGGACCCCTCGCCGACCCCGCGCCGGGTGCCGACGAGCGGGTTCTCCACGGAGAGGCGTACGCCGTCCGCGACCGCCAATGAGACCGAGACCGGTGCGCCGGGAGCATGCCGGATGGCGTTGGCGAGCGACTCCTGCAGGATCCGGTAGATCCCCAGCCCGACGCCGGCGTCGATGCGGGAGAGGTCGCCGGAGGAGGAGAACGTGATCGCCTGCCCGGCGCTGCGGCCCTCCTCCACGAGCCGGACCACGTCGGCGGCGCCGGGGAGCGGGGCCGTTCCGGCCCCAGAGGTAGACAGCACCCCGATCGTACGGCGGATCTCGGCCATCGCCCGGCGCCCGACGGCCTCGGCCTCGGTGAGGGCAGAGACCGCCTCGTCCGGGTCGTCCCCCTCGGCGACGGAGCGTCGCGCCGCGGTGAGGTGGAGCAGGGTGATGGAGAGCGAGTGCCCCACCAGGTCGTGGATCTCGCGGGCGATCCGGGTGCGCTCGGCCTCGGTGGCGCGGGAGTGCTCCTGCTCGCGCGCCTGTCGCTCCGCGCGCAGGGCGCGCATCTGCGCGAGGATCAGCAGCCCGAGGATCCAGCCGACGGCGAGCAGCAGGAACTGGACCCCGATGCCGCTGGGTGTGTCCTCGGCGAAGACCCACATCGCCACGGCCGAGGCGATCCCATAGAGCGTGCCGGTCTTGAATCCTTCGCGGACGACCATCTCGAGGGTGAGCGGGACCAGCACCGCCGGTGCGAAGTCGTGCTGGGACCAGAACGCCGTCGCGGGCTCCGACATCAGCCAGGCCGAGCCGGCCAGGGTGGGCAGCAGGTCGACGGCCCACATGTGGTTCTTGAGCCAGTCACCGGTGGTCGGGATGAAGAAGATGCTCAACGAAGGGACCACGATGACCAGACCCGCCACGATCACCTCGAGGGTGGCGTTTCGCTGGACCACCGCCACGGTGACCATCGCGACGAGCCCGAAGGCCGACAGCAGCGGCGCCCACCAGGGGATGTCGAGGTCCTTGCTGCGACAGCGTCGTTCCAGGAAGTCACGCACATCGCGAGCGGAGTCCTGGACACTCATGCCGCCCAGTCTAGAAAGACGTGACCCGGGTCGCATCCGACCGTGGCAGGCGGCCGGACTCCTACCAGGGTAGGAACGCAGGTGCCTGCCAGCGTCCGATGTGTCCCGGGCCGCCGATCCGTAGCGTCATCGACAACGGTCCCAACGACGACGGAGACGGTGAGGACGATGACGTGGAACCAGACCCATGAGCGCTACCGGCTGCTGAACGACGCGGAGGCCGAGCTGCGTGCCGGCCTCGCGCACAGGCTGCCGTGGTCGCCGGCGTACGCCGAGGCCTTCGGCACCCCCGAGCGCCTGGCTCAGGCCCTGCGTCATCGGTGGCGGATCCGCTTCCAGGCGCAGCTCGACCCGACGCTGTCGCAGGAGGACTACGAGGCGACCTTCGCCGACCTGCTCGCCGATCTGGCGCCGCTGATGGGCCGGATCGGCACCCATGAGTTCAGCGAGGAGCTGGCCGATGCCTCGGCGTGAGCTGGCGCCGTCCGAGAGGGCGAGGTCGTACGCCCGCTGGGCGCTCTCCCAGGGCCTCAACCGCGCCGTCCTGAGCTATGCGTCGAGGCGCGGCGACCCGCTCGCCGAGCTGATGTGGTCGCGCGACCTGCCGGACTACGGCCGGCTGCGAGCGCGCGGCCCGATCCACACGAACCCGTTCATGGCCGGCACCGTCTCCTATGCCGCCGCCAACGAGATCCTGCGCAGCAGCGACTTCGGCGTCGGCGACGGCCAGGGCGAGCTGCCCGCGCCGCTGCGGTGGCTGCTCGGTAAGGTGAGCGCGCCCGACGCCCTGGGTCCGGTCGACCCGCCGTCGATGCTGGCCGTCGACCCGCCGCTCCACACCCGCTATCGCAAGCACGTGTCGAAGGCGTTCACCGCCCGCCGGATCGGCTCGATGGCCGAGATGGTGACCGCGGTCGCCGGCGACCTCCTCGATGAGATCGACCCGCGCGAGGGGCAGGTCGACATCATCGAGAGGTACGCCGCGAAGCTCCCCATCGCCGTCATCGCCGAGCTGCTCGGGGTGCCTGAGGCGGATCGGGCCGACATCCTGCGCTGGGGCGACCAGGCCGCCGCGATCCTCGATCCGGGGTTGTCGTGGCGGGACTACTCCCGGGTCGAGGCCGCGATGAGGTCCCTCCACCACTGGTTCGAGAACCACGTACGCCACCTCCGCTCCGACCCCGGCGACGACCTGCTCAGCGCCCTGGTGATCGCCGGGGACCTCGACGACATCGAGCTCCACGCCCTCGGGCTCCTGGTCCTGGCGGCGGGCTTCGAGACCACCGTCAACCTGCTCGGCAACGCCGTCGCGGCGCTCGATGCCCATCCTTCCCAACGCGCTCTCCTGCTCGCTGATCCGTCGCTGGTCGACGGTGTCGTCGAGGAGACCCTCCGCTGGGACCCGCCCGTCATGGCCACCGTCCGCCAGGCCTACGCGGCGACGAGCGTGGCCGGCGTGGACGTCGTCAAGGGCACCGCCGTCGCCGTCGTCCTCGGCGGCGCCAACCGCGACCCGTCCGTGTTCGAGGACCCCGACACGTACGACATCACCCGGGTCAACGCCGACCAGCACCTCTCCTTCTCCGCCGGCGCCCACTTCTGCCTCGGCGCCAGCCTCGCCCGCCTCGAGGCCCGCGTCGGTCTCCGCCTGCTGTTCGAGCGCTACCCGTCCCTGCGAGTCACAGGCGAAGCCGTACGCCGCCCCACCCGCATCCTCCGCGGCTACGCATCCCTGCCAGTCGCCCTGTGAGCCGTGGTGTACTACTCCTACTGAGGCACCCGCCGGGGGTGCGATCGGAAGCCTCGGGAGGGCAGACCATGGGTAAGGGTGACGGCGAAGAGATCGCGGTCGACTACATCGCTCTCGGCCAGGTCCGTAAGGACCTGAACGCTGAGAAGGAGAACGTGGTCGCAGCGAGGGCCGCGCTGATTGCGCCAGCTGCTGGCATGTTCGGTGACTCGGCGAATGGTACGTACCTGTTCGGGCTGGTCAAGGACGGTCATAAGGCCATCGCTGACGCATTGAAAGAGTCCGAGACCGCGATGACCAGGATGGATGAGGGCATCGAGGTGGCGGTCAAGGAGCTGGAAGGCGCCGATGCCCAGGCTGAGGCGGCGGCCTTGGTGATTCGGAAGTTCGTGGAAGCCACTCAGATCATGAGCAACCCATTGGTGCTCTTCAACAAGGACACCCTCGCGAAGGTCCGCAACCTTCCGATCTGAACCTGCAAACCGCTCTTGTCTCAGAGCATCTTGAACGTCGGCATCACGGGACGCCAGATGGCCTCTGCCTGCTTTCGGCTGATGGTCTTGTCGAACTGCCATTCGAACACGATGTTGTATTCGCCGTCGGGAGTGACGGTGCCGTACGCATCAAACCAGTAGGCATCGGATTCGTACTGGAACCGGTAGAAGGGCGTCCCGTTGATGGTCTCATTCGGGAGGCGCTTGAGATTGGCGTATCCCGAGTAGTCATTTTCCATAGCATGCTTGGCCACCCACTCGAGTTCCTCCGCTTGGTTGCCCCCGGCGAGGTTTCCGACACCAACGGTGGCTGAACCGGGCGGGAAACCAATCGCATCCTTCGGAGCCGACAGCGTGTCCAAAGCGTCGGTGCTGGACTTGACGCTCCAATCGGGAGGGACAGAAATCTCGGCCACATCTTCGAGCGGCACCGTCTGCCAGTCCGAAGGCACAGTTGGCGCGCTAGGCTCCGTCGTTGGTGATGGGCTTGCCGAAGCGGAGGTCGGGTCCTCTGCGGGCTTGTCGTTCGACGATGAGCACGCTGCTGCCGTCATGGCCGTTGTAATGGCCAGGGCTGCGATCGCAAGGGGCCGAGAGGTCATCATGCGTCGAGACTAGAGCACGGTTGTTGGCGAACTCTGGCCAGATCCGTCATCGATGTTGGGTACCGTACTCAGGCGGGGTCGGGGAGACCCCCATCGTCTTCGGGAGGGTCTACATGTCAGTCAAGGGTTTCTGGGCGCTCAGGCTCGATGACTACGTCCGCGGGGCCGACCCAGTTGCGATCACAACGATGACCGACGGTTGGAACGGTGGTCGTCGAGCGTTCGGCAGTGCTGGTACGACTATGGCCGACAACGCCAACAAGGCGAGCAACGGGTTCTCAGAAACGATGGAATCCGGTGCTGCGATGAAGAACAGCCTGGTGTCCTCCTCGAAGTTCGCCCACGAGAAGCGCGACAAGATCCGAGATGCAGAAGATGCGCTGGGCGTGGTGCAACTCCGCCTCAAGGAAGCGATGATCGCCAAGGCGGAGATCGACAGTTCGCTTCCTGACTCCCACCCAGGTGTTGACCCAGCAGACTTTCCAACCGATGCGAAGCAGGTCGGTAAGCGCCAGGCTGAGGAGAACGAGTCAGCGCTGGCGGATGCCCGGGCTGAATACGCCGCTCGTGAGGCGGCTATCGCTGACGCTGAGCGCAAGGCAGCCGCGAAGGTACAGGCGGTCGATGCTGCCGTGATCGATGCGGATCCGAAGGTCCGCGCCCTGGTCGACCCGGACAACACCCGCGAGGAGCGCCCGTCGGGCTCGCCTTCGGTCCCTGGCTCCTACAGCGACATTGCCGCGGCGCAGACGCGGAAGTCGAAGATCAACGCCAACGCCACCTACCCTGACGGCTGGGGCTACGAAAAGATTGCGGCCGAGGACGCCAAGATCAAGGAGTACCAGGCCGAGAACCGTCCGGAGTGGGACAACAACAACGGCCAGTGGATCAACGCTGATGGTTCGCCTGCTCCCGCAACGTCGTACGCGATGGTCGAGACGGCGGACGGCCTCGCCCCGCTCAGCGGTGGAACCGGCGGTGCCACCGCGCTTGCCGTGGGTGCTGGTGGGGCGCTGCTCGGCGCAGGCATCGCGAAGGCGATCGCGAGCAGGTTCGGAGCCGGTGCCTCGGCGAAGGCAGCCACGGCCGGCGCCACCTCCAGGTCGGCCGCGGCCAGGTCTACATCAGCCCGTGCAGGGGCCCGCGCGGGATCCGCTGCCGGTGCTCGCGGCGCTGGTGGTCGTGGCACGGGAGCCGGCGCGCGCGGTGCCGGCGGCCGGGGAGCTGGCGGTCGCGGCGCTGGTGGCCGCGGAGCCGGTGCGGCCGGCGGTCGTGGCGCCAAGAAGCGGGACCAGAACGGCAGCCAGAACCAAGAGTGGGAAGCCGACTACACCGACGACTGGACCGAGACCGCAAGCGACGTCTTGGACCCCAACGCATCCCGCGGCTGGGCGCCGGACGCGACCCGAGCCGACGACGATAAGCGAGACTGAGGCAGCCACTTCCAGCCCCAGTCGCGACACGGCTGTGAGGTTCATACGAACGCGACGCCGGCGCGGGACCCTACTGTCCGAGGCGCGAACTCCGTGCCGCCAGCTCGTTCGACCCTGCGGTGAGCGTGCACTGAAATGGTCTGCCGACCTCAACGGGTCAGCATCACAGCCCCGATGATCACGCCCATCAATACGAGCAGGGCAAGGGTCCCTAGGCCGATGAGGAGACCGATCTTCTCGATCGAGCCTCGCACTTGCCGGTAACCGAGGTCCGCTGCGGCGGAATCAATCAGCGCGCGGCCCTCCTCGGAAATGAACGTGAAGTCGATGACCTTGCCGAACTTGCCCTGTTCTTGGAACGCATATGTTCGATTGAAGGAGACCTTCTTGATGCGTCCGACCTCTCTACCGGCCTCGTAAGGGATTCTGGGAGTCCCAGCAATCCACTCAACTGTTCTCGCGTCGTCTGTTACCGAGTAGGTGCCGGTCTCTGGAATGGAGACGTGATGGATAAAGGCGTGCTTGAGCCCTGCCTTGTTGAAGAGGCCGAACCAGGTCGAATCAGCTACGTCCAACTCCACGTCGAATCCCCTTGCAGTTGGGACCACTTTGCACGGAGTGTCTGCCGCTGCCTGCTGGACACGCGCGAACAGGTTGTGCGCGACAGGAGGCATGCTCTGATCGGTCACAGGGGACAGCACACCACTTCTCAGCATGCGGTGAGGAAGAGCTCAGCAGGCCTCAAAGACGTACGCCGCGTCCTCCTGCCCGACGAGGTCGCGGTCGCGGAGGATGGTGAGCGGGGAGCGGTCGGGGTCGGCGCAGACGTCGGCGAAGGAGAGGCTGGCTTCGGCGAGGGAGTCGGGGTACTCGATCTGGAGCACGTGCGGGCCGTAGACGTCGGTGTAGGCGGCGCACTCGGAATAGGTGCCGCATTCTTCGACGACGGCGAAGTCGAAGCCGAGGTCGTCGTGAGCCGTAGAAGCGGCTTCGGCGGCGTTCTTCTGGGCGATCGCCAGGCCGAGGTCGTGAGCGGCGGTCACGTAGGCCGAGGCCAAGGCGACGGCGCCTTCTCGGGAGATCGAGTCGAAGCGGGTCCAGGTGTCGAGGTTGTCGATCTCGATGGCGTCGAAGCCGTCGTCGGCGCAGCCTTCGATGGCCGGACCGACCATCTCGAGGATCGCCTCCCGTGCCGAGGCGGTGGAGGGGTCGAGGACGATCTCGTCGGGCCAGTCGGGGTCGCGTACGGGATCGCCTGAGGCGTCACGCAGCAAGGCGGAGGGATGCTCGGACCAGTCGGCGCCGGGCTGGGTCTGGAAGCCGTTGACGTAGCAGACGTTGTAGGCGCCCTCGAGGGGCGCGGCGGTGGAGTCGCGGGCGACCACGTCGATCCGGGTGCCGTCAGACAGCTCATCGGCGGTCGCGCCGAGCTGATAGTCGAAGACGCCGTCAATGGGCGGCAGATCGGGCGTCACGTCCGCAGCCGGTGACGTGGCGGACCCGCAGGCGACCAACGCGAACCCGGCAAGTGCTACGAGGGCCGGGCTGCCGATGGCAGCCCGGCCCTGCGTACGTGCGCGCGAGCGGATCAGTGGAGAACCGTCGGAGCGGCGGCTCCGTGCTCGGCCTTGCTCTTGGGCAGGAACCACGCGGGGATGAGCGTGGCGAGCACCAGGATCGCGGCGATCACGAAGGTGGCGGAGAAGGCCTCGGCCATCTCGACCGGGATCGCCTTGAAGAGGTCCGGCAGCTTGGTGGGGTCGAGACCCAGCGACGCTGCCGCCTCGCCGACCTTCTGCTGGTTGGCCGGGTCGGCCATGAACTTCGGCAGACCGTCCGAGGAGACCCCGAGCTTGTCGGCCAGGTCACCGGCCGCGGAGATCGACTCCTTGCCGGACAGGGCGTTGGTCAGCAGCACTGAGAACAGCGCAGTGCCCGCGGAGGCGGCGACCTGCTGGACGATGTTCACCAGCGTCGTGCCGCGGGCGATCGTGTGCTCGCGCAGCGTCGCCTGGGCGGCGGCGAAGGTCGGCATCATCGTCGCGCCCATACCGAGGCCCATGATGAACAGCGACACGAGGAGATACCAGTAGGGCGTGGTGTCGTCGAGCCGCGAGAACATGAACATGCCCACCGAGATCGTGGTGAGACCGCTGAGCACGATCTTGCCCGGGCCGGTGCGGTCGGCGAGCATGCCGGCGAGCGGCATCGTGACCATCGCGCCCAGACCCTGCGGAGCCAGCAGCAGGCCGGCGTGGAGGGCGTCCTCGCCGCGTACCTGCTGGTAGTAGAGCGGGAAGAGCAGCGAGGCGCCGAAGAACGCCATCGCGAAGATCGACAGGGTGATCACCGCGACGGTGAGCTCCTTGTTGCCGAAGAGGCGTACGTCGATCAGCGGGTGGTCGTTGCGAGCCGAGAGCGCCCACGGGATGAACGCGGCGATCAGCACCAGGCCGGCGACCATGAACGAGAGCACCTTGGTGTCCAGGATCGTGCCGGCCTCGGGGATCGAGGAGACCCCGTAGAGGAACAGCGCCAGACCCGGGGACAGCAGCACCATGCCGAGGAAGTCGAAGGACTGCGACGGCTCGACGTGGTCCTTGGGGAGCGCGCGCCAGGCGTAGACCAGGGCGATGACGCCGATCGGGATGTTGATCAGGAAGATCCAGTGCCACGAAGCGGAGTCGATCAGGGCGCCACCGATGATGGGACCGAGGATCGGGCCGAGGAGCATGGGTACGCCGAGGATCGCCATCACCCGACCGACCCGATCGGGGCCGGCGGCGCGGGTCAGGATCGTCATGCCGAGCGGCATCAGCATGCCGCCACCGAGCCCCTGGATGACGCGGAAGCCGACCAGCATCGGCAGGCTCGTGGCCAGCGCGCACAGCGCCGAGCCGAGCGCGAAGAGCACGATCGCGGTCATGTAGAGACGTTTGGTGCCGAACCGGTCGGCGGCCCAACCGGTCAGCGGGATCACCGTCGCCAGGGCGAGGGTGTAGCCGGTCATCGTCCAGGCGACCTCGGCAGAGGTGGCGTCGAACTCGCGCTGGAAGGTCTCCAGTGCGACGGAGACAACGGTGATGTCGAGGATCGACATGATCGATCCGAGCACAACGACGCCGGCGACGATCAGCACGCTCTTGTCGAGGTGGTCGTCGGGCGCCTTCTCAGGCTTGGCAGAAATGTCTGTCACGGGTTGACAGCCTACGTGTGAATTGATAGGTCCCCTAGCCATTATTTACATTTGAATAGTGACCTGACTCACCGCGGCGCACGGCTGCGGAGAGCATGACGGTCTTGATCGCCCGGTAGATCGGCCGGACCAGCCAACCGGGCAGCGTCCCGTGGCGCTCCTCCTCCCAGACCCGCGCCCGCGGGTGGGACTGCAGGAGCCGGTCGAGCAGCGCCGGTGGGCCTGCTTCCGGGGCGCCCGCGAGCACGTCGATGCGGCACACGTGCTTGATGTTGGCGTACCCGTACTGCGCCGGGTTGACCAGTCGCAGCGGTGCGCCGTGAGCACCGTCGAGCGGCCGGCCGCCGAGGCGGTCGGCGAGCAGGACGTCGTCGGCCAGGAGGTCGTCCAGCTGGGCCACGAACCGTTCGCCGTCGAGGCCACGGACGATCACGTGAGTCACGATCGTCCCGGGGGCGACGGCCGGGGCGACGTACCGGTGGTAGATGTCGGCGAAGGCGACGCCCTCCCAGATGAGGCCGGTCACCGACCAGCCGGCGACGCAGTGGAAGTCGGCGCGGAGCTCGCGGCGAGCGGTGCCGACGAGCTCGGCGACGGCGATCTCGATCGGCGCCGCGAGCGCTCCGTCGAAGACGACCGTCGGGTGTGCGGGCACGGTCGGCGGGGGCTCGGCGACACGTCGCCCGAAGCGCGGGAAGAAGTCGATCCGCCGCTGCCCTGGCGGGAGAGCGGCGCGTGGGTGGGTGGTCGCGGTCATGTCAGCCACCGTGGCAGCGCGACTGCACGGCGCACCTCAACCCTGAGGAGCGAACCTCTCATCCTCGAGGATGAGAAACCGTCGGTGGTGGCGGCTACGGTCGTGTCCATGTCCTTCGTACCCGTCACCGGCCGCGCCGTCTTCCGGCCGGCGCAGCCGCCGCGGGACTCGGCCGTGGAGTTCGTCGACTCCCGGCGGTCGGTGTCGTTGCCGATGCGGGCCGCGCTGCCCGTCCTGAAGAAGGCGTACGCAGCCTCCGACCTGCATCCCTCGGTCGCTCTGGTCGCGTCGGCAGCCCATCTCGGTCTCCGGTTCGTGGCCGCGGGGCAGCTGGAGCCCGCCGATGGTTCGTGGGCGGTCCGCTACAAGCCCGAGGACGAGGAGCGGGTGCGGCTGCTGGCCGAGTCGCGGGCCTACGACGACCTCGACGGCGAGGCGGCCGAGCAGCTGGTGCGGGAGATCGTGGCCGCGGTGGCGGACGCGGTGCCCACCTCGGCGCCGAAGGCGGCCGGGTCGGGCGCCTTCCGGGAGTCCCTGCAGACCAGGCTGGCGCGCTATCGGACAGACGAGGGGCCGGTGACGGCCGCGTTGCCGTCGTTGGTGCGGCTCTCCTTCCGCGTCGAGGCGCCCGAGGAGGATCTGCTCGCCGGGTCGCTGACGTTGGTGCCGCAGGTGCACGACGAGGCCGACCCGCTGCACGTGGCCGATGCGGCTCGGTTGTGGGCGGAGGGCGACGATCACGGCTTCGGCCCCCGGGCGCGTACGCACGCGCAGGTCGCTCTTCGCGGCGCCGCGGAGGCGTGGCCGGTGCTCGACCGGCTGCTCGACCTGCCGGTGCCCTCGTCGCTGACGCTGTCGAGCGACGAGGTCGTGGGGCTCCTCGAGGACGGGGTCGAGTGGCTCAAGGAGCGCGGTGTCGACGTGCTCTGGCCGCGCTCGCTGTCGCGCGACCTGACGACGTCGGTGGCGGTCGACCGGACACCTTCGACGTCCGCTGCGGCGCGCGAGGACCTGATGCGCGAGTCACCGCTCGGAGAGAAGGGGCTCTTCGCCTTCCAGTGGCAGGTGGCGCTCGGCGGCGAGCCGCTCGACGCTGCCGAGATGGACGCGTTGGCGGCTGCCGCGGGGCCGGTGCTGCGGCTGCGAGGGGCCTGGGCGGTCGTCCATCCCTCGGTGCTCCGCCGGGCGCGCAAGCGGCTGCTCAAGCGGATCACCGGCGGCGAGGCGCTCGCGGTCGCGCTGACCGGCCAGGTGCCGGCGGAGGTCGCCGAGGCGGCGCCGGGCGAGAAGGTGATCATCGGGGCCTCGATCGCGCGGCTGCGCGACGAGGTGATCGCGGCGACGTCCGGTGCGGCGGTCGACGTGCCACCAGAGCTGCAGGCCACGCTGCGGGGCTATCAGGTCGAGGGGCTGACCTGGCTGGCCGGGATCACCTCGCTCGGCCTGGGCGGGTGCCTGGCCGACGACATGGGTCTCGGCAAGACGCTGATGACGATCGCGCTCCACCTGCATCGCCAGAAGGAGCACGCCGGGCCGACGTTGGTGGTGTGCCCGGCCAGCCTGCTGGGCAACTGGGAGGCCGAGCTCGCCCGGTTCGCGCCCGAGGTGGAGGTGCGCCGCCATCACGGGTCCGAGCGCGACCTCGACGGGGCGACGGGTGTCGTGCTGACGACGTACGGGACGATGCGGCGCGACGTCGAGCTGCTCTCCGCGATGTCGTGGGGGCTCGTCGTGGCCGACGAGGCTCAACACGTGAAGAACGCCGCCTCGGCGACCGCGAAGGCGCTCCGCGAGATCCCGTCGCACGCCCGGGTGGCGCTGACCGGCACCCCGGTGGAGAACAACCTGACCGAGCTGTGGGCCCTGCTCGACTGGTGCGTGCCGGGTCTGCTCGGCAGCCGGCTCGCCTTCCGGAGGGCCTGGGCGAGCCAGATCGAGGCCGGTGCGGACGTCGGGAAGGCGAAGGAGTTCGCCGCGCTGGTCGGCCCGTTCCTGCTCCGCCGCCGCAAGTCGGACCCCGGGGTCGCTCCCGAGCTGCCGCCCAAGACCGAGACCGACCACCTGCTGTCGCTGACCCGGGAGCAGGCCGTGTTGTACGAGGCGTACGTGCGCGACGCGATGGCGCGGATCGAGCGGCTCGATGCCGACGACCCGCAGCGGCGCGGTCTGGTCCTGAGCCTGCTCACCGGGCTCAAGCAGATCTGCAACCACCCGGCGCAGTTCCTCAAGCAGGAGGGCGGCCGGATCACCGGGCGGTCGCAGAAGATCGAGCTCCTCGACGAGCTGGTCTCGACCGTGCTCGCGGAGTCGGGGGCGGTGCTCGTCTTCACCCAGTACGTCGCGATGGCCCGTCTCCTCGAGGCCCACTGGGCCGCGTCCGGTGTGGAGCACCAGTTCCTCCACGGCGGCACCCCGGTGACGGAGCGCTCGCGCATGGTCGAGCGCTTCCAGGACGGCGAGGTGCCGGTCTTCCTGCTCTCGCTCAAGGCCGGCGGGGTCGGGCTCAACCTGACTCGGGCCGACCACGTGATCCACGTCGACCGATGGTGGAACCCGGCGGTCGAGGACCAAGCCACCGACCGGGCCCATCGCATCGGCCAGACGCGTACGGTCCAGGTGCACCGGCTCATCACCCAGGGCACCGTCGAGGAGCGCGTCGCCGAGCTGTTGCAGCGCAAGCGGGTCCTGGCGGACGCGGTCCTCGGGGCCGGCGAGGCCGCCTTCACCGAGCTGTCCAACGCCGAGCTCCGCGAGCTGGTCAAGCTCGGTCCCCAGAAGCGCCGGAAACGCCGCCGGATCGCCTCATGAGCAACGTCCTGACCTTCGCCCGCGAGCCGCACCGGCGCGGGATGGTGAAGGTCGAGTCGTGGTGGGGGCGGGCGTTCCTGCGGGCGATCGAGGAGCTGGCCTACGACGACAACCAGCTCTCCGGGGCCCGCTCGCTCGCCCGCTCGGGGCGGATCGGAGGCCTGGTCGTCGAGGCCGGCCGGTTCGCGGCCGCGGTCGACGACGAGCGCGGGCTGTGGACGGTGGCCGGCACGGTTCCGGTGTTGAGCGCGGACGACGTCGCCGCGCTCTCGGAGGTCCTCGGTGCCTCGGCCGCCCGGGCCGAGGCGCTCCTCGTCGGCGAGCTTCCGCTGGATGTGGCCGAGCACGCCGAGGAGGCCGGGGTCGAGCTGGTCCCCTACGGCGAGGAGCTCGCGGTGACCTGCACGTGCGGGCACTGGCATGCGGTGTGCGGCCACTCGCTCGCGGTGCTCCACCAGCTCTGCTGGACGCTCGATCGCGACGCGTCCGCCCTGCTCCATCTGCGTGGGGCGGAGCGTGAGGAGCTGCTGGGCCGGCTGCGGAGGCAGCTTCCCGGGGACCGCGACGACGGGCCCGCAGCGGTCGAGAACGCTGCGCCCGGCGAGGCGACCCGAGACCAGGTCGACGACGTCGAGATCGCGCTCGACGCGGTGCTCCGGGCACGCCACCTGCTCGAGGAGTGAGATGCCTGTGGTGATCACGCGATAACCTCATGCAATGACCTCGGCCACGACGAAGACCAGGCGCGAGCAGATCCTGGACACCGCGGCCGAGCTCTTCGCGGCCCGCGGCTTCCACGGTGTCTCCGTCTCCGAGCTCGGCGCTGCCTGTGGCATCTCCGGCCCGGCGCTCTACAAGCACTTCCCGAGCAAGGACGCGATGCTCGCCGAGATGCTCGTCTCGATCTCGCAGGAGCTGCTCCGCGAAGGACGCGCCCGGGTGAAGGGGGCCTCGGGCACCGCCGAGGCCATCGAGGCACTGATCGACTGGCACGTCGACTTCGCCCTGCGCGACCGGGCCCTCATCGTCGTCCAGGAGCGTGACTGGCAGTCGCTCCCGCACGAGGCGCGCGAGCAGGTGCGCACCCTGCAGCGGAAGTACGTCGACCTCTGGGCCGACCAGCTCCGCGACCGCGACCCGTCGCTGACGCGCGACAACGCCCGCGCCATGGCCCACGCCGTCTTCGGGCTCATCAACTCCACCCCGCACAACCGGGTCCTGCCGGAGGAATCCACGCGCCAGGTGCTCACCAAGATGGCCCGAGCGGCCCTCGCCGAGTAGCGCCAGCCCGGGCGGGATCGCCGTGGGGCTTGTCACACGAGGTTAATGAACGTTAACCTCCTTCCATGGCGGCGAATCTGCGCGAGCTGACCCTCGAGCTGCGAGAGCGGCTCGAGCGCGTACGGCAAGGAGGGAGCGAACGCTCCCGGCAACGGCACACCGACCGCGGGAAGCTGCTCCCGCGCGACCGGGTGGACGGACTCCTCGACCCCGGGTCACCGTTCCTGGAGGTGGCTCCGCTGGCGGCGTACGGGATGTACGACGACGGCGACGAGTGGGCGGTGCCGTCGGCGGGGGTGATCGCAGGCATCGGGCTGGTGAGCGGCCGCAAGTGCATGATCGTCGCGAACGACGCGACCGTGAAGGGCGGCACCTACTACCCGCTGACCGTCAAGAAGCATCTCCGGGCGCAGACGATCGCCGCGGAGAACAGCCTCCCGTGCATCTACCTCGTCGACTCCGGTGGCGCGTTCCTGCCGAAGCAGGACGAGGTCTTCCCCGACCGCGAGCACTTCGGCCGGATCTTCTTCAACCAGGCCAACATGTCCGCGAAGGGCATCCCGCAGATCGCCTCGGTCATGGGTTCGTGCACCGCGGGCGGTGCGTACGTGCCGGCGATGAGCGACGAGACCGTGATCGTGCGCGACCAGGGCACGATCTTCCTCGGCGGGCCGCCGCTGGTGAAGGCGGCCACGGGCGAGGAGGTCACCGCCGAGGAGCTCGGCGGCGGGCTCGTCCACGCCACGAAGTCCGGTGTGGTCGACCACCTCGCCGACGACGACAAGCACGCCCTCGAGATCGTCCGGGGCATCGTCTCGACGCTGCCGGAGCAGGAGGTCTCGACAAGCTCGACCACCGGGACCGGCTACGACGAGCCGGCCGAGTCCCCCGAGACGCTCGTCGACGTGGTTCCTGCCGACACCCGGACGCCCTACGACGTCCGCGAGGTGATCCGCCGCATCGTCGACGGGTCGAAGCTGCAGGAGTTCAAGCAGCTCTACGGCGAGACGCTGGTCTGCGGGTTCGCCCGGATCGAGGGGCAGCCGGTCGGCATCGTCGCCAACAACGGCATCCTCTTCTCCGAGTCGGCGCTCAAGGGCGCTCACTTCGTGGAGCTGTGCAACCAGCGCGGCATCCCGCTGGTGTTCCTGCAGAACATCACCGGGTTCATGGTGGGCAAGGAGTACGAGAACAAGGGCATCGCTCGTGACGGCGCCAAGCTCGTCACGGCCGTCGCCTGCTCGGTGGTCCCGAAGTTCACCGTCGTCATCGGCGGCTCCTACGGCGCCGGCAACTATGGCATGTGCGGGCGGGCCTACGACCCGCGGTTCCTGTGGATGTGGCCCAACGCGCGCATCTCCGTCATGGGCGGCGAGCAGGCCGCATCGGTTCTCGCGACCGTCGCCGGCAAGCCGGACGACGAGGAGTTCAAGACGCCGATCCGGGACCAGTACGAGACCCAGGGCTCCCCCTACTACGCCACCGCGCGGCTGTGGGACGACGGCATCATCGACCCCGCCGATACCCGACGGGTGCTGGCGATGGGGCTCGCGGTCGCGGCGAACGCGCCCACGCCCGAGCCCAACTACGGAATCTTCAGGATGTGATGGCCGTGTTCGAGAGTGTTCTGGTCGCCAACCGTGGCGAGATCGCGCGCCGCGTCTTCCGGACCTGCCGCGAGCTCGGCATCCGGACGATCGCCATCTACACCGCGCTCGACGCGGACGCACCCCACGTACGCGACGCCGACGAAGCCGTCGAGGTGGCGTCCTACCTCGACGCGGACGCGGTGGTCAGCGCGGCCGCCGAGGCAGGTGCCGAGGCGATCCACCCGGGCTACGGCTTCCTCTCCGAGCGGGCCGAGTTCGCACGCGCGGTGGCGAAGGCGGGGCTGACCTGGGTCGGCCCCACGCCCGAGGTCATCGAGCAGATGGGCCGCAAGGACGCTGCCCGTGAGATCGCGGTCGCTGCCGGCGTACCCGTCGTTCCGCGGGGCGAGGACAGCCCCTATCCGCTGCTGGTCAAGGCCGCGGCCGGCGGTGGCGGCAAGGGCATGCGCATCGTCCGCTCGCCGGAGGAGCTGGACGAGGCCCGCGCCGCGGCAGCCCGCGAGGCGCTGAGCGCGTTCGGCGACGAGACCCTCCTGATCGAGAAGTACGTCGAGCGTGGCCGTCACATCGAGGTGCAGGTCTTCGGCGACACCCACGGCAACGTCATCCACCTCTTCGAGCGCGACTGCTCCGTGCAGCGCCGCCACCAGAAGGTGATCGAGGAGGCGCCCGCCCCGACGCTGACCGACGAGCAGCGGAACCTGGTCCTGACCAGCGCCGTCGCGCTCGCCCGCCAGGTCGACTACACCGGTGCCGGCACCGTCGAGTTCCTCCTCGACGAGGCCTCCGGCGAGGCCTACTTCCTGGAGATGAACACCCGCCTCCAGGTCGAGCACCCGGTCACCGAGGAGGCGGTGCGCATCGACGGCGCCGCCGCCGACCTCGTCGCCCTGCAGCTCCGGGTCGCTGCCGGCGAGCCGCTGGGCATCGCCCAGGAGGACGTACGCATCGACGGCCACGCCATCGAGGTCCGGGTCTACGCGGAGGACGCCTTCGAGGGCTTCCTGCCGCAGGCCGGCCGGACGAGCATCGTGCGCTGGCCCGAAGGCGCACGCGTCGAGCACGCGCTGGAGAGCGACCAGGTGGTCAGCACCGCCTACGACCCGATGCTCGCCAAGGTCATCGTCCACGGTGCCGATCGTGAGGAGGCCCGGGCGGCGATGGTCGAGGCGCTCGACTCGACCGCCGTCCTCGGGCTGACCACCAACACCGGCTTCCTCCGCGTGCTGGCCGCCTCCGACGCCTTCCGCGACGCCGAGATCGACACCGCCTGGCTCGACCGCAACGAGGTGCCCGTCCCGGACTCCGACGTGCCGCGCACGCTCGTCGCCTGGGTGAGCGCGATGCTCTCGGCAGTCTCGGACACCACGACGCCGTTCCGCGCCGACGGCTGGCGGCTCTCCGGCTCCCCGGCCCCGACCATCGTCGATCTCGACCGGAGCGTCACCGTCGACCGCCCCTCCGGCCGCGTGTCCAGCGATGTCGCCACTCACCTCGTCCGGCAGCTCAGCGCGGCCGACCACGTCCTCGTGGCCGTCGTCGACGGCGTACGTCACCGGGCGGTCGTCAACGTCCAGCCCGGTCTCGCCGAGATCGTCCACCAAGGACACCGCTTCGACTTCTCGCCGCCCGACCGCGTCGCCGGCGCCGCCGCCCACCACAGCGACGGAGCCGTCGAGGCCAAGATGCCGGGCACCGTCATCGACGTCCGCGTCCGGGTCGGCGACACCGTCGAGGAGGGCCAGGTCCTCGGTGTCATGGAGGCGATGAAGATGGAGGTCTCCCTCAAGGCCCCGTTCGCCGGCACCGTCACCGTGGTCGGTGCTGGTGCCGGCTCGCAGGTGCCTCTGGGGGCGGAGCTGTTCGTGGTGTCGCCCGATGGGGAGTGATCCGTCAGTACCAGCTCTGGTTCGTGCTGCTGTCGCACTCGGCCAGGCCGCCGACGTACGGATCCTGGATGCACCAGCCGTAGGCCTCGTTCTGGAACCTGATGGTGCCGTCCGCCCAGCGCTTGATCCACCAGCTCTGCTCCTCGCTGTCGTTGCAGGGCAGGCTGCGCAGGAAGATGACGCCGGTGCCGGTGCCGAGCTGGGCGTGCAGGCACTCGCCGGTCTTGCCGTTCTGGAAACGACGGGTGCCGTCGTTCCAGGCCGTCACGATCCACTGCTGCGTGGACACGCCGGCGCAGGCCGCGGTGCGCGGCTCGGTCGTGGTGTCCTCCAGGCACAGGCCGGTCGCCTGGTTCTTGTAGGTCTGGGTGGCGGCCGACGCCGGCGTGGCGAAGCCTGCGATCAGCCCGGCGGCGGTGACGATCGTCGTGACCACAGCGGCCAGGAGAACAGCCGCAGAACGATGCGGACGATGCGTCCGCAACATGGTGAGAGTCGGGTTCGTCATGTGAGGACCTGCCTATCGACCAGGCTCGGACCTGGCTGTCCGAGCGTCGGATCGACGGTCTCGCAAGGCGCTCTCAGATCTCTGTCTCGTATCTGTCAGATCGACGAGGATTAGGTTGGCAAGCATGAGTGACCCTTCGACAGGCTCGGGACACCGCCTCCCCGCAGTCGTACGCCACGACGACCTGCCCAGCAGGATCACGATCTACGAGGTCGGTGCGCGTGACGGCCTCCAGAACGAGAAGACGGCGATCGACACCGGCGTCAAGGCGGACCTGATCACCCGGCTGCTCGACGCCGGGCTGAGCCCGGTGGAGGCGACGAGCTTCGTGCACCCGAAGTGGGTGCCGCAGCTGGCCGACGCGAAGCAGCTCATGGAGGAGCTGGTCGACCGGCTCGGCGACCGGGCGCGAGAGCTCCCGGTGCTCGTGCCCAACGAGAAGGGTCTCGACCGCGCCCTGGAGCTGGGCCTGCGGCACATCGCGGTCTTCGGCAGCGCGACGGAGACGTTCGCCAACAAGAACCTCAACCAGACCTTCGATGGGCAGTGGGCGATGTTCGAGCCGACGATGACCCGGGCCAAGGACGCGAACATGACCGTCCGCGGCTACCTCTCGATGTGTTTCGGTGACCCCTGGGAGGGCCAGGTCGAGATCGCGAAGGTGGTCGAGGCGGGCAAGCGGCTCCTCGACCTCGGGGCCGACGAGCTCAGCCTCGGCGACACGATCGGGGTCGCGACCGCAGGTCACGTGAAGGCGCTGATCAAGGCATTCGAGGAAGAAGGCGTCCCGACCGAGCGCCTCGCGCTGCACTTCCACGACACGTACGGCCAGGCGCTGGCCAACACCCTCGCCGGGCTCCAGTGCGGCGTGACCACCTACGACGCCAGTGCGGGTGGCCTGGGCGGCTGTCCGTACGCCAAGAGTGCGACCGGCAACCTGGCCACCGAGGACCTGCTCTGGATGCTCGACGGGCTGGGGATCGAGCACGGTGTGGATCTCGACAAGGTCGCCGACACGAGCAGCTGGCTCGCCGGCCACCTCGGCAGACCGAGTCCCTCGGCCGTCGTACGTGCCCTGCGCTCGTAGGTGGTGACACGGCCTAGACTGCACCCAAGAGTGACGGCCGGGTGACAAAAAGACGGACCGCCGCGACAATCTCTACTAACTTGGTGCAGAATAGCGGGATCATGGCGCGCAAAGTCTTTCTCCACGTCGGCGCTCCGAAGACGGGCACGACGTACCTCCAGGACAGGTTGTTCCACAACCGGGTGTCCCTGGAGAATCATGGCGTCTTCTATCCGGTCGGGAACGAGCCGGACTTCTTCCGGCCGGCGCTCGACCTGATCGACCGGCCGTGGGGCGGCATGAGGAAGACCGTCCATGGTGAGTGGGACACGCTGGTCAAGCGGGTGCGCCGCCACGAGTCCGAGACGATCCTGATCAGCCACCACCTCTTCGCCGGCGCCCGGCCCGACCGGGTCGAGAAGGCGATGACCGACCTCGGCGAGGGCGGCCGCACCGAGGTCCACATCGTCTACACCGCCCGCGACATCGCGCGCGTGCTGGCGGCGGAGTGGCAGGACCAGATGCAGCGCGAGCGCAAGGTCACCTTCGCCCGCTATCTCGAGCGGATGCAGACGGCGAAGCAGTCGCGCTCGGCCGCCTGGTTCTGGCGTACGCACGGCCTGCCCGACGTGCTCAGTCGCTGGGGTCGCAACCTGCCGCCGGAGCGGGTGCACCTGATCACCGTGCCGCACGACGGGGCGCCGAGCGAGGTGCTGTGGCGGCGGTTCTGCGAGGTCGTCGGGATCGAGGAGTCGTGGACCCCGATCGACAGCGACCGCCACAACCAGTCCCTCGGCCGCGCCGAGGCGACCCTGCTGCGCCGGCTCAACGCTCGTCTCGAGTCGCAGGAGCTCACCCGCGAGGACTACCGCCACCTGGTCACCGACGTGATCGCGAAGCGCACTCTCGCCCACCGCGACGGCCGCGAGCGGGTCACCATGCCGCCGACCGCATTCGACTGGGCCGACGAGGTGGCCGACTCCTGGATCGAGTGGGCCGAGCTCGCCAAGGTCGACATCGCCGGCGACCTCGACGATCTCCGTCCGCAGCGGCCCGAGGCCGGCGTCGAGTGGGTCGACCCGGACGCGCCTCGCACCAAGGACGTCGCCGACGCGGCGATCGACGCCTTGGTCGCCGTCGTGGTGGAGGCAGCCCGCACCGACCCGCCGCAGGGGCCGGTCGCCTCCCGTGCGGCCAGGGTCATGCGCCGGGTCCGGGGGCGACGCTCCTGATGCCGACACCCACCAGGGGTTGGGGCTGGGCCGCGCACCTGCGCGAGGGTGGGACGACTCCGTGGACATCCTGGTCCGAGCCCGCCACGCCCTTCACGACCGACCACCTGCCGGGTGCCGAGATGCTCGAGCTGCTGCGGCGGCTCAACGAGACCGGCCCATCGGACGTCGGCCGGGTCGATGCCCTGCTGCGCACGAGCCCTCCCGGCCGCGGCCGCCGCGACCTTCCGCTGCTCGGGGACACCGAGACGAGGACGTACGGCCCGCTGCCGGTGGATCCGGCGACGTTGTCGCCGCGGGAGCTGCTGAGGGCGGCGAGCGTACGGCTCGCGGAGGACCTGCTGGACACCGTGGAGACCACACCGGTGCCGCGCCCGCGACGGTGGCGCCGCCGACGCCCGAAGGTGGAGCCCGACCAGCAGAGATTCCCCTACCGCCTGGTCGGTTCCCCGTGGCTGACGCTGCCCATCCGTGAGGAGCTGGAGCGGCAGGGGAGGCTGCCCGGCGGCAAGGGCTTCATCGTCTACGTCCTCGGTGGCCCGCTGGACGAGGTCGCCGCCGGTGCCTGGAAGTTCCGCACCTTCACCAACCGCGTCAACCCGTGGAACATCTGGATCCGCGACGCGCAGTGGCGCGGCTGGCTCGGTCCCCGGGCCGACCTGCCCCGGATCGCCCGCTGGTGGGCCGACCGGGTCGGGAAGGGCCGTGTCGAGATCGTCACCGACCCCGCCCTGCTGCCCGGTCTGCTCGGTGTCGACAGCGTGCCCGGCCCCTGGCCGATCTCGGCCGAGGGCAACGAAATCGCGCGCGTGATCGGGCAGGTGCTCAGCGTACGAACCGATCTCGAGACCCAGCGCACGCTGCTGGTCGACCAGCTCAGGCCACGGTTGGAGAAGCTCGAGCTCCTCGTCCCGGACGCTCGGGAGGTCGGCGTGCCCGCGGAAAGTTTTGATTGGGTCGAAACACAGGCGCGGGCCCAACGTGATGCATTGGTGGAAGCCGGATACGCTCTCCACGGAGACCCTGACCTGTTGCTCCCCTCGGGGAAGGCGACACAGGGTCCCGATGAGCGCCGGGCGCTGGCGCTCGCGTTGTCATTGATGGCGGGGCGTTCCTAGAGGAGTAGAACGTTGGAGACTGGGCGGCGCGTGCTGCTTCATGTCGGCACCCCGAAGACGGGAACCTCCTATCTTCAAGACGTCCTCTTCCACAACCGGGAGTCCCTCGCCGAGCAGGGGGTCCACTATTTCGCCGACCGCTTCGACGCCCACTTCCTGGCGGCCCTCGACCTGATGGACCTGCCCTGGGGCGGCATCGAGGAGGAGGCGACCGGGGCCTGGGACGCGCTCGCGGAGAAGGTGCGTGCCGTCGAGAACGGCACCGTGATCATCTCCCACGAGATCCTGGCGAGCGCGTCGTGGCAGCAGGCCAAGCACGCGCTGGACTCGCTGGGCGACTCCGAGATCCACATCATGCTCTCCGCGCGCGACCTGGCCCGGCAGATCCCGGCCGAGTGGCAGGAGAACGTCAAGCACCGCTCGGTCGTGACCTACGCCGAGTTCCTCGAGGAGATCCGCGACCCTGCCCGCGAGGGACGCATCGGGTCGTGGTTCTGGGGCGTCCAGGAGCTGCCCGACATCCTCGACCGGTGGACCCAGGGCATCGCGCCCGAGCGCGTCCACCTGATCACCGTCCCGCCTCCGGGGTCGCCGTCGACGCTGCTGTGGGAGCGGTTCTCCACCGCCTTCGGCCTCGACGACCTCACCATCGACTTCGAGGGGATCGATCGAGGCAACCCGTCCCTCGGCGTACCCGAGGCGGCCCTGCTCCGCGAGATCAACCTGGCGGTCGTGCCGGTGCTCGAGCCGGCCGACTACCGGCCGTTCGTACGCGAGTTCCTGGCCCACCGCACGCTGGCCAAGCGCCGCGACTCCGCGCGCCTGGCACTCTCCCCGTCGATCCTGCCCTGGGTCGAGTCGCTCTCCGAGAGCTGGGTCAAGGCGCTGTCGGGACGCGGCTACGACGTGGTCGGCGGGCTGGAGGAGCTGCTGGTCCCTGCCGACCTGGCGGGCAAGCCGTTCGTCGACCCCGACACGATCTCCTCGCGCGAGGTCCTCGACGCCGGCGTCGCGACCATCGACGCGCTGCTCCAGGAGGCCATCCGGCTGCGCAAGTCCGAGGCCCGGCTCGAGGACGAGGTCGCCGGGCTGCGCGCCGAGCTGGACCACGCCCGGTCGCTGGTGCCGAAGCAGCGCGCCCTCCACGGCCTCGAGCGTCGCTGGTGGGGCCGGGCGATCCTGAAGGTCTACCGCTTCGTGCGTCGCTAGCGGATCTCGCGGCGGCGCGGCAGCAGCTCGCGCGAGGCGTAGCGACCGATCTGGTAGGTCATCCAGCCATCGGTGCCGGCCCCGACGACGCCGCCGACCAGCGGGACCCGTTTGGCGACCATCGAGACGATGCGCTTGCCGGCGACCCGGCCGATCAGCTCCTGGGCCACCTCGGCGGCGACCAGGTCGTCGATCGCGCGGTCGTAGGCCGGAGCGGTCGCGACGGCCATCGGCGGAGCGGGGATCTTCCGCTCCTTGATCTGCTTGCTCACCTTCTCCTCGCTCAGCAGGGTGAGCAGGATGGCGTTGCGTACGCGAGGATCGGTCAGGTCATAGCCACGCAGATGCGCGATCGCGGCCACCATGCGGCACTGGATGATCGCCATCCCGGTGATGTTGGCCGGGAGGGTCAGGGCCTGGGTGACCAGACCGCCGATGTTGGTCGCGAAGCCGCCCACGCCGGCGAGCCGGACATGGTTGTCGATGACGTGCTTCACGGCGAGCTCGACGTCGCCGTCGTGGTCCTCGAGGTGCTTCTCGGCGGCCGCGGCGGCCGCCGGGAGCGGGCCGACGCCGACGATGGCGTGGTGCAGCGCCTGCCGGACCACGTTGGTGGTCACGCCCGGCGCGGACTGGATGACCTTGGGCGCGAGGCGGCCCGCCGCACTGGTGAGCACTGACTTGGGACCGATCATGAGGCAAATCTTAAGTGTGTGGTGGTTGGAGCCGCCGGGGGCGATAACGTTTCGTCGTGGCGAATCTTGGGGGTCCGATCGAACCGGAACCGTCGCCGTGGGCCTTCGCCGACCTTCGGGACCCCGGCGCGGGCGCCCATGGTGGGGCGGAGCTGGACGATCTGGTGGGTATGGGCGCGGACGTCGCGCCCGGGACACTCCTGGCTGCGTACCGTCACGGGATCTTCCCGATGCCGGGTGAGTCCCCGCGCGATCCGATGATGTGGTTCTCGCCGGTCAGGCGCGGCGTACTTCCGCTGGACGGGCTCGTCGTCTCCCGATCCCTGCGACGGTCGGTGCGGGACTTCGAGATCAGGATCGACACCAGCTTCGACGAGGTGGTCGCCTCGTGCGCCGATCCGCGCCGGCCCCACGGCTGGATCGACAGGCGGATCCGCCGGGCGTACGGCAGGCTGCACGAGCTGGGCTGGGCACACTCGGTCGAGGCCTGGCAGGACGGACGCCTGGCCGGCGGCCTCTACGGGGTCGCCATCGGCGGGCTCTTCGCCGGGGAGTCGATGTTCCACCGGGTCCGCGACGCGTCCAAGGTCGCCCTGGTCGGGCTGGTCTCCGCACTGCGCGAGGCGGGCTCGATCGACCAGCGGATCCTGGACGTGCAGTGGCGCACCGACCACCTCGCCTCGCTCGGCGTCGTCGAGGTGGCGCGCAACGACTACCTCGACCGCCTGGAGAAGGCGCTCAGGCTGCCGCTCCCGGAGGCGTTCGGCGGCCCTCCCGCAGAAGGGTCCTAGAGGACGTACGCCTCGGCGCCGGTCTCGCTGACCATCGGCCGCCCGGCAGCGGCCCAGTCGAGCATGCCGCCGGCGAGGTTGACCACCTCGTAGCCCTGCTGGGCGAGGTAGTTCACCGCCTGGGCGCTGCGGCCGCCGACCTTGCAGACCACCAGGGTCTGGCCCTCGGGAAGCTCACCGAGGCGCGCCGGGAGCTCCTGGAGCGGGATGTGGGTCGCGCCCTCGATGTGGCCCGCGGCCCACTCGTCGGCCTCGCGGACATCCAGGACTGCCACGGGCAGGGGATCGGGCACGCCGGCGATCTCGACGGTGGGGATGCTCACCCGACAAGCCTACTTGAGAAGCCGGGACATCCGGCGATCGGCGAGCGGCTTCCCGCCGGTCTGGCAGGTGGGGCAGTACTGCAGGCTCGAGTCGGCGAAGCTCACCTCGAGGATCGTGGAACCGCAGACCGGGCACTTCTTGCCCGCCTTGCCGTGGACGGCGAGGTTGCTCTTCTTCTCGCCCTTGAGCTCGCTCATCGCCAGGCCGGAGTCGCGCTCGACGGCCTCCTTCAGCGTCGTCCGCAGTGCCGTGTAGAGGCTCTCCGACTCCTCCTCGGTCATCTCGGCCGGCTTGAACGGCGACATCTTCGCGGCCCACAGGATCTCGTCGGAATAGGCGTTGCCGATGCCCGCGATGATCGACTGCATCCGCAGCACACCCTTGATCTGCTTGCGGCCCTGACCTGCGAGGATCTCGCGGAACCGGTCCAGGGTGAAGTCGTCGGCGAGCGGGTCGGGTCCGAGGGAGGCGACGCCGGGTACGTCCTGCGGGTCGTGGACGACGTAGAGCGCCAGACGCTTCTTGGTGCCGCCCTCGGTGATGTCCAGCCCGGTGTCGTCGTCGAGCACGATCCGGATCGCCAGCCCCGACTTGGAGCCGGGCCGCGGCGGCGCGGCGGGGATCTCGTCGCGCCACCGGATCCAGCCGCCGCGGGCCAGGTGGAGCACCAGGTGGACGCCGCTGGCCTCGATGTCGATGAACTTCCCGTGGCGGGTCACGTTGTCGACGAGTGTGCCCTCGACCGCGGTCAGCGGCGGATCGTACGTCTTCAGGGCGCTGAACTGGGCGACGTGCACCTTCGTGATCGCACGGCCGTCGAGGCGCCCGCGCAGGTCCTCGGCGAGCGCTTCCACCTCGGGGAGTTCCGGCATGTCCGCGAGTCTAGATCGTGTGGCTTGCACACGGGAGGGAATCCGACTATCCTCGAACACACGTTCGAGGCCAGCGGTCGATGTAAGAGTCTGCGTCTTTCTAGGATGAATCCTAGAAAGACGAATAGAGACCTACGTTCGTGAAAGATCTGGCTCGCTAGGGAAATCTAAGACGCGTCCTAGAGATGTGGATATCGTCTGATCATGGACCCCATCCGCAATCCGTACGCTCCCGGCGCCGGCCAGCGGCCCCCGGAGCTCGCTGGTCGTGACGAGCAGCTCGGGCAGTTCGACGTGGTGCTGGAGCGGGTGGCGCGCGGTCGGCCGGAGCGGTCGCTGGTGCTCACCGGACTCCGCGGCGTCGGCAAGACGGTCCTGCTCAACACCCTGCGCTCCGCGGCGGTCCGCAAGGGCTGGGGCACCGGGAAGATGGAGGCACGCCCCGACCAGTCGCTGCGCCGGCCGCTGTCGAGCGCACTCCACCAGGCGGTGCGGGAGCTGGGCCATCCGAACGCCGACGACGTCGACCACGTGCTCGGTGTGATCCGGAGCTTCGCCCAGCGGGAGGCGGGGCCCAACGCCAAGCTGCGCGAGCAGTGGTCGCCGGGCATCGAGGCCCCGGCGGTGCGGGGGCGGGCCGACTCCGGTGACATAGAGATCGACCTGGTCGAGCTGCTCACCGACGTCGGCGGGCTCGCCGCGGACGTCGGCAAGGGCGTCGGTGTCTTCATCGACGAGATGCAGGACCTCGGTCCGGACGACGTCTCGGCGATGTGCGCGGCCTGCCACGAGATCAGTCAGTCGGGGCTGCCGGTGATCGTCGTCGGTGCCGGCCTGCCACACCTTCCGGCCGTGCTCTCGGCGAGCAAGTCCTACTCCGAGCGGCTCTTCTCCTACCAGCGCATCGACCGCCTCGAGCGCGAGGCCGCCGACCGCGCCCTCGCCGCCCCGGCGGGCGAGGAGGAGGCCGAGTTCGAGCCCGACGCCCTCGCCGAGATGTACGCCGCCACCGGCGGCTACCCCTACTTCATCCAGGCCTACGGCAAGACCGTGTGGGACCAGGCGCCCCGCTCCCCGATCACGGTCGAGGACGTGAAGGTCGCCGCCCCCGAGGCCGAGCGGGAGCTCGCGGTCGGCTTCTTCGGCTCCCGCTACGAGCGCGCCACGCCCGCCGAGCGGGACTACCTGCGCGCGATGGCCGACGCCGCCGTCGAGCTGGGCGCCGACGACATCGGCACCGTCGCCACCGCCGACGTCGCCGCGTTCCTCAACAAGAAGCCGCAGTCGCTCTCCCCGGCGCGCGACGCGCTGATGAAGAAGGGCCTGATCTACTCGGGTGAACGCGGCCGGATCGCCTTCACCGTCCCTCACTTCGGTCGCTACCTCCGTCAGCAGGGCTGAGGACGATCAGGTCATCGGTCACGTCCGCGAAGGCCGTATGGCCCTCCCCGCGGCCTGACGGATGCCGCAGCGTGGTGACACCATCACCTGCGAAGGGAAGCCCGATGGCGCACTCCGAGACCCTTGCCGTCGGCGACATCGACTCCGGCGCATCCCGTTCGACGCATCCCGCGCTGGTGTTCCTCGGGGCATCCGGCACGGTGACCGGAAGCCGGTTCCTGGTGACGGACGGTTCCGATCGGCTGCTGGTCGATGCCGGCCTCTACCAGGGCCTGCGCGAGCTGCGGCGGCTCAACTGGGCGCCGTTCCCGGTGGCACCCGCGGACATCGACGCCGTCGTGCTCACCCACGCCCACCTCGACCACACCGGCTACCTGCCCCGGCTGGTGAGCGAGGGGTTCGCCGGTGAGGTCCTGTGCACGCCGGGCACCGCCGCGCTCGCCGCGATCGTGCTCCGCGACAGCGCGCACCTCCAGGAGGAGGATGCGCGCTATGCCAACGAGGGCGGCTGGTCGAGGCACGACCCGGCCCTGCCGCTCTACACGTCGGCCGACGTGGAACGGACGCTGGAGCACCTGCACCCGGTGGCGTTCGGCGAGCCCCGGCCGGTCGACGGGATGAACGTGACGCTGCAGCGCGCCGGCCACATCCTCGGCTCGTCGGTGGCGGTCGTCGACATCGGTGGTGAGCGGGTGGTGTTCAGTGGCGACCTGGGCCGGCCGGGTCATCCGATCCTGCGGCCGCCCGTCAAGCCGCCCGCCGCCTCGGCCATGGTGCTCGAGTCGACCTACGGCGACCGACGGCATCCGCCGGCCGATCCTGACGCCCTCGCCGACGCCGTACGCCGCACGATGGACCGTGGCGGGGTCGTGCTGATCCCGGCGTTCGCGGTGGACCGGACCGAGCTGGTGCTGCTCGAGCTGCTCCGGCTCCGCCGTGCCGGCCGGATCCCACAGGTCCCGATCTTCGTGGACAGCCCGATGGCCCTGGCCGCGCTGGACGTCTACCGAGCGGCGCTGAGCGCGCACAGCGACGAGCTCGACAGCAAGCGGGCGGCGCCGCTGCGGGATCTCGAGCACCTCGACGTCCACCGGATCCGGGACGCCGCCGCCTCCGAGCAGCTCAATCGCCCCAAGGGTCCGTGCATCATCATCTCCGCCTCCGGCATGGCCACCGGCGGCCGCGTCGTCCACCACCTGCTCCGCCAGCTTCCCGACCCCCGCAACAGCGTCGTGCTCACCGGCTACCAGGCGCAGGGCACCCGCGGCAGACAGCTGGTCGAGGGTGCCCGGGCGGTCAAGATGCACGGCCGGTACGTCCCGGTCCGCGCGGAGGTGGTCGCGATCTTGGACTTCAGCGTGCACGCCGACGCCGACGAGCTGGTCGCCTGGGTCGCCTCGGCGCCCGAGCTCCCGCAGACCGTCTATGTCGTGCACGGCGAGCCCACGTCGTCGCGAGCCCTGGCCGACCGGATCCAGGACGAGCTCGGCATCGTGGCCGTGGTTCCCCGGCTGGGGGAACGGGTGCTCCTGGGCTCCTGATGCCCGGTCGGTCTCACCGATGCTCGTGCGGGCGGGCCTCGTGCTCGAAGTGCTCCACGAAGGCGTCCGAGCCGGGGAACACCAGCGCCTCGTGGCCGGTGTCGGACCAACGTACGACGTAGGGCGGGCTGCCGTCCTCGTGGTGGACCTCGAGGATCTCGGCGTCACGGACCGGCTCGCCGACGTTGTGGCCACGGACGACCAGCCGGTCACCTACTGCTGCGTACATCATCTTCGTCTCCGTCCTTTGTCAGGTCCGCTTGCGCAGCCGGTCCATCTGGCGCGCGATGCTGGCCTCGCTCGGCTCGGCTGCCAGGTACACGTCCCAGACGTTCATCACGAGGCCGATCCCCCACAGGAGCAGGACGATCAGCGGCCAGAAGAACGAATCCGGCGTGAGGATCGCCCAGATTCCCACGAGCGCCCCGTTCACCAGGACGTACACGAGTACGTGACCTGCCAGGTCTCGGCGCTTCTTCAGGCGCTTGACGGCGGCGAGGCGGAGCTCCTCCTCCGACGTGATCGCCGGCGGTTCGGTCCGCTCTTCAGCCGAGATGTTCCGGTCATCCATGGTGACGTCCCCCTTAGGTCGGTTGTCCCCTCGTCCTCGACGCTAGGAGCCGGCCATGCCGGGTGCAGCGGTCCAAAGGCCCCCTTCGGTGAGTCCTCGGCCCCGGGCGGCCCGTGACGTGCCGGCTCTGCGTCCGGGTCGAGGACCACTGTCCCCGCGTACGGGAAGTTCGTCCCTCCCGGCGGGGTGCGGGAGCACCTAGCGTCGACGGCAGGCGCAGTCGTGTACGCAGCGGAAAGGTGGGATCTCCATGACGATCATCTGGTTCATCGTCTGGTTCATCGCGAACATCGTGGGAGCCCACGAACCCCTCCAACTGGACCCGGTCAACGTCTGGACCGGCACCCTGATCCTCGCGATCGCTCTGGACCTCGGCGGGTCGCACGCGGGAACCGTCTCGTCGAGGCGAGAGCGGTGAGTGCACCGAGCGCTGGCGTGATCGCGCCGGCGCCGGCGTGGAGACGTACGGTCGGTGTCGTCTCCGCGCTGACCGCCGCGGCCGCGGCCGTCGGATCGGTCCAGCTCCTCACCGGCACCTTCACCCCGCCGGTGAGCGACCTGAGACCACTGGGGCTGGACTCGTGGGTGATCCCTGGGCTGTGGCTGGCTGCGAGCGTCGCGGCGCCCTGCGCCGGCACGGCCACCCTGGCGTGGCGCCGGTCGTACTGGATGGGACCCGCCGCGATCGGAGCCGGCGCACTGCTCGCCGTCGAGCTGCTGGTCCAGGTGCCGTTCGTCGGGCTCGATCCGCTTCAGGGAGTCATGGGGGTGGTCGCGATCTCCCTGGTGGGTCTGGGGTTCTCGAGCCTCCGCCGGTCGGGGACCAAGGACCGGCCGTAGCGGCACTTCGCCCCTGTGGTCTCCGCGCCGGCTCGTCGGATGCTCGACCGAGACGGAAGGAGACAGTCATGGCACATCCTGTGGTGCACTTCGAGATCGCCGGAGCCGACGGCGAGCGACTCATCGGGTTCTACCGAGACCTGTTCGGCTGGGACATCCAGGGGGCCGGCCCCGACTACTGGCTCGTGACAGCCGCGGAGGGCGGCATCGGCGGCGGCATCATGCAGACGCGTGACGAGATGCCCGCCTACGTCACGGTGTACGCCTCGACCGACGACCTCGACGGCACGCTCGAGCGCGTCGGGGAGCTGGGCGGTGAGACCGTCGTGCCGCCGACCGAGATCCCGGGCGCCGGGTTCTTCGCCATGTTCCGCGACCCCGGCGGCAACATCATCGGCCTGTTCCGGGAGTGACCGGGCGATCGGCATCGCCCTCGCCGGACTCCACTCGGCGACATGTGGTCTCACCGATTTGTCGACACGTTGTCGACACGCTCGCCGGCTCGTTCTGGCCACGCCACTCCACGCAAACATGCCGAAATTCGATCTTCCCTTCGCGTTCGCCCGGTGCTTGACTGCTTCCAGGTCCGTGACGCACATCACATCGGACCGTACTCCCGCAGCGATCTCGGGCGCAGCATGAACGAGTGGAGGGAGAACCACGCATGCGGGGTTGGAAGAGAGGGCGGCTCCTCACCATCGGAGCCGCAGGAGCGCTCGTCCTCGGTCTGACGTTGCCCGGCGCACCCGCCGGCAGCGCGCCGCCTTCGGACGACGATCGTGGCCGGGCCGCCAAGGAGCTCAAGCAGACCGGGTCCGACTACAACGACGGCAAGCGCCTCGGCATCGAGAGGCACCGGGGCGACGTGCACGGTCAGCCGCCGAAGGGACCCGCGAAGGTCGGCCAGAGCCGCACCTGGCTGGGGCTCGACGACTTCCAGGGAAGTCTCTATCTCAAGGACTACACGCTGCGCGGTGTCGGCGACAACATCGAGGTGTGGGTCGCCAACGACCGGGCGTTCCCGGCCGGCGACTGCCGCAACGACCTCGGCCTGACCGAGGTCACCGACGCCCAGATCTCGAACTTCATCTCGGAGTTCGACGACACGATCTACCCGATCGAGTCGAGGGAGTTCTCGGTCCCGCCGGACCGGGACGGCAAGCAGGCCGTCCTGCCAGGGCTGATCCCCAACCTGCCGTCCTCGGAGTACAAGGGCGACGGCGACAACATCGTGGTGCTGGTCGACAACGTCCGGGACGCCAACTTCTACGAGCCGACCAGCCCTGACGGGCAGACCTACATCGCGGGCTTCTTCTACTCGGTCTTCAACGAGTACTTCGACCGCAACGTGATGAGCATCGACGTCTTCGACTGGCTGCACCGCACCGGCACCAACCCGCCCGACGACAGCACCGATCCGGCGTACGTCGCCTGCAACCAGGAGCTGAACACCGCTGCCGGACGGCAGATCGGAGCGTCTCGGCCGTTGCTCTACGAGGGCACGTTCGCGCACGAGTACCAGCACCTGCTGGAGTACTACGAGGACCCCGACGAGGTCTCCTGGGTCAACGAGGGGCTCTCGGACTACGCCCAGACACTGGTCGGCTTCGTCGACCCGAGCACGCCGCCTGACGATCCCGGAGCGGACTCGCACCTGGCCTGCTTCATGGGCTATCTCGATCCGGCGTTCGGTGGCCCGGAGAACTCGCTGACCGGCTGGGGCGACCAGGGTGGGCCGGAGACGCTGTGCGACTACGGCGCGGTCTACTCGTTCATGGAGTATCTGGCCAGCCACTACGGGTCGGACTTCCTCGGCGCGCTGCACCGCGAGGATGCCGGCGGTCTCGCCGGGCTCCAGGCCGTGCTCGACCAGTTCGGTGCCGGCGTCTCTGCTCAGCAGACGGTGCACGACTGGGCGGCCGCGATGGCTCTCGATGCGGCGCTGGACGCCAACGGCGGCAACCTGACCGGTGGCGACGCGGCGCGGTTCCGGGCCAGCTCGCTCTCGGCGAAGATCAACTGGGACAACCCGGAGGCGTGGAACGAGAACGGCGCACCGCCGAACGGCTCGGACTACGTACGCCTGCGCGACGGTGGCGGGGCCTACCTCTCCGCCGGCCAGATCGACTCGCTGAGCTTCGACGGCGCGACGTCGCTGGAGCCGAAGCCGGTCGAATGGACGGTCGACACGACCCCGCCGACGGCCACCACGGCCGACAGCAGCTGCGGTTCGCCGCCTGCCGACGGCACCGGGGCGGCAGCCCTCTACTCGGGTTGCGGGCCGAACCTCGACCGGGCAGTGGTGCGGTCGGTCGACGTGCCGGCCGGCGGGGCGTCGCTGACCTTCGACGCCCTCTGGGACGCCGAGCCCGGATGGGACTTCGGCTTCGTCCAGGTCTCCACCGACGGTGGCGCGAGCTGGCACAGCCTGGCCACCGCCGACACGACCAGCGAGCACGACCCCGGTGCCATCCCGACCGTGGTCGACAACCTGCCCGGCTTCTCCGGCGACTCCGGAGGCTGGCGTTCGCAGAGCGCCGACCTGTCGGCGTACGGCGGGCAGAGCGTGCTGGTGGCGTTCCGCTACGTCACCGACTCTGGGGTCGACGAGTCCGGTTTCTGGGTACGCAACATCGCTGTCGGAGGCACCGCGCTGCCCAGCGACACCCTGAGCGGATGGCAGTCGGCGTCGCAGGTCCACCCGACCCCGGTCGAGGGTTGGACCGTCCAGCTGGTGGCGTACGGCCCGGCGGGCTCGCCCGCATGGGTGCACACCCTCGCGCTGGACGACTCGTTCGACGGCACGGTCAGTGGTGCCGACCTCGAGGCGGCGATCGGTGACAGTGCCCAGACGGTCGCGGCGATCGTGATGTTCGACGACCCGACGGAGAGCGTGCCCGACCCGGCGCGCTACACCCTGACGGTCAACGGCGTCACCCAGCCGGGAGGCTGATCCCATCACCCGGTCGGCGGGCTGCGGTCGTCGTTGGACGGCCGCAGTCCGCCGCCGGGTTCAGCGGTGGCCCGAGAAGAAGTCCACGAGCCCGTGGGGTGCCGACTCGCCCAGGCACAGGTCGACGACCTCCCGCGCTCCCTTCGCCGACTCGGCGCTGCGTGCGAACATCTCCAGCTCGTACGCCTCGACCGCCGTCTCCAGATCGTCGCCTGACTCGACGGCGGCGGCGATCGCGAGGGCGAGCTGCGCGCCGTCGTACAGCGCCAGGTTGGCGCCCTCGCCGGCCGGCATCGCCAGGTGGGCGGCGTCGCCGACCAGGGTGACGCCGTCGACGTGGGACCAGCGGTGGCTGTCGGGGAGTGCGTGGATGGTGCGTACGACCGGCGGGGTGTCGGCGTCGGTGACCAGGGCCAGCAGCTCGGGCGCCCAGCCCTCGAACGCGGCCGCGACCTCGGTGGTCACCTGGGTGTGGTCCAGGCCGGTGAGCCAGTCGATGGGGCGTACGAGCTGGGCGTAGGCGTGCAGGATGCCGCCCTCCTCGCGGTGGGTCGAGATGCCCTGGCCCGGCTCGAGCGCGAACATCCCGCCGCCGCCTGCTGCCTCGGCGGTCGCCGGATGGCGGGAGTCGACATCATGGAGGTAGGTCTCGACGAAGGTGGTCCCGGTGTAGGTGGGGGTGACGGAGGAGAGCAGCGGCCGCACCTTCGACCACGCGCCGTCGGCCCCGACCAGCAGCTCGGTCGTCACGGTCGAGCCGTCGGTGAAGGACAGCTCGTGGCGCCCGTCGCCGAGCGAGGTGACGGTGGCCAGCTTCTTGCCCCAGCGGACGGTCTCGGCGGGCAGCGAGTCGAGCAGGATCTGCCGAAGCTGGCCGCGGAGCACCTCCGGCCGGCCGCCGGTGCCGTCGTCGGGCTCGTCGAGGAGGACGGTGCCGTTGCGGTCGAGCACGCGTGTCGCCTCGCCGCCGCGGTGGATGAGCGCGCGGAACTCCGTGGTCAGCCCGGCCATCTCGAGGGCGACCTGACCGTCCTGCTCGTGGATGTCGAGCTGGCCGCCCTGCGTGCGCGTGGCGGCCGAGGCGTCCGCCTCGTAGACGACGGCCGGGATGCCGTGGACGTGGAGTACGCGGGCGAGGGCGAGACCGCCGAGGCCGGCGCCGATGATCGTGACTTCCTTCATGGGTGAGCTCCGTTCGAGAGTAGACGATGGAACAGTGTTCCAATGTGTCCAGTTTGGAACGCCGTTCCAAATGTGTCAATATGACCTGTATGACACCTCCGAGGCAGCGATCCGTACGCCGGGCCGATGCACTGTCGACGGACCGGATCGTCGAGGCGGCGATCGAGATCCTCGACGCCGAGGGCGAGCGCGGCCTGACCTTCCGTGCGCTCGCGGCGCGACTGTCGACCGGGGCCGGGGCGATCTACCACCACGTGGCGAGCAAGGAGGAGCTGCTCACCGAGGCCACCACCGGTGTCATCGAGCGAGTCCTGGCCGACGTGCCCGACAGTGCCACGCCGGAGGAGGGCGCCCGAGCCATCACGCTCATTGCGCTCGGCATGTTCGACGCGATCGACGAGCATCCCTGGGTCGGTGCGCACCTCCCGGTGGTGCCGTGGCAACCGGGGATGGTGCGCCTCTTCGAGAGTATCGGTGGCCGTCTGGACTCCCTCGGCGTCCCCGAATCCGCCCAGTTCAACGCCGCCTCGGCGCTGCTCAACTACATCCTCGGTGTCGCGGCCCAGAACGCCGCCAACGCCCGCACCCGGGTTGCCGGGGCGGGCCGCGAGGAGTTCATGGCCGAGACGGCCGACCGCTGGGAGCAGCTGAGCCCTGCGTCGTACCCCTTCCTTCATCGGGTCGCGAGACAGCTGCGCCACCACGACGACCGGGAGCAGTTCCTCGCCGGGGTCGATCTCGTCCTGGCCGGCCTCGCCGCCGGCCAGGACGGTTAGCCTCTAGCGATCGCGCCCGGCGGTCTCGAGCAGACGGAGCCAGATCTCGCTGATCGTCGGGTAGGCGGGGACCGCGTGCCAGAGGCGGTCCAGCGGGACCTCGCCGACGATCGCGATCGTGGCCGCGTGCAGGAGCTCGGAGATGTCGGGGCCGACCGCGGTGAAGCCGACCAGCACCTTGCGCTGCTCGTCGATGACCATCCGCGCCTGGCCGTGGTAGCCGTCCGCGTGGAGCGATGCGCCGGCGACCGAGCCGAGGTCGTAGTCGACGACGCCGACCTCGATGCCGGCCGCCTCGGCCGACTCGGCGGAGTGTCCGACGGCGACGACCTCGGGGTCGGTGAAGATCACCTGCGTGGTGGCGCGCTCGTCGGCGGTGGCGGCGTGACGCCCCCACACGCTCAGGTCGGGCTCCTCGCCGCGGGCCTTGGCCGCGATCAGGTCGCCCAGCGCTCGGGCCTGGTACTTCCCGTGGTGGGTCAGCAGCGCTCGGTGGTTGACGTCACCGGCGGCATAGAGCCAGCCGGCCTCCAGCTGTCCGTTGTCGTCGATCACCGCCAGGGCGTCGTCGACCTTCAGCCAGCTGCCGGGCTCGAGGCCGACCTGCTCGAGCCCGAGGTCCTTGGTGCTCGGCACCCGGCCGGTGGCGACGAGGACCTCGTCGGCGGTCACCTCGGTGCCGTCGGAGAGGGTCAGGTGCACCTCGCCGGAGTCGTCGCGCCGGACCTCGTCCGCGCCGAGGTCGAGATGAAGCGTGACCCCGTATGTCCGGAGTGCCTCGGCAACCTGCTCGCCGGCGAACTTCTCGACGCTCGGCAGGAGCCGGGTGCGCGAGATGAGGGTGACCTGGGACCCGAGGGCGCTGTAGGCGGTCGCCATCTCGGCGCCGACGACCCCGCCGCCGATGATCGCCAGGCGCTCGGGGACGGACTGGGCGCCGGCTGCCTCGCGGTTCGTCCAGGGGCGGGCCTCCTCCAGCCCCGGGATCGGCGGGATGAGGGCAGCGCTGCCGGTCGCGACGACCACGGCGTGGCGTGCTTCCAGGTCGGTGGTCGTGCCGTCGGAGGCGGTGACCGTGACCGTGCGGGTGCCGGTGATGCGCCCGTGTCCGCGAATCAGGGTGATCCCGGCCCCGGTCAGCCACTCGACCTGACCGGCGTCCTTCCAGTGGGAGGTGAACTCGTCGCGCCGGGCGAACACGGCGGCGGCCTCGAGCGTGCCGGTGACCGCCTGGCCGGCGGCCGGAAGGGCGCGGGCGGCACGCAGCGCGGCCGCGTCCCGGAGCAGTGCCTTCGTCGGCATGCAGGCCCAGTAGGAGCACTCGCCACCGACGAGCTCGCGCTCGACGATCGCCGCGGTCAGGCCGCCCTGAACGGCGCGGTCGGCGACGTTCTCGCCGGTCGGGCCGGCGCCGATGATGATGACGTCGACGGTGAGATCTTGGCTGGTGCTGGTCATGTCAGTTGACCTTACTCGCGCGCTGGCGCAGCCGGATGGCAGAGATGAGGAAGAAGATGCCGCCCAGGGTGGCGTAGCCCGCCAGGCCGGTGAGCGACGCCTTCGGGCCGGCGGCCATCAGGATGAACCCGGTGCCGGCGAAGGTCGAGATCCCGCCGCTGAGGATCATCGCCCACTGGCCACCGAGGCGATAGCGCCGCACGGCGACGAAGAGCTGGACCAGGCCGGCCGTGATGGCCCAGGCGCCCCAGACGCGGAGGACGCCCGGGATGCCGGAGGCCGCGGCGACGGCGACACCCACCGCGGTGAGCAGGCTGAGCGCCATGTTGACGTAGAGCAGGACGCGCGGTCCGCTGGCGCCCGAGGTGCGGAAGTCGACCACGGCGGCCACCACGTCGAACAGCGGATAGATCACCAGGAGCGCGATGCTCACCGGGCCGAGCGTCGAGGCGGTGAGGGCGACCAGGACGGCCCAGACGATCGCGAACCCGAAGCGGACGAAGTAGAGCTTCGGCAGCCCGCCGGAGGGGGTGTTCAGTGTGCCGGAGCGGCCGGCCTCAACGGAGGTGGACATCGGATCCCTTTCTCGGGTCAAGCCAGGAGATAGAACGGTCGTTCTACCTGATTCGAGAGTGTGCACCAGCCTTCCGACAAATGCAAGACCGATCGTTCTGTCTGCTACCGTCGAGACAACGAGAACGAGAGGATTGACGGATGTCCGAGGCCCGGGACCGACTGCTCAGCGCGGCAAGCCGGCTCTTCTACACCGAGGGTCTGCACTCGGTCGGCGTCGATCGCGTGATCGCCGAGGCGCAGGTCACGCGGGCGACGCTCTATCGCCATTTCCGGAGCAAGGACGAGCTCGTCGTGGCGTACCTGACGCAGGCCGACGAGGCGATCCGGGCGCGCCTCGAGGCTGCCCGGGCGGAGGTGGCGGACCCCGACGACCTCATCCGGGCCGTCGGCCGGTCGATCGCCGACGACATCCGGAGCGAGGGGTTCAGGGGCTGCGCGTTCCTCAACGCCGCGGCCGAATACCCGGACCCGGAACACGTGGTGCATCAGGCGGTGCTCGAGCACCGGCAGTGGTTCCTGAGCACGGTCACCGAGCTCTTCGCGAAGACGGGGAAGCCCGACTCGGACTTCGCCGGACGTCACTTTGTCATGCTGCGCGACGGTGCCATGGCGGCCGGCTGCCTCACCGATCCCGCCCCCGTCTGCGAGACCTTCCTGCGTGGTCTCGAGGGACTGCTCGCCTACCGCAGCGGACTGGGGTAGGCGAGCAGCGGCGTCACTTGATGCCGTTGTCGGCGAGGAACTCCTTCGCGACGGTGGCCGGGTCGGCCTTGTCGACCTGGACCTTCGCGAGGGCCTCGGTCAGGTTCTCGGTGGTCAGGGCCTCGGAGACCGCGTTGAGCGCGGACTCGGCGTCGCCCGTGAGCGCCTCGGAGCGGATCAGCGGGACGACGTTCTGGGAGAGGAAGAGGTTCTTCGGGTCCTCCAGGACGACCCAGCCGTTGGTGGGGATCGCGGAGTCGGTGGAGAAGACGTTGGCGACGTCGATGTCACCCTTCTTCAGCGCGCTGGTCGTCAGCGGACCGCCGGCGTCGAGCGGCTTGAACTCCTTGAACGTGACCCCGTAGACCTCGTCGAGACCGAGCAGGCCCTGGTGGCGCTCCTTGAACTCCGGGGCGCCGCCGAGGGTGAGGTTCTTCGCGACCGGCGCGAGGTCCTCGATGCTCGTCAGGGAGTACTTCGCGGCCGTCTCCTTGGACACGGTGAGGGTGTCCTTGTCCTCGGCCTCCGACTGCGGCAGGGTCTCGCTGCCCTCCGGCAGCACGTCCTGAAGAGCCTCGTAGACGTCCTCGGGGGCGGAGACGTTCTCCGGCACGCCGTCCGGCTTCAGGTAGGCCAGCAGCGCTCCGTTGTATTCGGGCAGCAGGTCGATGTCACCGCTCTTGAAGGCCTCCATGTAGACCTCGCGGGAACCGATGTTGGGCTTGGTCTTGACCTTGACGCCCTCGGACTCGAGAGCCTGGGCGTACATCTCCATGAGCAGCTCGCTCTCGGGGAAGTTGGCGGAGCCGACGACGATCGTGTCGCCGCCCGAGCCGGAGTCGGATCCGGAGTCGAGCGGGTCACCGCCGCAGGCGGTCAGGCTGCCTGCCACGGCGAGCGTCGCGAACAGGTACGCGGTGGTGCGGGTTCGGCGGGACATCGATATACCTCTCGGGTTGCTGGGTTGATCAGCCGGCGCCAGCGGGTCGGCCGGCGGGGCGGGCGGTGGTGGGACGGTTGCCGGCGCCGCGGCCGTCGACGCCGGGCGAGACGAGGAGTCGCTGTGCCCCGGCGAGCGCCAGGTCGATCGCGACGGCGAGCACGGCGAGCACGATCGCGCCCGCGACCACCTTGTCGTACTGGAGCGTCGCCAGGCCGTCGAAGAGGTAGCGGCCGAGACCGCCGAGACCGGCGTACGCGGCGATGGTCGCGGTCGAGACGACCTGGAGGGACGCGTTGCGCAGGCCGCCGATGATGATCGGCATCGCGATCGGGACCTCGACGCGCCAGGCGATCTGGGCCTCGGTCATGCCCACCCCGCGCGCGGCGTCGACGGTCTCGTCGGCGACGGACTGGATGCCGGCGTACGTCGTGGCCAGGATGGGCGGGATGGCGAGCACGACCAGGGCGAACGTGACCGGGACCAGGCCGATCCCGACCAGGGCGAGCGCGAGCATGAGTACGCCCAGGGTCGGCAGCGCGCGGCCGGCGTTGCCGAGGTTGATGGCGACCAGCGCACCACGGCCGGTGTGGCCGATCAGCAGCCCGATCGGGAACGCGATCACGGCCGCGATCACCAGCGCGAGGAAGGTGTAGCCGAGGTGCTCGAGGATGCGCTGAGGGAAGCCGTCGGGGCTGGTCAGCGACCAGTTCGCGGCGTCGAGCAGGTAGTCGAGGGTCATCGGGCACCCGCTCGCGACCACGGGGTGAGCCCGCGCTGGAGGGCGACGATGAGGACGTCGGCGATCACCGCGAGCGTGACCGAGAGGACCAGGCCGATGATGATCGGCGGCAGGTAGAAGCCGAGCTGGAACCCGCGCGTGAAGAGCTGCCCGAGGCCGCCGATGCCGATCAGGGCCGCGACGCTGACCATGCTCACGTTGGCCACCGTCGCCACCCGCAGGCCGGTCAGGATCACCGGCATCGCCAGCGGCAGCTGGACGGCGAACCAGCGGCGCAACGGTCGATAGCCCATCGCGGTGGCCGCCTGGAGGACGGTGGAGTCGACCGCGTCGAGACCGTCCGCGGTCGTGCGGACGAGCAGGGCCAGCGAGTAGAGCGTGAGCGCGATGACCACGTTGAGCGGGTCGAGGACGCTGGTGCCGAGGATGCCCGGGAGCAGCAGGAGCAGGGCCAGCGACGGCACCGTGTAGACCACGCTGCCGGTGGTGAGCGCGACGTGGCGCACTGGGCCGTAGCGGTGGGCCAGGGCGCCCAGCGGCAGCGAGAGGACGAAGGCGATCGCCACCGGCAGCAGCGCCAGCCAGATGTGCTGGAGGAGCGCGGTGAGGACGTTACCGCCGTTGGTCTCCAAATAACTCCAGAGCTCGTTCACCCGGCCTCCTCCGGAGTGGCGAGGGCTGCCAGCCGCTCCCGCTGCTGCGAACGTACGCTGCCGGCCAGGTCCTCGAGGAGGACCAGCCCGTCGGCACGACCCTCGGCGTCGACCCGCACCGCAGCGCCGGCGGGCGAGAGGATGACCAGGTCGGTGACCGTACGCAGGTTGGCCCCGTCACCGAAGGTGCCCTCGGTCGGGAGGAGCCCGTCGGGACCGCGCCAGCCCAGCGGCCGGCCGTCGCGGTCGACCTCGAGGGTGAGCCCGTCGACCGTGTGGTCGACGGGCTTGAGCGCGACCTGGCTCCCGTCGGTGAACGAGAGGCCGCGGAACCCGCGGTCGCGGCCGACGAGCGAGGAGACGAAGTCGTCGGCCGGGGCGGCCAGGAGGTCGGCCGGCGGTGCGTACTGGGCCAGCCGGGCACCGTTCGCGAAGACGGCGACCTTGTCGCCGAGGCGGATGGCCTCGTCGATGTCGTGCGTGACCAGGACGATCGTCTTGCCGAGCTCGCCCTGAAGCCTGAGCAGCTCCTGCTGGAGGTCGTCGCGCACGACCGGGTCGACGGCCGAGAACGGCTCGTCCATGAGCAGCACCGGCGGGTCGGCCGCGAGCGCCCGGGCGACGCCGACGCGCTGCTGCTGACCGCCGGAGAGCTGGGCCGGGTAGCGCTCGCCGAGGTTCGCCGGGAGGCCGACGCGCTCGAGCAGCCCGCGGGCGCTGGCGCGCGCCTCACGGCGGGAGACGCCCTGCAGGACCGGCACCGTGGCGACGTTGTCGAGGACGGTGCGGTGCGGGAAGAGCCCGGCCGCCTGGATCACATAGCCGATGTCGCGCCGGAGCAGTGCCTCCGGGCGGCTGGTGACGTCGTCACCATCGATCAGGATGCGGCCGGAGGTCGGCTCGATCATCCGGTTGATCATCCGCAGCGCGGTGGTCTTGCCGCAGCCGGACGGCCCGACGAACACGGTGATCTGGCCGGTCTCGACCTTCAAGGAGAGGTCTTCCACGGCAACGGTGCCGTCCGGATAGCGCTTGGTGACGCCCTCGAACTCGATCACAGCCACCGCTCCTGTCTGTCGTTCTCCGCCTGCGGACGCCGTTGCACAAGATCCTCAGCCTGCCAGATCACGGGGAGGAACAGAAGATATTAAAGGGATGGGCAAACTCGGGTTTGGCGTCCGGCTCTCGGCCTCGATGATTGAAATGTGCCACATTCGCTGCGGCCTGTCGGTCAACCGGGACGCGGCGCCCGAGATGTCGCCGCGGCAGCGGTGGCTCAGTCCTCCAACGGACGCAGCTCGTCGGCGTAGGAGACCGAGACGCGGCGCATCACGCCTTCGTCGCTGATCGCGTACTGCCCCATCCGCCACAGCGGCGGCGAGTAGGCGTGGATCGAGGCCGAGCCGTCGACCGCGCCGCTCATCCGGTGGATGTGGTCGGGTCCGAAGCCGAAGCTGCGACCCGCGCCGATCTCCCGTTGCACGGGCTCCCCGCCGAACCGCGGCTGCTGCTCGACGACCGCTCCGTGGGTCACCGCGACCGCGCCCGAGGAGATGTCGTGGTCGTGCCAGCCGGTGTCGTCGACGGTGTTCCAGCACAGCAGCCAGACGTCGATGTCCTTGTCGCGGTAGAGCGAGACGTAGTGGCGCCCGCCGGTGTCGTGGCGCAGCAGGTGCTCCCATCGCTCGGGGTGCGCGGCGAGCTCGTCGACCCAGGCGCGCAGCTCACCGGGGGTGAGGGTGCGGCCCGGCAGGGCGGGCAGGTCCGCGGCGCTCAGGACGCTGTCGACGGTTGGTTCGGCGACGGTCATCGGTCTCCTCCGGTGAGCAGGTGGCGCGGGTTGGCGACGAGGATCGCCCGGGTCAGCGCGTCGCCGAGTCCCGGATCGGACGGTTCGGCGTACGGCCGGTCCGAGCCGTTGACCAGCGGGTCGACACCGACCACGCGCGACATCGCGTCGATCGCCTGGGTGCCGTAGGACGAGGTCTCGTAGTAGACGTGCCGGTCGATCGCGCCGAGGTGGCCGCCGCGCTGGGCGAGGCGCTCGTGGTGGAGCGGAGCCAGTCCGGCCAGCCCCACGAAGGCGATCCGCAGGGTCGGCAGCAGCGACCGGCCCGCGACGTGCCAGGAGTGCCACGCGGCGCTCTGCTGGGCGACGTACGAGGTCAGGGCGGGCCACCAGCCGGGCACGTCGTCGTCCGCCGGGTGTGGGACGGCGGGTCCCGGGTGCACGAGGACGGGCAGGTCGGCCTGCTGGGCGGTGGCGAGCACGGCGGCGAGCGCCTCCAGCGCGGACGGGGTCGCCAGCGCCGTCGCCGGCACCTGGAGGCCGTGCACGCGGTCGTGGGTGAGGGTCGCCGCGAGGCCGTCGAGGTCGGGCTCGACGAGCCCCGGCGCCGCCCACAGCCCGGGCAGGTCGTCGGCGAAGCCGTGCCAGGCGTCGAGCAGCCCGTGCGCGTCGTCCGGGGAGAGCGACTCGATCCCCAGTGGGCTGGAGAGGGACAGCAGCACGAGCCCGTCCTCCTGGGCCGTGCGCCGGGTGAGGTCGTGGTCCGCGGGGTTCACGGAGTAGGGCGGCTCGCCGTCGAGGTGGAGCACCCAGCCGTCGAGACAGGGAGGCTGCCGGCGGCTGCGCAGCTCCTCGATCAGTGCCGGCGGCCACAGGTGCTGGTGGACGTCGATCGGGCGCTTCATGGGCTAAGTCAATAAGATTAGTCGTGATTAAGCAAGCCCACCCGCCGGTGAGGCACGATGGCCGGATGACCGACACGAACACCCAGATCCTGCTCCGCGCACGCCCGGTCGGCGAGCCCACCGCCGAGGACTTCTCGATCGTCGACTCCGAGGTGCCGTCGCCCGCGGAGGGCGAGGTGCTGCTGCGTACGAAATTCCTCTCGCTCGACCCCTACATGCGGGGCCGGATGAGCGATGCGCCCTCGTACGCCGCGCCGACGGCGCTGGGCGACGTGCTCCCCGGCGCCACGGTCGCCGAGGTGGTCGAGTCGCGGGATCCGTCGCGGCAGGTCGGTGACGTGGTGCTGGCGTACGGCGGCTGGCAGTCCTTCTCGGTCGCGCCGGCGAGCCACACCCGTCGCCTCGACCCGTCCGCCGCACCCGTCTCCACCGCGCTGGGTGTGCTGGGGATGCCGGGGTTCACGGCGTACGCGGGGCTGACCCAGATCGGCCGGCCGAAGCCCGGCGAGACCGTCGTGGTCGCGGCCGCGACCGGCCCGGTGGGCGCCACGGTCGGGCAGATCGCCAAGATCCTCGGCTGCCGGGCCGTGGGGATCGCCGGCGGGCCGGAGAAGGTCGCGCACCTGACCGAGCTCGGCTTCGACGCCGCTGTGGACCACCGTGCGCCGGACTTCAAGGAGCAGCTGAAGGCGGCGGTGCCCGAGGGGATCGACGTCTACTTCGAGAACGTCGGTGGGCACGTGTGGGACGCGGTGCTGCCGCGGCTCAACAAGTTCGCCCGGGTGCCGGTCTGCGGGCTCATCGCCCACTACAACGACACCGCCGCTCCCGAAGGGCCCGACCGGGCGCCGGCGCTGATGCGGCACGTGCTCAACAAGTCGTTGCTGATCAGGGGTTTCATCCAGACCGAGTTCGTCCGTGATCACGAGGAGACCTTCCTCGCCGAGGCGACCGGGTGGCTGGCCGAGGGCAGGCTCCGCTACCGCGAGGACGTCACCCAGGGTCTGGAGAACGCGCCCGCCGCGTTCAACCGGATGCTCCGGGGTCAGAACTTCGGCAAGACGGTGGTCGAGGTCTGATCGAGCTCAGGCCGTCGGCGCAGCGTCGCCGTCGGTGGTCTCCGGCACGGTCGTCTCTCGGCTGGCGATCTCCTCCTCGGTCGCGCCCGGCTGGAGGGTCTCGTAGCCAGTGGTGCCCGCCAGGCTGCGTACGAACTCCCGCAGCGCCAGGTCGGTCGGCATCGCCGCGTAGTCCTCGAACTCGGCGATGCAGTCGTTGATGATCTGCTCCTGCATGCTCGCCTCGAGCGTGGTGCCGTAGACGTCCTCCATCGCCTTGCGGCTGGGCTCGGTCAGGGTCTCGGCCGTGGTCGCGTCGACGGGCTCCGGAGTCGGAGTCGGCGTGGGCGTCGGGGTGGGCGTCGGAGTCGGCGTGGGGTCGACCGGCTCGCTGGCCTCGCCGTCGCCGGGGTCCGTGCCGTCGGTGGGCTCGGTGCTGGGGTCGGTGCTCGGCTCGGTGCTCGGCTCGGTGCTGGGGTCCGTCGACGGGTCGGGTTCGTTGTCGCCCGAGCCCGCGGGCGGAGGCGAGACCGGGGTCTTGGTGGCACCGTCGGTGGCGTTGTCGTCTGTCTTCGGGGTGACGGGGTTCGAGGTGCGCGGGAGGACGGAGGTGCGGGGATTCTTCGAGGGGAGCGAGCCGCCGTCCACGCTGGGCGAGCCCGGGAACTCCCCGTTGCGGTACTGGTCGGCGATCTTCAGCACGGCCTCGACGTACGTGTCGCTCTGGTTGTAGCGGTAGACCGCGGCGTTGGCACCGGAGTCGGTGCTGACGTCCTCCGTGCCCGCGCAGAGGAAGGCCGCGGTGGCGACCGCGGCGTCGTCGACGTCCTGGGGGTCGCGGCGGTTGTCGCCGTCACCGTCGGCGCCGGCGAAGGTCCACGTCGACGGGATGAACTGCATGGGCCCGACCGCGTGGTCGTAGACCGTGTCGTGGTCGTAGAGGCCGTTGTCGGTGTCGCGGATCGCCGCGTAGTCGCCCGCGCCGTTGAGCTGCGGGCCGATGATCGCGGGGAGGGCGAGACCGTTGGAGTCGAGCTGGCTGCCGCTGATGCGGCCGTGGTTGCTCTCGACCATGCCGATCGCGGCGATCAGCGCCCAGTCGAGGCGGCAGGAGGCATCGGCCTCGTTGAGCACGGTGGCCGAGCGCTGGTAGGCCGCCAGGGCGACCGGTGGGATCGACAGCTCCTCGGCGTTGGAGGCGAGCCTGACGGCGTCGGTGGGGGTCAGGTTCTTCACGCCGCCCAGGCCGTTGGCGATGCCCAAGGGGTCCTGCAGAGAACCTGGGTCGGGCAGCTCGGGCTGCTGATGACCGGTGTCGAGGCTCCCCTCGGTCGGGGCCAGGACAGCGAAGGCAGCGGTCAGAGCGACGGCAGCCACGGCCCGAGGCCCGAGGCTGGTCAGCGCCGCTGTGCTGATGCTTCTGGCCCAGATTCTTCGGGGTGCTCTGGTCATGCCGGTCTCACCTCATCCACGCGTGGGGGACGTGTACGTCTCCAGAGCCTACCCAGGTATCCCGATCCGGCGCCTGGCAATAAGAAATCCGGCCTCCGGCGGTGAAACGTCAACGGTCGGGCCATCTGACGTTGGGCTGGTGTTCCCCGGTTCGCCGCCTGGTCTCACCTTGCGCCTGTCACCGTGGACGGCATGACTGAACGGACGCGTCTGTGGATGGTTCCGCTGGTCTCGGCCGCGGGTTGGGGCCTCGGTTTCCTGCCGCAGCTGGTCCAGCCCCAGCCGCTCCTGCTGGCCCCGATGGTCGCCGAGCTGGTCTCGTTCACGCTGCTCGCCGCCGCGCTCGGCGGGCTCGCTGCCGGACTGCGTCCGGACCGCCGGCTGCTCAGCGCGACCCTCGCCGGGGCCGGGGTCGTGGGTGCCGCGGTCCTGGGGATGACGTTCGCCGCGGGGCCGGCAGCGACCAGCTCCTCGATGCTGATCCATCTGATCGCGGTCGCCGCGATCACGACGGTCGCCGGCCTCGCCGCCGGGATCGCGGCGAGCCTCGGGCCGTGCGTGCTGCGGGCGCCGATGCTGGCCGCACCGGCCGTCTGCGTACCTCTCTGGCTCGACGGGATGCTCCCCGGCGAGCTGCCCTCGTCGGTCATCGACGCGCTGCTGGCGGCCGTCCTGGTGACGGTGCTCGTGACGTCCGTACGCCGCGCCGTCGATGTCGTCGCCTGGGTGCCCGCCTGGATCCTGGGCTGGGCGATGCAGACGCTGCTGACGGTGCTGGTGGCCATCGGCGTACTCATCCAGGAGGGCCGCTCGGTCGATGCCGGGCTGCTCTCCTCCCACCTGGTCTACTTCCACGAGCGCTGGAACGAGCCCGCGGTGCACTATCCCGCCGGCTGGGCGCTCGCCGGTGTCCTGGCACTGGCGCTGGTGGCGTGGAGGCTGCGTGACACGCTTCGGGTGTGACTGACTCATCCCTGCGCACCCTCATCACCGGCGGCACCCGCGGCATCGGCGCCGCGACCGCCCATCGGCTCGCCGCCGACGGCCACGACCTCGTCCTCGGTTACCTGTCCGACGAGGCTGCTGCCGCGGCGACGCGTGACAAGGTCCGGGCGCTCGGGGTCTCCTGCGAGATCGTGGCCGCGGACATCACCACCGACGCCGGGATCGCCGCGCTCTTCGAGGCCGCCGGCCCGATCACCGGCGTGGTCAACAACGCCGGTGCGACCTACCGCTATGCGCCGCTGGTCGACACCCCCGCGGACGAGATCCGGAGGACATACGACGTCAACCTGGTCGGTCCCACGCTGGTCGCCCGGGCGGCGGTGTCCGCGCTCGCCGAGGGTGGCGTCATCGTGAACATCTCCTCGGGTGCGGCGACGCTCGGGTCCCCGGGTGAGTACGTCCACTACGCCGCCGCGAAGGCCGGGATCGACGCGCTCACCAAGGGCCTCGGCCTCGAGGTCGCCTCGCGCGGTATCCGGGTCGTCGCGGTCGCTCCGGGGCTCACCGAGACCGACCTGCACGCCGCCACCGGCGACCCCGGCCGGATCGAACGGATGGCGCCCCAGATCCCGCTCGGCCGCTCGTCCTCGCCCGACGAGGTCGCCGAGGCGGTCGCCTGGCTGATGAGCGACAAGGCCTCCTACGTCACCGCGACGACGCTGCGGGTGACCGGCGGGCGGTGATGTCACAGGACGGTGGCGTACCTCGTCCTGGTTGGCATGAACATCATCTTGTGGATCGTGACCATCTTTCTGGCAGCCGGGTTCCTGGCCGGCGGCGTGGCGATGCTGGTGCTCTCGAAGGAGCGCTTCCGCAACACGTTCGACGGCTGGCGCTATGCCGATGACTTCCCGGACGGCTCCCTCAAGGTCATCGGCGTGATGAAGCTGCTGGCCGCCGCCGGGCTGGTCCTGCCCGCGGTGACCGGCATCGCGACGTGGCTGGTGCCGCTCGCCGCGCTCGGGCTGGTGCTGCTGATGACCGGCGCGGCGACGACCCGCATCATCCGGAGGGAGTGGGGCGCCTTCTACGGCGATCTCGTCTTCTGGGGCCTGGCGGCGTTCGTCGCGTTCGGACGCCTGGAGATCTTGCCGCTCTAGTGGTGTTGGTGACATCTCGCTCGTGTCGCGAGACGCGGCTCGCCTGATGGCCCACAATCTCCTCATGAGGCCCCAGGTGGTCGCGCATCGCGGCGCCAGTCATGAGATCGCCGAGCACACCCTGGCTGCGTACGTCGCGGCCCTGGACGCGGGCGCGGACGCCCTGGAGTGCGACGTACGCCTGACCATGGACGGACATCTCGTCTGTGTCCACGACCGGCATCTGCGCCGGATCGGCGCCCGCGGTCTGGTCTCCGAGATGACCCTCGCCGAGCTCCAGGCGATCGACTTCGCGGCGTGGAAGAACGGGTTCTGGGACGGCGAGGACGAGCCGCCGGACCGGGACATGCGGGGTGTGCTCACCCTTCACCGGTTGCTGAAGGTCGTGCGGGACTACGACCGACACGTCGAGATGGCGATCGAGACCAAGCACCCGACCCGCTACGGCGGGCTGACCGAGGGCCGCCTGGTCGACGTCCTCAACGACTTCGGCTGGGCGGGGCCGGGCAGTCCGGTGCGGGTGATGAGCTTCTCGTTCACGGCGCTGCAGCGGGTGGAGCGGCTGGCCCCCGGCGTACCTCTGGTCCAGCTCATCGACCGTGCCGCCAACTGGTCGCTCGTACGGCACGCGATCGGCGACGACTGGTGGCTGGGCGCGGGGATCGAGATGCTCACTGCCCACCCCAAGCTCGCCCGACGGCTGGCGTCGAAGGGCCGCAACCTCCACGTCTACACGGTCAACACCGAGGAGCAGCTCAAGCTCTGTCTCGACCTCGGCGTCAAGGCGGTCATCACCGACCGTCCGGGGTTCATGCTGGAGCTGCTCGGCCGCTGAGCCGGGGTGTAACACGCTGTTCGTAGGACTTTCCGGTCGTTCTGATGGGGCGAACAGTCCTACGAACGACGTGTTACCTGGGGCAGGGGCCCAGCAGGTTAGGGTTTGGCCGTGGCCAAGAAGACCCGAGTCAAGAACCGTCAGGCGGCTGCGGCCCCGACGGACGGTCCCAACCCGCGCGCGGCCTGCCCGTGCGGGTCCGGCAAGCGCTACAAGGCGTGCCACGGTGCCGCCGGCGGCGCGTTCGTGGGGCGCCCGTTCGAGGGCCTGCCCGGCGAGTGCGACCTGGTCGCGCTGCGCGAGCTGGTGCCCTCGGCGACGGTGTCGCTGCAGGTGAAGGGCTTCGAGTCGACCCCGGTCACGCTCGGCACCCTGCTGCCCGGCGCCGCGCCGGCGATGTCGCGCGACTCGGGCGAGGTCTGGGCCGGCCTGCAGGTGCAGCACAACTACGGCGACGTGTCGCGTGACGTGGCCGCGGCGCTGCTCCAGGCGCTCGAGGCGCGCGCTGCCGGCGAGTCCGGCATCTTCGGTCTCCCCTCCGCGCCGGGCGACGGTCCGCGGCTCCAGGACATCGTCACCAACGCGTCCCTGGACGTCACCGTCCACGAGGGCTTCGACTGGTGGCTCGCCGACGTGGAGGACAAGGGCGACTTCGAGCACGCGCTCGAGCACGCCAACGAGTCGGTGCTGCCGACCGAGCGGTTGACGTCGGTCGAGGCTGCGTACTGGACCTCGGTCGGCTCCAAGGAGCACCTGCGCTGGGTCATGCCCGAGCCCGAGGACGCCCTGCTGACCGCGCTCGCGCGGCTGCACGTTGCCGGCGACGACGTGATCGTCCCCGACGCCCGGTTCGTCGGCATGTTCCGTGCCCACGGCCTGCTCGCCCCGGTCTGGGACGTGCCGGTCGGCACCGGCGCCGAGGCGCTCGAGGAGCCGGCGGTGGCGTTCAAGAAGCTGCTCGACGAGGCTCTCGCCGACGACTCCGAGATCACCCCCGAGGTCCGCTCGGCGCGCGCCGGGCTCGCCAACCGGCAGGTCACCATTCGCTGAGGGGTGGATGCTGACCGAGTCACCTCGGTCAGCACTCACCTCCTTCGTGGAGTTCCGCGAGGGGAGCGACGATTCACCGAGTCACCTCGGTGAACATTCACCGCTCGACCGGCAACCACAGCTCGCACGACGCGTACGTCTCGGTGAGCTCGAGGTAGCGCAGGACCGACGGTCCGGGGCGGAGCCGCCAGGGGTTCGACGGGAACCAGTCGGTCGCGGTCGCGGCCCAGAGCTCCTGCAGCGCCTCCGGGTGCGGGCCGCTGGAGGCGAAGACCGCCCAGGAGCCGGCCGGCACGGTGATGACATCGAGCCCCTCCGGCACCGAGGCCTCCGGCGTGACCGCGACCCCGTGCAGATAAGTGACCATCGATCCCTCCGGCGCATCCGGCGACGGGGAGTCGGTGACCGCGAGGATGCCGCGCGGGTCGGTGTCGTTGAGCTCCTTGAGCCGGACGTGCTCCTCCGGCGCCAACGAGGCGATGTGGGCCTGGATGTGCGGATTCACGCCCTCGTAGATCAGCGGGACCTTCGCGGCGTGGCCGACGAGCCGCAGCTCGGGCAGGTCGTTGATGGTGACGTCCATCGGGGTGCTCCCTTCGACGCTCAGGCGGAACCTGAGCGTGGGTTGTGTGCGTAGCGGACCACCCGATCGGCGTACGTCGGCGGGAGCCGTCCCGTGCACCGCACGGAACGCGCGCCCGAACGCCTCGGTCGAGCCGTAGCCGTAGCGCACCGCGACCTCCAGGAGGTCGGGGGCGCCGGCCACCAGGTCGGCCGCGGCCAGGGTCATCCGGCGGCGGCGTACGTACTCGGACAGCGGCATCCCGGCCAGGGCCGAGAACATCCGGCGCAGGTGGTACTCCGTGGTGCCGTGGTCGCGGGCGACCCGGGCCACGTCCACCTCGCCGGTGAGCCCGTCGCCGAGCCCGTTGCCGAACTCTGCCTCGACCAGGTCGACCAGGGTGTTGAGCGTGCCGATCATGTGGTCCTCCTTTCGCCGTCAAGCCTGGCTCGGGAGCACCTCTCCGGGCCCGACTTTCCTGGCCGGATTCAGTCTGGTCCGGTTCAGTCGGATCGGGACCGCAGCCGGAACGCCTGCAGGCGGGAGTAGCCCTTCACACTCGTACGCCGCATCTTCTCGACCTGGAAGCCGTCGACGCCTTCGAGCGCGGCCGCCGCGTTCTCGTCGACGACGACCGTCGAGGGCCGGGCGACGGTCGTGAGCCGGGCCGCGATGTTGACCGTGGGGCCGAAGACGTCGCCGAGCCGCAGCACCACGTCGCCGTAGGAGATCCCGGCCCTGACGTGCGGGAACGCGCTGTCGCGGTCTTCTCCGAGCGTGGCCAGCTCGAGCGCGGTCCGGGCCGCGGCCTCGACGTCCTCGAAGGTGAAGAACACCCCGTCGCCGAGGTATTTGATCACCCGTCCGCCGTGCTCGACGACGACGTCGGAGCAGGTGTCCTCGAACTCCTCGACCCAGTCGACCAGCTCTTTGTCGCTGAGCCGTTTGGAGCGGGAGGTGTAGCCGACGATGTCGAGGAACCCGACCGCCAGCGGCACCGCCGACGCGTCCGCGACGGTGAGCATCCGTCGCGCCGCGCTGACCAGGTGGCGGCGCCAGACGTAGTCCTGCAGGGACTCGACCAGCGGCAGCACCTGCGCGCTCAGCGCGACCAGGTCCTCGACCTCGTCACCGCCGCGCTCCCGGGCGACCTCGGCGAGCAGCGAGGTCTGCCACTCGGCCAGGCGGGCGTAGGAACGCCCCCAGGTGCGGACGAGCGCCGCCTGCCGGTCCTCGCTGAGCACGCCGAGGCGTACGAGCTCCTGCGTCATCCGCAGCGCCTCGACATCGGCCTGGGTGAAGGCGATCTCGTCCTCGCCGGCGTGCGGGAAGCCGAGGTGGTGCCAGAGGTCCTCGGCCACCTCCATGGGCACGCCGACCGCACCCGCGACATCGGCGCGGGTCAGCGTGGGCGTCTGGCCGAGGACGAAGGACTCGACCACGGCCAGCGCCTCGGTCAGCTCGATGTCGGCCTCCCGGCTGCGGCCCGGGTCGAGGCTCTCCTCGGCCTGGTCGTCGAGGGTCAGGATCCGAACCTGTCCTTGGCGACCTTGTCCAGCGCCTTGGCGAACGACGGCATCTCGACGGAGAGCTGCTGCAGCTTGTCGGCGCTGAGGTGGATCAGGTCGAGCGGCGTGAGGGCGACGATGGAGGCCGTACGCAGCGACCCCCGCATGATCGCCGCCTCGCCGATGATGTCACCGGGACCGCACTGGGCGATCTCCTCCTTGTCCCGGCGGACCGAGACGGTGCCGTCGAGGATGATGTAGGCCTTGTCTGGCGGGGTGTCCTCCCAGATCGGCGACCAGCCCTCCGGCAGATGCACACGGGTGCCGGTGGCGCTGATGTGCGCGATCTCCTTGGGGGTGAACATGGAGAAGAACGACTCGGTCACGAGGTTTTCCTTCGGTCGGCTGTGGGGACGGTCACAAGGACAACGACTTTCCTACTGGCGAGTTATCCCAGCGGGTCGCGCGCGATCGGGCAGCTCATGCATCGCGGGCCGCCCCGGCCGGAGCCCAGCTCGGAGCCGGCGATCGCGATGACCTCGATCCCGGCGGCCTCCAGCGCTTCGTTGGTCTGGGTGTTCCGTTCATAGCCCACCACGACACCCGGTGCCAGCGCCAGGGTGTTGTTGCCGTCGTCCCACTGCTCGCGCTCGGCGGCGACCGGGTCGAGACCGGTGTCGACGTGGTGGAGCTTGTTGATGCCCATCGCCTCGGCCGCGACCTCGAGGAACGGGCGCGGGGCCGCGATGTTCAGCTGGCCGTCCTCGTCCGCCGGCGTGACGGCGTACGCCACCAGCGAGTCGACCGCGTTCGGGTAGATCACCATCTTGTCGGTGTTCACCAGCGTGGCGATCGTGTCCAGGTGCATCGTCGCGCGCTCCTGCGCGATCGGCACCGCGAGCACGGTGTGGGCGAGGCCCTCGGCGAAGACCTGGCGCGCGAGCCGCTCCGCACCGGCGGGCGTGGTCCGCTCGCCGACGCCGACCGCGACGACGCCGGGAGCGAGGAGGAGCACGTCCCCGCCCTCGACGTGCTCCAGGTGGGAGCCGTGCAGCCGCGGGCTGCCCCGGAAGCGCGGGTGGAACTGGTAGATCAGCTCGGTCAGCGCGGTCTCGCGCTTGCGAGCCGGCATCGCCAGGCTGGTGACCGTCGCGCGGTCCCGGATCCACACCGACGAGTCGCGGGTGAAGAGCAGGTTGGGGAGCGGGTCGATCAGGAAGTCGTCGTGGGCGAGCAGGCTGGTGACCAGACCGTGGCCGCCGCGAACCTCGTCGTTGCGGATGCCGGCGGTCAGGTGGTCGGTCAGCTCGGCCGGCCCGGCGTCGGCGAGGGCGCCGCTCAGGTAGTCGCGCAGGGTGTCGCCCAGGGTGAGCGAGCCGAGCACGTTGTCGAGCGCCCGCTTCCGGGCCTCGGGGACCTCGAGGGTCTCGGTGAGCAGGTCGGTCAGGTAGAGCACCTCGACGTCGCGATCGCGCAGCGCGGCCGCGAAGGCGTCGTGCTCGTCCTGGGCCCGCTTCACCCACGGGATGCCGTCGAAGAGCAGCTTGTCGTTGTTGCGCGGCGTCAGCCGGGTGAGCTCCCGGCCGGGTCGGTGGAGCATTACCGTACGCAGTCGTCCGACCTCGCTGTCGGCGCCAAGTTCTACCATGCCGCGCAGCCTAGGCGACCGTCGCTCAGGCGAACACCTCGACCAAGGTCAGGATGCCCAGTACGAGGCAGACGAGGGCTCCGAGGTAGTGCAGGACGTGCAGCTTGATGAACCGGAGCAGCGTACGTCCCAGCAGCACCGCGAGCCCCGACACGGTGAGCAGCGCTGCCCACGAGCCGACGAAGACCGAGGCCGGCTCGTGGTAGCGCGCCACCAGCGAGACGCTCAGCAGCTGGGAGAGGTCGCCCCACTCGGCGGCGAAGAGGACCATGAAGCTGGCCAGGACCTGGCGGAAGCCGCGTACGTCCTTGGCCTTCTCGGCGAACTCGCTGGCATCCTCCTCGCTCGCGATGCCGTGGTGACGGCGTCCCTCGACGAGCAGCAGCACCGCTCCGGCGAGGAAGAGCACGGCGGCGACCACGTGGATCAGGGTGGCCGGCAGGAGCGTCGCCACGCCGCCGACCGCCACGGCGATGAGCGTCTGGACCGCGAACGCCGCCCCCACCCCGAGCCACACGAAGAACGGGCGGTACTTCGTCGACAGCACCAGCGTCGCCAGGAAGGTCTTGTCCGGCAGTTCGACGACGAAGATCGCGGCGAAGGCCAGCGCGACGACGGTGATGTCCATCAGGGTTTCCGCTCCCGTTCTTTACGTACGGTCCTCATCCTCGCACCCGGCTCCGTCGGTCGAGGCGTCGCCTACGTCGGCCGAAGCGTCGCTTGCGCTGGTCGAGGCGTCACTGAGATGCCCGGTCGGCCGACGGGCGTGACGCCTCGGCCGACGGGGCTGACGCCTCGGCAGCTGCTTTGGCTTCGGCGAGTACGTCGATCGCCGGCCGCTCGAGGGCGGAGGCCGCGCGGGCGACGTCGTCCCACTCGGGCTGCAGGTTGACGACCTCGCCGTCGAGGAGGGCGGCCTTGACGGCGATCGGGTGTCCGCCGACGGTCACGGTCCGCATCTCGCGGGGCAGCGCTTGCTTGACGACCTCGTGCTCGCGTACGCCGATCGTCGAGGTCTCCCGGAAGAACACCCGCCGGACCGCGTCGGCGGCCGCGGGAGAGGTGAGGGCGTGGAGCGTGTAGGCCGGGCGGCCCTTCTTCATCAGGATCGGCGTGACCCAGGCATCGCGTGCGCCGGCGGCGAGGAGCGAGTCGAGCGCCCCCGGGATCAGCCGCGGCTCCAGATCGTCGATGTTCGCCTCGATGACGAGCTCGGTCGGCGCACTTTCCCGCCATGGCGGGAAGATGCCGTCCCCGACCGCCGGATCCGCGCGCACTTCCCCGCCATGGCGGGATTCTGCGCCCGGCCGCACCGCCGCCTCCCCGACCAGCAGCCGGATCGCGTTCGACCAGCCCTCCGGGTCGCGACCGCCGGCGCCGACCCCGACCGCGCGGGTCACCATCGGCGGCTGGTCGCGCCACGACGTGGCCAGCGTGGTGAGCAGCGCAGCACCGGTCGGGGTGCACATCTCCATCGAGGGATGCCCGGGAGGCCCCGCGAAGGAAGGTACGCCGGTGAGCAGCCGCGCCACGGCCGGCGGCGGCACGGAGAGCGTGCCGTGAGCGGCCCGGACCGAGCCGGACCCGACGGCGACCGGCGAGACGACGACCTCGGTGGCACCCAGGTGCGCGAACCCTGCACAGACCCCGACTACGTCGGCGATGGCGTCCAGCGCCCCGACCTCGTGGAAGTGGACCTCCTCGGGGGAGATCCCGTGGACGGCCCCTTCGGCGACGGCGAGGCGCTCAAAGACCCGCAGCGCCAGGTCGCGCACCGCGCCGTCCAGCGAGGCGCCGGTGAGCAGCGCACGCACGTCGGTCCAGGTGCGGTGATGCGCGGAGTCGGCGATCGAGACATGACACCGGGTCGCGGCCAGCGCGCCGCGTCTCACCTGTTCCGCGGCGAGATCGACCGGCTCGGGGGCGACCGCATCGACCGCCCCCGCGATCACGGAGATCGGCACGCCGGCGTCGACCAACGCCCCGAGCAGCATGTCCCCGGACGCCCCGGCCGACGCATCGACCCAGACGAGGCTCATCGAGCCCGCCGCGCGATCCGTGCCGCCGCGACCCCGGCCCCGTAGCCGTTGTCGATGTTGACCACGGTCACCCCGGGAGCGCACGAGTTGAGCATCGCCAGCAGCGCGGCCAGCCCGCCGAAGGAGGCGCCGTAGCCGACGGACGTGGGCACCCCGATCATCGGTACGCCCACCAGACCGCCGACGACCGAGGGCAGCGCGCCCTCCATCCCGGCCACGACGATCAGGCAGTCGGCGTCGTCGAGCCGGTCGCGTACGGCGAAGAGGCGGTGGATCCCGGCGACGCCGACATCGGTGATCCGCTCGACGCCGGCCCCATGGACGTGGGCAGCCAGCGCCGCCTCGGCCGCGACCGGCCCGTCGGACGTCCCGGCGGCCACGACGCAGACGCGGCCCTGCGGGGTCGGCAGCGGCCCGAGCGTGACGGCACGGGCCTCGGCATCATGGACAGCCGACGGCAGCTCGGCCGCGACGAGGGCAGCTGCCTCGGCGGAGACCCGGGTGGCCAGGACCGCGCGCGTGGGGTGCGCGTCGTGCAGGCGGGCCAGGATCGCGACGACCTGCTCGGGGGTCTTGCCGTCGGCGTACACGACCTCCGGGTCACCCGTGCGCCGCTCGCGGTCGAGGTCGACGCGGGCGAAGCCGAGGTCTGCGGTCGGCTGGTCGTCCCGCATCGCTCAGAACCGGGCCGGGTCGGCGGGGTAGACCCCCAGCAGCTTCACGTCGGTGGTGAAGAACGCCAGCTCCTCCAGGGCACGCTTCAGCCCCGGTTGGTCGGGGTGGCCGTCGACCTCGGCGAGGAACTGGGTCGCGGTGAACTTCCCGTCGACCATGTAGGACTCCAGCTTGGTCATGTTGACGCCGTTGGTCGCGAAGCCGCCGAGCGCCTTGTAGAGCGCGGCCGGGAGGTTGCGTACGTTGAAGATGAACGAGGTCACCACGGGACCCTGGTCAACGGGAGCCTGGATGAAGTCGGGCGAGAGCACCACGAAGCGGGTGGTGTTGTGGTCGGCGTCCTCGATGTCGGTGGCGAGGACGTCCAGCCCGTAGATCGAGGCTGCCAGCGGCGGGGAGATCGCGGCCATCGTCGGGTCGCCGGCCTCGACGACCTCGCGCGCGGCACCGGCGGTGTCGCCGGAGACGACCGGCGTGAACCCGTGCTCCCGGATGATGTTGCGGCACTGGCCGAGCGCGTGGACGTGCGAGTGGACCGTACGGATGTCGTCGAGATGCGCGCCCGGAAGCCCGAGCAGGTGGAACCGGATCCGTAGGAAGTGCTCGGCGATGATGTGCAGGTTGGACTCGGGGAGGAAGTGGTGGATGTCGGCCACCCGCCCGGCCAGGGAGTTGTCGATCGGGATCATCGCCAGCGACGCCTCACCTGCCTCGACGGTCGCAAAGACGTCCTCGAACGAGGCGCACGGCACCGACTCCAGCTCGGGGTAGTGCCGTTGGCAGACCATGTGTGAGTTGGACCCTGGTTCGCCCTGATAGGCGATGCGATGTGGCTCGGACACAACGACAGTCTAGATTCGCCCGTTGTGCTCGCTCTTGCCATTCTCAGTCTGCTGACAGCAATCGCCGCTCTGGTCTTCGCCGGGGCGGCCTGGCAGAAGACGAAGGACGTACGTCGCCCCGACCCTGCCGCCGTCGAGTCGCTGCCGACCGACGTCGCCGGTCTGCGCGCCGAGGTCGCGGCCCTGCGCGCCGAGTCGGCGATGAACCTGCGCCACCTCGCGGTGGTGCGCTTCGACGCGTTCGGCGACGCCGGCGGCCACCTGAGCTGGTGCCTGGCCCTGCTCGACGACAACGGCGACGGCGTGGTGCTCACCTCGATCCACGGTCGCACCGAGGCGAGGTCGTACGCGAAGAGCATCAGCGGCTGGAAGTCCTCCCAGCTGATGTCGCCCGAGGAGACCGAGGCCGTCCAGCAGGCGAAGCCGAGGAGCTGATCCCGCGTCCGGGGCGGCTGATCCACCCGCAAAACAACGCCGGCACGCTCGGGCGTGGCGGGGGAACCGTTCCGAGCGTGCCGGTTTTGTAACCCGGGCTGCGGGTGGGACGGCCCGGGAGTCGAACACTGGTCGCGGGGGATTTCCGACCAGTGTGTGGGTCTTGCCACGTCACCGGCCGGAGTCAGGCTTGAGCCCGGCTGGAGACGCCGACTCAGCTCACGCCGAGTCGTGTCAGACACCTTATGAACATTTACTGATCAACAAGACATCTGGGCCCGCGAGTCGCGGGCGAGTCGTACGAAAATTGATCCAAAACACGCTCAAAATACGCTTGATCCGGGACCTTAGACCCTGATTGCCGGGACTTTTTGCTTGGCTGCGTGTCGTTGAGATTCGGGACCGAATCGGGACCGGTCTTCAGCGTGGCACGCGGACGAGCAGGCGCCCGGGAAGGCACTTCATGCGCAGCTCTCGACCCTCGGAGATGGTGTCGCCGTCGAGCTGGCGCGGCTGGTCGTGATTGGTGCGGATCACAACGCTCGCACCGGTCATCCGGTTGACCAGGTCGTCGGTGCGCGGCCGCTTGCTCAGGACCCGGATCGCGAGCGGCAGCCAGGACCAGAACCGCTGCGGATAGAGCAGCACCACGTCGACGAGCCCGTCGTCGAGCGCCGCCGCCGGGAGCAGCGGCATGTTCGCCTGGAGGTAGCCGACGTTGCCGACCACGACTGTGCGCGCCCGGTGCTTGGTGAACTCGCCGCCGTCGATGGAGATCTCCAGCCGCATCGCCGGGAACATCAGGCTCTTGAAGGCGGAGAGGACGTACGCCATCCAGCCGATCCGCTTCTTGATGTCCTCGTTGACGCCGCTCATGATCGCGGCGTCGAAGCCCATCCCGGCCATGACCAGGAAGTTGGTGTCCTCGAGGTTGTCGCCGGTGACCTCGACGAGGTCGATCGCCTGGTCCTGGCCGGTGAGCGCGACGTCGATCGCGGCGCGGATGTAGAGCGGGATCGACAGGTTGCGCGCGAGCAGGTTGCCGGTGCCGCCGGGGACGATCCCGATCGCGATCCCGGTGCCGGCGAGGGCTGAGCAGACCTCACGTACGGTGCCGTCGCCACCGCAGACGAGCACCAGGTCGGCGCCCTCCTCCTGGGCGGCGCGCGCCATCCCGCGGCCGGGGTCGTCGACGGTGGTCAGGTGCCAGGTCGGGGTCTTCCAGCCCGACTCCTTGGCCATCGTGGTGACCATGGTCTTGAACTGGTCGACCGACTCGACCTTGATCGGGTTGAGGACGACCGCGATCCTCCGGTTGCCGCGCACCGAGTCCACCAGCGGCCGTCGTCCCACCGCCTGGGAGGCGGGCAGCGGGGTGTAGAGAGCCATGCCGAGGAAGACGAACCCGGCCGCGAACGCGATCCCGCCGAGCACGTCGGAGGGATAGTGGCGTCCGAGGAACACCCGGTCGGCCGAGACGAGCACGACCAGCAGGACGAGGCCCGTGTAGGCCAGCCGACGGATGCCGCGGCGGCGTACGAACATCGTCACGACCACCGCGATCACGCCCGCCAGCACCGCGATCCCGGTCGCATGACCGGAGGGGTACGCCGGCGACTCGTGCAGCCACGACGTCAGCTGCCACTCCGGCCGGTCGCGGTCGACGAGCAGCACCAGCCCGCGGCGTACGAGCAGGGTGACCACCACGACGCCGAGCACGTAGACCGCGGCGCGCAGGTAGGCGCGGAACAGCCCGGCAGCGACCAGGAGGGCGACCCCGACCGCGAAGTACCACTCGGTGACCACCTCGACGACGTGCCAGAAGTCGAGCAGCCAGCGGTGCTCCGCCGTCACGGCCGCTGCCTCCCGGCCGAGCTCGTCGAACGTCGAGACCGGCGGCCACGCGTTGATCCCCGCGATCCCGATCAGGGCGCACAGAGCGAACAGCGAAGCCGCCCAGAGCAGCAGGGCACGGCGCGAGAGGTCAAGCACGATGAGTCAGTATGCGCGAAACGTGATCCACACGGTGAATGAACGGGCCGTCCAAAAGCGCGCGCAGGGCATGGCTGAGAGCGCTATCGTTCGCTCTCCGCGCATGAATTCGGGTCGGCGTCAGCATCCCTCGGTCCTTCGTAGTTGTGAGGTCTCTCTCATGCGCTCTCGCGTGTCCTCGTACGCCCTCCTCGGGCTCTTGTCCGTCCCCGCCGTCGCCCTCGGCGTCGGTGGCCTCCTCGCCGGCTCCGCTGCTGCGGCGGAGGGTGAGTGCGACGGCAAGCCCGTCACCGTCGACCTCAGTGTCGCGGGCCAGGCGCCGACCGAGGGAGACGACGTGATCGCTGTCCCGGAGGGCGTGAGGGTGGACGCCCTCGGCGGAAACGACACGATCTGCGGGTACGGAGCTGGAACCGTCGAGATCTTCGGAGGGATGGGTGACGATCTCATCTTCGGATCCAGCGGCAGCGACTGGCTTCACGGGGGCGAAGGCGACGACGTCGTCCATGGCGGCGACGGTGACGATCTGATCGAGGAGAGCACAGGCAGCGACGTGCTTGCCGGCGACGCGGGCGGCGACATCGTCCTCGCCGGCTCTGGTTCCGACGAGGTGGACGGAGGCATTGGCGACGACGTCATCTCCGGTGGATCCGAGGGTGACGTCCTGCGTGGTGGGGATGGCGCCGACCGCATCGCCGGGGGCTCGGGAGATGACTCCATCGACGGCGGAGCCGGGACCGACAAGGCGACGTACGCCGAGTCCGGAAGCGGCATCGTCGCGACGAGGACGAAGGTGACCGGCGGTCTGGGCACCGACGCCCTCGCCGGCATCGAGGAGCTGATGGGGACCGACTACGCCGACCGTTTCACCGGTGACTCGGGGAACAGCAGCATCGACGGGCGTGCCGGCAACGACTGGTTCGCGCCGGGCGCCGGGACCGATCTGATCACCGGCGGCTCGGGGGTGGACACCGTCAGCTACGCCAACATGACCAGCGGCGTACGCATCTATCTCGGACAGCCTGCCTACTACGGGGCCGCCGCCGGCCGCGAGACGATCGAAGATGTCGAGAACCTCACCGGAAGTCCGTACGCCGACAGCCTCATCGGGGATCTGAGCGGCAACGTGATCCTTGGCGGTGGCGGCAACGACTACGTCAACGGGCTCAACGGCAACGACCGGTTGGACGGCGGGAGCGGCAACGACACGTTCTGGCCGGGCAAGGACAACGACACCGTGATCGGCGGGGCCGGCACGGACACCATCAGCTACAAGGGCTATTACAGGCCGATCCAGATCAGCCTGGCCACGACCCGAGCTCAGAACACGGGGAGCTCTGGCTACGAGACCGTCAGCCAGACCGAGAACATCATCGGCACCTCCTACTCCGACCGCCTCACCGGAAACTCGGGCCGCAACACGATCACGGCCGGCTACGGGAACGACACCGTGCTGCCCGGTCATGGGGACGACGTCGTCAGCGGTGGCAGCGGGGCGGACACGGTCAGCTACCGAAACGTCGGCGTCGGTGTCCGGGTCTCGCTCGCCGCGACGTCCCGGCAGCGCACCAACGCCGGCTACGACAAGATCACCTACGTCGAGAACGTCATCGGAACCACGCGCGCCGATGTCCTCAAGGGAAACGGGTCGGCGAACAAGCTCTTCGGTGACGCCGGTGGCGACAAGCTCTACGGCAGCGGCGGCGCCGACAAGCTCTACGGCGGAGGCGGCAGCGACTACGGGGACGGCGGGACCGGCCGTGACAGCTCGTACTCGGTCGAGCGGCGCGTGCGCATTCCGTGACGCTCGATTACTGAAGTGAGATCTGATGGTCCGTTCGACTAGCCTTGCCGCATGATCGACCCGCGCATCCTCCGCGAAGACCCCGACCGCGTACGTGCCTCGCAGGAGCGCCGCGGCGCGTCCTCCGACGTGGTGGACCGGGCGCTGTCCGCGGACAGCGCGCGCCGGGCGGCGATCGCGGACTTCGAGGCCAAGCGGGCCGAGCAGAAGCAGATGGGCAAGAAGGTCGCCCAGGCCAAGGGTGAGGAGAAGCAGCGGCTCCTCGCCGAGGTCAAGGATCTCGCGAAGGCTGTCAAGGAGGCCGAGGCGGCGCAGGCGGCGGCCGAGGAGGAGTGGAAGAAGGCTCTCAAGGCCATCCCCAACCTCGCCGACGACGCCCCTGCCGGCGGTGAGGACGACTTCGTCCTGATCGAGAAGGTCGGCGAGCCGCGCGACTTCGCGGCCGAGGGCTTCGAGCCGCGCGACCACGTCGAGCTCGGCAAGCTCCTCGGCGCGATCGACCTCGAGCGCGGCGCCAAGGTCTCGGGCAGCCGCTTCTACTTCCTGACCGGGGTCGGCGCCGAGCTGGAGTTCGCGCTGATCAACCTGGCGATGGAGCAGGCCCGCGAGGCCGGGTTCACCCAGGTCATCGCGCCGGCGCTGGTGCGCCCGGAGGCGATGGAGGGCACCGGCTTCCTCGACCAGGTCGACGACGGCGTCTACAAGATCGAGGACGACGACCTCTACCTCGTCGGCACCTCGGAGGTGCCGATGGCGGCCTACCACGCCGACGAGATCCTCGACCCCGACACGCTCCCGCGCCGCTACGCCGCCTTCTCGTCGTGCTTCCGCAAGGAGGCCGGCTCGGCGGGCAAGGACACCAAGGGCATCATCCGGGTCCACCAGTTCGAGAAGGTGGAGATGTTCGTCTACACCACCGTCGAGGACTCCTACGCCGAGCACCAGCGTCTCCTCGAGTGGGAGAAGGCGTTCCTGGACAAGCTCGAGCTCGCCTACCAGGTCATCGACGTCGCCGCAGGCGACCTCGGTCCGAGCGCGCTGCGCAAGTTCGACTGCGAGGCGTGGATCCCGACCCAGGGGAAGTACCGCGAGCTCACCTCGGCCTCCAACTGCACCACCTTCCAGGCACGCCGGCTCGACATCCGGCAGCGGACCGAGAACGGCACCACCCCGGTCGCCACCCTCAACGGCACGCTGACCGCGATCACCCGCGCCATCGTGGCCGTCCTGGAGACCCACCAGCAGCCCGACGGCTCCGTGCGGGTGCCGAAGGCGCTGCAGAAGTGGCTCGGACGCGAGGTCCTGGAGCCGATCCAGAAGTGAGTGCCACCGAGAGCACCACGGCGCGGCCCGGCGAGGCCGCCTGGCAGCCGAAGCTCGTCGCGCTCGACATCGACGGGACGCTGCTGCGCTGGATCGAGGGCACCGGCACGACCTCCGAGGCGCTCTCGGACAAGGTGCGCGACGCGGTCCGCCGGGCGTACGACGCCGGTGCCCACGTGGTGCTCTCCTCCGGTCGCTCGGCCCACTCGATGACCGGGATCGCCGACCTGCTGGGGATTCCCGACGAGGGTGCGGAGCGGTTGTGGATCGTCGCGTCCAACGGGGCGGTGGTGCTCCGCTATCCGCCCACGGATGTCGTGCACGAGGAGACCTTCGACGCCCGAGCGGCCGTCGAGAAGATCCTGGAACGGCGTCCGAACGTCTTGGTCGCGGTCGAGAACCGGGGCGTCGGCTACCGGATGAACCGACCCTTCCCCGAGGGCGAGCTCGGCGGCGGCGAGAACATGATCGCCACGGTCCAGGAGATGGTGGCGGAGCCGGTCTCCCGCGTGATCATCCGCGACCCCGACGCGACCCCGGAGGACTTCCTCGCGCTCGGCCGTGACCTGGGCCTGCACGGCATCGACTACGTGGTGGGCTACACCGCCTGGCTCGACCTGACCCCGGTCGGGGTCTCCAAGGCATCGGGCCTCGCCTACGTCTGCGACCAGCTCGATCTCGAGCCTGCCGACGTACTCGCCATCGGCGACGGCCGCAACGACGTCGAGATGCTCGAGTGGGCCGGCCGGGGCGTCGCCATGGGCAACGCTCCCGAGGTCGTCCAGGAAGTCGCCGACGCCGTCACCGCCCACGTCGCCGACGACGGCGCGGCGCTGGAACTCTCCCGCTGGTTCTGAGAGTCTCAGCCCCCGTGACCCTTCCCACCACCGTCACCACCGAGCGCCTGACGCTGCCCCTGTGGACCCGCGCCGACGTCGAGGCCATCCGCGACTCGAACGGCGAGCTCGGGCGGCCGCAGAGCTGGCACCCGCAGTTCCCGCGCGAGGACGACCGCGACGCCGCCACGATGTGGGTCGAGGGCGACCTGTGGAGCTCCCGCTACATCGTGCGCAACGGGACCGTCCTCGGTTCGATCGGCTTCTTCGGACCGCCCGACGCCGCACCCGACGGCACCCCGGAGACCGAGGTCGGCTACGGCCTGGTCGAAGAGGCACGCGGCTGGGGCTTCGCCACCGAGGCGCTCAAGGCGCTGCTGGCGTGTGCGGATCAGGAGGGCGTACGCATCCGGGCATCGGTCGAACCCACCAACGCCGCCAGCCTCCGCGTGCTCGCCAAGTGCGGGTTCACCGACCTCCGGGGCGCAGACGAGGACGGGCATCTGGTGATGGCCAGGCCGGTCCCCGGTGGCAGAATGGAAGAATGAGTACGCCGAAGCTCGTCGCCACCGACCTGGACGGCACTCTGGTCAGAGCGGACGGCTCGGTCTCGGACTTCACTCGTGACGTGCTCGTGAAGCTCGAGGAGATCGGCGTGCCGGTCATCTTCGTGACCGGGCGGCCGCTGCGCTGGACCCGCGAGCTCTTCGAGCACATCGGCAGCGTCGGACTGGCGATCGTCTCCAACGGAGCGCTGGTCTGGGACGTCGCCACCGACAAGCCCCGACTCACCCGGCTGATCGAGCCCGCTCTGACCGCCGAGGTGGCGGCGACGCTGACGGCCACCCTGCCCGGCCTGGTCTTCGCGACCGAGTCCCTCGAGGGCTGGTCGTGCGAGCCGGAGTTCGCGACCCACACCTCCGACGCCCTCCGGCCCGCCAGGCGCGTCGCCGCGATCGAGGAGCTCGCCGACGAGCCGCTGATCAAGTTGCTCGCCCGACGCCATGACGACGATGACGCCGACGAGCTGCTCGCCGCAGCGACCGCCGCCGTCGGCGACCGCGTCAACGTCACCCACTCGTCCTTCCCGCTGCTCGAGATCAGCGCTCCGGGGGTCACCAAGGCCTCCACGCTGGAGCTCGTCTGCACCGAGCTCGGCATCTCCGACGCGGACGTGATCGCCTTCGGCGACATGCCCAACGACCTGCCGATGCTGACCTGGGCCGGGACGTCCTACGCCATGGCCGACGCCCACCCGAGCGTGGTCGCCTGTGCCTCCCATCTCGCGCCCGGGCACGAAGATGACGGCGTCGCGCGGGTCCTGGCTGGAGTCTTCGGCCTGTGACTGGTTTGATCTTCGCCATGCGCCGCGTCCCCCAGCTCCTCGCTGCCGTTGCTCTTGCCGCGACAGCGGTGGTCACGACGAGCCCCGCACCTGCTTCCGCAGCCCCGGCCACCTCGGCCGTGACGGCTCCCACGAAGTGCCCGACCTTCAAGCTCGCCGACGCGGTCAAGGAGCCGCTGGTCTTCCACGCGCGGGTGACCGGCCCCGGGAAGGCGACCAAGAAGGGGGGCCCGGTGGTCTACCCGGTGACCGTCGTCAAGGCGCTCAAGGGCGTCACCAGCGGCAGCAGCCTCGAGGTCACGCTCAACCCCGGCGTGTGCCAGAAGAAGTCGCTGACCGAGAACGAGGACTACTACTTCTTCGTGCAGACGAAGGGTGACACCCTCCTCGCCGCCGGCAGCGCGCCGCGCGTCGCCGAATACACCGACAAGCTCCAGGCCGAGATCGCCAAGGAGTTCCCCGACGTGATCGCCCCCGAGCCTCAGCAGGTGAACTTCAGCAAGCCCGTGTCCCCCGAGGGGCAGAAGCTGGTCGAGGTCGCCGCCCCGGGCTTCGTGCTCGTCGTCGTCGGCCTCCTCGGCCTGATCATCGTGCAGATTCTCGGGCGACGGCGGCCGGCGTAGCCTCCTCCGGCGCCCACCCCGGCGGCCGGAAGACGTAGCTCAGCTTGAGCCGCCAGCCGTCGGCGTTGCGTACGTCGTTCCAGAGCTCGCGGAAGGCGCCGTACTCCAGCCGGAGGAGGTTGTAGGTGTCGACCTTGTAGGTCAGGCCGTACGTCGGGCGCTGGCGCTCCTGTTGGAACGTGCCGAAGAGGCGGTCCCAGACGATCAGGATGCCGGCGTAGTTCTTGTCGAGGTATTCGGGGTCGGAGCCGTGGTGGACGCGGTGGTGCGACGGGGTGTTGAGGACCCACTCCAGCGGCGTCCAGAGCCGGCCGATCGTCTCGGTGTGCACGAAGAACTGGTAGATCAGGTTGATCGAGAAGGCGATGTAGATCGCCGCCGGTGAGATGCCGAGGAACGGCAGCGGCAGGAAGAAGAAGAACTCGAACCAGGGGTTCCACTTCTGCCGCAGCGCGGTCGCGAACGTCATGTACTCGCTGGAGTGGTGCGCCTGGTGCGCCGCCCAGCCGACGCGAGTCCGGTGCACGAAGCGGTGGTTCCAGTAGTAGGCGAGGTCGACGACCACGACCGAGATCGCCAGACCCCACCACGTCCCCGGGATCTGCCACAGCGAGGCGTAGGCGAAGATCGCCGAGTAGACCGCGAAGGTCAGCACCTTGAACACGGTCATCGAGACGATCGACCCCGCGCCCATCAGGATCGAGGTACGGGCGTCCTTGAAGACGTAGCCGGCCAGGTTGTCGTCGTGGTCGAGCCACTTCAGCGCCGCGAGCTCGATGAGGATCGAGATCGCGAAGAACGGGATCGCGTACGTCAGCGGGTTCTTCAACGGGTCGAGCATGTCGTTCATGGGGGACCTCCCAGGGATATGACCTTTGGGTAAGTTACCTCAAGGTCATATGCCGCCGCTAGACTCCAGGTCATGTCACGGGCCAACGCTGGAACCAAGGGCGTCCCACGCGCCGATCGCGAGCTGCAGATCGTGCGAGCTGCCTGCGAGGTCTTCGGCACCGTGGGGTTCGCCAAGGCGTCGGTCGCCGGGATCGCGGCCGACGCCGGCATCTCGAAGCCGTTGGTCTACCAGTACTTCGGCTCCAAGGAGGGCCTCTTCTCGGCCTGCCTCACCCACGGGGCCGAGCTGCTCGCCAGCGACATGGAGCGGGTCGCCGCCGACGACTCGGTCGGCCTCGAGCGCGGTCTGCGCACCCTCGACGGGATCTTCCGCATCCTCGAGCCCCAGCCGTGGCTGTGGCGCCTCTTCTTCGACCGCACCGCTCCGGAATCGGGCGACGTCGCGGCTGCTCGGGCGTTCTACACCGACCGGATCACCCGGCTCGCGATGGAGGGCGTCGGCGAGCTGATGGCGCTCGTCGGTGACGACGACCCGCTCGACGTCTCGGCGATGACCGCCGTCTGGATGAACGTCGTCGACACGCTGGTCACCTGGTGGCTCGACCATCCCGAGGTGACGCCGAGCCAGATGACCGAGCGCTGCTACCGGCTCATCGTGGCGCTCTCCGGCGCTGAGCCGCCAGCCCAGATCGTCGCGGACCCGGCCGCGCGCTGAGTTTTCCCACCTTCTGCGGACATCTCCCCACCGAGCCGCACGTCCCCCACTCACCGGAGCGTGGGGATCCTCCGTTGCGGTGGGGAAATCTCCGCAGGGCACCGCCGCGGCCAGGTCCCCGCGAGTAGCCTTCGCGCGTGAGCATCGGCAGAGACCTCCAGTCGGCGATCTTCCGCAAGGGCCTGTTCGGCCACCGTTCAGTCGTGCCGACGGAGCCGTCGGCGCTCGCCGAGGCGGCCCATCGGGCGATGAGCAAGGAGGCCTGGGCGTACGTCGCCGGCGGCGCCGGGCAGCAGCGCACCGTCGAGGCCAACACCGCGGCCTTCGACCACTACCGGCTCGTGCCCCGGATGCTCACCAACGTGGAGAGCCGCGAGCTGCGCACCACCCTGTTCGGGGTGGACATGCCGGCGCCGCTGATGCTCGGCCCCGTCGGCGTGCTCGAGCTCGCCCACCCCCGCGCCGAGCACGAGGTCGCCGCGGCGGCCCGCGCGACGGGCATCCCGATGGTGATCTCGACCCAGGCCTCCGTCCCGATGGAGGAGGTCGCCGAGGACCTGGGCGACACCCCGCGGCTCTACCAGCTCTACTGGTCGAAGGACGAGTCGATCGTCGAGTCCTTCGTACGCCGTGCCGAAGCCATCGGCTCCGACGCGCTGGTCGTCACGCTCGACACGCACATGCTGGGGTGGCGTACGCGTGATCTGGATCTGGGCTATCTGCCCTTCGCCAGAGGGCTCGGGATCGCCCAGTACACCTCCGACCCCGCCTTCCGTGCCCTCGTCGAGGAGCGGATCGCGGGCGGCGGCGCCGGTGTGCGACCCGGCATCCGGGAGATCCCCGCGGCCCTGAGGGCGGTCGCCTCGATGGCCCAGCACCACCCCGGCAAGCTCGTCGACAACCTCCGCTCCGGCCAGGCCCGCGCAGCGGTCGAGACCTTCCTCGACGTCTTCTCCCGCTCCGACCTGATCTGGGACGACCTGGATCGGCTGCGCGAGATGACCGACCTGCCGATCGTGCTGAAGGGACTCCAGGCGCCCGAGGACGCCCGCCGCGCTCTCGAGCACGGCGTCGACGGGATCATCGTCTCCAACCACGGCGGCCGCCAGGTCGACGGCGCCATCGCCTCCATCGACGCCCTGCCGAGCATCGTCGACGAGGTCGACGGCCGTATCCCGGTGCTCTTCGACTCCGGCATCCGCTCCGGCGCCGACATCCTCAAGGCACTCGCCCTGGGCGCCGACGCGGTCCTCCTCGGCCGCCCGTACGTCTACGGCCTCGCCCTCGCCGGCGCCGCCGGTGTCCAGGCCGTCCTGGAGCACATGCTCGCCGAGCTCGACCTCTCCCTCGGTCTGGTCGGCTGCCGCTCCGTCGACGAGATCGGCCGCGAGCTCCTCGGCTGACACGAGGCACTGGCGTTGCTCGTGCCGGGCACAGGTCGTGAACGGACGACGGGTTCACCCCCAGGGGCACACCTACGCTGCTAGCGTTCCCGCTCGCAGTTCGGTCGTTTCCGGGACGAGGTGACTGCCCAACTCGCTCGTTCGGATAGATGGAGTTCGTTCATGCGTCTGCGCTGGTGTCGCGTCGTGGGGTTTGCCCTGATCCTTCCCGCTGCTGGTGTCACCGGAGGCTTCGGACCTGCCGCAGCAGCCGAGGGCGCGACCTGCGGAGGTAAGACGGTCACCGTCGACATGAGGTATGGCGAGAGGCCGACCTATGGCGACGATGTGATCCTCACCGGGTACGACGTCTACGAGACATATGGTCTTGCGGGCGACGACACGATCTGTCGCGTGGAGGACGGCCCGCGCGGCAAGATCTATGGAGGCGATGGTGACGACGTCATCTACGGTGGGATCGTTGAGTACTCCGGGCCCGAGATCTACGGTGGCGATGGGAACGACACCATCTACGGCAGCAATGGGTGGACCTACATCAACGCGGGCGACGGTGCCGACACGGTATACGTCCGAGCCCGCGGCGGAGACGTCTACGGCGGTGCCGGGAACGACCTCGTCTACGGCGGTGCCGGGAATGACGCGATGTGGGCGGGGTCGGGCAACGACCGCGTCTACGGAGGTCTCGGGGACGACTTCCTCGTGGGCGGATCGGATCACGACTACGTCTACGGTGGCGATGGCAACGACCTGATGACCGGCCTCGGGGGAGACGACCGGCTCTACGGAGGCGCAGGGGCCGACCAGATCAACGGGGCGGACGGGAACGACCGGATCTGGGGATCGTCCGGCGGCGACACCATCAACGCCGGTGGCGGCGCTGATCGGATCTGGGGCGAGGGTGGCAACGACGAGGTCGAGGCCGGCGGTGGCGCCGACCAGGTGTTCGGCGGAGCCGGTTGGGACTGGCTCTCCGGTGGATCCGGCAACGACATCTTGTCCGGCGGAGATGGCCGGGACCGGCTCATCGGTGGCTCCGGAACCGACAAGCTTTCCGGAGGAAGCGGCGCCGACCGGCTGACGTACTAGCCCGACGTGGTTGCGTCATCGTCCTCTCGCAGGGCCAAGTTCATACTTTATGAGGGGGCGCTATCTGTGAACCCCACTTACGATGCAGGTGATGAACCCGCACATACCGCCAGATATCGTCGTGATCGGCGGCTCCAACATGGATCTCCACGCTCGGGCACACGAGCAGGTGGTGATGGGTTCGAGCATGTCCGGATCCGCCGGCCTCTCGCCCGGGGGCGTCGGCCGCAACGTCGCGGAGAACCTCGCGCGGCTGGGTGACGCGGTGGCGCTGGTCTCGGTCGTCGGCGACGACCCGATCGGCGACGAGGTGATCAGCTACACCGAGGACGTCGGCGTCGACTGCACCTATGTGCGCCGCCGGGCAGACGTACGCACCGGCACCTACAACGCCGTGCTCGACTCCTCCGGTGAGCTGGTGGTCGCGGTGGCCGACATGGCCGCGACCGACGAGTTCTCCCCGCTCGTGGTGGAGGCGGCGCGCGACCTGATCAGGACGGCCCGTGGGGTGCTCGTCGAGGGCAACATCCCGGTCCGCACGGCCGAGGTGGCGATCGATCTGGCCCACGAGTTCGACGTGCCGGTCGGGTTCGACCCGGTCTCGGTGCCGAAGGCGAAGCGGGCGCGTGACCTGATCCGCGCCGACCGCGAGCTCTACCTGGTCACGCCCAACCAGGCCGAGCTGGCCGCGCTGACCGACCTGCCCGCCGGCTCCGACGCGGAGATCGAGAAGGCCGTCCACGCCCTGCACGACCGCGGCGTCGGCGTCGTCTGGGTGCGTCTCGGCGCCCGTGGCTCGGTGATCAGCTACAACGACGTCTACCAGGAGCTTCCCGCCATGCCGACCGAGGTCGTCGACGTGACCGGCGCGGGCGACGCGATGCTCGCCGCGTTCATGCACGAGGTGCTCCGCGACGTCGACCTGGTCGAGGCGGCCCGGTTCGGCCACGCCGCGGCCGCGCTGACCTGCGGCACCCACGACACGGTCCGCATGGACCTCAGCGAGGACCTCGTGCGGGAGCTCGCGTGAAGGTGAGGCTCACCGAGGAGGTGGCCACGGCGCTCGCCGAGGGCCGCCCGGTCGTCGCGCTGGAGTCGACGATCATCAGCCACGGCATGCCCTATCCCGACAACGTCAAGATGGCCGTCGAGGTCGAGCAGATCGTGCGCGACAACGGTGCCGTCCCGGCGACGATCGCCCTGCTCGACGGCATCCCCCGGGCCGGCCTCGACCACGACGACCTCGAGCTCCTCGCCTCCGACCCCGAGGTGACCAAGGTCAGCGTCCGCGACCTTCCCTACGTCGTCGCCCGTGGGCTCCACGGCGCGACCACGGTCGCGGCCACCATGCGCCTGGCGGCCATGGTCGGGATCCGGACGTTCGTGACCGGTGGGCTCGGCGGCGTACACCGGGGTGCGAGTGAGACCTTCGACATCTCCGCCGACCTGACCGAGCTCGCCCGCACCCAGGTCGCGGTGGTGAGCGCCGGGGTGAAGTCGATCCTCGACATCGGCCTGACCCTGGAGACGCTGGAGACCTACGGGGTGCCGGTCCTGGTCAACGGGGCCGACGAGTTCCCGGCCTTCTACTCCCGCAGCTCGGGGTTCGCGGCGCCGCTGCGCATCGACGGCCCCCAGGAGGCGGCGAAGGTCATGAAGGCCACCTGGGACCTCGGCCTTCCCAGCGGCCTGGTCGTCGCCAACCCGGTCCCGGTCGCCGACGAGATCCCTGCCGAGGTGATCGGGACGCACATCGACCAGGCGCTCGCCGACGCCGATGCCGGGGGCATCCGGGGCAAGGACATCACCCCGTTCCTGCTGGCCCGGATCGTCGAGCTGACCGGCGGTGACTCGCTGGCGACCAACATCGCGCTGGTACGCGACAACGCGGCCTTCGGTGCGCAAATGGCTGCATCCCACGCTGCGATATGAGGAACGTCCACCACTCGTTCATCCCGGAGACACCGGACGTGGCCTAACGTCTCGCCTACCTATGCGTTGATCCTCCCGTGACCGATAGCCCCCACGCTGGCCCGACCACGACGGCCCCGTCCAGGACGGCCCCGTCCCGGCGTACGCTGCTCAAGGCCGGCCTGATCGGTGGTGCCGGCGTCGTCGCCGGCCCGATGCTGTGGACCCAGGCTGCCAGGTCGGCCGCACCGGCCGCCGGCGTACACCTGTCCTACGGCACCAACCCGCTGCGGCAGATGAACGTGACCTGGTCGACCGCCGGGTCGGTGCAGGCGCCGCGGCTCGACCTCGGCGTGACGCCCGACTACGGCCTCACCCTCCAGCCCGAGTCGGTCTCCTCGATCCGGGTGGACAGCGTCTACCACCACGTCGACCTCAGCGACCTGCGGCCCGGGACGCGCTACTACTACCGGCTCAGCCACGACGGCGGTACGCCGACCAGGGGCTCCTTCACCACCGCCCCGAAGTCGGACGGGAGCTTCCGTTTCGCCGCCTTCGGTGACATGGGCGTGGCCGAGGACGCCGCGCGCAACGTCAACCTGATCCGCCAGCAGGGTGCCGAGTTCGCCTTCGTCGTCGGCGACATCGCCTACGCCGACACCGGCGGCCAGGGCAAGAGCGGGGAGGCGCAGCAGGACTTCGGCGTCTGGGACGAGTTCCTCAACCAGATACAGCCCAGCGCCAACACGATCCCGTGGATGACCGTCGTCGGCAACCACGAGATGGAGAACGGCAACGGCGAGCTCGGCTACGACGGCTACCGCGCCCGGTTCCACCTTCCCGGCAACGGGGCTGGCGGCGGGCAGGAGACCTACTCCTTCGTCCGCGGCAACGTCGCCTTCATCGCCCTCGACGGCAACGACGCGACGTACGAGTACACGCGGAACGCGGGTTACCTCGGCGCGACCCTGGACAGCTGGCTGGAGCACCGGCTGGCCGCCTTCCGAGCGCGTGACGACATCGACTTCATCCTGGTCGGCTTCCACCAGTGCGCCTACTGCACCAACATCGCGCACGCCTCCGACGGCGGCATCCGTGACCGCTGGGAGGCGCTCTTCGACCGCTACCAGGTCGACGTCGTGATCAACGGCCACAACCACTGCTACGAGCGCACCCACCTGATGCGCGGCGGCAAGCCGGTCCAGGAGGCGCCGCGCGGCGCCACGGTCAGCACCAACCAGGGCACGATCTACATCACCGCCGGCGGCGGTGGCGGTTCGACCTACCCCGACGTCCTGCCGGTGCTCTCCTACTACACCGACAAGAACGGCCTGAAGGTCCCCGAGCCGACCACCTACCGCGCCGTCGGCGACGCGACCCACTCGGTCGCGTTCTTCGACGCGCACCCCCGCGACGCCCATGGGCAGGCCCGGCTCGACCTCGAGGTCATCGCCTCCGACGGCTCCGCGGTCGACACGCTCACCATCGCTAGGTCGCGTTGATGGAGACCCCTCTAGAGTTGATGCGCGTGGGGGGATTCAGACGGAGGAAGCCGAGGCTGCTGAGCGTCGTCGTGCCGGTCTACAACGTGGCCGAGTACGTCGCCGACAGCCTGCACAGCATCCTGCATCAACCGCTGCGCGAGGTCTGCGCCATCGAGGTCGTCGTGGTCGACGACGGCTCGACCGACGGGTCGGCCGAGATCGTCAAGGAAGTCGCCGCGAAGGACCCCCGGGTCACCCTGATCACCCAGCCCAACTCCGGCGTCTCCATCGCCCGTCACACCGGGATCGAGGCCACCACGGGCGACCTGCTCACCTTCGTCGACCCCGATGACATCCTGCCCCGCGACGCCTGGAGCTCGATGGTGAAGTCGCTGCGGCGTACGGGCTCGGACTTCGCGGTCGGCTCCGCCGAGCGCCTCACCGTCGTGAACGGCGAGGAGCGGAGGTACGTCACCCCGCTGATGCGCCGCAACCACACCCGGACGCGCCTCCGGTGCCGGATCGAGGACGCCCCGCTGATGCTCGCGGACGTGTTCGTGTGGAACAAGATCTTCCAGCGCGCCTTCTGGACCGACAACGACATCACCTTCCCCGAGCGCACCCGCTACCAGGACCAGGTGGCCCTGACCCAGGCGTTCCTGGCCGCCAAGACCTTCGACGTGCTCACCGACGTCGTCTACGACTGGCGGGTCCGGTCCGACCAGTCCTCCGCGACCCAGAAGCGCGCTCAGGTCGCCAACCTGATCGAGCGGATCGACACCAAACGCCAGACCGTCGAGCTGGTGGCCGGATCGGGGTCCGGGAAGCTGATGCGCACGCTGCGTACCGAGATCCTCCCGATCGACATGTGGGAGCACTTCCGTGCTGCCGTCATCCCCACCACCGAGGATCCGGACCGCTACTGGTCGCTGCTGCGCGACGCCGTCCACGAGTTCTGGTACGACGCAGGCGTCCCCTTCGAGGAGACCACCGTCCCGCGTGGCCAGCGCCTGATGGCCTGGCTGGTCTGGCAGGACCGCCGCGACGCCCTCGCCGACCTCATCACGATGATCGACGAGCAGGGCCCCGGACGGGCGATCGAGGCCTTCGCCACCCGCGAAGAGCTCCCCGTCGGACTCTGATCCGGGATCCCCCCACGGGTAACGATTCTGCATACTCGGGTAAATTAATTACCTGAGTATGTACTGAGGCATTCGGCTCCTGGCAGTCTCACGTCACCCAACTCGGGGGGCAACGTCTCAGGGTTGGGCCAACCCCACCCTTGAGATCCAAGGAGCCTCAGTGAACGACGTTTCCTTCATCACCTCTCGCAAGGTGGTGCTCCGCACCACCGCCCTCGCAGCCGCCGCGGTCATGACCGTGGGCCTCGGCTTCCAGGCCGGCAGCGCCGGCGCCGCCGAGTCGACCGCTCCCGGCGCAGCGACGGCCGTCAGCCCCTCGCAGCGGACCGCCGACATCCGGGCCGCTCAGTCGGAGGCCGGTGCCACCGCCAAGGAGCTCGGCCTCGGGTCGCAGGAGAAGCTGATCGCCCGCGATGTCATCACCGATGCCGACGGCACCGTCCACACCCGCTACGAGCGGACGTACGCCGGCCTGCCGGTGCTCGGTGGGGACCTGATCGTCCACGTCGCCCCTGACGGCGCCGTCGCCGGCGTCGACAAGGCGACCTCGGCGAAGATCGCGGTCTCCTCGACCGCCGCCGCCGTCTCCTCGGCGACCGCCGAGAAGAAGGCGACCGCCACCGCTGTCGCCGCCGACAACACCGGCACCGCCGCCGAGGCCCCGCGCAAGGTCGTCTGGGCTCGCGCCGGCAAGCCGGTGCTCGCCTACGAGACGGTCGTCAACGGCGTCCAGCCCGACGGCACCCCGAGCGAGCTGCGCGTGGTCACCGACGCGGCCACCGGCAAGGTGCTCGACAGCGAGGAGCAGATCGAGACCGGCACCGGCGAGAGCATGTACAGCGGCTCGGTCTCCGTCGGCACCACCGCCAACGGCTCCACCTTCGATCTCATCGACTCCGTGCGCGGTGGTCACAAGACCTACAACCTCAACCACGGCACCACGGGCACCGGCACGCTGTTCAACGACGCCGACGACAAGTGGGGCGACGGCACCGCGGGCAACGTCCAGACCGCCGGTGTCGACGCCGCCTACGGCGCCGCGATGACCTGGGACTTCTACAAGTCGGCCTTCGGCCGCAACGGCATCGCCAACGACGGCAAGGCGGCGTACTCGCGCGTCCACTACGGCAACGCCTACGTCAACGCCTTCTGGTCCGACTCCTGCTTCTGCATGACCTACGGCGACGGCAACGGCGACACCCACCCGCTCACCTCGCTCGACGTCGCCGGGCACGAGATGAGCCACGGGCTCACCTCGCGCACCGCCAACCTGGCGTACCGCGGCGAGTCCGGCGGCCTCAACGAGGCCACCTCGGACATCTTCGGGACGGCCGTGGAGTGGTACGCCGCGAACACCGCCGACGCCGGTGACTACCTCATCGGGGAGAAGATCGACATCCGCGGCAACGGCTCCCCGCTGCGCTACATGGACAAGCCGAGCAAGGACGGCAACTCGGCCGACTACTGGTCGACGAGCCTCAAGCGCCTCAACGTCCACTACTCCTCGGGTCCGGCCAACCACTTCTTCTACCTGCTCTCGGAGGGAAGTGGCGCCAAGACCATCGGTGGCGTCAGCTACAACTCGCCGACCTACGACGGCTCCACCGTCACCGGCATCGGCCGGGACAAGGCCGTCCAGATCTGGTACAAGGCGCTGACCACCTACATGACGTCGTCGACGAACTACGCCGACGCACGCCTGGCGACCCTCTCGGCCGCCACCGACCTCTACGGTGCGACCAGCCCTGAGTTCGCCGCGGTCAACGCGGCCTGGGCCGGCGTGAACGTGAAGTAGCCCCGGCGGCTCGCAGGGCGAGCCGGCAGCACCACGATGCGGCGGGTGGAGCGTTGCTCCACCC
>NZ_JZDQ02000020.1 GCF_000960475.2 Nocardioides luteus | reverse complement strand
ACCGCCACCGGGCGCGTCCGAGGCTGAGCTGGTCGACTGGATCGCTCGGCTCGAACAGATCAAATGCATTGCCGAGGCCGTGCAGGCAGAAGCAGCGGTACGCCTCGAGGAAGCCGCCCGCGTCCGACAGGCTGCCGCTGGGGTTCCCGCCCGGAAGCTTGGTGAAGGCGTGGGCTCGCAGATCGCTTTGGCGCGTCGGGTTTCACCGGCCAAGGGTGCGCAGCTGCTCGGGTTGGCGAAGATCCTGCTCGCTGAGATGCCGCACACCTTCAGGCTGATGAAAGCGGGGCTGTTCTCGCAGTGGCAGGCCACCATCTTGGCCCGCGAGACCGCCTGCCTCTCAATGGAGGACCGTCGGGTCGTCGATGACCGGCTCTGCGCGCCCGGACCGAGCGGTGAACAGCCGAAGGCCGTCACGATGGGGCTGCGGCAGCTCGAGAACGCCGCCAAGAAACTCGCCATCACCCTCGACCAGGAATCCGTCGTGGCCCGCGCCGCCAACGCGACCAAGGACCGCCGGGTCGGTCTGCGGCCGGCACCGGACACCATGACCTGGCTCGGAGCCCTGTTGCCGGTCAAGGACGGCGTTGCCGTGTTCGCGGCCTTGGACCAGGCCGCGAACGCGGCCCGTGCCGCCGGTGACGAACGGACCCGTGGCCAGGTCATGGCTGACACCCTCGTCGACCGGGTCACCGGCCGCGAGACCGGGGTGAAGCCTCGGATCGAGGTCAAGGTCGTGATGACCGCCGACACCCTCACCAACGACGGCGACCAGCCGGCCACGGTCGAGGGCTACGGACCTGTTCCCGCAGCCTGGGCCCGCGACGCCTTGGCAGACGCCGAGGTGTTCGTCCGGCGGTTGTTCACCGACCCCGCCGGCCAACTGGTCGCGATGGAATCGCGCTCCCGCAAGGCACCCGACGGGCTGGCCGAGTTCATCGCCACCAGGGATGGCGGGATCTGCCGCACCGTCGGGTGTGATGCCCCGATCCGCAACATCGACCACATCCAACGCCACGCCGACGGCGGCCAAACCAACGCCCAGAACCTCCAAGGGCTGTGCGAGCGATGCAATCAAGCCAAAGAAGCCGTCGGCTGGCAGGCAAGACCAGGGCCAGACGGCAGCATCACCACCATCACACCCACCGGGCACACCTATGTCAGCCCACCACCCGAAACCTGGCAGCCGGACCCACCACCCCTGTCCCCAGCCGAGCTCAGGCTGCGCAACGTACTTCTCGACTACACGGCTGCCTGAGCGTGCCGGTGGTAGACCTTGTTCGCGATCTTCCAGGCTCCGTCGACGAGCACGAGCAGGAACACGTCGGTGAAGGTGTCGGGGCCGTGGATGAGGGTCATCGTCGCGGTGGCGACGGTGCCGTGGACCTCGACGGAGTCGAGGCGGCGTACGCGGTCCTGCTCATCCGGAGCTGGGGAGCCGGTGAAGAGGGCGCAGTAGTCGTCGAGCGGCCAGGAGACGAAGGCGCCGTCGCGGATGCCTTCGATGTGGGCCGAGGGGAGGAAGGCGTCGCGGAAATGGGCGGGGTCGCCGGTGGCGTGGCCGGATACGTAGGCGTCGAGCGGACGCAGGGCGTCCGTAGGCACGTTCACACCATCTGTCACGAGCAGAGTCATGCGCACAGGGTGCTGTGCTCGAGGGCGCGTGACAAACAGATTTCCCGAGCGAGGATGGGCCTCAGAGCGGCTCGAGCGAGTCCTCTCCGGAGACGGGGTCGTAGAGGTAGACCTGCTCGCCGGCACGGGGGTCGCGGGCGCTGATCACGTGGAAGGTGGGGGACGCCGGGTCGGCGAGGTCGACGACGGTGGCACCGGCTCCGAGCACGCCGCGTACGAGGTGTGGGGGTGCGGTGGTGTCGATGCGGGTGACGATGCCGGGCGTGACCCAGACCGGTATGCCGGCGAGGAATCCGCTGACCTGGAAGTGGAGGTGGCCGGTGAGGACGGCGCGGACGTCGCTGCCGCGCACCACCCGGCCGAGGGCGGAGATGTTGCGGAGCACGACGCCGGCGACGTAGGGGAGCGAGGCGACGTGAAGAGGCGGGTGGTGGAGGACGAGGACGGTCCCGTCCCGCGTCGGAGTCGCCAGCTCGGCCGCGAGACTGGCCAGCTGGTGCTCGTCCAGGAAGCCGTGGGTCTGGCCCGGTACGAGGCTGTCGAGGGTGATGACCCGGAGGTCGCCCAGGAAGCTGACCGCCGCGCACAGGTCCGAGTCCGGATCCAGCAGACGACCGCGGTCGCTGCCGTCGGCGTCGCGGTGTCCGCTGCCGAGCACCTCGCGGAACGGTCCGCGGGCGTCGTGGTTGCCGGTGGAGTAGAGGTGCGGGATGCCGCGCTCGGCCGCGAACGCGCCCACCCGCTCCAGGACCGCGCGGCAGCCTGCGGCCGAGCCGTCGTCGGCGATGTCGCCGCTGACGACGACGGCGTCCAGGCCGGGCACGTGGCGGGCGTCGCGCAGAATGCCTTCGAGCGCGGCCACGGCATCGACACCGTCCATGTCGGTGCCGCTCGCGGAGACATGGGTGTCGGAGAGATGCAGGATCCGGGTCATGTCGTGAAGGCTGACATGAGGACCTCGGCGACGCCGTCCTTCTCGCTCCGCACGGCGACGTCGAGGTAGTGGGCGTCGACCTCGTCCCCGGCCTGGGTGAGGTCGACCTGGACACAGGCGATCGCATCGGTGCAGCCGGACTCGGCCAGCGTGGGCGAGCCGGGGAACTCGGCGAGCCAGGCGTCGAGCTCCGCCCGGGGGACCGTCATCGCGCCCTCGTACTGCCAGTCCTGGAACTCGATGTAGGTGCAGCTCGCGGCCGAGGTGCCCTCCGGCAGGCTCGGCGCCCCGACTGCGTGCGCGAGGTCGACGCAGTCTGCCGGCACATCGTCGGCCGCCTCGCGCAGGTCGGTGTCCACCCAGGCGACGAACGTGACGCCCCCGGCCAGCGCTGCGACGAGGAGCGCCGCCGCGCCCGCCATCAGCGCCCACGCCCACCAGGGAACCCGGCGCCGGGGACCGCTCATGCCCACTGTCGGGAGCGCTCGACGGCCCGCGTCCAGGAGGCGTACGCCTCATCGGCCGCCCCACGACGCGAGGCGTCGGGGGAGAAGGTGCGGTCCAGGGCCCAGGTCTCGCGGATCTCGTCGAACGAGGACCACACGCCGACCCCGAGCCCGGCGAGGAAGGCCGCGCCGAGGCCGGTGGTCTCGACGTAGCGGGGACGCGAGACGTCGACCTCGAGCTGGTCGGCCTGGAGCTGGCACAGCAGGTTGTTGGCGGCCGCGCCACCGTCGACGTTGAGCGAGGCGACAGGCGTCGGCATGGTCGACATCACGTCGCGCACCTCGAAGGTGATCGCCTCCAGCGTGGCCCGCACGATGTGGGCACGGGTGGTGCCGCGGGTGATGCCGATGATCGTCCCGCGGGCGTCAGGATCCCAGTGGGGCGCACCCAGACCGGTCAGCGCGGGCACGAAGACGACGCCGTCGGACGAGGAGACGGTGCGCGCCAGCGCCTCGGTCTCCGCGGCCGAGCCGATGATCTGCAGACCGTCGCGCAGCCACTGCACCGCGGCGCCGGTCACGAAGATCGAGCCCTCCAGGACGTAGGTGACCTCCCCGGAGGGTGACATCCACCCCGGCGAGGTGAGCAGGCCGGACTCCGAGCGCTGCGGCGAGGAGCCGGTGTTGGTGAGCACGAACGAGCCGGTGCCGTAGGTGCACTTCGAGTCGCCCACCTCGAACGCGGCCTGACCGAACAGCGCGGCCTGCTGGTCGCCGGCCACCCCGGCGATCGGCAGCGAGAGGTCCAGGAACGAGCGCGGGTCGGTGACCACGCCCTCGCCCCAGTTGGGGCCGATCTCCGGCAGCGCGTCGCGCGGCACCCCGAACAGGTCGCACAGCTCGTCGGACCAGTCGTTGGTCGTGATGTCGAACAGCAGCGTGCGCGACGCGTTCGAGACGTCGGAGACGTGGTGCAGACCTCGCGTCATCCGGGCGATCAGGTAGGAGTCGACGGTGCCGATCGCGTAGCGCCCGGACTCCACGTGGGTCCAGGTGTGCGGCTCGTTCTCGCGGATCCAGGCCAGCTTGGTCGCGCTGAAGTAGGGGTCCAGGCGGAGCCCGGTCAGCTCCCGGACCCGCGCGTCGTGGTCGGCCATCGAGGAGCACATCGCGGTCGTACGCCGGTCCTGCCACACGATCGCGCGCCGCGGCGAGCCCAGCGTCTCCCGGTCCCACAGCACGACCGTCTCGCGCTGGTTGGTGATCCCGATGCCGACCAGATCGTCCCGGCCATGGGCCGCGAGGACCGTACGGCACGCCTCCAGCGTGGCCTGCCAGATCCCCTCGGGCACGTGCTCGACCCGGCCCGGGCTGGGGAAGTGCTGGTCGAACTCCTCATAGCCCCGAGCGGCCACCTCGCCCTTCTCCGTCACGATCAGCGCGGTGACGCCGGTGGTGCCGGCGTCGATGGCGAGGATTGCGCTCACTTCGGGGCCCTGACGATGTCGAGGATCCGCCGGTCGATCCAGGCCAGGTCCTCGGCCACCCGCATCTCGTAGTTCTCGGTGGCGACCCAGGCGAGGAAGCCGGTGGCGCCCTGCGCCGCGGCGTACGTCTCCAGCTCGGCCTCGAGCTCGGGGGTGACCGGCACCTTCTCGGCCTCGGTCGAGGCGGTCAGGTAGAAGTCGCTCAGGTCGAGGAGTCGCTTCAGCTCGGTGATCGGCGCCGCGTGGTCGTCGACGCGCAGGTCGGCCGCGATGTCGTCGTTGCCGCCGTAGCCGGCCTCCTCGCGCACGACCAGGAGCGCCGCGCTCTGCCGCCCGCGGCTGTCGCCGCCGGCCTCGTCGCCCGCGGCCAGGGCCGCCAGGAGCCGGTGCTGCAGAGGCTCATCGGGGGACGAGGCCAGCCAGGCGGCCTCCATCGCCTCGACCACCTCGGGGCCGGTGAGGATGTTGCCCTGGATCGCGTAGCCGTCGCCGGTGCGGCCGCCCGCCCAGTCGAAGCAGGACGACCCGGTGTGGGAGACGGCGTTGCCGTCGACGTCGACGATGCCGACCTGGCGGTGGTCGCTGCGCTCGTCCTCCTCCAGGAGCCTCTCCAGGGCGACAGCAGCGGTCGCGCCCTCGTCGAGGTGGGCCAGCGCGAGGCCCTTGTAGGCGACGTTCGCCTCGGCCTGCGTGGCGATGGCTCCGACGCCCGCGACGGCGGCCGGAACGGCTGACCCGACGGCCAGGAACTTCGAAGCGACGGCCACACCCCAGGTGGGCTCCCCGGTGCCGGGATCAACAGCTCTGGCGACGATGGAGAAGGTCATGACAGCGACCCTATCCACGAAAATTCGGCTGGTTACGGCGTGTTTACGAATTGTCGTACACCTAACGGCGCCGTTGGGCTTTGATGGATGGATCCCTTCACCGTTTTCGAGCACATGTCTTGAAATCCATACCAGGAGGAACCATGACCAACCTGGCGCAAGAGGAGACCCCCGAGCTCAAGAGAGTCATCGGCCCCAAGCTCCTGCTTCTGTTCATCGTCGGGGACATCCTCGGCACCGGTGTCTATGCTCTGACCGGTTCGGTGGCCGGCGAGGTCGGTGGTGCGGCGTGGGCCCCGTTCCTGGTCGCCTTCGCCGTCGCGACGATCACCGCCTTCTCCTACCTGGAGCTGGTGACGCGGTTCCCGCAGGCGGCCGGGGCGGCGCTCTACACGCACAAGGCCTTCGGCATCCACTTCATCACCTTCCTGGTCGCGTTCACCGTGATGTGCTCGGGAATCACCTCGGCCTCGACCGCGTCCAACGCGTTCGCGGGCTTCCTCAACGACGGCCTGGGACTCGGTGCCGCACCGGGAAGCCTGACCCTCGTCCTGATCGCGCTCGGGTTCATGACCCTGGTCGCGTTGATCAACCTGCGCGGTGTCGGCGAGAGCGTCAAGGCCAACGTCGTGCTCACCCTCGTCGAGCTCTCCGGTCTGCTGCTGGTCATCTTCGTCGGCCTGGCCGGGATGTTCGCCGGCAAGGCGGACTTCTCCCGCGTGATGATCTTCGAGTCGGCCGAGGGCAAGAACGCCTTCATGGCGGTCACCGCGGCCACCACGCTGGCGTTCTTCGCCATGGTCGGCTTCGAGGACTCGGTCAACATGGCCGAGGAGACCGAGAACCCTCGCCGTGACTTCCCCAAGATGATGCTCACCGGCCTCGGGATCACCGGACTCATCTACGTCCTGGTGTCGATCTCCGCGGTCGCCCTGGTCCCGGTCGGCGACCTCACCGACCCGGAGAAGGGATCCGCGCTGACCCAGGTCGTCGCCGCCGGCGCCCCGAACCTGCCGTTCGACACCATCTTCCCGTTCATCGGGATGTTCGCGGTGGCCAACTCCGCCCTCATCAACATGCTGATGGCCTCGCGGCTCGTCTACGGCATGGCCAAGCAGTTCGTGCTGCCGCCGGTGCTCGGCAAGGTGCTGCACGGGCGGCGCACTCCGTGGATCGCGATCCTGTTCACCACCGCGATCGCCTTCGGCCTGATCATCTGGGTGGTCAACGCCAGCGGCTCCGAGAAGGGTGCCGAGACCGTCTCGCTGCTGGGCGGCACGACCTCGCTGCTGCTGCTGTGCGTCTTCACCGTGGTCAACATCGCGCTGCTGATCATCCGCCGCCGTCCGCCGGAGAACCCCGACTACTTCAAGGCGCCGATCTGGATCCCGGTCGTCGGAGCGGTCACCTGCGCCTACCTGGCGGGCCCGTGGGCACGCAGCGCCGAGCAGCTGGACCAGTACAAGGTCGCCGGTGTGCTGCTCGTCATCGGCATCGTCCTGTGGGGCCTCACCCGGATCTTCTACAAGCCCGAGGGCGGACACTTCCAGGACATCGAGCACATGGACCTCAACCCCGAGGACGACGAGTAGCGGGGTGACTCTCGGTCGGGGCCGGCGTACGTTCCCCACGGACGTACGCCGGCCCTGGCCGTCGTCGCGCCGCGCTATGTTCGGGTGCTGTGAGCGTTCCCGCGAACCTGGATCATCTGGTCTACGCAGGATCAGATCTCGCTGCGGCCGTGGCAGAGGTCGTGGCGCTGACGGGCGTCACGCCCGTGGCCGGCGGGAGGCACCCGGTCGGGAGCGCGAACGCGCTGGTCGCGCTCAGCGTGGGAGGCGAACGACGGCAGCACTACCTCGAGGTGGTCGGTCCGGACCCGGACCGGGCCGGCGCCGCTCCGGTGACCGCATTCGGCATCGACCGGCTCACCGAGCCGCGGATGGTCACCTTCGCCGCACGGGCGGACGGTGAGAGCATCGAGCGGGTCGTAGAGCGCTCACGCGCGGGCGGCTACGACCCCGGCGACCCGCGCGCGATGTCGCGGGCGACTCCGGGCGGCGAGATGCTGGAGTGGCGGCTGACGCGTGCGATGGAGGGCCCGGTGGAGCCGCTGAAGCCGTTCCTGATCGACTGGGGCCCCACCCCTCACCCCGGCCTGGGTGCCCTGCCGGTCCTCGACCTGGTCGCCGTGCGCGGTGAGCATCCCGATCCGCGTGCCGCGCGGCGTACTCTCGCTCTTCTCGGGGTCGAGCTCGAGGTCGACAAGGGACCCGAGCAGCGGCTGGTCGTGGTCCTGGACACCCCCAGGGGCCAGGTCACGCTGGGATGACCCGATCGCTGAGATGACTTCGTAACAATCGGGTAGCCCGCGTACCCTGAGGCTCGTGAACGACGCCTTCCCCTCCCTCGAGCAGCTGCACGCCATCGGAGCCCTTCAGCAGCCGACCTATTCCGACCCGGTCGCCCTGGCCGCGGCGGTCGACAAGCTGAGGAACCAGCCGCCGCTCGTCTTTGCGGGGGAGTGCGACCAGCTCAAGAGCTCGATCGCTGCTGCCGGCCGCGGTGAGGCGTTCATCCTGCAGGGCGGCGACTGCGCCGAGGTGTTCGCCGAGGCGACCGCCGACAACACCCGCAACAAGCTCCGCGTGCTGCTCCAGATGGCGGTCGTGCTGACGTACGCCGCCTCCGTGCCGGTCGTGAAGATCGGCCGTCTCGCGGGGCAGTACGCCAAGCCGCGCTCCTCCGACACCGAGACCCGCGACGGTGTGACCCTGCCCGCCTACCGCGGCGACGCCGTCAACGGCTTCGAGTTCACCGCCGAGTCCCGTGTCCCCGACCCGCAGCGGCTGCTGGACGTCTACCACGCCTCCGCCTCGACGCTGAACCTCGTGCGCGCCTTCACCACCGGTGGTTACGCCGACCTGCGCCAGGTGCACACCTGGAACTCCGAGTTCGTGCGCAACTCGCCTGTCGGCGCGAAGTACGAGGCGATGGGCTCCGAGATCGAGCGCGCGATCGCGTTCATGGAGGCCATCGGCGCCGACCCGGAGGAGTTCCACCGGGTCGACTTCTACTCTTCCCACGAGGCGCTGCTGCTCGAGTACGAGCACGCGATGACCCGCATCGACTCGCGCACCGAGACGCCCTACAACGTCTCCGGCCACTTCGTCTGGATCGGTGAGCGCACCCGTCAGCTCGACGGTGCCCACGTGGAGTACTTCCGCCACCTCAACAACCCGATCGGCTGCAAGCTCGGCCCCACCGCGACCCCCGACGACGCGCTCGCGCTGGCCGCCAAGCTCAACCCGAAGAACGAGGAGGGCCGGCTCACCTTCATCACCCGCTTCGGTGCGGGGAAGGTGCGCGACGGGCTGCCCGGTCTGGTCGAGAAGATCACCGCCGAGGGCGTCAACGTCACCTGGATCTCCGACCCGATGCATGGCAACACCTTCTCCACCTCCAACGGCTACAAGACCCGCCGCTTCGAGGACGTCCTCGACGAGGTCCAGGGCTTCTTCGACGTCCACCACGCGCTGGGGACGGTCCCCGGCGGCATCCTCGTGGAGAACACCGGCGACGACGTCACCGAGATCATCGGCGGCGGCGAGGAGCTCGACGAGGCCGGCCTCGTCCACCGCTACGAGTCCGTCGTCGACCCGCGTCTCAACCGCGTCCAGTCGCTCGAGATGGCCTTTCAGGTCGCCGAGATGCTGCGATCCCGCTAGCCCTCGCGGGCCCAGGCGAGCTGCATGATCTCCTCGCCGTCGTGGAGCGTGCTGCGGTTGTCCGTGTCGGTGAAGCCGGTGCGCTCGTAGAGGCGCTGGGCGCGGCGGTTGTCGGTGCGGGTCCAGACGCTGAGGCCCTCCCAGCCGCGTGACTGGAGGTCGCGGATCATCTCGGTGCCGACGTGGGAGCCCCACACGGCGGGGTCGACGAAGACCATCGAGATGTGGCCGTAGCCGGGAAGCGGGACGCCGTCGACGAGGTAGGTCTCGGCCACCAGCATCCCGGCCGGGCGGGTGCCGTAGTGGGCGATCAGCGCGAGCTCGGCAGCCTCCAGCTTCTCCCGGACCCGGCGGACCCGAGCCTCGGTGGCGGTGCGGCGGCGGGCGGCGTTGGCCGCCCGCCAGACGTCGAGGGCAAGGGCGCGCTGCTCGTCGCTCTCGATCTCGGCGACGATGATTCTCGGCATACAGTCAGCGCTACAGCGTCATCAGCCAGATGCCGAGCACGAGCATCACGATCATGAAGATCGCGCCCACCCACAGCAGCACCAGCCAGGTCGAGGGGTTGTCCTCGGCCTCCGCGGCCATCAGCGAGGTGACGTACTCCTGCTGGGCGCCGTAGTCGCCGAAGTCCTGCTCGAGCGGCTCCTGCTCGCCGACGTAGCCGTAGCCGGTCTGCCAGTCGTCGGATCCCGCGGTGGCATAGGCCTCCTCGGCGTAGCCGGTCGCATAGGCGGGCTCGGCGTCGTGGATTCCGTCGGCCGGCACCGTCTCCGCCGGCGGCGCCCAGTGGCGGGCCTGCCCGTTGTGGGCCTCCTGGACCAGCATCCCGGAGGGCTGGACGAAGGGCTGGTACGCCACCTCGGCCGTGGCCTCGGAGACCGGCTCGGGCGCGGGGACCGGCTCGGGGGTCGGCTCCGGCTCGGGAACCGGGCCCGGCTCCGGGATCGGCTCCGGCGTCGGCTCCGGGTCGGGGACAGGATCGGGTCCGGGAACCGGCGTCGGCTCCGGGAAGGGCGAGGGGTCAGGGATCGGCGACGGCTCCGGATCGGGGATCACCGCCACCTCCGCTGCCGACTCCGTGGCGGCCGGCTCCTGGGCCGGCGGGGGAGTGGCGGGCGGCGGTGACGTCGGCGGTGCGTACGCCGGGCGGATCACGGTGGCCTCGGTGGGCTCGGCGGTGTCGAGCTCCTCCTCCACGGCCTGCGAGGGGCGCCGCGAGGTGCGCTCGGTCGGCTCGGCGTCGGCGACCGCCATCGAGGAGGCAGGACCGGGCCGGTCTTCGTCGCCGTAGGCGCTGATCCGGGGCAGGCTCAGAGAGGTGTGGTCCGCATCGGGCTCGTCCTCGACAGCCTCCGGCGCGGTCGCCTCGACCGGCTTCCGGATCGCCGTGCTCCCGTTGGGCTCGTCGAGCTCGTCCGTCTCGGGTGTGACGTCGTCGGACTGCGCTTCAGCAGTGTGCGTTGCTTCGGGCTTCGCTTCAGCAGGGTGTGTTGCTTCGGGCTTCGCTTCAGCAGTGGACACGGGTGGCGTCCTTTCCTCTACATCGGTGGAGTCAACCTCGACTGCTCGATCGGGCTCCGTGGCGACCTCGAGACCACACATCGAACACGTCGGCTCGTCGGACAGCCGGTGTCCACACTGTGCGCAGCTGGTCATGCCACCCCCATGGCGTCGAAGTTCACTCCCGTGTTTCCCAAGCCTAGGTCACACGCCTCGACCGTGCGCCGATGCGCGGAGATCGCGCAGCAGCGGGATGTCGGGGTTCTCGGCGTCGCGCGAGCCCGGGGTCTCCAGGATGAAGGGCACCCCGTCGGTCGCCGGATGCGCGAAGAGCTCCTCGAAGGCGGTCGTGCCGATGTGGCCGCGACCGATCTGCTCGTGGCGGTCGAGGTTCTTGCCGCGTACGTCCTTGGAATCGTTGGCGTGGATCAGCCGGAGCCGCCCGGCGCCACCGATCTCGACGATCCGGTCGACACAGGCGGTCGCCCCACCGGGCTCGTCCAGCGGAGCGCCGGCGGCGAAGACGTGGCAGGTGTCCAGGCAGATCCCGGCCTTGGGGTGGAAGTCGACCGCCCCGAGGTAGGCCGGCAGGTCCTCGACGCCCGCGCACAGCGAGCGTCCCTGTCCGGCGGTCGGCTCCAGGAGCAGCCACGGAGCGTCGTCGCCGGAGATCTCCTCGAGCACGGGCAGCAGCGCCTCACGGACCTGCTTCAGCGCGGCGGTGTGCTTCTCGCCGGCATCGCCCTCGGGGGAGACGAACGAGCCGGTGTGGATGACGACGCCCTCGGCGCCGATGTCGGCGGCGCGGCGGAGATTGTGGGCGACCAGGGCCGCCGACTTCTCGTAGGTCGTGGGGGTCGGCGAGCCCAGGTTGACCAGGTAGGGAGCGTGGATGAAGGCACGCATCCCGCGCCGTTCGAGCTCGGCGCGGAACGCCTTGTCCTCGGCCGGCTTCCCGGCCGAGAGCGCCCAGCCGCGCGGGTTGCCGACGAAGATCTGCAGCGTCTCGCCGCCGACCGCGTCGGTGTTGGCGAGGGCGCCGGCGACGAGGCCCTTGCCGACCTGTACGTGGGTGCCGATCGGGTTGCGAAGCGAGGTCCGAGAAGAGGTCCGAGGAGAAGTCAAGGTCAGTTCAACCAGATCGTGATCTCGGAGCCGTAGGGCGCCTCGCCCTCGGCGGGCTCCTGTCGGGTCACGAAGTTGAGACCGATCGAGAAGTCGTCGTGCTCCTCCTTGACCTTGAAGCCGGCGGCCTCGAGGGTCTGCTTCGCGGCGTCCTTGCTGCTGCCGACGACGTTGGGGACCGGGACGGAATCGGGGCCCTTGGAGACGACCAGGGTCACCGTCTCGCCCTTGGGGAGGGTGCCGGAGTTGGGGCTCTGGCTGAGCACGGTGCCGGGCTGGACCTCCTGGTTCTCCTCCTCCTGGATCTCGACCTTGAGGCCGTCGCCCTCGAGCGACTTCTTGGCCCGCTCGGCGCTGCGGCCGGTCCAGTCGACGATGGCGACGGGGGCCGGGCCCTTGCTGATCACGAGCACGATCGCCTTGCCGGGCCGCACCAGGGTGCCGGCGCGGGGCTGGGAGTTGATGACGTAGCTCGCGGGGACGTTGTCGTTGAACTTCTCGATCGGGTCGCCGACGCTGAGGCCGAGGTCTTGGATCTCGTCCTGGGCATCGTCGGCGAGCATGCCCTTGACCTTCGGCACCGAGTATTCCTCGATGCCCTTGCTCACGCTGATCTCCACCGTCGAGCCGGGCAGCGCCTTGTGGCCGCGCCCGGGGTCGGAGTCGATCACGGTGCCCTTCGGGACGGTGTCGGAGAACTCGGTGTTGGCCGAGACCTCGAAGCCGGCCTCCTGCAGCTCGGTGGTCGCCTCGCCCCTGCTCAGGCCCGCCACGGACGGCACCCGCTCGTAGCGGCCGTCGATGAACCACCACAGGCCGCCGGCCACCAGCGCGACGGCCACGACGGCGGCACCGATCGCGATCGGGCCCTTCCAGCTCGCCGGCATGCTCCAGCGCTGCTTCGGCTGCGTGGGCGTGGGGGCGATGCGTACGTTCTCCTCGGGCTCGCTCAGCGAGAGCCGTGTGCCGGCGGGAAGGCCGACGGCCGGAGGTGGTCCCGGCGGACCCGGGGGACGGCCCGGCGGCGGGCCGGACGGGCCGGTGGGGCCCTTGGGGCTCAGGCCGAGCGCGGGCAGGACGGCGGTCGCCTCGGAGCCGGCCTCGTCGTGGGCCCGCGCCGGGGCGTCGGGGCCACCGGCCTGGGTCGCCTTGTCCGGGGCGCCGGCTGAGGGCAGCGCCAGGTCGGCGGTGAGATCGGGGTCGTCGAAGATGCCGGCGGACAGGGTGGCCATGACGCGGTTGACCATCCGCAGGAGCACGCCGGCGTCGGCCGGGCGCAGCTCGGGGTCGCGGGCGGTCGCGCGGGCGACCAGCGCGTCGACGTACCGGGGGATCCCGGGGGCGGCCTTCGACGGCGGCGGTACGTCCTCGTGCACGTGCTTGTAGGCGATGTCGACCGGCGAGGGGCCGCTGTGCGGCTTGCGGCCGGTGAGCAGCTCGTAGAGCACCACACCGGCGGCGTAGACGTCGGTGCGCGGCCCGGACCTGGACTCGGTGACCAGCTCGGGCGCGAGGTAGGAGACGGTGCCGACCAGGTTGCCCGTGGTCGCATCGTTGGAGTTGTTGGTCATCACCCGGGCCAGGCCGAAGTCGGCGACCTTGACCCGCTGCGAGATCGAGGCGGCACCGGTGGTGATGAGCACGTTCTCGGGCTTGATGTCGCGGTGAACGATCCCGATCGCGTGCGCTGCGGACATCGCGCTCAGGATCGGCTCGATGTAGGCCAGCGCCTTGCCGGCGCCCAGCGGGGCCTGCGAGGCGATCGTGTCGCGCAGGGTGTGGCCCTCGATGTATTCCATGGCGAGGAACGCGACGCCATCGTCCTCGTCCTGGTCGTAGACGGCGACCACGTTGGGGTGGGAGAGCTTGGCCGCAGACCTGCCCTCGCGCACGAACCGCTCGGCGAAGTTGCCCTCCTCGTCGAGGTTCTGGTGCATCACCTTGACGGCGACGATGCGGTCCAGCCGCATGTCGTGGGCGACGTAGACCGTCGCCATGCCGCCCTTCGCGACCTTCTCGACGATCCGGTAACGCATCCCCAAGACCTTGCCCAGCAGGGGGTCGGATGCGGTAGCCGAGCCTCCGCCGTGGCGCCCGACGACGCCGTCACGGGGGTCCGCCTCACTAGCCACGCGATCCTCCTGTCTCCGGTCGGAGAAGTATTCCGGACCGGGCAATGGTACGGACCAGCGGGTCCCACTCACGACTTTCCGGCGCGGCTACCCGGGCCGGTAATGTGATCGTTATGAGCGATGTGCGGTTGGCTGAGCAGGATCTGGGTGTCCTGGTTGAAGAGTGGATCGACTGGGCTACGGCCGCGTCGCTGCTCGGGGTGACCGTGGGGAAGGTGCGCACCATGATCCGCGAGCACGAGCTCGCCGCGGCGGTGCCTCCGGGGATGAAGGGCCAGCACATTCCGGCCCTGTTCATCCAGGACGGCCTGCCGGTCAAGGGTCTGAGCGGGCTGCTGCACGTGCTCCACGACGGACGCTACGACGACCGCGAGATCATCGCCTGGCTCTTCCTCGACGACGACCTCCCGGGCCGCCCGATCGACGCGCTTCGGGAGAACCGCGGGTCGGAGGTCAAGCGCCGGGCCCAGGCCATGGCACTCTGACCAGGCCTGCCCAGGCCCTGCCCGTACGTCTCGGAGGAACCTCGTGAGGTCGAAGTCTGCCCTGATCGGTCTGCTGCTCGCCGTCGTGATGGCGCTGTTCGCCGGATGCGGCACCGCCGGCGGCGGCGCCGGCTCGGGTGAGGGCGGGAAGACAGGCACCGATCCGGAGAGCGGGCTCGCCTGGATCGCGGAGTCCGACCTGCCGCCCGAGGGCGTCGAGACGCTCGAGCTGATCGACGCCGGCGGCCCGTTCCCCTACCCGGGCAAGGACGGCAGCACCTTCGGCAACCGTGAGGGCATCCTGCCCGAGGAGGCGCCGGGCTACTACGCCGAATACACCGTGCCGACACCTGGCTCCGAGGACCGGGGTGCGCGGCGTATCGTCACAGGCGAGGGTGGGGAGTTCTACTTCACCGAGGACCACTACGAGTCGTTCTCACGGATCGACCGGGGGTGATGGGAATGAGTGGACTGGCAGGTCTCCTGGCCGGGAAGGTCGAGCCCGGCGTCTACCGCTGGCACACCGAGCTGGCCGCGGCCGACCTCTCCGAGTCGGTGACCGGCGCCGGCTGGGCGCTGGCGCAGATCGCCGACGTGGCCGAGACCAAGGACGAGGTGCTCGGCGCCATCGGCACCGCGCTCGGGTTCCCGGCCCACTTCGGCCGCAACCTCGACGCGCTGTGGGACTCGCTGCGCGACCTCTCCGCGCCGACGGTGCTGCTGTGGGAGACGTGGGGGTGCGCTGCGTACGCGGACCGTGCCGGTTTCGACAAGATCGTCCAGGTCCTCCGAGACCGGGCGGCGGAGATCTCCGAGGACCGGCCGGCGTTCACCGTGCTGCTGCGCGGCGACGGTCCGGAGACCGACCTGCCCGACCTGGGCTGAGCCTCAGCCGACGGTCACGACGCGGGTCGGGTAGCCGGTGGCCCCGTCGGGGACCACGGGTGCCTCGTCGGCGGTCTGCGGGACCCCGGTGCGGTCATAGGCCCGTGCCTGGATCCGGTGCTCACCCTCGGTCGCGTCCCACCGGAAGGTCCACTGCCGCCAGGTGTCGATGCTGTCCTCGGTGGCGAGCGTGGCGGGCTGCCAGGGGCCGTCGTCGATGCGTACCTCGACCTTGCTCACGCCGCGGTGCTGTGCCCAGGCGACCCCGGCGACGGTGCGCTCACCGGCCATCACGTCGTCACCGGGGAGGTCGATGCGGCACTCCGTCTTGATCGGGCCCTGCGCCGACCAGCCGCGGTCGGTCCAGTAGGCGCGGAAGTCGTCGAAGCGGGTCACCTCGAGGTCGGTCAGCCACTTGGTCGCCGAGACGTAGCCGTAGAGGCCGGGGACGACCATGCGTACGGGGAAGCCGTGGTCCTGGGTCAGCGGCTCGCCGTTCTGGGCGATCGCGAGCAGGGCGTCGCGGCCGTCGGTGAGCGCCTCGAGCGGGGTGCCGATGGTGATCCCGTCGGCGCCGGTGGACTTCACCGCGTCGGCGCGGGGATCGACGCCGGCGCGCTTGAGCACGTCGCGGATGCGTACGCCGGTCCAGGTCGCGTTGCCGATCAGGTCGCCGCCGACCTCGTTGGACACGCAGCAGATCGTGACCCGGCGCTCGTAGAGCGGCATCGCGACCAGGTCCGCATAGGTCAGCTCGACCGGGTTGTCGACCAGGCCGTGGATCTTGAGCCGGTAGTCGGCGACGTCGACGCGTGGGGTGAGCAGGGCGATGTCGATGCGGTAGAAGTCCTCGACGGAGGTCAGGTGGGGCGTCAGGCCGTCGATCCGGAGCTCCGCGCCCGCCGGGAGGGGCGCGGCGGGGGAGACGGCCGCCGGGATGGCCACCTTCGTCGCGGGATGCCGGCGGCCGGTGACGACCTTCGCGCCGACCCCGCCGGCGGCGCCCACCGCGGTCACCGCAGCGGCGGCGACCAGGAACCGGCGACGGTCGAAGCCGTCGGGCGCCTCCGCCTCGGCCGGGGTGGCATCGGCTTCCCGCAAGGGCCGGGTGAGCAGCACCAGGGCGGTGATCCCGACCGCCAGGCCGATGACCAGCGCCACGATTCCCCTGGTCCCGTTGCCCGCCCGGTCGGCCAGGAGGGCGGCCACGTCGACGGCCCCGAGGAGCAGCAGCATGGCCGCGCCGAGTGCGGGGCGGCGTACGGCCAGGGCGCCGGCCACACCGAGGAGGACCAGCGTGACCAGCGCGACGCTGGCCAGCAGGACCGGCTTGTCGGCGGTGCCGAAGGCGGAGACGGCCGCCTCCTTGAGCCAGCGCGGGGTGAGGTCGATGACCCGGTCGCCGAGCGCGAGCAGGGGTGAGGTGCCGCGGGCGAGGGCCGCGATGAGCTCGGCGACACCGAGGCCGAGCACGCCGGCCGCGATGCCCGTGACGGGGCCGTTCGGACGTCCGGGGACGATGCGGGATGTCATGCTGTGGGTTCGTGGCCGTTCGGTGGGCGGATGGGTCCAATCCTCCCACTCCTCGGCTGCGAACCCAGGGGTGAGATCGATCATCTGACGGAAGGGGTGCGTGTGCGACGAGCGCTGCGGGTCGTGAGCGATGCTGCGTCGCCGGACCCGGACGGCGAGCTGGACCCGGAGGCGGCGCTGGCCGCGGTCGCCGGGGGAGACCTGGATGCCTTCGGCCGGCTCTACGACGACCTGGCTCTGCTCGTCTTCGGCGTCGCCCGGCGGGTCGTGCGCGACCCCTCGCGTGCGGAGGAGGTGACCCAGGAGGTGTTCACCGAGGTCTGGCGCCAGGCGACCCGGTTCGACCCCGCCCGCGGGAGCGTGCGGACCTGGGTGCTGACGATCGCGCACCGGCGGGCGGTCGACACGGTGCGCTCGTCGCAGGCGTCACGAGCGCGGGAGGAGCACGTCGCCCGGCGCGAGCCGGTCGAGGTCGCCGGCCCCGAGGAGGCGGTGGTGACGGCCGACGAGCACGAAGGCGTACGCCGCTGCCTGGACTCCCTCACGCCGCTGCAGTCGCAGGCGGTGCGGCTGGCCTACTACCAGGGTTTCACCTACCCGCAGGTCGCCGAGATGCTCGGGCGGCCGCTGCCGACGGTGAAGACGCGGATGCGGGACGGGCTGATCCGGCTGCGGGACTGTCTGGAGGGTCACGATGGCGCCTGACGTACACGGTCTGGTCGGGGCCTATCTCCTGCACGCGCTGGAGCCCGGTGAGCGCGCAGAGGTCGAGGCGCACCTGGCCGTCTGCCCCGACTGCCGGGAGGAGGTCGACTCGCTGCGGGCGGCGACCGCGGCGCTCGCCCTCCCGGTCGCCGAGGCGCCTCCGGCGGCGCTGCGCGCCCGGGTGATGCGTACGGCCTCGGAGACACCGCAGGTGCCGCCCGTGGTCGCGGCGATCCGTCGACGTCGCCGGTGGCTCGCGGGCGTCGCGGCCGCGGCCGCCGCCCTGGTCATCGGTGCCGGCGTGACGGTCGGCGTGGTCGTCCGGCACGACGACCCACCCGCGACGACCGCGGCCGAGGTGATGTCGGCGCCGGACGCGCGGATGCACAGGAAGGAGACCTCCGACGGCGAGCTGATGGTCGCGATGTCCCACCAGATGCGCATGGTCGCCGTCGACACCGCCCACCTCGCGCGTCCCGCCGGGATGACCTACCAGGTCTGGTGGCACACCGACACCGGCATGGAGTCGGCCGGCGTCCTGGACGAGGAGATGTCCGTCGCCGTACCCGTCGAGGACGGCGACCTCATGGTCACCATGGAGCCGATGGGCGGCTCCGAGGAGCCGTCCGAGAAGGTCCTCTTCCAGATGCCCGCCGAGCGTCTCTGAGGCGACCTCAGACGGTGCGCTGGGTGGCGGCGGTGGCGAGGGCGCGGAGGACTTCCGCGGCGTCCGGGTCGAGGAGACCCGACGTCTTCGCGTCGTCGAGGGCGGTGAGACCCTGGTCGGCGAGCTCGGTGATGGCCTTCTCGACCTGCTGCTCGGCGCCGGAGGAGGCGATGATCGTACGCAGCGCCGCGACCTGCTCCTCGGTGAGCTGCTGACCGAGGGAGCGGTCGAGGAGGTCGGCGTCGGCGGACGGTGAGCCCGTCAGGGCGAGCGCGACCAGGACCGTGCGCTTGCCCTCGACGAGGTCGTCGCCGGCGGGCTTGCCGGTGACCGAGGGGTCGCCGAAGACGCCGAGGAGGTCGTCGCGGAGCTGGAAGGCCTCGCCGACCGGAAGGCCGTAGGCCGACAGTGCCGCGATCTGCTCCGGGGAGGCTCCCGCCAGGGCGGCGCCGACGTGGAGCGGCCTCTCGACGGAGTACTTCGCCGCCTTGTAGCGCACCACCTTCATCGCCGCCTCGACGTCCGCGGCGCCGCGCGCCTGGACGGTGATGTCGAGGAACTGCCCGGCGATGACCTCGCTGCGGGTGTGGTCGAAGACCGAGAGCGCGGCGGAGGTCTCGGCACCCCCGAACCCCGAGGTACGAAGCAGCTCGTCCGACCAGGTCAGCAGCAGGTCTCCGAGGAGCACGGCAGCGGCATCGCCGTAGGCACGGGACCGGCCGGGCCAGCCCGCGGCGGCGTGGTCGGCCTCGAAGGCACGGTGGGCGGCCGGTGCGCCCCGGCGGGTGTCGGAGTCGTCGATGACGTCGTCGTGGACGAGCGCCGATGCCTGGAGCAGCTCCAGCGCGGCGGCCGCGCGTACCAGTGACTCGTCTTCGGCGGGCGTGGGGGAGGGGTTGACCGCGCGGAAGCCCCAGTAGCAGAACGCGGCCCTCAGCCGCTTGCCGCCGGACATCGACTCACGGGCCCGGCGCAGCAGCGGTTCGACCTCGTCGCCGAGCGGGGCCAGCCGCTCGGACTGCGTCTCGAGAAAGGTGTCCAGAGCCCCCTGGACGCGACTGCGGAATTCACCGGCGCCCCACGTTTCATTCACTCTCCGAGCCTAGGGCACTCACTACGATGGCCCGATGGTGACTGGACGTGGACGCTCCCTCGCGGAGCTGATCAACCAGGGCGAGCGCTCGTTCTCCTTCGAGTTCTTCCCGCCCAAGGACGAGGCCGGCGAGGAGCAGCTGTGGAACGCCGTGCGCGCGCTGGAGCCCTACCGCCCGACCTTCGTGAGCGTCACCTACGGCGCCGGCGGCTCGACCCGTGACAAGACGGTCGCCATCACTGGCCGGATCGCCGCCGAGACCGAGCTGCTGCCGGTCGCCCACCTGACCTGCGTCGGTCACACCCGCGACGAGGTCGCCGCGATCCTGGACTCCTACGCCGCCCAGGGCGTCGCCCACGTGATGGCACTGCGCGGCGACCCCGCCGAGGGTCCGCGGGCCGCGTGGACCCCGACCCCCGGCGGTCTCGACCACGCGATCGACGTGGTGAGGCTGGCCAAGGAGCGGGGTGACTTCCGCATCGGCGTCGCCGCCTTCCCCGAGGGCCACCCGAGCGCGGAGTCGATCGAGGCCGACGCCGACGTCCTGGTCGCCAAGGCGAGGGCCGGGGCGGAGTTCGCGGTCACCCAGATGTTCTTCCGGGCCGCCGACTACTTCGGCCTCGTCGACCGGGTCCGCGCCCGCGGCGTCGACATCCCGATCCTGCCCGGCATCATGCCGATCCTGAACCTCGCCGCCATCCGCCGCCAGAGCGAGCTGATCGGCGCCGAGGTCCCCGAGGAGATCGTCGAGCGCCTCACCGCCGCCGGTCCGGAGCCCGCCGACATCCGCGCCGAGGGCATCGCCGTGGCCGCCGAGCTGTGCCAGGAGCTCCTCGACGGAGGCGCGCCCGGGCTGCACTTCTACACGCTCAACCGCTCCAAGGCGACGCTGGAGATCTTCGCCAAGCTCAACGTCACCGTCTAGGCCGCGCTCACTTCGCGGCTGGTCCGATCGACTGCGCGACCAGCGCCGACGACAGCCCCGCGAACGGCAGTCCGGAGCCGGGCGTCGCGTGCGCACCGGCGGCGTAGACGTTCGGGATCGGGGTGCGCGGCCCGAGCCGCTGGAACACCGTGTTGCGCCCTGCCCACTTCACGCCCAGCGGGGAGCCGCGCCAGCGGCGTACGAGCTCGGCGGCGCCCAGGTCGACCCGGTGCACGACGTGCTCGCGGACGTCGATCCGGTGGCGGGCCAGCGCCAGCAGGACATCCTCCATCAGCTTGCCGTAGGAGTGGATCGTCCAGCCGTGCTGCCCTGCGGGGGCGAGCCCGCGGGTGCGTACGACCAGGGTCGGCTCGCCGTGGAGCACCAGCTCGTCGGGGAGGTCGGTGAGGTGCTCGGGCAGCTCGGAGAGCCCGAGATGGAACGTCATCGGCGGGATCGCCGGCAGGGTGCGCTCGACCAGCGGCCGCAGAGCCGGCAGCGAGCGCGGGTCGAAGGCGACCACGACCGCGCCGTCGGCGCCGAGGTCGATCTCGCCGGCGGTGGTGCTCACCGCGACCGCCCGCCCGTCGCGTACGACGATGTCCTCCACGCGGGTCGCGGTCTGCACCGAGACCCGGCGGGTCGTCATCCGGGCGGCGAGCACCTCGGCGACCACGCCCATCCCGCCCTCGACGCGCCAGGCTCCGAACCGCTGCTCGAGGTAGGCGGTCAGCCCCGCCCAGGCAGGTACGTCACGCAGCTCCTGCCCCGCGGCGACGAACGGGTGCGCCGCGACCAGCCGGAGCCGCTCGTCCTTGAACGTCTTGCGCAGCCGCTTGTGGAGGGTCTCGCGGGACCTGAACCGCTCCGCGACGGCCGACGGCAGCGCCGACGGCTCCCACGGCACCTCGAAGTAGTGCTGGCGCAGCACCTCCCAGTCCTCGCTGAACCGGGCGACGTAGTCGGTCCACGCCTGACCCACGCCGCGGCCGAGCCCGTCGAAGGCCGCCAGCTGGGCCCCGCGGGTCCCGCCGGGCACGGCGACCGAGGTCTTGTCGGCGAACCGGTGCTCGCGGATCACGTCCATCGGCACCAGCTCGAGCTCACGCTCGGCGGGCCGCCCGGACTTGCGGAACAGGTCGCGCATCACCGCGGGCAGCAGGGTCGAGGTCGCCGAGGCGTCCCAGGTGAACCCCTCCTCGCGCACCGGCACCAGGGCGCCGCCGAGCTCGCCGGAGGCCTCGAGCAGGGTCACCGAGTGGCCGAGCTTGGCCAGCCTGGCGGCGCTGGCCATCCCGGCGTACCCGCCCCCGAGGACGACGACGCTCGTCACTGGACGGGATAGGGCTTGGTGGTGCCGTCGGAGGGCCCGCCAGGTGGTGGGGCGCCCCGTCGCCCGCGCCGGGTCAGCCTGCGCCAGCCCCCGCGGACCGCGCGGACGATGAGATAGACCAGCACCAGCCCGGCCACCAGCAGGACGCCGGCGACGCCCGCCGCCGCCAGCGGGTGCTCGGTCGCGAACCAGACGACACCGAGGACGAGCCCGTCCTCGGCCAGGCTGACCACCGAGTTGGAGACCGGCTCGGGGGAGGTGTTGACCGCGAGCCGCTCGCTGGCCTTGATCAGATGGGACATCAGCGCCGAGGTGCCGCCCACGACGCCGCCGACGGCCTCGTTGAGGGAGTCGGCCTCACCGGCGAGCAGGACACCGATCACGGCGCCGATCGTGGGACGGATCACGGTGGAGATCGAGTCCCACGTCGAGTCGATGTAGGGCACCTTGTCGGCGACGAACTCGATCGCGTACATCAACCCCGCGGCCGCCAGCACCGGCCAGGTGCCGAGCACGTCGGGGATCTCCTCGGCCCCCGTCGTACGCTGCACGACGCCGAGCACCAGCACGACCAGGTAGGCGTTGATGCCACTGGCCCACCCGCTGGAGAAGGTCAGCGCTAGAGATTCCATGAGGACATCTTGGCCTACGCCACCGACAGTGCGGCCCCGGCCTGAGACCGGGAGCACGCGCTCGGGTATTTACCCCCGTTGTGTCCCGTACGGCAGAATGGCCTGATCAACGGAGACCGAACCCCACGTCGCAAGGAGACCGGATGACCATGACGACACCCGACGAGAACGAAGGTGTGGTCGTGAGCGAGGAAGCGGAGGTCGCCTACGAGGTGGCCGCCCTCGCAGCGGAGCCCGTCCCGCGGGAGATGACCTGGGCGGTTCGGCTGATCATCGGTCTGATCGCGTTCAGCGCGGTCGTGGTCGCGGTGATGGTGCTGCGCTCCGACGACCTGGTGCGCGCGTGGGCGGAGGGCAACTCCTCGGCCAAGCGCATCCTGGAGACCGAGGGTCTCGACGCGCTGATCAACCCGCCCAACGACAACCGGGTCAGCGCGCCGGCGTTCATCGCCCCCGCGATCACCCTGTTCTGCGTCATGGCCAGCATGCTGGGTGTGCTCACGGTCTTCCTCCGCAACGGCTTCGAGTGGGCCCGCATCGTGATCACCTTCCTGGTGTTCATCTCCGTGGTCGCCAGCATCGGCGGCATCATGACCGGGCCGCCGGTGACCATCAGCGTGCTCACCGTGATCGCGATCCTCATCGCCGCCGGCCTGCTGGCGGTCATGTGGCTGCCGGCGAACACGCGCTACATCCACCCGCCGCACCGCATCCGCGGCGCCGTCGCCGACGACTGAGCGACCCGCTCCACCGCTTCGACACGCCCCGTCACCGAAACGTCTTGTGACTGTCGGTGGCGGGGTGTAGTTTGATCACGTGTTCGAACAGATGTTCGAACAAGCAGGCTCCGGCGGGTGTCGTCCTCGACCCCCGACCCCCGCCGGAGCCGTCCACTGCGGGGTCGACCGTGAGCGAGAAGGACGACCCCGATGCATCTGCTGCCGGCGACGACCCACAGCTACCTGTTCCGCGCCACCGAGTCGCTCTCGGAGGCCATCGCGGCCGACGACGTGCCGAGCCGGTACGCCATGGCGCACGTCGCCGCCCTCCAGGCCGCGGCGGCGCTGATCGCGGCCCGCACCGACCCTGTCGAGGCGGCCAGCCGCGCCGGTCGCCGCCGTCCGTGGAACGCCTGGGTCCGGCTCAAGAAGGTCGCGCCCGAGCTCTCCGAGTGGGCTGACTACTTCGCGGCCGGCGCCGCCAAGCGCGCCGCTGCCGAGGCCGGCTCGATCCGGGCGGTCACCGCGGAGGAGGCCCACGACCAGGTCCGCGACGCCGACCGGTTCCTCGCCGTCGTGGAGGAGTCTCTCGGGCTGATGGCGCACAGCTCTCAGGTCACCCGCCTGCGGCACGACAGCCTCGTGGGCTGATTCAGGTGTGGTGGGATCAGGGCCTACGCTTGGCCCCATGGCAGCTGGCTCCGCATCAACCAGTCGTCGGGCAGGCGCCCGGACCGTCGCCGTCTGGGACGCGCTCGACCCGGTCCTGGCCTCCGGCCAGCTGGACGTCCTCGACATCGGCGGCGGCACCGGCACCTCAGCCGTACGCATCGCCGGACTCGGCCACCGGGTCACCGTCGTCGACCCCAGCCCCGACGCGCTGGCGGCGCTCGACCGCCGCGCCCGGGAGGCCGGAGTCTCCGTCGACGCGCGCCAGGGTGACCTGGCCGAGCTCTCCGACGTCGTCGACCCCAGCGGCGCCGACGTGGTGCTCTGCCACGGCGTCCTCGAGGTCGTCCCCGACCCCGCTGCCGCACTGGCGGGGATCCGCGAGGTGCTCCGTCCGAGCGGCACGCTCAGCCTGCTCGTCGCCCAGCGCACCGCGGCCGTCCTCTCCCGCGCCCTGGCCGGCCACTTCGCCCAGGCGGCCGAGCTCCTCGACGACACCGCTCCGCAGGGGCGCTCGGGGCGCCGGTTCGCGCTCGACGAGGTCACCGGGCTGCTGGACTCGGCCGGGTTCGAGGTCAGGGACGTGCGTGGCGTACGGGTGTTCGTCGATCATGTTCCTGGGTCGCTGCTCGACGTCGACCCTGGTGCGACCAACGCGCTCGTCGATCTCGAGCAGCGGGCTTCTACCCGCGCCGAATACCTGCCGTTGGCCACCCAGGTGCATCTGCTCGCTTCGCTTCGCTGATGGCTCGCTTCGCTTCGCATTCGGCTCGCTTCGCTTCGCCGGATTGCGCCGACGCGGCGCAAAGGTCCCGCCTCCGCTAGCGCTCCGGCGTGACATTTGCGCCGAGTCAGCGCTGGTCCGCGTCCTCGGAGGATCGGGGTGACCTCCTCCGCTGGCGCTCCGGAGGTCACCCCGATCCTCCATGTCGACATGGACGCCTTCTTCGTCTCGGTGGCGATTCGCCATCAACCCGAGCTCTGGCACCAGCCGGTCGTCGTCGGGGGACACGCACGAGGCGTGGTGACCTGCGCCAACTACCCGGCCCGGGCCTACGGCGTGCGTGCCGCGATGCCCGGCTCGATGGCGCGACGGCTGTGCCCGCAGCTCGTCTCGGTCCGCCTCGACTTCGGCGAGGTCGCCGAGGTCTCCCGGCAGGTCCGGGAGATCTTCCGCCGTGCCACCCCGCTGGTGGAGGTGGTCAGCGTCGACGAGGCGTTCCTCGACGTACGCGGGGCGACCAGGCTCTTCGGAAGCCCCGAGCGGATCGCGGAGCGGATCCGGAGCCAGATCGCCGAGGAGCTGAGCATCACCTGCTCGGTCGGCGTCGCGCCGACGCCGAGCGTCGCCAAGGTCGGCAGCCGCAAGGCGAAGCCCGACGGCGTCGTGGTGGTCCGGCCGGAGGACATCCCCGGCTTCCTCCATCCCCTCGACGTCGGTGAGCTCTACGGCGTCGGTCCCAGCACCCGGAAGCGGTTGCGGCGGCTCGGCTTCGAGACGGTGGGAGACATCGCCCGCACCCCGGTCCCGACGCTCCACCAGATCCTCGGCCCACGCCTCGGCGGCCACCTGCACCGGCTCGCCACCGGCACCGACCGGCGCGAGCTGACCGGACGGCTGGGGCCGGACCTGCCCGACCGGTCGACGGGCGCCCAGGAGACCTTCGGTCACGACCTGAGCGACCGCGAGGACATCGTCCGCGAGCTGCTGCGCCTCTCGGCACGCGTCACCCGGCGGATGAGGAGGGCCGGCACGGTCGGTCGCACCATCACGCTGACGGTCCGGTTCACCGACTTCAAGACCATCTCCCGCTCCCGGACGCTGCCCGATCCCACCGACGTCACCCAGGAGGTGCACGCGACCGCGGTCCGCCTCTACGACGAGCTGAACCTCCGCGGCCGGGCTCTACGCCTGGTCGGGGTCCGGGTCGAGCACCTGGTCACCCGCGACGGCACCGACCGGCAGCTCGTCCTGGGGGAGCGGGAGCGGGGCTGGTCAGAGGCCGACCGTGCCGTCGACCAGGTCGCCGAGCGCTTCGGATCCAGCCTCGTCCGCCGCGCCAGCCTCCTCGATACCGGCCGGGGTTGACGCGGCAGCCGGTCTGGTTGACACAATCAGCTCTGGTTGTGCCATGTGGCAGAACGTCGAGGGGCAAGAATTTTCCGGGCTCACTACCGACTTCAGGATGGCGTGCCTAGACTTGGAGGTGCCCCAACAGGACATGGGAGGTACGGTGCCACTCTCGGAAGAGGAGCTTCGCCTGCTCGAGCAGATGGAGCGCGCGCTCTCGGCGGAGGACCCGAAGTTCGCCTCCGCCCTCCGAGGCACGGCCTTGCGCCGTGCCCAACGTCGGCACGCGGTCATCGCGGGCTTCGTGCTCGCCGGTGGCGTCGCGTTGCTGATGACCGGTGTGATCTCACGGATGTGGATCGTCGGGGTGGTCGGCTTCCTGGTGATGCTGGCTTCGACCTCCGTGCTGCTCACCGCTCTTCGCGGTGCCGCCGCGGTCGAGGAGGACGACGGGAGCCACACACCCCGCAGCTCGTTCTTCGACCGGGCCACCGAGCGCTGGAAGCAGCGCCGCCGCGACAACGACCTCTGATCCACTCCGTCAGGAGGAGATCAGCTCCCGCTCGGACCGAGTGACCGGTCCCTCGGTGGCTGGTGCCGCCACCCGGCGCCGGAAGACCGATGCCGGCCACAACGCCGCCCGGCGGCGCGCCCGCCTGTCAGCATGCTTCCTGAGCGTGGCCGCGACCAGGCGTACGTCGTCCCCGACCGCCGCGGCGACGCGACGCTCCGCGTAGCGATTGCGCTCGACCGCGGTGACGATCCGCTGCAACGCGACCATCGGCTCACGATCCTGCAGGTGAGGCGCCAGGCCGAGCGCCTCCTCGCGCGGTGACCGGTTGCCGGACCAGGGGAGCCCGAGGTCGATCGCGGTGGCACCCAGCTCGGTCCAGCCGTCCTCCGCGTCACCCCTGAGGCGAGCCGCGCGCCGCCTGCGCCGGATCACGGTCGGCCCCGCGAGCACGATCGCGCCGGCCAGGACCACGATCCCCAGACCGATCCAGAGCGGGCCGGTGCTGGATCCCTCGTCGCCGGTGTCGGCGACCTCGGCCGTGTCCGGGGCCTCCCGCTGCGGCCGGTTGGGCACCGGCGCGACGCTCGTGCCGGCGCTGGGGAGGGGCGCCTCCGGCTCGTTGCGGGCGTTGCCGAGCGCGCCGGTGGTGTAGTCGGGCTCGCGGGTGTCGGCGGCGGCGGGGGTCGGCTCGAAGCGGATCCAGCCGATGCCCTCGAACCACAGCTCGGGCCAGGCGTGCAGGTCGCGGCCACGGAACTGCCAGACGCCGTCCTCGTCCTGGTCGCCGCCGAGGAAGCCGAAGGCGACGCGGGCCGGGATGTCGAGCTCGCGGGCGAGCACGGCCATGGCCGTGGCGTACTGCTGGCAGTAGCCGACCTTGTTGTCGGTCAGGAAGTCCAGCAGGGCGGCGCCGTCGGTGCCGACGTCGCGTTCGAGGCTGTAGGTGAACTCGCCGCTGTGCCGGAACCAGTTCTGCAGCGCGACGGCCTTCGCGAATGGGCTGTCCTCGCCGGCGGTCCGCGCCAGGGCGATCTCCTCGATCTTGTCGGGGAGCAGGGGCAGGTTGGTCATGCCGGGCGGCGCGCTCACGCCGGGGTCGCCGGCGGCCAGCAGCCGCTCCTGGGACGGTTCGACCGGGGCGGCCGTCATCTCCCACTCCTGGCCGGCGACGGTCTCGTCGCGGCCCTCGGTGGACATGAAGTCGAGGGTGTCCTCGTCGTAGCGCCACGGCCCCCTGGCCGTGACCTCGAGGGGATGGGTGAAGATCGGGAGCCAGGTCGACTGGAAGTTGTCGCTGGCCTTCAGACGGTAGGTCGTCGCCTCGCCCAGCAGGGTCTCGTCCGACATCGGTGGGTCGAAGGTGGCGATGCCGGTGTGGTCGGCGGGGACGTCGCGGTTGCCCGAGGTCCATTCCGTGCCGGTGAACTTGGTGAGCACGCCGACCCGCAGGTAGGACGGTGGCGTCTTGGTGTCGCCGTCGACGGGGGTGACCGAGACCATCACCTGGTCGCTCTGCCGCCGCAGGTCGTCGTAGAGCCCGACGGTCGGGTTGATCACCCGCAGCGGGCCGTTGCCGTCTCCCGGACCCAGACCGGGGAGGGTCACGTTCGGGGCGGGCATCCAGGCGGGGGTGAGCAGCGCGATCACGACCGCGGAGACGCCGATGACCGCGGGTCCGGCAGCGGGCGCCGGTGGGAGATCCTCGTCGAGGCGCCGGCCCCAGCGGCCCAGCTGCTGGGCCCGATCGAGGCGCAGCATCACCAGGAACGAGGTCGCGGTGAAGACGAAGACGACCCAGGAGACCCCGCCCCAGCCACCGGCGCCGATGATGCTGAACGGCAGCGTGAAGACGCCGAGCACCACCAGCCCCATCATGGGCGGGCGCCGCAGCGTGATCGCCAGGATGTCGGCCAGCAGCACCGCCGCGACGCCGCCCGGGATGAGGTAGGGGGCCACGTCCGGCCCGGACATCGGCAGGTCGAACGGGTTGAACGCGGCGTACGCCTCCGTCATCACGGCGACGAGCCGGGCCCGGCCGGCGCCGGCGACCGGGAAGGGGTGATGGACGACCAGGAGGCTGGTCGCGATCGTGCCGAGGAGCAGCTGCAGCAGGACCACGACCGAGCCGTGCACGCGCAGGAGCCGAGCGGAGATGCCGGTGCCGACGATGAGCACGCCGACGACGAGGATCGGGCCGAGATAGGAGAACCGGGTGTTCGTGAACGAGCCCCACGAGGACAGCGCGAACAGGACGGTCACCAAACAGGTCACCGGCACCGACATGGCGGGCGCGACACCGCGTACGTCGCTGGAGGTCATCATCGTGCCACCCCCGCTCCCGCCGCCGCGCCCCTGGTGCCGAGCTCGCGCCAGCGCGTCGCCACGGAGTCGCCGATCCCGAGCTCGACGGCCTTCCAGCCGTGCTGGATGAGCAGAGGTACGCCGCTGGGCCGCTCCTGCTCGGGTGCCAGATGCACCGCGCTCCACCCGTCGACGGCCAGGGCGAAGGCGAGGGCGGTCCCGGTGTGGTGGCGCACCCGGCGGAGCACCCCGGCGTCGTCCTCGTCGAGGGACCCGAGCACCGCCACGGTGATTCCGCCCTGTCCGGCCTCGCCCATCCAGGAGGCGTCGATGTGGTGCTGGTGGGTGGTCTCGACCACCGCGAGCGCCTCCAGCAGGGCGGCGGCGTCGGCCTGACCTTCGCGGTCGTGCCAGCCGGCGTTGAGCTCACCACCTCCCGCCGAGGCGAAACCCGTCGCACCCGTGGCGCCGGGGGCGATCCCGCCCGAGGTCACCAGGCGCACGGAGTAGCCGGCCTCGACCAGGTGCACCGCCACCGAGGCGGCGACCACGACGGCCTGCTCGAAGGAGGAGCCGGCACCCTGACCGCGATGGACCGAGCGGCGGTTGTCGAGGAAGACGGTGGCCCGGGCCTGCCAGGGCTGCTCCTCGCGGCGCACCATCAGCTCACCGAGCTTGGCCGAGCTGCGCCAGTGGACTCGCCGCAGGTCGTCGCCGCGACGGTATTCACGCACCGTGACGTCCTCCGCGCTGCCGCCCAGGAACGCCCGCGGCCGGGAGTCGCCGGAGGCGGTGGCGTTGCCGGTCAGCGGTGTCGGCGGCAGCGCGACCACCCGCGGCGTGACCGTGAAGGGGAGCGTGGACTGGAAGGCGCGGTTGAGCTCGACCAGGCCGAACGGGTCGGCCACGGTCACCCGCATCGGGCCGATGTCGAAGCGGCCCCGGATCTCCGAGCGGATCTGGTAGCCGAGCTTGTGGCGCCAGCCGAAGCCGATCCGGTCGACCACGAAGCGCGGGCGCCCGCCCAGCGCGTACGGCACCGTCTCCTCCAGCAGCAGGGTGCCGGTGGGGATCCGGCCCTCGTTGGCGATGGTGAGCTCGACCCTGGCGGGTTGGCCGGCCTCGGTCAGGTGCGGCTCGATGTGGCGTACGAGTGCGAGCCGGTAGCGGCCCCAGGCGGCGACCACGGCGGTGACCAGCGGCAGGGCGACCAGCAGCATCCCGATCCGGGACAGCGTGGACTGGTCCAGCAGGATTCCGCAGACGATCGCGGTGATCCCGGCGGCCAGGAAAGCCCGGCCCCGGACGGTCAGTCCGGCCAGCGCCTCGCGCATCGCGCTTCTCCCTCGAACTCGGCCCGGTAGGTCAGGACTGCGGCACCGGCACGGCGGACACGACGGTCTCGAGGATGTCGGTGACCGACCGGCCGTGCATCGCCGCGGAGGCGCTGGGGAGGAGACGGTGGGCAAGGACCGGGCCGGTCAGCCTGCGTACGTCATCGGGAAGGACGAACTCGCGTCCGTGCAGGGCGGCATGGGCCTTCGCGGCCCGCAGCAGGTGGAGGCTGGCCCGCGGGGAGGCGCCCAGGGCGAGCTCGTTGTTGGCCCGGGTCGCCGCGGTCAGGGCCACGGTGTAGCGGCGCACCGCGTCCGCGATGTAGACCTGGTTGACGACGCCGACGAGCTTGCGGATCTCCGCGGCGTCGGTCACCGGGTCGAGGTCGTCGAGCGGGTTCGCGGCACTGTGGCTGGCCAGCATCGCGATCTCCGAGGCGAGCGGCGGATAGCCGACCGAGACCCGCGCCATGAAGCGGTCGCGCTGCGCCTCGGGCAGGGCGTACGTCCCCTCCATCTCGATCGGGTTCTGGGTCGCGATCACCATGAACGGCGACTCCAGCTGGTAGGTCACGTTGTCGACGGTGACCTGGTGCTCCTCCATGCACTCCAGCAGCGCCGACTGGGTCTTGGGGGAGGCACGGTTGATCTCGTCGCCGACCACGATGTTGGCGAAGATGCCGCCCGGGCGGAACTCGAACTCCCGGGTGTCCTGGTTGAAGATCGACACCCCGGTGACATCGCTCGGGAGCAGGTCGGGGGTGAACTGGATCCGGCGCACCGAGCAGTCGATCGAACGCGCCAGCGCCTTCGCGAGCTGGGTCTTGCCGACCCCCGGCACATCCTCGATCAGGAGGTGTCCCTCGGCGAGCAGCACGGTGAGCGTGGAGTCGACGACGTCGGTCTTTCCCTCGATCACCTTCTCGATGCTGTCGCGAATGCGGCCCGCGACCCGCACCAATGTCTCGATCTCTGCCCCTTGGGCCGGGCTTGACCCTGGGGCCTCCAACGGCGTCGTCACGTCGCGTCCTTCCGACTCACACCTGCGTATGAGAACACCGTACGGGGTAGCGCCCATGGGCGTCTGCGGCATTGACCCGACTGTGACCTGTGGGCGGCCCCCGGACGGCCTCTGGGCGGCCTCTGGACCGGTCGCCGCCGGCCGCTGCCTCCTGCCTCCTCGTGGAGCGGGATGTGGTGGGAAAACACCTCGTGGGGGAGGAAGGTGGTTTGAATGTGGGGGATTGTGGGGTACGGTGGGGCAAAGTGGAGGAACGATCCACGTTGAGCTGACCGCGGGGGCGAGCACATGTTCTTCATGGGCACGTACACGCCGAAGCTCGACGAGAAGGGCCGGATCTTCCTTCCCGCAAAGTTCCGAGATCGACTGGCGGAGGGGGTTGTCGTGACGCAAGGTCAGGAGAACTGCCTCGTGGTGTGGCCCGAGGACGTCTTCATGCAGGAGGCGCAGCGGGCCCAGCAGACGCCGCTCACCTCTCGGGACGCACGCGACTACGCCCGTGTCCTCTTTGCGGGGGCCGAGCAGACGACACCCGACAAGCAAGGCCGGATCGGCATCCCGCCGCTCCTGCGTGACTACGCCGGGATCGTCAAGGACGTGGTCGTGATCGGTGTGATGGACCGGATCGAGATCTGGGACCCGGCCAAGTGGGCGGAGTACTCCGCGGGTGCACAGGCCAAGTTCGCGGACCTCGACGAGTCGGCAGACTGATAAAGGGACAGATCGACAAAGCGACAGAGCTGATCAGAACCAAGACAAGTCAACAGCGGATCCGCAGGACGAGGTCTCAGTCCCGCTCCACTCACCCAGCCATCCGGGGCACCTTCCCCGGTTCCGGACGGCACTTCGGTGGTGACGGAGCGGGCATGAGACCTGGCTCTGCGGATCCGTGGCGTTGTCAGCCCGTGGCTCTGCCACAGAGCCGGGGAGAACACACACCAGACGAAGCCGTGCGATGGGGGTCGAGGCGGTGACGAACCAGAAGCACGTGCCGGTGATGCTCGACCGCATCGTCGACCTGCTCGCACCGGCGCTCGCCGACGGCGGCGTCCTTGTCGACTGCACGACCGGCCACGGCGGTCACACCGAGGCGGTCCTCGAGCGGATCCCGGGTTCACGCGTGATCGGCATCGACCGGGACACGTACGCCCTCGGCATCGCGGGGGAGCGGCTGGCCCGTTTCGGCGACCGGTGGACCGGGGTCCACGCGGTCTACGACGAGATCCTCGACGTGATCGCCGGTCAGGGCCTCGACCACGTCGACGCCGTTCTCTTCGACCTGGGTGTCTCCTCGATGCAGCTCGACCAGCGGGAGCGGGGCTTCGCCTACGCGGAGGACGCGCCGCTCGACATGCGGATGGACGCCACCCAGGGACAGACCGCTGCGGATGTGCTCAACACCTACTCCGCGGCCGACCTGACCCGGATCCTGCGGGACTACGGCGAGGAGAAGTTCGCCAAGAAGATCGCCTACGCGATCGTCAACCGTCGCGAGAAGGTGCCGTTCACGACGAGCGGGCCCCTGGTGGAGCTCCTCTACGCGGAGATCCCGGCACCTGCGCGTCGCACCGGCGGACATCCGGCCAAGCGCACCTTCCAGGCGCTGCGGATGGAGGTCAACGACGAGCTCGGAGCGCTGCGGAAGGCGCTGCCGGACTCGCTCGAGGCGGTCGGCGTCGGCGGCCGGGTGGTGGTCGAGTCCTACCACTCGCTCGAGGACCGGCTCACCAAGCGGGCCTTCGCCGAGGCGACGAAGCTGGACGTACCTCCCGACATGCCGATCGTGCCGCCCGAGGCCGAGCCGTCATTCCGCCTGCTGACCCGTGGGGCCGAGCAGGCCACCGAAGAAGAGATCGAGGAGAACCCGCGCGCCGCCTCGGTGCGGCTGCGCGCGGTGGAGCGCGTCAAGCCCCGAAACAACCCACGAGACAACACAGCCAAGTCAACCCCTGGAGCAACCAGATGAGCATCGCCGCCGCGCCACAGTCACCTGTGCGCAGCCCGGACCGGGCCACCGAGACCCAGACGCGCCTCACCGCAGTCCCGGCGCCGCTGCCGGCCCCGGTGGCCCCGCGGCTGCCGTTCGTCGTGCTCGTCTCGATGCTGCTCGTCGGTGGCGTCGTGGGTCTGCTGGTCTTCAACACCTCCATGCAGCAGTCGGCCTTCCAGGAGCAGCGTCTCCAGGAGCAGGCGACCACCCTCGCCGCCCGGGAGCAGGCGCTCGACGGTGAGCTGAAGAAGATGGAGGACCCGCACAAGATCGCCGCCAAGGCGAAGAACCTCGGCATGGTGATCCCGCAGAACGCGGCCATGCTGCGGGTCCCCGAGGCGAAGATCGAGGGCGAGGCGGCTCCGGCCGACCGCTCGGCGACCCCGCCGCTGCACCCGAAGGTCGCCAAGCCCTACAGCGTGCTGGTCGCCGAGCAGAAGGCCGCCGAGGCGGCCGCGGCGAAGAAGAAGGCCGCGGAGCTCGCCGAGAAGAAGCGTGCCCAGGAGGCGGAGGAGAAGCAGCGTACGTCTTCGGGCGAGGCTCGGTAGGGGGAGCGATGGCCAGGCGAGAGGTCAAGCGGAGCGTCCGCCGGCCGGCGCGACGGCCCGTCTCACGGCCAGCGACCAAGGCGACCCAGCGACGCGGGCCGGTGCACATCCGGCTCCGCGTCGGCTTCATCCTGGTGGCGATGGTGCTCTCGGTCTTCGGCGGCCGGCTGGTGCAGCTGCAGGGCATCGACCCGCACTCGTACGCCGCGATGGCGGCTGCCGAGAACGTCGTCGACGTCGTGCTGCCGGCCGAGCGCGGCGAGATCCTCGACCGCGACGGGGAGGCGCTGGCCGACTCCTCCGACGGGCTGATGGTGCTGGCCGACCCCAAGCAGACCAAGAAGGACGCCCCGGCGATCGCCGCGTTCCTGGCCAAGGAGCTCGGCGTCGACTACGCCTCGGCACTGACCAAGCTGCGCAAGGACGGCAGCCGGTTCCAGTACATCAAGCGTCAGGTGCCCGCGACCCAGGCGACCGCCGCGGTGGAGAAGGCGGGCAAGGAGGGCTTCCAGGGGCTGTGGACCAGCCGCGACCCCCTGCGCAACTACCCCAACGGCGACGTGGCGGCCAACCTGGTCGGCTTCATGGGCAACGACGGCCCCCTCGCCGGTCTCGAGGCCGCCTTCGACAAGCACCTCGCCGGCAAGGACGGGCACGCCGAGTACGACGCGACCAGCCCGGTCAGCGGCACCCGGATGCCGCTGGGCACCAACAACCGCGTCGACCCCGTCGACGGCCACGACCTGACCCTCACCATCGACCGGGACCTGCAGTACTACGTGCAGCAGACCCTGATGGACGCGGTGCAGAAGTCGCGCGCCGAGTCGGGGATGGCGGTGGTCATGGACACCCAGACCGGCGAGATCCTGAGCCTGGCCGACTACCCGACCTTCGATGCCCGCGACCCGGCGGCCTCGCCGAAGTCGCTGCGCGGCAGCAACGCCCTCTCCAACGTCTACGAGCCCGGCTCGGTGCAGAAGGTGCTCACCGTCGCCGGCCTGCTCGACCAGGGGCTCGTCTCGCCCTCGACCCGGCTCAAGGTGCCCGGCTCCTACCGCTCGGGCGACGCGGACATCCACGACTGGTACGAGCACGGCATGGAGAAGCTCACCCTGGCCGGCGTGATCGCGAAGTCCTCCAACATCGGCACCGTCATGGCCGCCGACAAGTACGCCGACGGGCAGCTGCGCGAGTACCTGGCCGCCTTCGGGGAGGGCCGGCGCACCGGCCTCGGTCTCGACACCGAGTCGGCGGGTCTGCTGGCGTCGCCGGAGTCCTGGACCGACGCCAACGAGGACCGCATCGACTTCGGTCAGTCGATCTCGGTCAACGCCGTGCAGATGACCGCCGCGCTCAACACGATCGCCAACGGTGGCGTACGCATCGACCCCAGCCTGATCTCCGGAAGAGCCACCAACAACTCCGGCGCCGAGGTCGGCACCGACACCGCCGAGCGGACCCGGGTGGTCTCCGCGAAGGCCGCCACCGAGACCGCGGAGATGATGGAGCGGGTCATCAACGACCCGGTCAACGGCGTCGCCCCGGGGGCTGCGGTCGAGGGCTATCGCGTCTCCGGCAAGACCGGAACCGCGCAGCGGGTCAACTCCGAGTGCAAGTGCTACGACGGCACCACCACGGTCTCCTTCGGGGGCTTCGCCCCGACCGATGACCCGCGCTTCACGGTCTACGTCGCGATCCACAACCCCGGCAACGGTGGTGGCGGTGGCACCGTCACCGGCCCGGTCTTCTCCCAGATCATGTCCTTCGCGCTGCGCCGCTACGGCGTCCCGCCGACCGGCACTCCGCCGTCGAAGTTGCCCACTGGCTGGTGAGGTGTGCCGGTGCAGGGATACCCGGTGAACCGGGTGTTCCTGCACTTCTCAGGCATTGCAACACCGGAGAAGTGCAGGCATTGCCCGTGCGCTGTGACGGAAGAGACAGTTGTTCCGGCCGAAAACATAACATAGATATGTTATGTTTCTCGGGTGAGTACGACGCCAGCCTCCGGCCGTGACCTGTCGCTCGCCCTCGAGAGGGTGGTGCGCATGGTGCGGGAGGTGTCGACGGCGGGGGACATCTCGCCGACCTCGGCGACGGTGCTCGGCGTGCTGGCCCGGGCCGGGGCACAGCGGGTCACCGACCTGGCGAGGATCGCCGGGGTGTCCCAGCCCGCGATGACGCAGCTGGTCAACCGGCTCACCCAGCAGGGGATGCTCGCCCGGGTCGCCGACGACGCCGACCGGCGGGCGGTCCTGGTCGAGATCACCGACACCGGACGCGAGGTCATCGAGGCCAGGCGAGGCCAGCGGGCCGGTGCGCTCGACGCCGCCCTGGCCAGGGTCTCCGCCGAGGACCGCGCCGCCATCGCGGCGGCGCTGCCGGCGCTCGACCGGCTCGTCGACGCCGTGCTCGACTCCTGACGCGCCGGCCTGCCGGCGACGCGTACGAAACCAACGTCTGAGAAGAGGCAAGAAGAATGAGCTCCCACCAAGGGGCAGCTGCCGCCAGTCCGTTCAAGCAGCCACGCGCCGTGTGGGCGGTCGCGTTCGCGTGCGTGGTGTCCTTCATGGGCATCGGGCTCGTTGACCCGATCCTGCCGGTGCTCGCCGAGGAGCTGAAGGCCACGCCGGCGCAGGTGTCGCTGCTGTTCACCAGCTATCTCGTGGTGACCGCCGTGGCGATGATCGGCGTCGGCTGGGTCTCCAGCCGCATCGGCGCGAAGTGGACCCTGATCCTCGGCCTGGTGCTGATCGTCGTCTTCGCCGGGCTCGCCGGGACCGTCGACGGGGTCGACGGCATCGTCGGCTTCCGCGCCGGCTGGGGCCTGGGCAACGCGCTGTTCATCTCCACCAGCCTCGCCGTCATCGTCGGCTCGGCGACCGGGGGATTCGCGGGCGCGATCATCCTCTACGAGACCGCGCTCGGCCTCGGTATCGCGGTCGGCCCGCTCCTGGGCGGCGTGCTCGGTGGCATCTCCTGGCGCGGTCCGTTCTTCGGCGTCTCCGCGCTGATGGCGATCGCGCTGGTCGCGACGCTGGTCTTCCTGCCGCCGACGCCCAAGCCGGAGAAGAAGGTCTCGCTGCTCGCCCCGATCGCCGCGCTGCGTCACCGCGGGCTGCTGACGATGGGCATCATGGCGCTGCTCTACAACTGGGGCTTCTTCACCCTGCTCGGCTACGCGCCCTACCCGATGGGGCTGCACGACCCGCTGCAGCTCGGCTGGGTCTTCTTCGCCTGGGGCATCCTGGTCGCCGTCTTCGCCGTGTGGGGCGCCCCGTGGGCGCAGCGCCGCTTCGGCACCGCGCCGACGCTCTACGTCAACCTGTTCGGTCTCGGCGCCCTGCTCGCCGTCATCGGCCTGGGCGTCTCCTCGCCGACCGTGGTGATCGTCGCGGTGATCCTGTCCGGCATCTTCGTCGGCCTCAACAACACGCTGACCACCCAGGCGGTCATGCTGGTCTCCCCGGTGGAGCGGCCGATCGCCTCCTCGGCCTACGGGTTCGTACGCTTCATCGGCGGTGGCCTCGCGCCGTTCGTCGCGGGCAAGATCGCCGAGGCGACCGACCAGTCGGTGGCCTTCTACGTCGGTGCCGCCGCGTTCCTGGTCGCGATCCCGGTCCTGGCCAGCGGCCACCGACTGATCACGGCCGCGGAGTCGGCCGAGACCGCCGAAGCGGTCGCGCCGACGCTCGAGCCCGTCGGCCCGGTCCGCGGTGAGGGCCGCCCGGTCCTGGTCGCCGTCGGCGCCACCCTCGACGCCGACGCGGTCGTCGACCGGGCCGCCGAGATCGCCGCCGCGGAGGGAGCTCCGCTGGAGGTGGTCCACGTCCGCGAGACCGAGGTGATCGAGGAGCTCGCGATCGACGCCGAGGAGCCGGAGACGGCTGCCGCGACCGTACGCGCCCACCTGGACCGCCTCGCCGCCCGGGGTGTGACCGCGACCGGACTGGTGCTGCACAGCGTCGGCGACCACGCCAGCGCGGGGATCGAGCTGGCCAGGTACGCCACCGAGGCCGGGGTCCGCACCATCGCGCTCGGCTCCTCGCCCCGGGGCCGTGCCGCGCAGCTCGCCGACGGCTCGATCACCTCGGCGGTGGTGCGGAACGCCGGCGTACCCGTCGTGCTCGTCGTCCCCGGCGAGGAGCCGCGCGAGCTCAGCGCCGCGGCGCTGACCCAGCTGCGCCACGCCTGAGATCCAAGGCTGAGCGCCACGCCTGATGTCGGCCCGGCGGGACCTGGTCCCGCCGGGCGGATAACCTTCGGCAGGTGAGCAGTGCGTACGAGACGGCGGATCCGCAGAACCCGACCCGCCCACGGGTGACCGAGCCGGTGAGGCTGGCCGAGCTGGCCGGCGAGCTCGGCCTGGACGTACGCGGCGAGGCCCGTGTCACCGGGGTCACGCTGAGCTCTCAACGCGTGCTGCCCGGTGACCTGTACGCCGCGCTGCCCGGCAGCCGCGCGCACGGCGCCGCCTACGCTGCCGGTGCGATCGAGGCCGGCGCGGTGGCGGTGCTCACCGACGCCGCCGGCGCCGCCGAGCTGGAGGCCCGGGGCCTCGGCGAGGTGCCCCTGCTGCTCGTGGAGCAGCCCCGCACGGTGCTCGGCGCGCTCTCGGCCCGCGTCTACGGCAACCCCGCGGCCAAGCTGCGGCTGATCGGCGTGACCGGCACCCAGGGCAAGACGACGACCACCCGGCTGGCCGAGAGCGCGCTGCTCGACGCCGGTCACCGCGCCGGCGTGATCGGCACCGTCGGCACCCGGATCGGCGGGCGCGACGTGAAGACGCCGCTGACCACGCCCGAGGCGCCCGACCTGCACGGTCTCTTCGCCCGGATGGTGGAGGAGGGCACCGAGTCGTGCGCCATGGAGGTCTCCTCCCACGCGCTGGTGATGGGGCGGGTCGACGGGGTCGTCTTCGACGTCGCCGTCTTCCTCAACCTGGGCCGTGACCACCTCGACTTCCACGAGACGGTCGAGGACTACTACGCGGCGAAGGCCGGCCTGTTCACCCCCGAGCGGGCGAAGATGGGCATCGTCAACATCGACGACGAGCACGGCCGCCGGCTCGCGGCCGAGGCGACCATCCCGATACTCACCTACGCCCTCCACGACGACACCGCCGACTGGCGCGCCACCGACATCGAGCTGCGCCCCGACGGCTCCAGCTTCACCGTCCACGGCCCCGACGGGCTCTCGTTCCCGGCCGCGAGCCCGCTGGCCGGCGACTACAACGTCAGCAACACCCTCGCGGCGCTGGCGAGCATCCACCACGCGTACGAGGCTGCGCACGATGCCTCGGGCTCCGCTTCGGCAGACGTCGTGCGCAGCGTCGCCACGGCCCTCGCCAAGGGATCCGGGGTGCCCGGGCGGCTCGAGCGGATCGACGAGGGCCAGCCGTTCACCGTCGTGGTCGACTACGCGCACAAGCCGGACGCGGTCGAGGCCGCGCTCGGCACGCTCCGGCCGTTGACCGAGTCCCGGCTGATCGTCGTGATCGGGGCCGGGGGAGACCGCGACACCGGCAAGCGGCCGATCATGGGGGAGATCAGCGCACGCCTGGCCGACCACGTGATCGTCACCGACGACAACCCCCGCACCGAGGACCCGGCGAGCATCCGGCGACAGGTCCTGGAGGGCACCACCGGCGGGAGCGCGAGCGTCGAGGAGATCGGCGACCGGCGGGCCGCGATCGAGCGTGCGATCGGCCTCGCCGAGCCGGGCGACATCGTCGTCGTCGCAGGTAAGGGCCATGAGACGGGCCAGGAGATCAACGGCGTCACCCACCCGTTCGACGACCGCGAGGTCGTCCGTGCGGCGCTCACGAGCCGTTGAATCGGCGGGGCGCCGCAGAGGCTGCCGAGGCGTAGGGAAGAATGCCGGGGGCCGGTGTCTTCGCTATGCACACCGGCCCGGGGGCAAGGACCAGGAACGGCATGGCAAGGAAGGCACCCGGCTGACATGAGAGCGATCTTGCTGAGCGGAGCGATTGCGCTTCTGTTCTCGCTGCTCGGCACCCGATTTGCGATCGTACAGTTCACGAAGTTGGGCTACGGCCAGGAGATCCGCGAGGACGGGCCGACCACCCACCGCACCAAGCGCGGCACCCCGACCATGGGTGGCGTCGCGATCGTGATCTCGGTCCTCGTGGGCTTCATCGCGGCCAAGCTGCTGACCGGCGACGCCCCGAGCGCGACCGCCTACCTGCTGCTCTTCCTGCTGGTGGGCATGGCCGCCGTCGGCTTCGTCGACGACTTCATCAAGGTCTTCATGCAGCGCAACCTCGGTCTGCGCGCGTGGTCCAAGATGGTGGGACAGACGCTCGTCGCGGTCGGCTTCGGCGTGGTGGCGATCCATCCGGCGATGGAGAACGACGACGGCATCACGCCGGCCGCCGACCAGCTCTCCTTCATCCGTGACTTCGGTCCCCACTTCCTCGGTGGCGACGGCCTGCTCTTCTGGCTCGGCGGCGCGCTGCTGCTGGCGATCTTCTGGGTGATGGTCACCGGCACGTCGAACGCCACCAATCTCACCGACGGGCTCGACGGCCTGCTGGCGGCGTCCTCGGCGATCGTCTTCGCCGCCTACACGATCATCTCGATCTGGCAGAACAACCAGCGGTGCGGCCGTCCCAGCGTGGAGATCGGCACCTGCTACGAGGTCCGCGACCCGCTCGACATGGCGATCCTCGGCGCCGCGATCAGCGGCGCCTGCATCGGCTTCCTGTGGTGGAACGCCAGCCCGGCGAAGATCTTCATGGGCGACACCGGCTCGCTCGCGCTCGGCTCCGTGCTGGCCGGCTTCGCGATCATGTCGCACACCGAGTTCCTGCTGATCATCCTCGGCGGCCTGTTCGTCATGGAGACCTCGGCCGTGATGATGCAGGTCGGCTGGTTCAAGCTCTCCCGCAAGCTCACCGGCACCCCGAAGCGCATCTTCCGGATGACACCGATCCATCACCACTTCGAGCTCCTCGGCTGGGAACAGGTCACCGTGGTGATCCGGTTCTGGATCATCACCGGCCTCTGCGTCGCGGCCGGTCTGGGAATCTTCTACGCCGAATGGGTGGCGACCATCTGATGACTGAGCCCGACAACATGGCTGAAAAGCTCGACAAGCTCGGCCGCAACGACTCCTGGGAGGGCGTGAAGGCGGTCGTGGCCGGCTTCGGCGTCTCCGGGTTCGCGGCCGCCGACAACCTCACCCACCTGGGTGCCGCCGTGATCGCGCTCGACGAGTCGCCGGGCGACGAGGAGCGCCAGGAGAAGGCCAAGCTCCTCGGCATCCTGGGTGCCGACGTACGCCTCGGCGAGGGCGCCACCCACGTGCTCCCTGACGACGTCGACGTCGTGGTCACCTCGCCGGGCTGGCGGCCGACCGCTCCGCTGCTCGCGCAGGCGCGCGAGCGCGGGATCCCGATCTGGGGAGAGGTCGAGCTCGCCTGGCGGCTGCGCGACCCCGACAACGCCGCGCCCTGGCTGGCGGTGACCGGCACCAACGGTAAGACCACGACCGTGCAGATGCTCGACAACATCCTGCGTACGGCAGGGCTGCGCTCCGTCGCCGTCGGCAACGTCGGCCTGCCGATCGTCGAGGCCGTGATGGATCCCGAGCCCTACGACGTCTTCGCCGTCGAGCTCTCCTCCTTCCAGCTCCACTACACCTCCTCGATGGCCGCCGAGGCCGCGGTCGTGCTCAACATCGCCGAGGACCACCTCGACTGGTACCCCTCGATGGAGGAGTACGCCGCCGACAAGGGCCGCGTCTACGAGGGCGTCGAGCGCGCCTGCGTCTACAACGTCGCCGACGAGGCCACCATGCACCTGGTCGAGGAGGCCGACGTCGTCGAGGGCGCCCGCGCGATCGGGTTCACCCTCGGCACCCCAGCGGTCGGTCAGGTCGGGGTCGTCGAGGACATCCTCGTCGACCGCGCCTTCATCGAGGAGCGGCAGACCTCCGCCGCGGAGCTGTGCCAGATCTCCGACCTCGCCTCCTCCGCGCCCCACTACGTCCAGAACGCCCTCGCCGCGGCCGCCCTGGCCCGGGCGCACGGGGTCTCCCAGGCCGCCGTACGCGACGGGCTGAAGTCCTTCCGCCCCGACGGTCACCGCATCGAGGTCGTCGCCGAGTCCGGCGGCGTGACCTGGGTCGACGACTCCAAGGCCACCAACCCGCACGCGGCCCAGGCCTCGCTGCAGGCCTACGACCCGGTGATCTGGATCGCCGGCGGGCTGGCCAAGGGTGCCCGCTTCGAGGACCTGGTCGCCTCCATCCACGACCGGCTCCGTGCCGTCATCCTGATCGGTCAGGACCGCGACGTGATCGCCTCGGCCCTGGCCGCCCACGCGGGTGACCTGGAGATCGTCGAGCTCGACGACCCCGACGGCGAGGCCGCCCTGGCCGAGGCCGTCGAGATCGCCGCCGCCCTGGCCAAGCCCGGCGACACCGTGCTTCTCGCCCCCGGCTGCGCCAGCCAGGACCAGTTCCGCGACTACAAGGCCCGCGGCGACGCCTTCGCCGACGCCGTACGCCGCCAGATCTAGGTCGCCGGTCGAGCGGCTGCGGCGGCTCGGCCAGCGTGAGGGCGACACGCGGGGGAGATGCGCGGGGAACGCGGAGACGGCGGCGAGAATGTAATCGACGTACGTCGCACCGCAACTGGGAGGTAGGCCGTGACGACCACCAGCCCCGACCAGACCGGTCACGGCTCGGCCGAGCAGGCGAGGGCGTACCCGAAGTCGGTCCTCGGCTACCTCAAGGCCTGGTTCCATGCGCTGCGGGTGGCACTGAACCGGCCGCTGGCCGCCTACTACCTGCTGCTCACCAGCACCGCGCTGCTGCTGACCATCGGGCTGATCATGGTGCTGAGCGCCTCGAGCGTGTGGGCCTACACCCAGATGGGCAACTCCTACGCGATCGTCGGCCGTCAGGTGCTCTGGGTGATCATCGGCATCCCGTGTGCGTTCATCGCCTCGCGGATCCGGCCCAAGGATGTGCGGCGGCTGGCGTGGCCGGGCTACTTCGTGGCCTGCGTGCTGCTCTTCCTGACGATCTTCCTGGGTCACGACGTCAACGGGCAGCAGAACTGGATCGGCGCCGGCCCGGTCAAGATCCAGCCGTCCGAGATCGCCAAGCTGGCGATCGTGCTGTGGTCCGCCCACGTCTACGCGCTCAAGGACCGCCGGCTCGACAGCCTCCACGAGGTGCTGATGCCGGTCCTGCCCGGCATCGCGGTGGCCACGGGGCTGGTCCTCGCCGGCAAGGACCTCGGCACCGCGCTGGTCTTCTTCGCGATCGCGCTGGGGATGCTGTGGGTCGTCGGCGCGCCGGGCAAGCTCTTCGGGATGGCGATCTCGATCATCGGGGTCTCGGTGCTGTTCCTGATCAGCACCGACACCGAGCGTCTCGCCCGGTTGACCAGCTTCGCGGACCCGTTCAAGGACTACCACGGACAGGGCTGGCAGCCCTCCCACGGTCTCTACGCGCTCAGCTCGGGCGGCGTCCTGGGGCAGGGGATCGGGGCCTCCCAGCAGAAGTGGGGCGACCTGCCCGAGGCCCACACCGACTACATCTTCGCGGTGCTCGGCGAGGAGCTCGGCCTGGTCGGCACGCTCCTGGTCGTCGGTCTCTTCCTGACCCTCGCCTTCGCGCTGGTCAAGGTCGCGCGCCAGACCGACCGGCCCTTCGTCCGCTACTTCAGCTTCGGCGTGCTGGTCTGGCTGCTCGGCCAGATGATCATCAACGTCGGCATGGTGCTCGCGCTGCTGCCGGTCATCGGGATCCCGCTGCCGCTGGTCTCCTACGGCGGCTCGGCGCTGATCCCGTCCATGGTCGCGCTGGGCGTGGTGATCGGTTTCGCCCGCCGTGAACCCGCAGCGGCTGCCGCGCTGAAGCAGCGTAAAGCCTTGGCAAAGGATCGGGCGCGCCAGGCAGCCGCTTACCGGTCCGCCCAACGCACCCGCTAAGTTCGGACGCATCATGAAGGCCCTCCTCGCCGGCGGTGGCACCGCCGGACACACATCCCCCCTGCTCGCCACGGCTGATGCCCTGCGCCGTCTCGACCCCAGCGTGGAGGTGACCTGCCTCGGCACGCCGCGCGGCCTGGAGAACCAGGTGGTTCCCGCCGCGGGCTACCCGCTCGAGCTGATCCCGCCGGTGCCGATGCCGCGTCAGCTCAGCAGCGATCTGCTCAAGGTCCCGGCCAACCTGAAGGGCGCGGTCGACGCGACCTACGAGGTGCTCGACCGGGTCAAGCCCGACGTGGTCGTTGGCTACGGCGGGTACGTCTCGATGCCCGCCTACCTCGCCGCGAGGCGGCGGCGCATCCCGATCGTCGTGCACGAGGGCAACGCGATGCCGGGACTCGCCAACAAGGCGGGAGCCCGGGTCGCCGACCGCGTCGCGGTGAGCTTCCCGGACACCAAGCTGCCCAAGGCCGAATACATCGGGCTGCCGATCCGCCGGATGATCTCGACGCTGGACCGCTGGGCGCTGCGCGCCGAGGCCCGCAGCTTCTTCGGCCTCGACCAGCACCGCCCCACGATCGTGGTCACCGGCGGCTCGCAGGGCGCCCGGACGATCAACGAGTCGGTCTCCGGCGCCTACCGGGCGCTGGCGGGCAGCGGCATCCAGGTGCTCCACGTGATCGGTCCGAAGAACGAGCTGGCCTCGCCCGGCCCGGGCTACCACGTGCTCAACTACGTCGACCGGATGGACCTCGCGCTGGCTGCGGCCGACCTGATGATCTGTCGTCCGGCGCCAACTCGGTGATCGAGGCGAGCGCGGTGGGCGTCCCCGCCGTCTACGTACCTCTCCCGATCGGCAACGGCGAGCAGTCGCTCAACGCGCGCGCCGTCGTCGACGCCGGCGGAGCGCTGCTCGTTGCCGACGCCGACATGAACGCGGCCTGGGTCAGCAGCCACGTACCCCCGCTCGTCACCGACCGCGCCCGGCTCGAGGCGATGTCGAAGGCCGCCAGCGACCTGGTCCCGCGCGATGCCGACGAGCGGCTGGCACGGATCGTGATGGAGACGGCGCAAGGAGGATCCCGATGAGCGAGCGCAAGCGAGCGGCGATTCAGTGCAACATGCCGCCGCATCCGTACCCTTGCTTCGTCTCGACGGAGGTGGCGGCATGAGAGTTCCGGTTCCCGAGCACATCCTTCCCGCCGAGCAGCTGGGCCGGGTCCACTTCATCGGCATCGGCGGCGCGGGCCTGTCCGCGATCGCCCGGGTCATGCTGGCCCGCGGGATCGAGGTCTCCGGCAGCGACGGCGCCGACTCCTCGATGGTGGCCGCGCTGCGCGAGGAGGGCGCGACCGTCTACGTCGGTCACGAGGCCTCCCAGGTCGACGGCGTCGACACGCTGATCGTCTCCACGGCGATCCGCGAGGACAACCCCGAGTACGTCGCGGCCGTCGAGAAGGGCCTGCGGATCTACCCGCGCTCGGCCGGCCTCGCCTCGGTGATGGAGGGCCGTCGCGTCCTCGCCGTCGCCGGCACGCACGGCAAGACCACCACGACCTCCCTGCTGACCGTCTCCCTGCAGGCGGCCGGCGCCGCGCCGACCTACACCGTCGGTGGCGAGCTGGCCGCGTCGGGTACCAACGCCGCGGAGGGCTCCAGCGACCTGTTCGTGGCCGAGGCCGACGAGTCCGACGGCGCCTTCCTGGTCTACAAGCCCTACGCAGCGGTCGTCACCAACGTCGAGGCCGACCACCTCGACCAGTGGGGCACCGAGGAGGCCTACCGCGAGGGCTTCGCCCAGTTCGTGGGACGGCTGGCCCCCGACGGGTTCCTGGTCGCGGTCATCGACGACCCCGGCGCCGCCGACCTGCGCCACGTCGCCCACTCGCTCGGCCGCCGCTTCATCGGCGTCGGTGAGTCGGAGCTGGCCGACGTGCGTGCCGTCGACATCGTCCTGGAGGGCACCACCTCCTCCTTCACCGTCGTCGACGGTTTGAACGAGCTCGGCCGGATCACGCTGCAGATCCCCGGCCGCCACTATGTCGCCGACGCACTGGCCGCGCTCACCGTCGGGCTGCGTCTGGGCCACTCCTTCGACCTGCTCAAGGCGGGGCTGGAGTCGTTCACCGGCACCCGGCGGCGGATGGAGCGCAAGGGAGAGGCCGCAGGCGTACGCGTCTACGACTCCTACGCCCACCACCCCTCCGAGATCGCCGGCGACCTCGTCTCCGGCCGGTCCGTGGCAGGGGAGGGGCGGCTCGTCGTCGCCTTCCAGCCGCACATGGTCTCCCGCACCCGGATCTTCGGCGAGGAGATGGGCCGTGTGCTCGGCGCCGCCGACGAGGTCGTCGTCCTCGACGTCTACCTGGCCCGCGAGGACTACGACCCCGAGGTCACCGGCAAGCTCGTCGCCGACGCCGTGCCGCTGCCGCCGGACCGGGTCGTCAGCGTCGCCGGGCTCGAGGAGGCCGCCACCGAGCTGGCCCGCCGCGCCCGTCCGGGTGACCTGGTTCTGACCCTCGGGGCAGGTACCGTGACCGAGGTGGGCCCGATGGTGCTCGCCAGGCTACGTACGGCTGAGCAGTAACGCTGGGGGAGGCGAGCATGGGGGAGGACGGGTCCGGCGCGGACACGGAGATCGCCGAGGCCCTGGAGATCGCCCGGTCGGCGTCCGGGGAGCGCGAGCTCGACCTGGACTCGGAGGAGGCCAGGGCCGGATCCGGGTCGGGTGCAGAGACGGAGTCGGAGCCGGAGTCCGAGCGGCCGGCCGTCGACGCCGCGACGCTCAAGAGCCGCAAGGCCTTCGCCCGGCGCCAGTGGCGCCGGCGCTGGCTGGCGTGGCGCTACCTCATCGTCGGCACCTTGGTCATCGCGCTCCTGATCGGCGGGATCTGGGCGGTCTACTTCTCGACCTGGCTGCAGGTCAAGGGCACCTCGGTGCACGGCACGATGAAGATGACCAGCGCCAAGGAGGTCGTCGAGTTCGCCGCCGTCCCGGTCGGGGAGCCGCTGGCCACCGCCGACCTGGAGGCCGTGCAGGTGCGGGTGCTCAACGGGCTGTCGATGGTGCGCTCGGTCAACGTCTCGCGCGAGTGGCCCGACAAGATCCGGGTCGACGTCACCGAACGTACGCCGGTGGCCGTCGTCTCCATCGGCGGGCGACTGCGGGCGCTGGACGAGACCGGGACCGTCTTCTGGGACTACAAGAAGGCGCCGCCGGGCCTGCCGATGGTGAACACCGTGACCGGCACCAACTCCGACGCGCTCAGCGAGGCCGCCGCGGTGGCCTCGGCGCTCCCGGCCGACCTCGCCAAGAAGGTCGACCACGTCGAGGTGACCACCGTCGACTCGATCTCGCTCGAGCTGCGCAACGAGAAGCGGGTGGTGTGGGGGAGCAGTGCCCAGTCCGACACCAAGGCCGACGTGCTCGTCGCGTTGATGAAGGCGGAGCCCGACGTGGCCCGCTACGACGTCTCCGTGCCGGGCCAGCCCGTCACGAGCAAGAGCGTCGACTGATCCTTTGCCGGGCTCGTCCACCGGATGGCTCTGCCACAGTGCGCCTACCGGATGGCACGAGATCGGCACAACTGATCCGCATCCGCGTGTCCTGCCAGTTTGAGGACGTACGTCTGCCTACTGTTCTGAGAACGGTGAGGTTGACATAACTATAACCCTCAGGTTGAGGGTAAGGGTTGAGAACCCGCCGTCAGGAACAACCAGCGATCGAAGGGGCGACCACCGTGGGAGCTGCACAGAACTATCTGGCGATCATCAAGGTCGTCGGCATCGGTGGCGGCGGCGTCAACGCTGTCAACCGGATGATCGAGGTCGGCCTCAAGGGGGTCGAGTTCATCGCCATCAACACCGACGCCCAGGCGCTGCTGATGAGCGACGCCGACGTCAAGCTCGACATCGGTCGCGAGCTCACCCGCGGCCTCGGCGCCGGCGCCAACCCGAGCGTGGGGGAGAGCGCCGCCGAGGACCACGCCGACGAGATCGAAGAGGTCATCAAGGGCGCCGACATGGTCTTCGTGACCGCCGGCGAGGGTGGCGGCACCGGCACCGGTGGCGCCCCGGTCGTGGCCCGCATCGCCCGCAGCCTCGGTGCGCTGACCATCGGTGTGGTGACCCGCCCGTTCGCCTTCGAGGGCCGTCGTCGCGCCAACTCCGCCGAGGAGGGCATCAGCAAGCTCCGCGAGGAGGTCGACACCCTCATCGTCATCCCCAACGACCGGCTGCTGTCGATCTCGGACCGCAACGTCTCGGTGATGGACGCCTTCCGCCAGGCCGACCAGGTGCTGCTGCAGGGTGTCTCCGGCATCACCGACCTGATCACGACCCCGGGTCTGATCAACCTCGACTTCGCCGACGTGAAGTCGGTCATGTCCAACGCCGGCTCGGCGCTGATGGGTATCGGGTCCGCGCGCGGTGACAACCGCAGCGTCGAGGCCGCCGAGATGGCCGTCTCCTCGCCCCTGCTGGAGGCATCCATCGACGGCGCCCACGGCGTGCTGCTCTCGATCGCCGGCGGCTCCGACCTCGGTCTCTTCGAGATCAACGAGGCCGCCGCGCTGGTCGCCGACGCGGTCCACCAGGAGGCCAACATCATCTTCGGCGCGACCATCGACGACGCGCTCGGCGACGAGGTCCGGGTCACCGTCATCGCCGCCGGCTTCGACGGTGGCATGCCCAAGCGACGCGAGGGCGCCTCGGCGCTCGGCAGCGTCCAGGGCCGCTCCACCGGCTCCCAGTCCGCCAACAACGGTGAGACCGCCGCGGTGGCCACCGCGGTCGCGTCCCGGCGCACCGAGGAGGCCGAGGAGCCCCCGGCCAAGCCCGCCAAGCCCGCGCCGGCCGCGCCGGCCACACCTCCGCCGGCGACCCCGCCGGCCGAGCCCGCTCCGGTCGCCAAGAAGCCCGCCCCCAGCGTGCAGTTCAGCGATGATGAGCTCGACGTTCCCGATTTCCTCAAGTAAGCACAGCGTGAAGTAAGGCCCCCACGTGTATTCCTTCCGAGCCTCAGCAGGCCTCGTCGACCTGGCGTTCACCGACAGGTACGGCGGGGTCAGCCCTGCTCCGTACGCCGAGCTCAACCTGGCGGTCAACGGCTCGGGCTCGCCGGAGGCGAAGGCGGAGAACCACCGCCTGCTCCTGGCTGACTTCGCCGATGGCGCACCCTTCGCCGACCTCTACCAGGTCCACGGCAACGCGGTCGCCGACGCGGAGTGCGGCACCCGCCCCGAGGCGGACGGCATCGTCACCACGGAGCGTGACCTGGTGCTGCTGGTCCGCACCGCCGACTGCGTACCCGTGCTGTTCGCGGACGAGGCCGCCGGGGTCATCGGCGCCGCCCACGCCGGACGCAAGGGGATGGCGGTCGGGGTGGTGCCCGCGACGATCGCCCGGATGCGCGCTCTCGGCGCGACCCGGATCATGGCCTGGGTCGGACCGCACGTGTGCGGCAAGTGCTACGAGGTGCCTGCCGAGTTGCAGGAGGAGATCGCCGCGATCGAGCCGGCCACCCGCGCCACCACGAGCTGGGGCACCCCCAGCCTCGACGTCGGCGCCGGTGTGCTCGCCCAGCTGGCCCGTGAGGGCGTCGAGACGGTCGACGCCAGCCGCTGCACCCGCGAGTCGGAGGACCTCTACTCCTACCGCCGTGACGGCGCCGGCATGTCGCTGGGCGCCCTGATCCGGCTGCGCGGTGCCTGATGGCGACCAGCCGCACCGATGAGATCGCCGCGGGGCTCGCCGAGACCCGCGAGCGGATCGCGACGGCGGCCAAGGCCGCCGGCCGTCCGGCCGAGGACGTCCAGCTGGTCGTGGTCACCAAGTTCTTCCCCGCCTCCGACGTACGCATCCTGGCCGGTCTCGGTGTCACCGACGTCGGTGAGAACCGCCACCAGGAGGCGTCGGCCAAGGCGGCCGAGTGCGCAGACCTCGGGCTGCGCTGGCACTACATCGGAGGGCTCCAGTCCAACAAGGCGGCCGCGGTCGCGGCCTACGCGGACGTGGTCGAGTCGGTCGACCGCGCCTCGCTGCTTCCCCGGCTCAGCCGCGGCGCGGGGGAGCGCGGCCAGATCCTCGACGTGCTCCTGCAGGTCTCCCTCGACCCGCCTGGACGAGAGGGCCGTGCCGGGGCGGATCCCGGTGACGTACGCGACCTCGCCGCTGCGGTCGTGGAGACCGACGGTCTCCGGCTGCGGGGCCTGATGGCGGTCGCTCCTCTGGGTGAGGATCCGGAGCCGGCCTTCGTCCGGCTGGCGCGGATCCGGGAGGACTTCCTGGTCGAATATCCCGAGGCGACGGTGCTGTCGGCGGGGATGAGCGGCGACCTGGAGCAGGCGATCGCCCATGGCGCGACACACGTACGTGTCGGGTCTGCGGTCCTCGGACAGAGGCCGACTGTCAAGTAATGTCTCGGACAGCAATACTTTGGGGAAGGTGGGACACACATGAGCGGCGCGATGCGCAGGTTCGGTGAATACCTCGGCCTGCTCGAGGACACGGGCTATGACGACGATGTCTACGAGGGTGACGACGACGAGACCCGCTCCCACGAGCCCGTCAAGGCGCCGGTGCGGTCGAAGCAGGCGCGCCCGGCCCCGGTGGCTGACCTTTCCGAGCGGCGACGAGCAACGGTGGTGCCTGCAGTGGCAGAGCTTTCCAAGATCATCACGCTGACTCCGACGTCCTACAACGAAGCGCGTCAGGTCGGCGAGAACTATCGCGACGGCACGCCAGTGATCATGAACCTCACTGAGATGAATGATGCTGACGCAAAGCGGCTTGTCGACTTTGCGGCGGGCCTGATCTTTGCTACCTATGGGAACATCGAGAGGGTCACCAACAAGGTGTTTCTTATCTCACCTGCGAACGTTTCGGTCACGGCTGAGGCCAAGCAGAGGATCGTTGAGGGCGGCTTCTTCAACCAGAGCTGAGGCCTTCGACACCTGCTCGTAGGTGCCTGGATGCGGTCCGCATCTGGCGCGTCTACGGACAGGCGCTAGAGTTTCGACAGCATTACCTGATGCCGCCCCCCGGCGGTGCAGTCCGTACGTCTGAGTCAACCGAGTAATGAATGGGTGAGGTCATGCCGCTGACGCCAGAGGACGTGAGCAACAAGCGCTTTACTCCCGTCCGGCTCCGCGAGGGCTACGACATGGGCGAGGTGGACCAGTTCCTCGACGAGGTCGAGGCCGAACTGGCACGTCTCACCCGGGAGAACGACGACCTTCGCGGGAAGTTGGCATCTGCGCAGTCGGGTGGGGGTCCGTCCTTCCCGATGGCTCCCGAGCCGCCTGCGCCTGAGCCGATGCCGGCCCCTGAGCCGGTCTCGCACCAGATGCCGATGTACCAGGAGGCACCGCAGACCGGCGGCATCGAGACGATCCGGGTCGAGACCGTGCCGGAGGCGTCCAACGCCGCCGCGCGCCTGCTCGAGCTGGCCACGCGCAACCACGACGCGCTCATCGACACGGCCAAGAACGACGCCGACAAGATCGTCGGCGAGGCCCGCACCAAGGCCGAGCGCCTCGAGGCCGAGTCGAAGGCGAAGGCCGACCGCATGGAGGCGGACGCGCGCACTCGTGCGCAGATGCTCGACAGCGAGACCGCCGAGCGTCGCCAGCAGCTCTTCGGCGAGCTGGAGCGTGAGAAGGACAACCTGACCACCGAGGTCGACACCCTGCGCAACTTCGAGCGTGAGTACCGTTCGCGCCTGAAGAGCTACTTCACGCAGCAGCTCGACGCGCTCAACAACTCGGCCGAGTCACAGGCGCCCGTGATGGCCGCCGCTGTCAACGAGTCGGGCCCGGCGCCCAAGCGTCTGCGTTCCATCCTGGGGGAGGACGAGGGCTGAGGTCCTCGTAGTCAGGCTTCCATCGGCCGGTCCCGCGTCGCGGGGCCGGCCGATGCGCATGTTCGCGCCGTCCAGCGGGTACGGCGAAGGAACGCGTTGTAGCAGGTGAGGCGGGTCTTGTAAGAGGATTGCCCGGTTTTTCCGCGCTGCGGACCAATATGAGTGCAGTTTCGGTGTGTTAGTTGAGCAGAGCCGAATCCCGGGCTACATTCCGGGCACGCACTCCGCACCGACTCGGCGGCGCGAAGTGATGGCAGGAGAAAGGGGACTCCATGTCCGTACCTATGAGCGGTCGCGTCGTCGCGACCGTCGGGCGCGTCCACGTGATGCCGTCCGAGCTTTCTGGGAATACCAGCCTCGCAGTCATGGCTTCCACGTCGGTGGCCGCGGCGAGCGCCTAGCCAAACCTTGACCACCGTGCGGCCCGGGGGGCCGTGTCTCACACCAGAAAGCGAGTGCCGTGCCTAAGAAAGCAACCAAGACCGTCGTCTCTCCTGACCAGCTGAAGGTCAAGGACGGCGAGGACCCGTGGACCAAGGATGAGCTCAACGAGGTCATCGACGAGCTCCACGAGATGAGGGCCCACAGCCTCGAGGTGCTCACCGCTCTCGAGGCCGAGCTCTCCGGCCTGATGAAGGACTCCGGCGACGGAGCCGGCCAGGACCAGGCCGACATGGGCGCGACCAGCTTCGAGCGCGACCACGAGCTGACCGTGGTCAACAGCGAGAAGGACAAGCTGGCCCAGATCGAGCGTGTCCTGGGATACCTCGAGGACGGGACGTACGGCATCTGTGAGTCCTGCGGGGAGCCGATCGGCAAGATGCGGCTCATGGCGTTCCCGCGTGCCACACTGTGCATGACATGCAAGCAGCGCGAGGAGCGTCGCTGAGCGACGCACACACCGGTCCTGAGTCCCACGTGCGTCCTGTTCGGTGGGCAGAGTTCGCGGCCGTCGCAGTGTTTCTGCTGGTCATCGACCAGATCACGAAGCTCTGGGCGGTCGCGACGCTCGTTCCTGGGCAGCCGCAGGAGCTGATCGGCTCCGTGCTGCAGCTCAACATCATCCGCAACCCCGGAGCGGCCTTCTCGACGGGGACCGGGTTCACCTGGTTCTTCACGACGCTCTCGATCGTGGCCACGATCGGCGTGATCTGGTTCGCCCGCCGGGTGCGCCACCGGGGCTGGGCGTTCGCGCTCGGCATCCTGGTCGCCGGCATCAGCGGCAATCTGATCGACCGGCTGCTGCGTGAACCGGGGTTCTACGTCGGGCACGTGGTCGACTTCCTGCAGCTGCCCAACTGGCCGATCTTCAACGTCGCCGACATGTGCATCAACGTGGCCGCGGTGCTGATCGTGATCCTCTCGTTCAGGGGGATCGGGCTCGACGGATCGGTCGACGGCAGGTCCAAGGGCAAGCCGCAGAACAACGCCGAGGGCGAGGCCAGGTGAACTTCGGCCACGCCGACCAGCGCACGCTGCTCGTTCCCGACGGCCTGGAGGGGGAGCGGGTCGATGCCGCGATGGCGCGGCTCTTCGGCCTCTCCCGCACCCGCGCGGCGGAGCTGATCGCCGAGGGTCTGGTGACCGTCGACGGCTCGGTGGTGGCCAAGAGCGACCGGGTCAGCGCCGGGTCGATGCTCGACGCCACCATCCCGTCGCAGGCCGACCCCCTCGAGATCAAGCCCGAGATCGTCGAGGGCATCAAGATCATCTACGACGACGACGCCTTCGTGGTGATCGACAAGCCGGTCGGCGTGGCCGTGCACCCCTCGCCCGGCTGGCAGGGGCAGACGGTCGTCGGCCACCTCGCCGCGGCCGGCTTCCGGATCTCCACCTCGGGGGCCAAGGAGCGCGAGGGCATCGTCCAGCGTCTCGACGTCGGCACCTCCGGAGTGATGGTGATCGCCAAGTCCGAGCACGCCTACTCCGTCCTCAAGAACGCGTTCCGGCAGCGTACGGTCGACAAGACCTACCACGCCCTGGTCCAGGGACACCCGGACCCGCTCGAGGGCACGATCGACGCGCCGATCGGGCGCAACCCGAAGTACGACTACAAGTTCGCCGTCCGTGCCGACGGGCGTCACTCGGTGACCCACTACGAGACGCTCGAGGCGCATCGGTTCGCCTCGCTGCTCCAGATCCACCTCGAGACCGGGCGCACCCACCAGATCCGCGTCCACATGTCGGCCCTGAAGCACCCGTGCGTCGGCGACCTCACCTACGGCGCCGACCCCGCCCTGGCGCGTCGCGTCGGGATCGAGCGGCAGTGGCTGCACGCGGTGAAGCTCGGTTTCGAACACCCGGAGACCGGTGAGTACGTCACCTTCGAGTCGACCTACCCCGACGACCTCCAGCACGCGCTCGCCTGGATCCGTGAACAGCACTGAATCCGTGACTCCCACCGAGGCGGTGCTCCGCCCCGCGCAGCGGGAGGACATCGACGACATCGTCCGCACCTACATCGAGGCTCGGGCCGCCGCGCCGATGCCGGCGCCGATCTACCCCGAGTCGGACATCCGGGAGTGGCTCGCGGTCAAGGTGCTCGCGCCCCAGAAGGGGTCGCAGGTCTGGGTCGCGGAGGTCGCCGGAGCCGTCTCGGCCTTCGCCGCCTTCACCCCGACCTGGCTCGACGACCTCTTCGTCGATCCCCGCGCACAGGGCACCGGCCTCGGCACCATGCTGCTCGACCTGGTGAAGTCGCTGGCCCCCGACGGCTTCGGCCTGTGGGTCTTCGAGATGAACACACCCGCGCGAGCCTTCTACGCCCGCCACGGGCTGCGTGAGGTCGAGCACACCGACGGCTCCGCCAACCAGGAGAAGACCCCCGACGTACGGATGGCCTGGCCCTAGCCGAGACGACCGGAGCGAGGTCGAGCGGCGAGCTTGCTCGTCCGCTCGCACCGAGCGAGGGAGTGACCGCGCGAAGCGCGGAGGGTTCACTTCTGTCGGCCGAGATGGCAGCTCATGCGGCCGAATCGTCCCTGGTGGCGACCGAGTCGGTGCCGATCCGAGGTGTACGCCGCAGCCATGGGTCGGCGAGGATCATGCCGACCGGTGGACCGACGAGCACGAAGATGCTGCGGAATGCGTCGGGAGGATCGGCCATCTCGACGCCGGGCATCAGTCCGAGAAGAACCGCCGCGAGCATGAGAAGGCTGAAGCCGAGGAGCCGATCCGAGGGGTCGTTGGCGCGTACGACCTGCCACAGAGCTCCGATGGCGATCAAGGCCAGCGCCGCAAGTGATGTGGACTGCGACTCCGAGAGCCACTGCGGGTCGGCTAGATGGAGCCCGAACGTGACCACGATGACCACGACCAGGACCCAGCGGACCCGAGTCGTGTCCGGCTTCGATGTGGAGTCAGAGGGCTGCGGCACGGCGAGAGTGTGGCATGCGGAGGACCGGCGCGGAGGCAGAACGGCCGAGACGTCACCAGCGTCGGCGGAGATGGCACGTCGGTGCCTACTCGGCCGACGTACCTGACGCCTCGGCCTGCAGGTGGGACATCTCGGAGGCGATGAGGGCGATCTCGGCGGGGCCGACGCGGCAGCAGCCGCCGATGTACGTCGCGCCGGCCCGGGCCCAGGAGAGGGCCTCGCCGGGGCGGAAGTGAGGGGTGCCGGTCCAGGCGCCGTCGGCGTAGGTCTCGCCGGTGTTGGGGTAGACGACGGCGGGCTCGCCGGTGGCGACGGCCAGCTGGATGGCGGCGGGGACGTCGGCCGGGTCGCAGCAGTTGACGCCGACGGCGACCACGGAGCGGATGCCGGCGGCCAGCGCCAGGGCGTCGGCCAGTGGCTGGCCGGCGCGGGTGCGGGTGCCGGCGCAGGAGTAGGAGAACCAGACCGGGAGACCGATGTCGTCGAGGAGGTCGACGAGCACCTCGGCCTCCTCGATGTCCGGGATGGTCTCGACAGCGATGAGGTCGGGGTCCTCGGTCTCCAGCAGCGCCAGCCGGGGCGCGTGGAAGTCACGCAGCACGGACGCGGGGACGCCGTAGCGGCCGCGGTACTCCGACCCGTCGGCCAGGTAGGCGCCGTAGGGTCCGATCGAGGCGGCGACCAGGCGTCCGGGGGCCTCCTCGGCCACCTCGCGAGCGACGCGGACGCTGCGGCGCAGCAGCTCGGTGGCGTACGTCTGGGTCATCCCGGCCTCCACGAAACCGGGGACGCTGGCCTGGTAGCTGGCGGTGGTGGCGACGTCGGCGCCGGCGGCGTAGTAGGCGCGGTGGACAGCCGCTATCTCCGCCGGGGACTCGTCGAGGAGCCGGGCCGTCCACAGGGCGCCGGAGACATCGTGACCGCGTGCTTCGAGCGCGTTGGACAGGCCGCCGTCGAGGATCGTCACCATGACCAGACGATATCCCGGCTCCGTGCGGCCTGGGTCCCCATCTTGTCGGTGGCGAAAGGTAGGCTGAAGCCCTTCCCCCAGGTTGTCCGTGCGCACGTCGAACGGGCCCCTGCGCCCACCGTTCCACGTTCGACCTCGAGGAGGGCTTCACGCCAATGGCGGCCGGCTCCAAGGACTCCTTCGTCCACCTGCACGTCCACACCGAATACTCGATGCTGGACGGTGCCTCGCTTCTCGACGGTCTGTTCAAGCGGACCAGCGAGCTCGAGATGCCGGCGATCGCGATGACCGACCACGGCAACATGCACGGTGCCTACGACTTCTGGAAGAAGGCGAAGGCCCACGACGTCAAGCCGATCATCGGCATCGAGGCCTACATCACGCCCAACACCCCGCGCTCGGAGCGCAAGCGGGTGCGGTGGGGCAAGGGCGATGCGGCGCAGGAGGGCGGCGACGACGTCTCGGGTGGTGGCGCCTACACCCACATGACGATGTGGGCCGAGAACACCGAGGGCATGCACAACCTCTTCCGGCTCTCCTCGCGCTCCAGCCTCGAGGGCTACTACTTCAAGCCCCGGATGGACAAGGAGATCCTCGCCGAGCACTCCAAGGGGATCATCGTCTCCACCGGCTGTCCTTCGGGCGCGATCCAGACCCGGCTGCGCCTGGGCCAGTGGGAGGAAGCGCTCAAGGAGGCCGGAGAGCTGCAGGACATCTTCGGGAAGGACAACGTCTTCCTGGAGCTGATGGACCACGGCATCTCCATCGAGAAGCGGGTCCGTGACGACCTGCTCAAGCTGGGCAAGACGATGGGCATCCGCCCGGTCGCCACCAACGACTCCCACTACAACAACCCCGAGGACGCGGCCGCCCACGAGGCGCTGCTGTGCGTCCAGTCCGGCAGCCGGATGACCGAGCCGCCCTACTCCAAGGGCGGCAAGCGGTTCGCGTTCGAGGGCAGCGGCTACTACATCAAGTCCGCCGCCGAGATGCGCGAGCTGTGGGGGAGTCAGGGCCTGATCGAGGCCTGTGACAACACCCTGCTGATCGCCGAGCGCTGCGACGTCGAGTTCACCGAGTCGACCGGTGGCTACATGGCCCGCGCCGACATCCCCGAGGGCGAGACCGAGGAGTCCTGGCTGCGCAAGGAGACCTGGCGCGGCATCGAGCTCCGCTACCCGGGTGAGAAGCTGACCCAGGAGGTCAAGGACCGCGTCGAGTTCGAGATCGACGTCATCTTGCAGAAGGGCTACCCGGGCTACTTCCTCGTGGTCGCCGACTTCATCCAGTGGTCGAAGAACAACGGCATCCGGATCGGCCCGGGCCGTGGTTCGGGTGCGGGCTCGATCGTGGCGTACGCGCTGAAGATCACCGATCTGGACCCGCTCGAGCACGGACTCTTCTTCGAGCGGTTCCTCAACCCCGAGCGTCCCTCGATGCCCGACTTCGACATCGACTTCGACGACCACCGTCGCGGCGAGACGATCAAGTACGTCACGGAGAAGTACGGCGCGGAGAAGGTCGCCCAGATCGCCACCTTCGGGCGGATCAAGGCCAAGCAGGCGATCAAGGACGCCGCCCGCATCCTCGACCACGGCTTCGCGATCGGCGACCGGATCACCAAGGCGCTGCCGCCCGACGTGATGGGCAAGGGCGTGCCGCTCAAGGAGCTCTTCAACCCCGACCACAAGCGCTACGGCGAGGGCGGCGACTTCCGCGCCCTGCACGACACCGATCCCGACGTCCGCAAGATCTACGAGACCGCGCTCGGTCTCGAGGGCCAGATCCGGCAGACCGGCATCCACGCGGCGGGCGTGATCATGGCCTCCGAGCCGATCATCGACATCGTCCCGCTGATGGAGCCCAAGCAGGACGGCCAGGTCGTCACCCAGTTCGAGTACCCGACCTGTGAGTCGCTCGGCCTGGTCAAGATGGACTTCCTGGGCCTCTCCAACCTCCACACCCTCGAGGACGCGCTCGCCAACATCCGGGCCAACCGCGACATCGACCTGGTGCTCGAGGAGGTCCCCTTCGACGACAAGCCGACCTACGAGCTGATGCAGCGCGGCGACACGCTCGGCGTCTTCCAGCTCGATGGTGGTGGCATGCGCGCGCTGCTGCGGTCGATGCTGCCCGACCGCTTCGCCGACATCACCGCGGTCTCCGCGCTCTACCGGCCGGGCCCGATGGGTGCCGACTCCCACAACAAGTACGCCCACCGCAAGAACGGCCGCGAGCCGATCGTGCCGATCCACCCCGAGCTCGAGGAGCCGCTCGCGGAGGTGCTGGGGGAGACGTACGGCCTGATCGTCTATCAGGAGCAGGTGATGTCGATCGCCCAGGTCCTGGCGGGGTTCTCGCTGGGACAGGCGGACAACCTGCGCCGCGCGATGGGCAAGAAGAAGAAGGCCGAGCTCGACAAGCAGTACGCCGGGTTCCAGGCCGGCATGCTCGAGCGCGGCTACTCGCAGAGTGCGATCGACACCATCTGGGAGATCCTGCTCCCGTTCTCCGACTACGCGTTCAACAAGTCGCACTCGGCGGCCTACGGCGTGGTCACCTACTGGACCGCCTATCTCAAGGCCAACTACCCGACCGAATACATGGCGGCGCTCTTGACCTCGGTCAAGAACGACAAGGACAAGATGGCGATCTACCTCAACGAGTGTCGCCGGATGAAGATCGCGGTCCTGCCGCCCGACGTCAACGAGTCCTCCCACGACTTCACCGCGGTCGGCACCGACATCCGCTTCGGCCTCACCGCGGTCCGCAACGTCGGTGCCCAGGTGGTCGACGGGATCGTCGAGGCACGCACCGAGAAGGGCCGTTTCGAGGACTTCAACGACTTCCTCGCCAAGGTGCCCGACCGGGTCTGCAACAAGCGCGTGATCGAGTCGCTGATCAAGGCCGGTGCCTTCGACGACATGAAGCACCTGCGCCGCGCGCTGGTGGCGATCCACGAGACCGCGGTGGACCAGTACGTCGACATCAAGCGCAACGAGGCGATCGGCCAGGACTCGCTCTTCGGCGGCCTCGACGAGGCCGACGGCGGCGACTTCGGGATCTCGGTGACCATCCCCGAGATGGACGAGTGGGACAAGATGACCCTGCTCGGACACGAGCGCGAGATGCTCGGCCTCTACGTCTCCGACCATCCGCTGATGGGGCTCGAGCACGTCCTGGCCAACGGCACCGACTGCACCATCGGTCAGCTGATGACCGACGAGTCCCGGCCGCACAACAGCACCGTGACGGTCTCCGGGCTGGTCACCAACGTCAACCGGCGCATCACCAAGAAGGGCGACGCCTGGGCGACGGTGACGCTGGAGGACCTCGAGGGCTCGGTCGAGGTGCTGCTCTTCCCGTCGTCCTACCAGCTGGCCGCGCCGCATCTGGTCGAGGACTCGATCATCCGGGTCAAGGGCCAGCTCTCCCGCGACAAGGACCAGCCCGAGCTGCGTGGCCAGGAGGTCACCGTCCCCGACCTGACCGGTGGTCCCGGTGCCGCCGGGGGACCGGTGGTGATCTCGCTGCCGTCGACGCGGTGCACGCCGCAGGTGATCGCCTCGCTGCGCGACGTACTGACCACCTACCCCGGCGTAGCCGAGGTCAGGCTACGGTTGATGACACGGGACGCGACCCGGGTCATGAAGCTCGATGACCGGCTGCGGGTGGCACCGACTCCCGAGCTGTTCGCCGACCTCAAACACCTCCTCGGACCAGGATGCCTGACAATCTGATCGTGCCGCCGCCGCCCGCTCTCGACGAGACCGGCCGCCGCCCCGCCCGCCCCGACCTGTCCCGCCCGGTGCTGGTCCAGGCCGCCATCATCGTGGTCGCCTTCGTGGTCGGCGGCCTGGTCGCCGGTCTGGCCGCGGCGACGCTGTGGACCCCGCCGACCGGGATGGTGCTCGACGGCAAGTGGTACCGGGGACTCATCTCGATCGACCCGCCCACCATCGGGCAGAACATCGACCAGGGTGTCTTCGCCGCGACCGGGTGGTTCTCGGTCTGCGCGATCGTGCTCGGTCTGCTGGTCGGGATCGCGGCGGCGGTCTGGCTGATCCGCTCCGAGCTCGTCACCCTCGCGGCGGTGACGGTCGGCGGTGCCATCGGCGGTGGCCTGATGCTGCTCGTCACCTCCCTGCTCTCGCCCGAGGACCCCCAGGGGCTCGCCAAGGGTGCCGCCAACGGCACCGTGATCCAGGACAGCTTCCAGCTCGCCTCGCCGTGGCTGGTCCTGCTCGTCCCGGGTTCGGCGATGCTGGCGCTGATGGTGATCTTCCTGATGTGGGCGCCCCGCGAGGGCGCCGATCACGCGGATGGGACCGAAAGGTAAATTCGACGGACAGTCCGCGGACGTTCGACGTAGATTCGCCAGGTTGGACGGTCGGCATCGGTGCCGGCCGACAGAGCCTGGAAGTGACTGATGTCCGAAACGACCCCCGGCCAGACGCCGTCTGCGCCGGCGACAGAGATCCTCGAGCTCGGCGAGAACTCTGCCGGTAAGAGCAAGAAACCGCTGATCATCGGAGCCGGAGCGCTCCTCGGCGTGGCCGTCCTCGCCGGCGCCGGCACTGTGACCGCGGTGGCGCTGAGCAAGGCCGGCGGCTCGCCGGCGGAGGCGTTCCCCGCATCGACGGCGATCTACACCGAGATCGACCTCACCGAGGCCAAGGACGCGGTGCCCCTCCTGCGCAAGCTGCCCTCGGTCGAGAAGGAGCTCGACCTCGAGGAGGGCCAGGACCCACGCAGGTCGCTCTTCGCGAAGTCCTGTGACGAGCTCGACTTCGGCAAGGACCTCGAGCCGTGGCTCGGCTACAAGGCTGCGGTCGGAGTCGTACCCAACGGGGAGCAGCCCAGGTTCGCCTTCGCGCTCCAGGTCACCGACGAGTCCGATGCCGAGAAGGGCCTGCCGAAGCTTGCCGAGTGCGCCGGGTCGGGGGCCGCCTGGTCCGTCTCCGACGGCTGGGCGCTCGTGGCGGAGACCGACGAGGACCTTGCCGCGATCCAGAAGGCTGCCGAGAAGGGCACGCTTGCCGACGACGCCGGCTTCGCGAAGTGGACCGGCGACGTCGGCGGGACCGGGTTCGTCACGTCGTACGTCTCGGAGGAGCTTCCCGACGTGCTGGCCGCTGTGGTCGCGAGCGGCGCGTTCGACGAGGCCGGCGGTGATCTGGCCGAGAGTCCGATGGCCGGGGCGGCCCCGATGCCCGACGCCACGGAGCTGGCCGACGCGCTGTCCACGGCGTTGAAGGACTTCGAGGGTGCGGCGTTCACCCTCCGCGCGGAGGAGGGCGCCTTCGAGCTCGAGGGCGCTTCGTCGGTGACCGAGGAGGCCAAGGGCGCGGAGGCGGGCACCGTCGCCGGGACCCTGCCGAAGGACACCACCGCGGTGATCGCGATGAACCCTGCCGATGGCTGGCTCTCGACCGGTCTGGCGGGGAGCGGGGTCGACGACCAGTTCACCCAGATGTTCGGCATGGCGCCGGGCGACCTGGAGAAGCTTTTCGGTGACAGCTTCGCGCTCGCGCTCGGCCAGGTCGACCTCAGCGCTCCCGACGGCCTGCAGCTCGGTCTCAAGCTCGACGGAGCCGACTCGGACGGGGTCGACAAGTTCGTCGGCGACCTGACCGCGGGCTTCGGTGCGGGCATGGTGAGTGTCGACAGCGAGGGCGACATGACCACGGTCGCGATGGGCGACTACGGCAAGGACCTCCTCGCCGACGGTGGTCTGGCGGGCACGAAGAAGTTCGAGAACGCGGTGCCGAAGGCCGATGACGCCTCGGCCGTGGTCTACGTCGACTTCGACGGCCTCGACAAGGTGGTCAACGCCGAGGCTCCCGAGGTCGCCGACGACATCGAGGCCCTCGGCCAGCTCGGCTTCAGCGCCTACCTGGACGGCGACGTCTCGCGCGGCCTGGCTCGCCTCACGCTCGACTGAGCTGACGAGTCGGCTCGTCCTGACAGGATCCAGCGCCGAGTCGGCGCGTCATGACGAGCCGACTCGGCGGGGTCATCTGGCGATCGGGGCGGTGGTGGCGTCGGTGATCTCGATCAGGTCCGTCGGGGCGAGCTCGAGGTCGAGGCCGCGGCGGCCGCCGGAGACGTAGACGGTCTCGTACGTCATGGCCGACTCGTCCAGGACCGTCGGGTGCGGACGCTTCTGGCCGACGGGAGAGATGCCGCCGGCGACGTAGCCGGTGGCGCGCTCGGCCGCGGTCACCTCGGCCATCTGCGCCTTCGAGCCGCCCAGCGCCCGGGCCAGCGCCTTGAGGTCGAGCTGGCCGGTGACGGGGACGATGCCGACGACGAGCTTCCCGTCGAGGGAGGCCATCAGCGTCTTGAAGACCCGCTTCGGCTCGACGCCCAGGGCCTCCGCGGCCTCCAGCCCGTAGGACTCGGCGCGCGGGTCGTGCTCGTAGGGGTGGAGGGTGTAGTCGATGCCGGCCTGGGTGAGGGCGACGGTCGCCGGGGTGCCGCCGGTCGCTCTCTTCCCGGCCTGCTTCTTCGCCATCAGTTGGGGGACCACTTCGTGCGGGCGACCTCGGTCGCGGGCAGCGAGGGGATCACGTTCATCGCCTTGAGCTCGGCGCGGAGCAGGTCGGTGGCCATGCCGAGACGTACGCCGGCGTCGGGGGCCTCCAGGAGCGCCTGCCGGTCGGGCATCGGCAGGGGAGTGGTGGCCGAGATCGTCCAGGAGAGGAACTCCGGGTCCTTGGGGAGCGACCCGGTGAACGGGTCGTCGCGGAACTCCAGCAGCGCGGCTCGGTAGGCGGTGAAGGTCGCCCGCGCGGTGTCGACGACAGCGCTCGGGACGGTGACGTGGTCCTCGGGGAGGTCCTCGACGTCGGCGACGGGGAAGTCGCCGGAGCTGACCAGGCTGTCCATCCGGATCCGGTCCACGGCGAGCACCTCGAGGTCGAAGGAGCCGTCGCTGTGGTGCTCCACCTCGGTGATCAGCAGCTTGACGCCGACACGGTAGAGCGACTGGGCGCCGGTCTCACCGACCTCGTAGCCCTCGCGGATCGCGACCGAGCCGAAGTGGCGGTCCTCCTCTTCCTGGCGCAGCAGGTGGTGCACCATCGCGCGGTAGCGGTCCTCGAAGACGCGCAGGGGGAGCGTCACACCGGGAAACAGGACCGCATTGAGCGGGAACATCGGAAGTCGCTCATTCACGGGACCAACCTAGGGGGCTCGCGGGCGCGTGCGCCCGCGAACCCCACGGTATGTCCACCTGTGATCGTTCCGAGAGGGTCAGAAGTCGTACGCCGCCCGGTCGATCTTGGTGTGGTAGCGCTGCCCGGTGGCGGCGCCGAGGAGCGCCCCGACGAGCATCACGACCAGGAGCACCACGCCGGCGATCACGGCGCCCAGGCCGAGCTGGTCGGTGCTCAGGCCGACGTTCGGCAGGTCGATCCGCTGCATGATGTCGTAGCTCGAGCCGAACAGGGCACCGGCGACGGCCGCGACGATCATCACCACGATGGCCACGATCCACACGCCCAGACCCTGACGACGCGCATCGAAGCGGGACATCCGGGCGGCGACGTACCCTCCGGCGTAGTAGCCGATGAACATCACCACGGCGAGTGTGATGGCGGCGGCGATGCCGGCCGAGTCGGCCATCGACTCCAGGTCGGTCCGGGTCAGGTTCTCGTTGACGCCGACCGCGGAGGCGACGGCGCTGATGATGGCTGCGAGCAGGACGGTGACGCCGACCGCGACGAGCCAGCCGAAGAAGCAGGCTCCCCAGTTGATGCCGCCGTAGGTGTCGTGCAGCGCGGCGCGACGCCCGTCCTCGGCGTGGCGGTAGTGCTCGGCGCTGTCCGTGTCGGGGCCTGCGTCGCGGCCCGTATCGGGGTCGGTTCGCAGGTGGCTGACTCCGTCGTTGGCCCGGTGTGCGCGCTCGACGTTGTCGTCGTGGCCGACGACCGCAGGGCCTCCGGGATAGGGATCACGCGTCTCGGCGTGGTTCACGTCGGCCTCGGGGTAGCTCTCGTCGGCATGCTTGTTCTCGCGGTGGAAAAGTCCAGGGCGTGCCATGGCGATCCTCCTTTGGTGGGTCAGTGGTCCGGGTACCCGGATCCGGGCGCCGTATGCGCCTCCGGGCCGCGTCCACGTGGCGTCGGCAGATCGGCTCCGGGGCCCGCCGACTCGTAGACTTGAGGCATGATCCGCCGCATCGACCTGAGGGGTGCCGACAGAGGCACCGTCGACTACCGCGCCGCCGTGCCGCGCGCCGAGTTCGACATCGAGGCGGCCACTCATGCGGTGCAGCCGATCATCGACGCCGTCCGCGAGCGAGGCGCGGAGGCGATCACCGAGTTCTCCGAGAAGTTCGACGGCGTGCGTGTCGACGACATCCGGGTCCCGGCAGCCGCGCTGACCAAGGCCCTCGACGAGCTGGACCCGGCGATCCGGGCCGGGCTCGAGGAGTCGATCGCCCGGCTGCGTACGACCTGTGCCGCCGAGCTCGAGGAGGACGCGGTCACCGACCTGGCGCCCGGTGCCCGGGTGACGCACCGCAAGGTGCCGGTGGGGCGCGTGGGGCTCTACGTGCCCGGTGGTCTGGCGCCGCTGGTCTCCTCGGTCCTGATGAACGTCGTCCCGGCGCAGGTCGCCGGAGTGCCCTCGATCGCGCTCGCCTCGCCGCCTCAGAAGGAGTTCGGCGGGCTGCCGCAGCCCACCATCCTGGCCGCGTGCGCGCTGCTGGGCGTGGACGAGGTCTACGCCGTCGGTGGCGCCCAGGCGATCGCCATGTTCGCCTACGGGGTCGACCCGTGCGAGCGCGTCGACATGGTGACCGGCCCCGGCAACATCTACGTCGTCACCGCGAAGCGCCTGCTCAAGGGCCAGGTCGGGATCGACTCCGAGGCCGGCCCGACCGAGATCGCGATCCTCGCCGACGACACCGCCGAGGCTGCCTACGTCGCCGCCGACCTGATCTCCCAGGCCGAGCACGACCCCCTGGCCGCCTCCGTGCTGGTCACGGACTCCGAGACGCTCGCCGCCGACGTCGAGGCCGAGCTCGAGAAGCAGGTCGCGGTGACCAAGCACGTCGAGCGGATCCGTACGTCGCTGACCGGTGCGCAGTCGGGCATCGTGCTCGTCGACGACATCGACCAGGGCGTCGACGTCGTCAACGCCTACGCCGCCGAGCACCTCGAGATCCACACCGCCGACGCGGCCCGGGTCGCCGGCCGGATCCGCAACGCCGGCGCGATCTTCGTCGGCTCCTACGCCCCGGTCTCGCTCGGCGACTACTGCGCCGGGTCCAACCACGTGCTGCCCACCGGTGGCTGCGCCTGCCACTCCTCGGGTCTCTCGGTGCGCGCCTTCACCAAGTCGATCCACGTCGTCGACTACTCCCGCGAGGGACTGGCGGCGGTCAAGGACCACGTGGTCACGCTCGCCGAGGCCGAGGACCTGCCGGGCCACGGCGCCGCCGTGTCGGTGAGGTTCACCTCATGAGCTGGCCCCCGATCCGGGAAGAGCTCGCCGGGATCGAGCCCTACGGCGCTCCGCAGCTGGACGTCCCGGTCCAGCTCAACGTCAACGAGAACCCCTACCAGCCCTCTGCGGAGACGGTCGCCGACATCGCGGCGAGCGTCGGGGCCGCGGCGCGCAACCTCAACCGCTATCCCGACCGCGAGTTCGTGGCGTTGCGGGAGGGGCTGGCGGCGTACCTCCGCTCCGACGTCCCCAAGGCGGAGATCACGCCGGAGCAGGTGTGGGCGGCCAACGGGTCCAACGAGGTGATGCTGCAGCTGCTGCAGGCATTCGGTGGCCCGGGTCGCACCGCGATCAGCTTCGCGCCGACCTACTCGATGTATCCGGAGTACGCCCGCGACACCAACACCGAGTGGGTCGTCGGACACCGCGAGACCGACTTCGCGATCGACCTGGAGAAGGCCCGGGCGCTGGTCGAGGAGACCCGGCCCCACGTCGTGCTGCTGCCGAGCCCCAACAACCCCACCGGCACCGCGCTGCCGCCGGAGACGGTCACCGCGCTGTGCGAGGCGGTCGGTGAGGCCGGGATCGTCGTGGTCGACGAGGCCTACGGCGAGTTCCGGCGCAGCGGCGTGCCATCGGCGCTCGAGCTGCTCGACCGCCACCGCAACCTGGTGGTCACCCGCACGATGTCGAAGGCGTTCGCCGGAGCCGGGCTGCGGCTCGGCTACCTGGCGGCCGACCCGGCGATCTGTGACGCGATCCGCGTCGTACGCCTGCCCTACCACCTCTCCGCGGTGACCCAGGCGGCAGCGAGCGCGGCCCTGCGGCACGCGCCCGAGCTGTTGGGCTACGTGGCCGAGCTCCGCGAGGAGCGGGACGCGCTGGTCGACTGGCTGCGCGCCGAGGGCCTCGAGGTGGCCGACTCGGACGCCAACTTCGTCCTCTTCGGGCGCTACGCCGACCGGCACGCGGTCTGGCGGGGGCTGCTCGACCGTGGCGTGCTGATCCGCGAGACCGGGCCCGAGGGATGGCTGCGGGTCTCGGTCGGCACCCCGCAGGAGATGGACGCTTTCAAGCACGCTTTGACCGATGTGAACGGAGCACGAGCATGACCGCACGCACCGCGCGGATCGAACGGGAGACCTCGGAGTCGAAGGTCGTCGTCGAGGTGAACCTCGACGGCACCGGACGGGTCGACGTCTCCACCGGCGTCGGGTTCTACGACCACATGCTGACCGCGTTCGGTCGCCACTCGCTGGTCGACCTGACCGTCCACTCCGAGGGCGACGTGCACATCGATGCCCACCACACCGTCGAGGACACCGCGATCGTGCTCGGCCAGGCGCTGCGCGAGGCGCTGGGCGACAAGAAGGGCATCCGCCGCTACGGCGACGCGACCGTCCCGCTGGACGAGGCGCTCGTACGCTGCGTCGTGGACGTCTCCGGGCGGCCCTACTCGGTCCACACCGGTGAGCCGGAGGGCCAGGCTTATGTGCTCCTCGGCGGCTCCGGGGTGCCCTACCTCGGCTCCCTGACCCAGCACGTCTTCGACTCCATCGCCCACCACGCCCACCTGACGATGCACGTCAACGTGCTCGCCGGGCGCGAGCCGCACCACATCGTGGAGACGCAGTTCAAGGCGTTCGCACGGGCCTTCCGCGACGCGATCGCCTACGACCCGCGCGAGACCGGGATCCCGTCGACGAAGGGTGCCCTGTGACTGCGCCTTCGGTCGTCGTGCTCGACTACGGCTCGGGCAACGTACGCTCCGCCGTCCGCGCCGTCGAGCGCGCCGGTGCCACGGTCGAGCTGACCGGTGACCTCGACGCCGCGATGGCGGCCGACGGGCTGCTGGTGCCGGGCGTGGGCGCCTTCGAGGCGTGCATGAAGGGCCTGCGGGCGATCCGCGGCGAGCGGATCATCGCCCGGCGGCTCGCCGGCGGGCGGCCGGTGATGGGCATCTGCGTCGGGATGCAGATCCTCTTCGAGACCGGCATCGAGCACGGCGTCGAGACCGAGGGCTGCGGTGAGTGGCCGGGTGTCGTCGAGCGGATCCAGGCGCCGATCGTGCCTCACATGGGCTGGAACACGCTCGACGTCCCCGACGGCTCGTCGCTGTTCGCCGGTGTCGAGAAGGAGCGGTTCTACTTCGTGCACTCCTACGGCGTGCGCGACTGGACCCTGGTCACCAACGACCGCACCGTCGCCCCGCTGGTCACCTGGGCCGAGCACGGTGGGGACCGGTTCGTCGCGGCCGTCGAGAACGGCCCGCTGAGCGCCACCCAGTTCCACCCGGAGAAGTCCGGCGACGCCGGTGCCGCGGTGCTGCGCAACTGGGTGCAGTCGCTGAAGGCCGCCTGAGGTGGCCCAGGCCGGGGCCCGCGCGAAGGCGCGCGCCGAGCGCGAGCGGCTGGCCGCCCAGGCCGCCGAGGAGCGTGCCGCCCGGGCCGCCAGGTCCGCCGAACGCCGGGCGCGGCGGGAGCGGCTCCTCGGGTGGGTGCCGGCTCGCCGGCCCCGGCAGCTCAGCGCGCTCGCGGAGCGCCGGCGGCGCAACGTACGGATCCTGGTCGTCGTCCTGCTCCTCCTCGACGCACTCGTCTATCTCGTCACCGAGGACATCGGCACGACGGTCTTCGCGGCCATCGGGTCGGTGCTGGCCGCGCCGGTGGTCTACACGCTGCTGTTCCGCAGATAGGCGGTCGGCCGGTGTGCGCGGTCACAGCCCGATCAGGTCGAGGTAGACCTCGCCGAGCCCGCTCGCGCCCAGGATGGATGCCCAGGCGGCCACGAGCATGAAGGGGCCGAACGGCATCGCGGTCTTGCCCCGTGCCCCTCGGCCCAGGATCAGGGCGATGCCCGCGACCGCCCCGAGCAGGAAGGCGCCGAAGGCAGCGGTCAGGAAGGCGCCCCAGGAGAGATAGGCGGTCATGCCGCCGATGACCCCGGCGAGCTTCACGTCACCGAACCCGATCCCGCGGGGTGCGATGAGCGCGATGGTGAGGAAGAACCCGAACAGGACCAGCGCCCCGATCCCCGCTCTGCTCAGGGCGTCGTCGTCGGCCCCGAGGACGAGGAGGGCCGCGAGGAGCGGGTAGGCCGGGAGCACGATCGCGTTCGGCAGCCGCCGGACATCGAGGTCGATGAGCGCGAGTGCCATCGCGACGGCCGCGAAGACGAGGTAGGCCGCGAGGAGGGACGGCCGGTCGGCGAACCGGAGCCCGGCGACCGCGAACAGCGCTCCGGTGCCCGCCTCGACCAGCGGGTAGCGCACGCTGATCGGCTCGCCGCAGTCGTAGCAGCGTCCGCGCAGGAGCAGCCAGCCGAGCACCGGGACGTTGTGCCGGGCCCGGATCGGCGTACCGCACCGCGGGCACGCCGAGCGCGGTCGCACGACCGAGACCCCACGGGGGACCCGGTGGGCGACGACGTTGAGGAACGAGCCGACCGCGAGCCCGTACGCGGCACAGACGGCGGCGACCAGCACCGCGCTCACCCCGCTCATCGGGTGTGGCTCCAGCTCAGGACGCTGACCTGGCGTCTACCCGGCGCGGGAGAACCGCTCGGGTCCCAGAGCTGGACGCGCGTGGTGAGCGCCAGCCTTCCGGGGCTCGGTGCGCAGGTGGGGGAGTCGGGACACACGAACACCTTGAGCTGGACCAGGGTGCCGTTGAACCCCCATCCCGGCGAGTTGTCGGGGAGCTGGATGACGGCGTCCTGGAAGGTCGGGTTCCCCTGGGTGGAGAAGTCCAGCGAGCGGGAGATGACACCGAACCGGAACACCTCGGCCTGCTGCAGGTTGCTGAGGTTGAGCTGGATCCGCGTCGTCGGCGTGTAGGTGGTGCCCTGGACGTAGAAGACGCCGTGGTAGCTGCCGCCGGAGGGGCCGACCCCGATGAGGTTGCAGCCGCCGCCGAGCCTCAGGCAGTTGCCGGCCCCCAGACCGGCGTCGGACTGGGCGCGGAACTGCGGGAGGTAGAGCTCCAGCTCGAGGCGTACGGCATCGAGCTCGACGGTCGCGGCGGCGCCGAGGTTCCTGGCGATGGTGCCGGTGAAGTCGACCTTCGCGCCGGTGTAGCCGTTGCCGTGCACGGCCCGCTGCAGCGCGTTGAACACGGTGGGTTGCTGCGTGCGCAGGTCGACCGTCTGGGTGGTGAGCGTCCCGGGGCGGTCCAGGTTGAACGGGCCCAAGGCAGTGCCGCCGGCCGGGGTGAGGGTGATGGTCGAGGCGGTGCCGGCGTTGTTCTGCGAGGCCTTGTGGCGGACGAGGAGCCGAGCGTCCTTCACGACCGACCCCCTCGGGATCGTCGCCGGTGGGGCGAAGCCGTTCATGGTGACGGTGCGGGAGACCGTGGTGGCCCCACCGTTGGGCCGGAACCAGGTGGCTGAGCCGTTGCCGGCGTCGCGGAGCGCAGGGGCGGTCGCTCCGGTGAAGGTGTTGTCGCTGCCGGCCGGGGTCACGCTCGGCGTACCGCTGGTCGTCAACGGGTCCCCGTCGTCACCGGAGGCCTCGGTGAAGGAGGTCCTCGTGGAGGTGCCGGTCCTGAGCCCGTAGAGAGCGATCGGGGGCCGGTCGCCGTGGTAGCTGCCGCAGATCTCGACGTTCGCGCCGCCGTCGACCCGCAGGCGGCTCTCGCCGCCGAAGAGGAACTGGACTCCTTGCGTGGTCACGTCGTCGATGGGGTTGCGGCAGTTCCCGTCCGCGGGGAAGCGCGGGTTGGTGAGGCTGTCGCCGACGGGGTCGCCCGCGATCAGGGCACCGACGCTGACGTTCCACTCGCTGCCACCGCCGCCGTTGGTGTCGCTGTCGTACATCGGGTCGTTGGTGCCGTTGTGGAAGTCGAAGTAGTAGGTGCCGGGCCTGAACCAGAAGACGCTGTCGCGGCAGGCGTTCCGGTTGGTCAGGTTGTTCAGGGCCGCGGCGTCGTCGTAGTAGCCGGGCTCGAAGGTGACGACCGCGGGGCAGCTGGTCGGTGGGGTCCGCAGCGGCGGTACGCCGGTGCCGGTCACGCTCGGGTCGCTGGGGTATCCGGGGTCGGCCACGGTCCCTGAGGAGCAGTCGACCACGGGCGCGTGGAGGGCCGAGGTGGGTGCGCAGCCGGTGTGGGCCCGGATGGAGGTGCTGCTCACGATGTCGCCGTTGGTCACCGAGATGTCCGAGTTGGACCAGACGCCGCCGTGCACCCGCAGCGAGTTGCCTCCGCTCGCGCTCGAGGTGAGGCCGGTCTCGCCGCCGGTGCCGAGGGTGAGGATGGCGTTGCCGGGCTTGTTCTGATTGGTGATCGGCACCGGTGAGCCCTGGGCCCCGGTGGAGTCCTCCGCGACGCACTCGACCCTCGCGGAGGTCGGCCCGTCGCCGCTGGCGGCCGACGCCGGGTAGAAGTTCGAGAGGTCGAGGGTGCCGACGGCGTCGTTGGCGGGATTGCCGTCGGTGTCGCTGTTCGCGCCGAAGCAGCCGGTGCCGTCGTCGGAGTTGTCGAAAGCCCAGTCGGCCGGCTCGGTGGCGGTTCCGCCCCAGTGGCCGGTGCGCAGGTCGTTGATGGCGACCTGGGCCGCTCCGTCGGCGGCGTAGGTGGAGCCGGCGACCTCGCGCAGCGCCACGGTGGCGCGGAGGGAGCCGTCTCCGCGTACCAGGACGGTGCCGACGACGAGGGCCACGGTCGTGACGATGATCAGTGCGAACACGAGGATCGCTCCGTCGTCGCTGCCGAGTCGCTGTCGGGGCCGCAGGCGCGGGCGTGGGCGGGTCATGTCTGTCTCCGTTCGCCCAGGAGGGTCGCGGCGTAGGTGGGGAGGTCGATGCCGGTGCTGTCGTGGATGGACAGCGCGAGGGTCACGACGACAGGTACGTCGTCACCGGACCCGGTGCAGGAGATGCTGTCGCCGGCGCCGTTTGCACAGGCCAGGACGGGAGCATCGGCGAGGCGGTCGGCGACCTCGACGGTGGCAGGCCGGCTGCCGCACCGTACGCGGTAGAGCCGGCCGCCCTCGGCCGAGGACTGGTAGGCGTAGGTGACCTTCACCGTCGTGCCGGGGTCCGTGGAGGTCAGCGAGTCGTGCTCGCTCCAGGCCAGCGTCGCGGCCGGGGTCGCCCCGGCTGCGTCCCCGGTCAGCGGGCAGGCGGGGAGATCGACGGACTGGGTCAGCGGGAAGCTGTGGGTGGCGGTGTCGTAGGACGAGGAGCGGACGCCGATGCTGGCGACGTCGCGCTGCCAGTAGGCGGAGACGAACTGGACGTCGTGCGACTCCGAGAGGCGGGCCTGGGTGTCGACGGTGTTGCGCAGGTAGCTGAGCACCACACCGGTGAGAGCCGTGACGACGACACCGACGATGGCGACGGTGACGACCAGCTCGATGAGGGTGAACCCGGCCTCGGCGGCGGGGTCGCGGCGCCGGCTCATCCGCACATCGCCATCCTCGGGCCGCACGGTCTGCGCAGCAGCACCGTGAGCCGTTCGGCCGCCCGGCCGTCGGACGCAGAGAGGGTGATCTCGATCTGCTGGACACCGGTGTCGTTGCCCGAGCAGGCGCCGGCGGCGCCGCCGTCGGGCGGCACCCGCTTGGCCAGCGCCTGCTCGGCGGTGTAGCCGGCCGGCACCGTGAACCCGACCGTGGCCGGGCTGTAGGCGTTCGCTCCGGCGCACGGGACGTAGCGGTCGGCAGCAGCGGCGACGTAGTCCTGGATCGACTCGGCGTAGCTGCGCGCGTAGGCGCCCCCGGTGGTCTGCTTGCGATGGATGTCGGAGGAGGTGATGCTCATCTGGAGCCCGGTCACGACCGCGACCCCGGCGATGCCGAGGATCGAGACGGCGACCAGCACCTCCACGAGCGTCTCGCCCCGGTCACTGTGCCATGGCACGTTCACGTCCCGACCTCACATCTCGACCTGGGTGAACACGCCGTACATGGCCGAGACCAGGGCGACGGCGACGAACCCGACCACGAGCCCCATCGTGACGATGACGATCGGCTCGAACAGCGCGGTGAGCTTCGCGATCTTGTAGTCGAGCTCGGTCTCGAAGTAGCCGCCGGTGACCTCGAGCTGGGTGTCGAGGGACCCGGTGTCCTCGCCGACCCGCAGCATCTGCGTCGCGGTCGCGGGAAACAGGCCGGTACGTGCCAGCGGCCCGGCGATCCCCTGCCCTTCGAGCATCTGCTCGGCCACCGCACCGAGACGCTTGACGTAGACGCGGTTGCGCAGCGCGTCGGTGGTGACGGCGAGCGACTCGGTCAGGTTGACGCCGGCGCTGACCATCGAGCCGAGGACCCGGCAGAACCGCTCCACCAGCGCGTACGTGATGGCATCGCCGAGCACCGGGATCCTGAGCAGCAGCGCGTCCCGCGCGTACTTGCCGCGCCTGGTCCGGGTGATGACCACGTAGAGCAGAGACACCGCGCCGAGAACCAGGCACAGCAGCCACCACCAGTGTCCGAGGAAGCCGGTGACGGCGAGCAGGATCCGGGTGGGAAGGGGGAGTGTGGCGTCGAGGTCGACGAAGAACTCCTCGAACTTCGGCAGTACGTAGACGGCGAGCACCACGACGGTCACCACCGACATCGCGGCCACGACGATCGGGTAGGTCAGCGCGGACTTGATCTTGCGGCGGGCCTGCAGGTCGCGCTCGATGTAGCGGGAGAGCCGCGCCAGGACGACGTCGAGCTCACCGGTGGACTCCGCCGAGCGCACGATGCTCCGGTAGAACGGCGGGAAGACCTTGGGGAACTCCTCGAGGCAGTCCGAGAAGCGTTCACCGGAGCGCAGACCGTCCTCGATCCGGTTCATCATCCGTCGCATCGAGGAGTTCTCGCTCTCGGCGCCGATGGTGTGCACCGCCTCCAGGATGGGCAGCCCGGCGCGGAGGAACGCGGCGATCTGGCGGGAGAGGTGCATGACCTCCTCGCGCTTGATCCGGGGCCCGGAGATCTCGTACTGCCACAGGCTCTTCTTCTCGCTCACCCGCAGCTGGTGCAGCTGCTGGTCGTAGAGGGAGACCTCGGCATCGGATCGACTGGCGGCCCGCTGCGTTCCCTTGACCGGGCGGCCGTCGGTCGTGACGCCGACATAGGCGTACTTGGGCATGGTCAGACTCCTGCGACGTAGATCGAGCGCATGACTTCGGCCGCGGTGGTGGTGCCCTCGCGGACGAGCTGGACCGCCTGCTCCTGGAGGGTGCGCATGCCCTGGCTGCGAGCGAGCTTGCGCATCTCCTCGTGCGGTGCCCGGTCGATGAGGAGCTCTCGCACCTCGTCGGTGACGGTGAGGAGCTCGTAGACGCCGATGCGGTCGAGGTAGCCGGTGTGGGCGCACAGGTGGCAGCCGGTGCCGCGCAGGAACCGGTCGGCGGTGGCGTCGGCCTCCGGGTCGCCGAAGCTGCGCAGGAAGGCGAGCTCGTCGGGCGAGGGCTGGTACGGCTCGAGGCAGCTGGTGCAGCTTCGGCGGACCAGGCGCTGGGCGACGACCGCGGTCACCGAGGAGGCGATCAGGAACGTCTCCACGCCCATGTCGACGAGCCGGTAGAGCGCCGAGACCGCCTCGGTCGCGTGCAACGAGGAGAGCACGAGGTGTCCGGTGAGGGCCGACTGGACCGCGATGCGGGCGGTGTCGACGTCTCGGATCTCGCCGACCAGGATGATGTCCGGGTCCTGGCGCAGGATGGACTTCAGGCCGCCGGCGAAGGTGATCCCGGCCTGCTCGTTGATCTGGATCTGATTGATCGAGTCGAAGGTGTACTCGACGGGGTCCTCGATCGTCATGATGTTGCGCTCGGTCGTGTTCACCTCGCCGAGCGAGGCGTACAGCGTGGTGGTCTTGCCGCCACCGGTCGGGCCGGCGCAGATCACCATCCCGAAGGGGGCGTGGATGAGCCGGCGGTAGCGCTCGGCGAGGCCCGCAGGCATGCCGAGCTGCTGCAGCTCGAACAGCGACCGGGACTTGTCGAGGAGCCGCAGGACGATCTTCTCGCCGCCGACGACGGCCGTGGTGGCGACCCGGATGTCGACCTCGCGCCCCTCGACGACCATCGAGATCTGGCCGTCCTGGGGCCGGCGCCGCTCGACGATGTTCATCCCGCCGAGGATCTTGATCCGGCTCACCACCGCGGGACCGATCGACCCGGGCAGGTCCAGGACGTCGGTGAGGGCGCCGTCGATGCGGTAGCGGACCCGGACCCGATCTCCGTACGGCTCGATGTGGATGTCGGAGGCGCGGTCGCGCAGCCCCTGGGTGATCACCATCTGCACGACCCGCACGACCGGTGCGTCCTCGTTGGCCTGGGTGCCGTCCAGGCCGGTCGCCTCACGGCGCAGGGCGTCGCGGGTCTCGAAGGCCTGGATCTGGCTGCCGACCCCCTGGGTCGCCTTGTAGGCGCTCGCCAGAGCAAGGTCGAGGGCACGGTGCGTGGCGACGAGCCCGACGACCGGCCGGCCGACGGCGGCACCGATCCGGGCCAGGTGCTCGGGCGAGGGGTCCACGACGGCGAGGAAGACCCGGTGCGCGTCGGCCGCGAGGGGGACCGCCCGCAGCGTACGGGCCTGGTCGGCGCCGAGCAGCGCGACGGCGTCGGGTTGCGGAGACGTACGCCGGAAGTCGATCGTCTCGGCGCCGTAGTGGTCCGCGATCGCACGGGCCAGGTCCTCGTCGCTGATCTCCCCGGCAGCGATCAGCCGCTCGGCGAGGGTGCCGTCGCCACCTCTGCTGCGGACGGCATCGATCTGGTGGGGAGCGAGTCGGCGCGAGGAGACCAGGAGGGCGGCGAGCCGATCGTCCGCGCCGATCTGGGTGGCGGGTGCGGTCGGCGCCGGCTCGTCGTGGCGCGAGGAACGGATCCTCATCGGGTCACGCTCCTCAGTGAGGTCGCGTAGCGCGGGCGGGTCTCGATGTCCTGCGGGTAGAGGCTGCGCGCGAGCGCCTCCTCCGCCGCCACGGTGCCTTCCTGGACCAGGCGGGAGAGCGACTGCTCGAGGGTGACCATCCCGTCGCGGGCCCCGGTGACGAGGCTGTTGCGCAGCTGGTGGGTCTTGCCCTCCTTGATGAGATTGCGGACCGCGGGGGTGGCGACGAGCATCTCGTACGCTGCGGTCATCCCGCCTCCGATCTTCGGGATCAGCCGCTGGTAGACGACGCAGCTGAGCGCGGCGGCGAGCTGGACGCGGATCTGGGCCTGCTGCTCGGCGGGGAAGACGTCGATCATCCGGCCGATCGACTGGGCGGTGTCGTTGGTGTGCAGGGTCGCGAACACCAGGTGGCCGGTCTCGGCGACGGTGAGCGCGAACCGGATCGACTCCAGGTCGCGCATCTCGCCGACCAGGAGTACGTCGGGGTCCTCGCGGAGCACGCTGCGCAGTGCGTCGGGGAAGGTGGCGGTGTCGGTGCCGACCTCCCGCTGGTTGACCGCGGCGACCTTGTGGTCGTGGACGTACTCGATCGGGTCCTCGACGGTGATGATGTGGCAGCCGCGGCTGGTGTTGATCAGGTCGATGAGCGAGGCGAGGGTGGTCGACTTGCCGGACCCGGTCGGGCCGGTCATCAGGATGAGGCCCTGGTGGCGCAGCGCCAGAGCGCGCAGCGCGGGCGGCAGGCCGAGGGCGTCGGGGGTGGGGATCGCGCGCGGGATCATCCGCAGCGCCACGGTGCTGAGCCCGCGCTGGGTGAACGCGTTGCCGCGGATCCGGGCGTGCTCGCGCCAGGAGAAGGAGAAGTCGTACTCGTGCCGGTCTTTCCAGGCCGTCGCCTGCGCCGGTGTCAGGACCTCGGCCAGGAGCGCGTCGGTGTCCTCGGCGGTCAGTACGTCCGTGCCCGGCGCGGGGGTGAGGATGCCGTCGATCCGCAGCATCGGCGGGAGGCCGACCGAGAGGAGGAGGTCCGTGCCGCCTGCCTGCCAGACGGCGGCGAGCAGCTGGTCGACCCGGCTGCCTGGTTCGAGGGTGGTCTGCATGGGTGCCCCTGGTTTGTTGGAGTGGAGGTCGTGCCGGGGGAGGGCCGCTGGGTCGCGGCCCTCCCGATCAGGTCAGATCACGGGGCGGGGCATCCGGCGGGCGCGGCCGCAGTGAGCACGAGCGTGCCGTCGTTGGCAGGCGCCAGGGCCACGTACTCCGGGGCGGAGTGAAGGAACTGGTTGGCACCGGCGGTGAGATCGGTCATCGCGTTCGGGTAGCCGTTGGTCCTGGCGTAGAACGCCTCGACGGCGGTCTCCACGGTGCGGATCTCGGTCTTGCACGCGGCAACCGCGCCGCGGTCGTTGATGCCGCGGACGGAGAAGACCACGACCCCGGCGAGGACGCCGAGGATGAGGATGACGATCACGAGCTCGATGAGAGTGAATCCACTGTCGTCGCGGCGGGCCTGACGGGCACGGGCGAGGGTGTTCTGAAGCATGGCTGGTTTCCTTCGGATGGAGGCTGTTGGTAGGCCCGAGCGCCGATAGGAATTGGAACCGCGCGGCGCAACCCGAGAATCGGAAGAAATGGGCCGTATACCCAATCAAAGGGATGCACCGATTGCCCACTGTCTCTATCCGCTTTCAACGCCATGAATACCCATGGGGGCATGCGGGAAAGAGGTTTCCCCGATGTCTGGCGGCGGCTTCCGTGTGGTGCTCATCCGCAACTCGTTCCAGGGTGTTTGCCCAGGTGAGATGGAGGTTCCTGATCGAGCGCCCGCTGCACGGCATCGAGGTCTGGGCGACGCGAAGAACCCGGCGCCGCGCCGGCCCGCCCCGGGCGAAGAGCCCCGCCGGCTCGCGCTGCTCTGGCTAGGGTGGGCCGATGGCTGTCATGACAACCTGGACCGATGTGGTTCCGAGAGCTTTCGTCGAGGGTGGCGCGCGGTGATCGACGACTTCGCGAAGGCCCACCTGCACGACAAGCTCCGTGGCGTCCGGGCGGCGCTGGTGTGGAAGGTCGAGGGACTGCCGGAGGACGACATCCGCCGCCCGATGACCCCGACCGGCACCAACCTTCTCGGACTGGTCAAGCACAACGCCCTCTCCGACGCCCGCTACTTCGGCGAGGGCTTCGACCGTACGCCGCCGCTCGACCTGCCACCCTGGGACGCCGATGGGTGGTGGGACTCCACCCACCGGGCCACGGAGCACGAGGGCCGCGCGGACATCCTCGACCTCTACGAGCTCGTCAGCGCGCACGTGGACGCCACGATCGACGCGCTCCCCATCGACGCCCGCGGCTACGTCCCGTGGTGGGACGAGCGGGTCATGCTCTTCAACGTCATGGCCGCCCGCCTCTGCGACGCCACCCGCCACGCCGACATCCTCCGCGAGACGATCGACGGCTCGGTCGGCGTCAACCCCGAGACCGCCGGGGAGGGCCAGTAAGTGCACAGGTGGGCGATCCCCGAGCGTGAGTACGCCCGGCAGGAAGCTCGACGGGGCAGACGTCACGCCTATGAGAGCCTCGACCCGTCCCGGACCGCGCTGCTCGTCGTCGACCTCGTCCCGTTCTTCTTCGAGGCGAACCCGATCTGTGCCGCGATCACGCCGAACGTACGTCTGCTCGCCGATGCCCTGCGCGGCGCCGGCGGCGCCGTCGCGTGGATCGTGCCGGGCGATCCAGGGCCGACGACGTGGGCGCGGGAGTTCCTCGGCGAGGACATCGCGGAGATGTTCCGGCACAGCAGTGGGGACGGACCGATCGCGGGCCGCCTCGGACCGGGGCTGGAGGCACGCGACGGCGACCTGCTCGTCGAGAAGACCGCGACGAGCGCACTCTTTCCGGGCAGCTCGACGTTGCACGACCAGCTTCGGGAGCGTGGCATCGAGAACGTCGTCGTCACCGGCACCCTCACCGAGGTCTGCGTCGCCGGCACGGCGCGCGACGCTGCCACGCTGGGATATCGCACGATCCTGGTCGCCGACGCCACCGCGGGACGCGACGACGACTCCCACAACGCCACGCTGACCACCATCTATCGCACCTTCGGAGACGTACGCAGCACCAAGGACGTTCTCGAACTCGTCTCCACGGGCGTACTGTCATGACATGACCGACTACGAGGTCTCCCGCTCCGGGGTCCTGCCCGGCGACATCGGCCGTGTGCACGCGCTGCTCGACGACTTCCACGAGTGGCCGTCCTGGTCGCCGTGGGAGGAGCTCGACCCGGACATGACGCGCACCTACTCGGGTGCGGACTCCGGGGTCGGCGCCCGCTATGCCTGGTCGGGCAACAAGCGCGCGGGTGCCGGCGCGATGGAGATCATCGAGTCGAGGCCCGACCACATCGAGGTGGCGCTGGAGTTCCTGAAGCCCTTCAAGAGCCACAGCACGGTGATCTTCGACCTGGCCACCGTCGCCGACGGCACCCGGCTGACCTGGACCCACACCGGCTCGGTGAGCGGCGTGATGGGCCTGATGCTCAGGTTCTACTCGATGGAGAAGGCGATCGCGCCCGACATGGAAAAAGGGCTGGCCAACCTGGATCGCGTCGTGCGTGGCGCAGACGCCGGCTGAGAGGTCATCCGCCTCAGTGAGCCTGGGTCAGCGTGCCTGGCTGATCGGGCGGGCCGCAAGCCGACCCAGGACGTCGCTCCAGCCCTGCTCGAGCCCTGCCGCGGAGTCGGAGGAGCAGGTGTGGGTGACCAGCACGCGGGTCGTGTCAGGCGTGAGTGGGGTCATGACCACCTCGACGGTGTCGGTCTCCGGGTCGTCGACCCAGGTCCAGGTGAAGGCGAGCCGGGTCGGTGCGGTCACCTCCACGAAGGCGCCGCGGAACCCGATTCCGGCACCAGGCGAGGCGACGGCGATCTCGCCTCCTGGCACAGGGTCGACGGCGTACGTCGCGTCGGGGAGATGCGGCCACCACCAGGTGCGTAGCAGGTCGGCGTCCGTGAAAGCACGGAACACGGCCGCCGCACGGCCGGGAACGTCATGGAACACCCTCACCTCTGTCATGGGGTCATCATGTCGCCGCCGCGCCTGTCGGGACAGCGAGTTCTGACCGCCCCGGCGGAAACCGATTGTGCGCCGTCTCGCCCCCGCCGTACGTTGCGGGCATGACACCTCGGCGGTTCGGGATCTGCATCGATGCCAACGACCCGGAGCGGGTCGCGGAGTTCTGGGCGGCGGTGCTGGATCGAGAGCCCGAAGCCAGCGGCGAGGAGATCAGGCTGCTGCCGCGTACGGACGACGACCTCCGGATCCGGTTCCTGCCCACGGACGCGCCGAAGACGCTGGCGAACCCGCATCACCTGCATCTGACCAGCGCGCTGCCGCAGGACCAGCAGCGGACCGTGGACCGGCTGATCGGGCTCGGCGCGACCCACCTCGACGTCGGACAGCTGCCGGAGGAGGACCACATCGTGCTCGGCGACCCGGAGGGCAACGAGCTCTGCGTGATCCCGGCAGGCAACAGCTGGCTGGCCGGCACCGGATTCCTCGGCGAGGTCGCGGCCGACGGATCCCGGGAGAACGGGCTGTTCTGGAGCGCTGCGCTCGGCTGGCCGCTGGTCTGGGACCAGGACGGCGAGACCGCGGTTGCGACCCCGTCCGGCAGCGCCAAGGTCGCCTGGGGCGGGCCGCCGCCGGTGCCGCGCGGGCCCCGGGACCGGTTCCGCTTCGACCTGATCGCCCCCGAGGACACCGAGCCGGCCGCCGAGATCCGCCGCCTCGAAGAGCTCGGCGCCACGTTGGTCACCGAGATCGGCAGTGACGGTCGGTGGGCGCGCATGACCGACCCGGACGCGTACGAGTTCGAGGTGCTGGCGCCCCGCTGAGAGCGGACCGTCTCGCACCCGGACCGCGGGGCAGGGGTGGCGGCGTACAGAACATAGGATCGTCCCCATGGGTGACTACCTCGAGCTCCTGCCGGCCGTCGATGTGAAGGGCGGGCAGGCGGTGCAGCTGGTCCAGGGCGTGGACGGGTCGGAGAAGCGGTTCGGCGATCCCTTCGAGGCCGCGCTGAGGTGGCAGGAGACCGGCGCCGAGTGGATCCATCTGGTGGACCTCGACGCCGCGTTCGGCCACGGCAACAACCGCGAGATCCTGGCCGGGATCGTCGGCAAGCTCGACATCAAGGTCGAGATGAGCGGTGGCATCCGCGACGACGAGTCGCTCGAGGCCGCGATGGCGACCGGCTGCCGCCGCGTCAACATCGGCACCGCCGCCCTGGAGAACCCGGAGTGGACCCGCAAGGCGATCGCGACCTACGGCGACCGGGTCGCGGTGGGCCTGGACGTACGCGGCCGCACCCTCGCCGCGCGCGGCTGGACCAAGGACGGCGGCGACCTCTACGAGACCCTCGCCCGGCTCGACTCCGAGGGCTGCGCGCGCTACGTCGTCACCGACGTCAACAAGGACGGCATGCTCCAGGGCCCCAACCTCGACCTGCTCCGCGCGGTCTGCGAGGCCACCGACCGCCCGGTCGTGGCGAGCGGGGGAGTGACCACGATCGACGACATCGAGGCGCTGATGGGCCTGGTGGAGATCGGCGTCGAGGGCGCGATCGCCGGCACGGCGCTCTACACCGGCTCCCTCGACCTCGCCGACGCGCTCGACCTCACCCTCGGCCGGCAGCGCGGAGACCAGTCATGAGTCTTGCCGTACGCGTCATCCCGTGCCTCGACGTCGACGCCGGTCGCGTGGTCAAGGGGATCAACTTCAAGGAGCTGCGCGACGCCGGCGACCCGGTGGAGCTGGCCGCGACCTACGACAAGGAGGGCGCCGACGAGCTCACCTTCCTCGACATCTCCGCCTCCCACGAGGGACGCGCGACGACCCTCGAGATCGTCACCCGCACCGCTGAGCAGGTCTTCATCCCGCTCACCGTCGGCGGCGGGATCCGCAGCGTGGAGGATGTCGACCGGATGCTCCGCGCCGGCGCGGACAAGATCGCGGTCAACACCGCGGCCATCGTCCGCCCCGAGCTGATCGCCGAGATCGCCGACCGGTTCGGCAACCAGGTCCTGGTGCTCTCCGTCGACGCCCGACGCGCGCCGGGGACCGACTCCGGTTTCGAGGTCACCACCCATGGCGGCCGCAAGTCTGCCGGGATCGACGCGATCGAGTGGGCGGCGAAGGCCGTCGAGCTCGGCGCCGGCGAGATCCTCCTCAACGCGATGGACGCCGACGGCACCGAGGACGGCTTCGACATCGACCTGATCAAGGCCGTACGCAGCGAGGTGACCGTCCCGGTCATCGCCTCCGGCGGCGCCGGTAAGGCCGAGCACTTCCCGCCCGCGGTCGAGGCCGGCGCGGATGCCGTCCTCGCGGCCACGATCTTCCACTTCGGCAAGGTCCGGATCGGCGAGGTCAAGCAGGCGCTCTCCGGCGCCGGCGCGCCGGTTCGCTGAGGGGTCCCGCGCGGCAAATTCCCGCCATGGCGGGGAAATGCCCCGCCGCCGACTAGCTCAACAGCGCATCCGGGATCTGGCCGTGGCGTACGCGCTGGGGGTGGTTGCCGACGTCGAGGTAGGCGAGCTCCTCGCCGGTGCGGAAGTCGATGACCGCGACGGCGTCGGCGTCCGACAGCGACGCCCAGCAGGTGTTGCCGAGCCCTTCGGTGGTCCAGTAGGGCTTGCCGTAGTAGTGCCCGGTCGTCTCCTCATCGAGGGTCGCGTAGTCACCCGTCGCACGGTCGACCAGTGCGACGTAGTCGTCCATCGTGCCGGCCGCGCACAGCGTCTTGCCCTGGGCGTCGATCGAGAGCCCGTGGTGGGCGGAGTCGTTGACGTAGAGCTCGCGCGGTAGCTGGGTGCGCTTGGGCAGCGGGATGACGCGCGTGACGGCGCCGGTGCGAGGCTCCTCGATGGAGCCGGTGGAGTAGCCGACCTTGCCGTCGATGTCGGCCGCCTGGGTGTCGAACTCGACGAGACCGTGCAGGAAGGACATCTGGAAGTAGATGAACCGCTCGCCGGGCGCGACCGCCATGGGACGTACGGCCGAGGAGATCGAGGGGTAGCCGGCCTCCTCCAGCTCCTTGCCCATCTCCCAGCGCTGGGAGATCTCGAAGCTGGACTCGTCGACGATCTCGAACCAGCGGTCGCCCTTGATCGCGTCGTGGAGCGGGCCGATCTTGATCGGCGGCAGCAGGTCGGTGCCGGGGATGGTGCCGGCGATCGGGCCGAGGCCGAGCTGGTCGAGCGAGAGCTCCTTCTGGTCGCCGGGCAGGTAGACGCGGCCGATGGAGGCGTGGAAGATCCGGGAGCCGTCGCGGGAGTAGTTGTTCTCGTGGGGAGTCTCGCCCGACTCGAAGGTACGCAGCCGCTCGCCGGTCCGCGGGTCGTCGGCGCCGCCCATCCAGTACTCGTGCACCGAGCGGGACGTCGAGTCCGAGACCAGCAAGCGGGTGCCGTCGGGGGAGAGGCCCATGTGGTCGGTGCGGTGCCCGTCCATCTGCTGTTCGACCACGATGGAGTCCGGCGAGCCGGCGAGCGCCTTCTCGATGTCGATCCAGACCACGTCGGCGAGGCTGGGACGCGAGACCGCCAGCAGTCTGCCGTCCCGGGTCGTGAACATGTCGTCCACGAGCTGGTCGTTGCCCTCACCGGGGCCGTAGCGGACCAGGTAGTAGTAGGCCAGCCTCTCGGGGTCCTGGTGGATCGCGGCGATCTCCTCGTCCTTGTCCGGAACCAGGTCGATGTCCTTACGCAGCACCTCGAGGCTGCGGGCATCGACGATCGACGCCGTCCCGTCCCAGTTGTTGCCCACGACCATCACGTCCCGTAGCTCCCGGCTCGCGCTCATCGCCGGCGCGGCCTGGGTGAGCGAGAGGACGAAGAGCATGGCGACGGTGGCTGCTACCGCACGACGACGCATCGGGTGACCTCCTGGGGGACTCGGTCATCGGGGATAACGTCTGGAGGCGCGTGGAGGTTACGGACGTCACATCGGGAGCCCCCCGGGCGAGATCCCGCACCAGGCCGCCGGCAGCCGCATCCTCGTGCTGCTCGCCAACACCTTTCCGGACCTGACCGCCATCGCGGAGGCCGGGCTCCGTACGGGCATGAGCCGCCGGATCCCGGACGTCCTCGTCCTCCGGGCCGAGGAGAAGGGGCAGTGGGCCGAGCAGCCACCGCTCATCGTCGTCGAGGTTCTCTCACCCTCGACCCGCTCCGAGATCTGTTCCGCAAGCCCGAGGAGTACCGCGTCGCAGGCGCGGAGCAGTACTGGATCGTCGACCGCGAGCTCCGCTCGCTCACCGTGCTCAGCAACGCCGAGACCGGCTGGGACGTCACGCTCGAGCTGAACGACTCCGACCCGGTCGGGTCGGTGGTCGTCGTGGGCTACGGCACGGTCCGGATCGACCTCCACAAGATCCTCTGAGGATCAGAACCCGAGACTGGCGTTCTCCAGCTGCGTGATCCGCTCGGCCGGACCGTCGAAGGTCAGGCCCCGCACCTGGTGACGCCCGAAGCAGAAGAGCAGGAGCTCGCCGACCGGCCCGGTGACGGTGACCGGCTCCTCGCCGGCGCGGAGGGTGGAGGTGTCGGTGCCGTTGCTGACGACCACCGGGGTCCCGGCGGAGCGGACCAGGCCCTTGCCGAGCAGCTTCAGGGTGCGCCAGAGGTCACGCTCGGCAGCGGCGGGCAGCGTACGCGGCTCCCAGCTCGGCTGGGCGCGACGCAGATCCTCGTGGTGGACGAAGAACTCGACGGTGTTGACCGCCTTCTCGATCGGCCCGAGCGCGAACGGGGTGCCCTTCGGGTCGCGCAGGCGGGCGGCCAGAGCCTCCAGCGGCTGGACGGCGTACGCAGCCTCCGCCTTCCTCAGCACCGGCGCGAGCGGCGGCAGGACGATTCCCGCCGCGGCCCACGGGCGACGCTCGCGGACCAGCAGATGCACCAGCAGGTCCTTGACCTGCCACCCCTCGCACAGCGTCGGGGCCGCCGGCCCGAGGGAGACGGCGGTGTCACACAGGGCGATGCGCTCGGCGCGCGCGAAGGAAGGCACGAGCTGCACCCTATCGAGCCGTCCTGGCCGGCAGGGGAACCAAAAAAATTCGTCGCAGCCAGGGTGCTGACCTAGGCTTTACCTCGAGATGAGCGACGATGAACCAACACCCCAGCGGGCCACCACGACCGATGGGTTCAAGGTTCTCGGAGTCGCCATCCGGCGCGAGTGGGGAGTCTTCACCCTCTCGACCCTCGGGTCCGCGCTCTTCGGCGCACTGACCGTCGCCGACGCCTGGGTGCTGGGCTGGTCCACCGACCACGTCCTGGTCCCGGCGCTGCGCGACGGCGAGATCGGCGCCGGCTGGTTGTGGGCAGTGATCGGGCTCTTCGTCGCTGTCGCGATCCTGCGCGCGGTCGGCGTGGTGGCGCGCCGGCTGGGGGCCGGGGTGATGCAGTTCCGGATGCAGGCCCACTCGCGGCGCGCGGTCACCCGGCAGTATCTGGCGCTTCCGCTCGCCTGGCACCACCGGCACCCGACCGGTCAGCTGCTCTCCAACGCCAACTCCGACGTCGAGGCGTCCTGGGCGCCGATCGCGCCGCTGCCGATGGCCGTCGGCACGGTCGCGATGATGGTGATCGCGGTCGGGCAGATGTTCTGGACCGACGTCGTGCTGGCCTCGGTCGCCATCCTCGTCTTCCCGGCGGTCGTCGTCGCCAACCTCGTCTACCAGCGCTTCTCCTCGCCGTTGATGACCCGCGCCCAGCAGCTGCGTGCCGAGCTCTCCGGGATCGCGCACGAGTCCTTCGACGGTGCCCTCGTCGTCAAGACCCTGGGGCGCGAGGCCGAGGAGACCACCCGCTTCCAGGACAAGGCGCGGGAGCTGCGCGACGTCAACATCCACGCCGGCCGGCTCCGCGCGGCCTTCGACCCGGTCCTGGCCGCGCTGCCCAACGTCGGCGTCCTCGCCGTGCTGGCCGTCGGCGTGGGTCGTGTATCCAGCGGTGCCGCGGAGCCCGGTGACGTCGTCCAGATCGGCTTCCTGCTCACCATCGTGGCCTTCCCGATCCGCTCCTTCGGGTGGCTGCTGGGCGAGTTCCCGCGCAGCGTCGTCGGCTACCGGCGGGTGCAGCGGGTGCTGGAGGCCACCGGCCGCCTGGCCTACGGGACCGCGAGGACCAGCCGCGAGGCGACCGGCGCGCGCCTGCGGGTCGACGGCGTCTCCTACGCCTACGCCGACGGTCCCACGCTCCTCGACGGTGTCGACTTCGAGGTCGAGCCGGGCCGTACGGTCGCGATCGTCGGCGAGACCGCCTCGGGCAAGAGCACCCTGACCATGCTGCTGGCCCGGCTGGTCGATCCCGACGACGGCCGGATCACCCTGGACGACACCGACCTGCGCGACCTGGGCGCGGGGGAGTGGGCCCGGGTGGCGGCGCTGGTGCCGCAGACCGCCTTCGTCTTCGACGACTCCGTGCGCGGCAACGTCACCCTCGGCGCCGACGTCACCGACGACGAGGTCTGGTCCGCGCTCAAGGCGGCGCAGGCCGACGGCTTCGTCGCCGCGCTGCCGAACGGCCTCGACACCACCCTCGGCGAGCGCGGGGCGAGCCTCTCCGGCGGGCAACGGCAACGCCTGGCCCTGGCCAGAGCGCTCGTACGCCGCCCACGGCTCCTGATCCTCGACGACGCGACCTCGGCGGTCGACCCCGAGGTCGAGCAGCGCATCCTCGCCGCGCTGCGGAGCGACGCCGGCGACACCAGCCTCGTCGTGGTCGCCTACCGCAAGGCCACGATCGCGCTCGCCGACGAGGTGGTCCACCTCGAGGACGGCCGCATCCGCGACCGCGGCACCCACACCGAGCTGCTCGCCCGCGACGAGTCCTACGCCCGCCTGGTGAACGCCTACGAGACCCCGGAGACCGTCCAGTGACCGCGACTCTCGAGCCCGAGACCCGGGTCGGCAGCGGCGAGGACCTCGGCGCCTTCGAGACCATCCGCCGGGGCATCAAGCACTCCCCGGAGCTGGTCGAGGGCATCCGCGGCACCTTCGCGCTGGCCGTGATCGCCAGCATCGGCCAGGTCGTCGTGCCCGTCGTGGTCCAGCAGACGCTCGACAACGGGTTGAGCGGCCCGGACGGCCCCGACCTCGGCTACGTCGTGCGGGCCGGCCTCGTCGCGGTAGTCGCCATCGCCGTCACGGGCGTCGCGTCGTTCCTGATGACGAGCCGGCTCTTCACCGCCGCCGAGCGGGGCCTGGCCACGCTGCGTACCAAGGCCTTCCGGCACGTCCACGACCTGCCGATGCTCACCCAGTCGACCGAACACCGTGGGGCGCTGGTCTCGCGGGTGACCAGCGACGTCGACCAGGTCAGCCAGTTCATCGTCTTCGGCGGGCTGCTCTTCATCGTCAGCGTCGGGCAGATGCTGATCGCCACCGTCGTGATGGTGGTCTACTCCTGGCAGCTCGCGATCCTGGTGTGGCTCTGCTTCGGTCCGCTCTTCCTCAGCCTGCGGTTCTTCCAGCGCAAGCTGTCCGCGGCCTACACGCTCTCCCGCCGCCAGGTCGCCAAGATGCTCTCCGCGGTCTCCGAGCCGGTCGTCGGGGCGGCCGTGGTCAAGGCGTACGCCGTGGAGGACCGCACCCAGGAGCGCATCGACCGCGAGATCGATGCCACCAGCGCCGCCCAGACCAAGGCACAGGCCTACACCTCGATCTTCTTCAGCCTCGGTGGCCTCTCCGGCGGCCTCGCCAACGCCGGGGTGATCGTCGGCGGCGTGCTGCTCGCCCTGGCCTATCGCGGAACCGGCGGCGAGCTGAGCGTCGGCGAGATCCTGGCGTTCGCGTTCCTGGTGACGCTGTTCGTGGGCCCGGTCCAGATGGGTACGCAGATCCTCACCGACGCGCAGAACGCGATCGCTTCCTGGCGGCGCACGATCGGGATCCTGGACACGCCCGCGGACCTCGTCGACCCGGGGGCTGCCGGGGCGGTCCTGCCCCGCGGCCCGCTCTCGATCGAGTTCGACGACGTCACCTTCGCCTACCCCGGCGGCCGTCCGGTCCTGCACGACATCTCCTTCGAGATCGCGCCCGGCAGCCGGGTCGCCGTGGTCGGGGAGACCGGCTCGGGGAAGTCGACGATCGCCAAGCTGCTCACCCGGGTGATGGACGTGACCTCGGGGAGGGTGAGCCTCGACGGCGTCGACGTACGCGACATCGGCAACGCCTCGCTGCGCACCAGCGTCGTGCTCGTCCCGCAGGAGGGCTTCCTCTTCGACTCCACCCTCGCCGAGAACGTCCGCTACGGACGGCTGGACGCGACCGACGCGGAGATCGAGGAGGCGGCTCGGGTGCTCGGCCTGGGGGACTGGCTCGCCGGCCTCCCCGACGGTGTGCGCACCCGCGTCGGGCAGCGCGGCGAGTCGCTCTCGGCCGGCGAGCGGCAGCTCGTGGCGCTGCTGCGCGCCCAGCTCGCCGATCCCGACCTGCTGGTCCTCGACGAGGCCACCTCGGCCGTCGACCCGCGTCTGGAGATGCGGATCAACCGGGCCCTCGAGCGCCTGATGAGCGGCCGCACCTCGGTCACCATCGCCCATCGCCTCTCCACCGCCGAGGCGGCCGACGAGGTGATCGTCGTCGACGCCGGCCACCTCGCCCAGCGCGGCCCGCACCGCGAGCTGGTCGCGCAGACCGGCTCCACGTACGCACGCCTGCACGCCTCCTGGGTCGCCCAGCAGGGCAGCTGATCAGGCCGCCAGCACCGTGAACGGCCCCCAGGGCAGGTTGCGGACGACCGTGAAGACGAGAGTCAGCGCCAGCCAGGCGTAGAGCGCGGCGCGGGAGCGCGCCCAAGCGGGCGCGGGGCGGCCGCCGACGCGGCCGCGGAGCCAGAAGAACCAGAGCAGCGCGAGCAGCGGAACCCCGAGCAGGAACATCAGCGCGTTGTGGCCGATCGCGCCGCCGACGTCACCGGCGAGCAGCGACATCGTGCCGCGCGTCATCCCGCAGCCGGGGCAGTCGATGCCGGTGAGCGCGTGGATCGGGCACGGCGGAACGTAGGCGACCAGCCCGGGAGAGGTCGCGAAGACGGCCGCGAGGCCCGCCCCGCCGGCCACGACGGCCAGTGGGACGAGCCCCGCGCGCACCCGTGAGGGTGTGGTGATCACATGCTCCCCGACTGGGCGGCCATGCCGACGCCCAGGACGACCGAGGCGATGATGTAGAGGACGATCACGACGACGCCGGTGATGGCCCCGATGAGGCCCCACTTCTTGGCGCCCTCGGCGTCACCCTGGACGGCCTTGACGATCGAGACGATGCCGAAGGGCAGGCAGCAGAAGATCGTGACCAGGATGCCGATCACGAGGGCGCTGGTGTCGGTCTGCTTCGCCGGTGCCGGCTGCGGGGTGGGGTTAGCCATGGTGCGGTGTTCTCCAGTTTGAATAGTCGACCCTGAGGGTCGGCTGACAGGGCCGTACCGAGACCCGGCCCAGATGACCGGGAGAGTGTGCCAGCCCGCGACTTCGGGGGCCTCCGATTAACGTCACGACATGCCGGTTGTGTCCGTACTGTTGCTCAGCGGGATACTGGAGGCGTGACTACTGGACCCATGAGCGAGGGACTGGACCCCGCCATCGCCGACCGCCTCAAGCGCAACCCCGACGGGCTGGTGCCCGCGGTGGCGCAGCAGCATGACACCGGCGAGGTGCTGATGCTCGGCTACATGGACGACGAGGCCCTGGCGCGCACGCTCGCCACGGGCCGGGCGACCTACTGGTCCCGCAGCCGGCAGGAGTACTGGGTCAAGGGGGAGACCTCCGGCCACCGGCAGTACGTCAAGGAGGTCCGCCTCGACTGCGACGGCGACACGATCCTGCTCAAGGTCGACCAGGAGGGCCCCGCCTGTCACACCGGTGACCACACCTGCTTCGACGCCGGCCTGATCTCGTGAGGTCCTTCGGCCCCACCGTCACCGCCGGCCTGGCCGGCGCGGCCCTCGCCGCCTGGGCGGGCTCCAACGAGTGGGTGAAGGTCACCGCGCCGGCGCAGATGCCGGCGGACCTCAACGACTCACCGGCCACCACCGGCCTGGCCCTGGTCGCCCTCGCGGCCTGGGGCGTCGTGCTGGTCACCCGAGGCCTCGTACGCCGCCTGGTGGCCGTCCTCGCCGGCCTGGCCGGGATCGGCGTGGTCATCACCTTCTTCGGTCACGCCGGGATCGACGCGCTCGGCCGGGCGATCGACTCCAAGGTGGTCTGGGGCGAGACGGAACACGCCACCACGCCCTGGCCCTACCTCGCGCTCCTCGGCGCGGTCCTGACCGTGGCGGCAGCCGTCGTGGCCGTACGTCAGGCGCCGTCGTGGCCCGAGATGGGCCGGAAGTACGACGCCCCGGCCGACGCCAAGCCGGCGCAGAAACCCCTCGAGGAACAGTCCACGATCGACGTCTGGAAGTCGTTGGACGAGGGTCGGGACCCGACAGCGGGGGATCAATGAATACACTGCAGCCAAGCACAGAGAACTCGTAGAGGAGTCATCGCATGTCCGCCAGCCACGGCAACACCCCGGCAGCCTGGATCGCAGTCGCGGTCGGCCTCCTCGGCTTCCTGATCGGCAGCGTCGCCATGATGCTCGACCCGATCAGCTGGTTCGTCTTCTGGATCGGCGTGGCCGTCACCGTCGGCGGTGGGCTGCTCTTCATCGTGCTCTCCAAGCTCGGCTTCAACGTCGAGTCACACTGAGCCTGTGAGACAGCAAGGCCCCCGGCGGATCCGCCGGGGGCCTTGCTGATTTCCGAGCCGGGGCTCAGTAGGTGCTGGTGCTGCCGCTGAAGTCGAGCGCACCGGAGAGGTTCAGGATGATGCCGATGATGCCGAGGACCACGGCGACGATGCCGAGGATGAAGCCGGCGGTGGCCATGCCACGACCGCCCTGCGCGCCACCGGAGGCGTCGATCTCGTTCTGGGCGATCTTGCCCAGGATGATCGCCGGGATACCGGTGAAGAAACCACAGCAGACACAACCGAGAATGCCAAGGACAAGTGCCCAGATCGCCTTCTTGTTGTTGCCAGCCGGCTGGCCGGGCTGCCCGGGTGCCGGCGAACCATACGGCGGCGGTGGCGGCGGAGTTCCGTAGCTCATGTGTCTGACCTCCAAAGTCAGGCGAGTTGGGTTGAGATGGGAGAAACGTAACGTTTCCCGCCCGCACTGTGGCGCCAAATCGGGCGTGTCACGGTTCGGGTGAGAGGCTTTGCACGTGGGTCTTACCCGGAAACGAGAGGTTTAAACATGTCGGTGCTCGAAAAGATCATCGACGGCGTACGTCTGGACCTGGCCAAGCGCCAGGAGGCGGTGTCCGAGGCCGACCTGCGGGCCCGGCTGGCCGACGTCGACGCGCCTCGCGACCCGATGCCGCACTTCCGTGCGCCGGGCAGCAGCGTGATCGCCGAGGTGAAGCGGAAGAGCCCCTCCAAGGGCGCTCTGGCCGACATCCCCGACCCGGCCGAGCTGGCCGCGAAGTACGCCGCCGGCGGCGCCGCCGCGATCTCGGTGCTCACCGAGGAGCGCCGTTTCGGAGGCTCGCTCGCCGATCTGGTCGCGGTCCGTGCGGCCGTGGACACCCCGATCCTGCGCAAGGACTTCATCGTCGAGTCCTACCAGCTGCTGGAGGCCCGTGCCGCCGGCGCCGACCTGGCGCTGCTGATCGTGGCCGCGCTGGACGACGACACCCTGCGCCGCCTCTACGACCAGGCGCGTGAGCTCGGGCTGACCGTGCTGGTCGAGACCCACGACGAGGCCGAGGTCGCCCGCGCGGTCGAGCTGGGCGCCGAGCTGATCGGCGTCAACGCGCGCAACCTGAAGACCCTGGAGATCGACCAGGACCTCTTCGGGCGGATCGCCCCCCTCATCCCCGAGGACCGGGTGAAGGTCGCCGAGTCCGGCATCTTCACCACCACCGATGTCAAGCGCCACGTCTCCGAGGGGGCCCGCGCGGTCCTGGTCGGCGAGGCGCTGGTCAAGCACGGCGACCCGCAAGGCACGGTCGCCGAGTTCACCGGAATCCAAGGCTAGGCCGAGAGCAGACACAGCCATGACAACTCACATCCACGAGACGACTTCCTTCGACGCCGACGAGTTCGGCTGGTTCGGTGGCGAGGCCGAGGGGTTCGGCGGCCGCTTCATGCCCGAGGCGCTGATGAAGGCGCTCATCGAGCTCGACGACGCCTGGCAGAAGGCGAAGGCCGACCCGGAGTTCGTGGCCGAGTTCGACGCGATCCTGCGTGACTACGCCAACCTGCCGAGCCCGCTCTACCACGCGACCCGGCTCTCCGAGCAGCTCGGCGTACGGATCCTCCTCAAGCGCGAGGACCTCAACCACACCGGCGCCCACAAGATCCGCAACGTGCTCGGCCAGGCGCTGCTCACCAAGCGGATGGGCAAGACCCGGGTCATCGCCGAGACCGGTGCCGGCCAGCACGGCGTGGCCTCCGCGACCGCGGCCGCCTACTTCGGCCTCGACTGCACCGTCTACATGGGCAAGGTCGACACCGACCGGCAGGCGCTCAACGTGGCCCGGATGCGGCTGCTCGGCGCCGAGGTCGTCCCGGTGCCCTCCGGCAGCGGCACCCTCAAGGACGCGATCAACGAGGCGCTGCGCGACTGGGTCGCCAGCGTCGACCACACCGCCTACCTGTTCGGCACCGCCGCCGGGCCCCACCCGTTCCCGACGCTGGTCCGCGACATCGTCCGCGGCATCGGCGACGAGGCCCGGGCGCAGGCGATCGAGCAGTTCGGCGGCCTCCCGAACGCCGTCGTCGCCGCGGTCGGCGGTGGCTCCAACGCCATCGGTCTCTTCACCGCGTTCCTGGACGACTCCGACGTCGAGATCCACGGCTTCGAGGCCGGGGGAGACGGCTTCGAGACCGGCCGCCACGCGGCCACCATCCAGGCCAACGACCCGGGCGTGCTCCACGGCGCCCGCACCTACGTGCTCCAGGACGAGGACGGCCAGACCATCGAGTCCCACTCGATCTCCGCCGGTCTCGACTACCCCGGGGTGGGCCCGCAGCACGCCTGGCTGGCCAAGTCCGGCCGGGCGAGCTACACGAGCATCACCGACAAGGAGGCGATGGACGCCTTCGCGCTGCTCTCGCGCTCCGAGGGCATCATCCCGGCGATCGAGTCGGCCCACGCGATCGCGGGCGCCATCAAGATCGCCCCGGAGATCAAGGAGCGCCACGGCGAGGGCGCCACGATCCTGATCAACCTGTCCGGTCGTGGCGACAAGGACATGGGCACGGCCATCGACTACTTCAAGCTGGGAGACGAGAAGTGAGCACGTCGGTAGCGTTCGAGAAGGCGAAGGCGGAGAACCGCGCCGCCCTGGTCGGCTACCTGCCGGCGGGCTTCCCGTCGGTCGAGGGCTCGATCGAGGCGCTGACCACGATGGTCGAGGCCGGCTGCGACATCATCGAGATCGGGCTGCCCTACTCCGACCCGGTCATGGACGGCCCCACGATTCAGGACGCCGTGCAGCAGGCGCTCGACGGCGGCGTACGTGTCGACGACGTGGTCCGCGTCGTCGAGGCCGTCGCCTCGACCGGGGTGCCGACGCTGATCATGACCAGCTGGAACCCGATCGAGCGGCGTGGCGTGGACCGCTTCGCCCAGCAGCTGCAGGACGCCGGCGGTGCGGGTCTGATCACGCCCGACATCACCCCCGACTTCGCCCAGGAGTGGATCGAGGCCGCGGACGCCCGCGATCTCGACAAGGTCTTCCTGGTCGCGCCGAGCAGCACCGACGAGCGGATCGCGATGACCACGGCCCAGTGCCGGGGCTTCGTCTACGCCACCGCGGTCATGGGGGTCACCGGCGCCCGCGCCAAGACCTCCGACCTGGCCGCCCCGCTGGTCGCCCGCACCCGCACGACCACCGACCTCCCCATCGGCGTCGGCCTCGGCGTCAGCAACGGTGCCCAGGCCGCCGAGATGGCAGCGTACGCCGACGGTGTCATCGTCGGCTCCGCCTTCGTGCGTACGCTGCTGGACAACCGCTCCGACGAGCAGGCGGCGCTCAAGGCGCTGGCGAGCCTGACCGAGGACCTGGCCGCGGGAGTCCGCGCGCGTTGAGGTTCCTCGCTCTTCCTGTCCTGCTCGTCCTCGTGGGGATCCTCACCGGCTGCGGCGCCGCCGGGACCGGCCAAGCGCCGGCCTCGGCGATGACCGGGCAGGAGCACACCCCCTACCAGCTCTCCGACACCACCCTGACCGACACCGAGGGCCGGCCCTTCTCGCTGGCCGAGGATGTCGACAAGCCGCTGACCCTGGTCTTCTACGGCTACACCAGCTGTCCCGACGAGTGCCCGCTGGTGATGTCGAGCCTGGCCGCTGCCCTGACCCGTCTCGACGCCGCCGACCGGGACAAGGTCGAGGTCGTGTTCGTCACCACCGACCCCGCGCGCGACTCCCAGAAGGTCCTGCGCAAGTACCTGGACCGCTACGGCAAGGACTTCGTCGGTCTCACCGGTGACCTGAAGGACATCGTCACCCTGGCCGAGTCGATGCGGCTCTACATAGGGGAGGCCGACCGGCTACCCAGCGGGGGCTACGATCTCGGGGTCCACGACACCCACGTCTCCGCCGTCTACGGGGGAGAGGCGAGGGTGGTGTGGTCGATGAACACCTCGCCCAAGCAGTTCGCCGACGACATCCACCATCTTCTTGAGGAAGTAAGCGCCGCATGATGCTCCCGATGTCCATCCCCAGCCCGGCCGAAGGTGTGCTCTGGCTGGGACCGATCCCGCTGCGCGGCTACGCCTTCGCGATCATCCTCGGCATCATCGTCGCCGTCTGGGTCTCGGAGAAGCGCTGGCAGGCCCGCGGTGGCCGGGCCGGCGACATCCAGGACATCGCGCTGTGGGCGGTGCCGTTCGGCCTGGTCGGCGGGCGGTTCTACCACGTCATCACCGACTGGCAGCTCTACTTCAGCGAGGGCGCCCACCCGATCGAGGCGCTCTACATCTGGCGTGGCGGGCTCGGGGTGTGGGGTGCGATCGCGCTCGGTGCCGTGGGTGCCATCATCGGGGCGAGGTCCAAGGGCATCAAGATCGTCCCGCTGCTGGACACCATCGCCCCGACCTGCCTGCTCGCGATGGGTATCGGCCGCTGGGGCAACTGGTTCAACCAGGAGCTCTTCGGCCGGCCCACCGACCTGCCCTGGGGTCTGGAGATCGACCCGTCGCGCTACCCCGACGGGCCCAGCCAGTTCCCGGTCGGCACCACGTTCCACCCGACCTTCCTCTACGAGTTCTGCTGGGACATCGTCCTCTTCTTCGTGATCGTCTACCTGCAGAAGAAGCTGCGCCTGGGCGGCGGCCGCGTGGTCGCCCTCTACGTGATGGCCTACTGCCTGGGCCGCGGCCTCATCGAGACCCTGCGCATCGACAACGTGCAGCTGGCGAACGTGCTCGGCCTGCGCTGGAGCGAGTGGATGTCGATCATCCTGTTCGTGCTCGCCGCGGCCTGGTGGGCGTATGCCACCTTCACCGGCCGAGGTAAGGTCGAGGACGAGGTCTACAGCGATCCTGCCAAGGCCCCGGCCAACGACACCGCGATCGACACCGAGATCGAGACCGAGAACGACTCCGCCGGCGATGATGCCGACAACGGGACCGACGACGAGGAATCCTCGACAAAGGCCTGATCAGACGCAGATGTTGGGCGCAAAGCCGCGCCCCGCGGGAGGGTGTCCGCCGATGGACCCTCGTTCGCAACCTACGCGTGACACAGTGGTAACCTAGCCGCACTCGCGCGGGCCAACGCTGTCCCCTGCAGATTGCCAGTTTCATCCCCGCAAGGGCGCGCGCACCTGTCGCAGACATCCCCCGCTCCGGACTCGACTCGAAGCAGAGTCGAAAATCCGGAGTTATTGGGCTGCGTCGGTCGGTGCGTGCCCGAGCCCGGACAGACGGGAGATCCCGGTGCCGTACGAGCACTCGTATCCATCCCCCCAGGGCCTCTACGACCCTCGGTTCGAGAAGGACGCCTGCGGCGTCGCCATGGTTGCCACACTGACCGGCGTCGCCAGCCACGACATCGTGAAGCAGGGCATCCGTGCCCTGGTGAATCTCGACCACCGCGGCGCCGCCGGCGCCGAGACCAACTCTGGCGATGGCGCCGGGATCCTGCTGCAGGTCCCCGACGCGTTCCTGCGTGAGGTCGTCGACTTCGACCTTCCTGCCGAGCGTGCCTACGCCGTCGGCACCGCCTTCATCCCGGGCGACGTAGACCAGGTCGAGCGCACCGTCAAGGTGGTCGAGGACATCGCGACCGAGGAGGGCCTCGAGGTCCTCGGCTGGCGTGACGTACCGGTCAACCCCGAGTCCCTCGGCGCCACCGCGAAGGCGGTCATGCCGACCTTCCGTCAGCTCTTCGTCGCCGGTGCCAAGCAGCGCGTGACGGGCCTGGCCCTGGAGCGGCTCGCCTTCTGCCTGCGCAAGCGCGCGGAGAAGGAGACCGACGTCTACTTCCCGTCGCTGTCCAGCCGCACCATCGTCTACAAGGGCATGCTCACCACGCCCCAGCTGGCCGAGGTGTTCCCCGACCTGGTCGACGAGCGGGTCGCCTCCGCGATCGCCGTCGTCCACAGCCGGTTCTCGACCAACACCTTCCCGAGCTGGCCGCTGAGCCACCCGTTCCGGTTCATCGCCCACAACGGCGAGATCAACACCGTGATGGGCAACCGCAACTGGATGAAGGCGCGCGAGGCGCTGCTCGAGTCCGAGCTGATCCCGGGCGACCTCGAGCGGCTCTTCCCGATCTGCACCGAGGGCGCCTCCGACTCGGCCTCCTTCGACGAGGTCCTCGAGCTGCTCCACCTGGCCGGCCGCAGCCTGCCCCACGCCATGCTGATGATGATCCCGGAGGCGTGGGAGAAGCACGAGGAGATGGACCCGGCCCGCAAGGCCTTCTACGAGTTCCACTCGAGCCTGATGGAGCCCTGGGACGGTCCGGCGAGCGTCGTGTTCACCGACGGCACCCAGATCGGCGCGGTCCTCGACCGCAACGGCCTGCGTCCCTCGCGCTACTGGGTCACCGAGGACGGCCTGGTCGTGCTCGGCTCCGAGGCCGGCGTGCTCGACGACATCGATCCCGCCACCGTGGTCCGCAAGGGCCGCGTCCAGCCGGGCAAGATGTTCCTCGTCGACACCGCGGAGCACCGCATCATCGAGGACGACGAGATCAAGTCCGAGCTCGCCGCCGAGCACCCCTACGACGAGTGGCTCCACGCCGGTCTCGTACGCCTCGAGGACATCCCCGAGCGCGAGCACATCGTCCACACCCACGCGAGCGTGACCCGGCGCCAGCAGGTCTTCGGCTACACCGAGGAGGAGCTCCGCATCCTCCTCGCGCCGATGGCCAACACCGGCGCCGAGCCGATCGGCTCGATGGGCACCGACAGCCCGATCGCGGCGCTGAGCGACAAGCCGCGGATGCTGTTCGACTACTTCGCCCAGCTCTTCGCGCAGGTCACCAACCCGCCGCTGGACGCGATCCGCGAGGAGCTCGTCACCAGCCTCAGCGGCACCATCGGCGCCGAGTCCAACCTGCTCAGCCCGGGCCCGGCCTCGTGTCGCCAGATCGTGCTGCCGTTCCCGGTCATCTCCAACGACGACCTGGCCAAGATCCGTCACATCAACCGTGACGGCGACATGCCCGGCTTCGCGGTCCACGTCGTCCGCGGCCTCTACGAGGTCGACGGCGGCGCGGAGGCTCTCCGCACCCGTCTGGACGAGATCTCCGCCGAGGTCTCCCAGGCGATCGAGGACGGTGCGCGGATCATCGTCCTCTCCGACCGCCACTCCACCCAGGAGATGGCGCCGATCCCGTCGCTGCTGCTCACCGGCGCCGTCCACCACCACCTGGTCCGCGAGCGCACCCGCTCGCAGGTCGGGCTGCTGGTCGAGGCCGGCGACGTACGCGAGGTCCACCACGTCGCCCTGCTGATCGGCTACGGCGCCTCCGCGGTCAACCCCTACCTGGCGGTCGAGTCCGTCGAGGACCTCGCCTACGAGGGCTACTACGTCAAGGCCGACGCCGAGAAGGCGATGGCCAACACGATCAAGGCGCTCGGCAAGGGTGTCCTCAAGGTGATGTCGAAGATCGGCGTCTCCACGGTCGCCTCCTACACCGGCGCGCAGATCTTCGAGGCCGTCGGCCTGTCGAAGGAGGTCGTGGACCGCTACTTCACCGGCACCACCTCCAAGCTCGGCGGCATCGGCCTCGACGTGATCGCCGAGGAGGTCGCCAAGCGTCACGCCACCGCCTACCCGCGTGACGGCGTCGCCAACGCCCACCGCGCGCTGCCCATCGGCGGCGAGTACCAGTGGCGTCGCGAGGGCGAGCCGCACCTGTTCGACCCGGAGACGGTCTTCCGTCTCCAGCACGCCACCCGCAGCGGCCGCTACGACGTGTTCAAGCAGTACACCGACCGCGTCAACGAGCAGTCCGAGCGGCTGATGACCCTGCGCGGGCTCTTCAAGCTCAAGAGCGCCGAGGAGCTGGGCCGCCAGAAGATCTCGATCGACGAGGTCGAGCCCGTCGAGGCGATCGTCAAGCGCTTCTCGACCGGCGCGATGTCGTACGGCTCGATCTCCAAGGAGGCCCACGAGACGCTCGCCATCGCGATGAACATCCTCGGTGGCAAGTCCAACACCGGCGAGGGCGGCGAGGACCCCGAGCGGCTCTACGACCCCGAGCGGCGCTCCTCGATCAAGCAGGTCGCCTCCGGTCGCTTCGGCGTCACGAGCGAATACCTGACCAACGCCGACGACATCCAGATCAAGATGGCCCAGGGCGCCAAGCCCGGTGAGGGCGGCCAGCTGCCCGGCCACAAGGTCTACCCGTGGGTGGCCAAGACGCGTCACTCGACGCCGGGCGTGGGTCTCATCTCCCCGCCGCCGCACCACGACATCTACTCCATCGAGGACCTGGCTCAGCTGATCCACGACCTCAAGAACGCCAACCCGAGCGCTCGCGTCCACGTCAAGCTCGTGGCCGAGGTCGGTGTCGGCACCGTCGCGGCGGGTGTCTCCAAGGCGCACGCCGACGTGGTCCTGATCTCCGGTCACGACGGCGGCACCGGCGCGTCACCGCTGACGAGCCTCAAGCACGCCGGCGGTCCCTGGGAGCTCGGCCTCGCCGAGGCGCAGCAGACGCTGCTCCTCAACGGGCTGCGCGACCGGATCGTGGTGCAGACCGACGGTCAGCTCAAGACCGGCCGTGACGTGGTCATCGCCGCGCTGCTCGGCGCCGAGGAGTTCGGCTTCGCCACCGCGCCGCTGGTCGTCTCCGGCTGCGTGATGATGCGGGTCTGCCACCTCGACACCTGCCCCGTCGGCGTCGCCACCCAGAACCCGGTCCTGCGGGAGCGGTTCACCGGCAAGGCGGAGTACGTCGTCAACTTCATGCGCTACATCGCCGAGGAGGTCCGCGAGCTCCTCGCCGAGCTCGGCTTCCGGAGCATCGACGAGGCCGTCGGCCACGCCGAGGCGCTCGACGCCCGCGACGCGATCGACCACTGGAAGGCCTCCGGGCTCGACCTGTCGCCCATCTTCACCCGCGTGGAGTCGCCCGAGCAGTTCGCCGACCAGGCCCTCTACAACACCAAGGGCCAGGACCACGGGCTGGAGAAGTCGCTCGACGTCAACGAGCTGCTGCCGCTCGCGGCCCCGGCGCTCGAGCGCGGCGAGCCGGTCCGCGCCCAGCTGCCGATCCGCAACGTCAACCGCACCGTCGGCACGATCCTCGGTCACGAGATCACCAAGCGCTACCGCGGTGAGGGCCTGCCCGAGGGCACGATCGACATCACCTTCACCGGCTCCGCCGGCCAGTCCTTCGGCGCATTCATCCCGCGTGGCCTGACGCTGCGCCTGGAGGGCGACGCCAACGACTACGTCGGCAAGGGCCTCTCCGGCGGCCGGGTGGTCATCCGCCCGGAGCGTACGGCCGGGTTCAAGGCCGAGGAGCACATCATCGCCGGCAACACGCTGGCCTACGGCGCCACCAGCGGGCGGATCCACATCCGCGGTGGCGTGGGGGAGCGGGCCGCGGTCCGCAACTCCGGCGCCAGCATCGTCACCGAGGGTGTCGGCGACCACGGCTGCGAGTACATGACCGGTGGTCGTGTGGTCGTGCTCGGCCCGACGGGCCGCAACTTCGCGGCCGGTATGTCCGGCGGCATCGCCTGGGTCCTCGACTTCGAGGCACAGCGGCTCAACGGCGAGCTGGTCGATGCCACCGGTGTGGAGGAGAAGTACGCCGCCGAGCTCGAGCAGCTCGTCCGCGACCACCTCGAGGAGACCGGCTCGGCCGTGGCCGAGGCGCTCCTGGCCGACTGGCCGAACTCATCGACCCGCTTCACGCAGGTCATGCCCAGTGACTACAAGCGCGTGCTCGAAGCCCAGGAGGAGGCCCTCGAGGAGGGTCTCGACGAGGACGAGGCAGCGCAGCGGATTATGGAGGTCCTCCATGGCTGACCCGAAGGGTTTCCTGAAGCACGGTCGCGAGGTCGCGACCCGTCGTCCCGTCGACGAGCGGGTCAAGGACTGGCACGAGGTCTACCCGGGCAAGATCGGCAAGACCCTGCTGCCGATCATCAACACCCAGGCCTCGCGCTGCATGGACTGCGGCATCCCGTTCTGCCACCAGGGCTGCCCGCTCGGCAACATCATCCCCGAGTGGAACGACCTGGTCTGGCGCAACGACTGGGAGGGCGCCTCGGAGCGTCTGCACGCGACCAACAACTTCCCCGAGTTCACCGGTCGCCTCTGCCCGGCTCCGTGCGAGTCCGCCTGCGTGCTGGGCATCAACCAGCCCGCGGTGACCATCAAGAACATCGAGGTCTCCATCATCGACAAGGCCTGGGACGCGGGCCACGTCAAGCCGCAGCCGCCCGAGTGGCTCTCCGGCAAGGCGGTCGCCGTGATCGGCTCCGGCCCCGCGGGCCTGGCCGCCGCCCAACAGCTCACCCGGTCGGGCCACACCGTGGCCGTCTACGAGCGGGCCGACAAGATCGGCGGGCTGCTGCGCTACGGCATCCCCGAGTTCAAGATGGAGAAGTCGCAGGTCGACCAGCGCCTGGCGCAGATGCGCCGCGAGGGCACGGTCTTCCGCCCGGGCGTCAACGTCGGCACCGACATCACCGGCGCCCAGCTGCGCGACCGCTACGACGCCATCGTGCTGGCCAACGGCTCGACCGTCGGCCGCGACCTGCCCGTCCCCGGGCGTGAGCTCGACGGGATCCACCAGGCGATGGAGTACCTGCCGCAGTCCAACCGGGCCTCGATCGGTGAGGCGGTCCCCGACCAGATCCTGGCCGAGGGCAAGCACGTGGTCATCATCGGTGGCGGTGACACCGGCGCCGACTGTCTCGGCACCGCGATCCGCCAGGGCGCGGAGTCCATCACCCAGCTGGAGATCATGCCGCGCCCGCCGGAGGAGCGCCCCGACAGCCAGCCGTGGCCGACCTACCCGATGACCTACCGGGTCGCCTCGGCGCACGAGGAGGGTGGCGAGCGGGTCTACGCGGTCTCCACCAAGGAGTTCCTCGGCACCGAGGACGGCCGCGTACGCGCCCTCAAGCTCGTCGAGGTCGAGTTCATCGACGGCAAGCTGACCGAGAAGGAGGGGACCGAGAAGGAGATCCCCGCCGACCTCGTGCTGCTGGCGATGGGCTTCACCGGTCCGGAGAAGGACGGCCTCCTCACCCAGCTGGGTGTCGAGTACGACGCGCGCGGCAACGTCGCCCGCGACGACTCCTTCGCCACCTCCGTCCCCGGCGTGTACGTCGCCGGTGACGCGGGCCGCGGACAGTCGCTGATCGTGTGGGCGATCGCCGAGGGCCGCGCTGCCGCGGCCGCGGTCGACACCTACCTGACCGGCTCGACCAACCTGCCCGCGCCGATCCGTCCGACGGACCGGCAGCTGATGGTCTGAGGCCGAGAGGCCGAGGCACAACGGCGTGCCGACCACTGGCCCGGCACCTCCCTTCGGAGGTGTCGGGCCAGTCGGGTCTCAGCCCTCGGATCGGAGGATCCGACAGAGTTCGTACACACTTGTGGCGACGAGTTTGTGGCACACGTGCATTGCCCGGGCCCGCGGTGAGCGGCTAGCCGCCGGCGACCTCGCGCCGGGCCCAGCGTAGAGGGACGACATCCGACGTCGACCAGGGCGAAAATCGTGGATGAACGGCCTGATCAGGACGTGGTCCGGGTGCTGGTTTGAACGATCCAGAGGGGTAGTCTGGGCTCCCGTGAGAAGAGCGAAGATCGTCTGCACCCTGGGACCCGCCGTCGGGACGGAGCGTCGCATCCGCGAGCTCGTCTACGCAGGCATGGACGTGGCCCGGATGAACATGAGCCATGGGTCCCACGACGACCACTCCAGCAACTACGCGCTGGTGCGGGAGGCGGCTGCGGCGAGCGGGCACAGCGTCGGCATCTTCGCCGACCTGCAGGGCCCGAAGATCCGCCTCGAGCGCTTCGCGGAGGGATCGACCACGCTCCACCGAGGTCAGGCCTGGACCATCACCACCCGGGACGTGACCGGCACCGACAAGATCTGCGGGACGACCTACAAGGGCCTGCCCGGCGACGTGAAGGTCGGCGACCCGATCCTGATCGACGACGGCAAGCTGCGCCTGCGGGTCACCGCGGTCGACGACACCGACGTCCACACCGAGGTGCTGGTCGGTGGGCCGGTCTCCAACAACAAGGGCATCAACCTGCCCGGCGTCGCCGTCTCCGTGCCGGCCCTGTCCGAGAAGGACGAGGAGGACCTCCGGTTCGCCCTCAAGCTGGGCGTCGACATGGTCGCCCTCAGCTTCGTGCGCAACGCGAAGGACTACGAGGACGTCCGCAAGATCATGGACGAGGAGGGGCGCGTCGTCCCGGTCATCGCCAAGATCGAGAAGCCGCAGGCGATCGACAACCTCGACGAGGTCATCGCCGCGTTCGACATGTTCATGGTCGCCCGTGGTGACCTCGGCGTGGAGTGCCCGCTCGAGGAGGTGCCGTTCCTGCAGAAGCGGATCATCGAGCTGGCCCGCCTCAACGCCAAGCCGGTCATCGTCGCCACCCAGATGCTCGACTCGATGATCTCCAACCCGGCGCCCACCCGCGCCGAGGCCAACGACGTCGCCAACGCCGTCCTCGACGGCGCCGACGCGGTGATGCTCTCCGCCGAGACGAGCGTGGGGGAGTATCCGATCCACACCGTCGAGACCATGGCGCGCATCATCGCCGCCACCGAGCGCCACGCCCTCTCCCGGGACGGCTCCGCCGCCGCCGAGCTCAGCCGCATCGACTGGGACCCGCACACCCGCTCCGGCGTCATCGCCAAGGCCGCCGCCGAGGTCGCCGACCGGGTCGGCGCGAAATACCTGGTCGCCTTCACCACCTCCGGCGACTCCGCCCGCCGCCTCTCCCGGCTGCGCGGCGCGATCCCGTTGCTCGCCTTCACCCCCTCCGATGCCGTACGCAGCCAGCTCGCGCTCAGCTGGGGCACCGAGACCTTCCGCACCGACGAGGTCGAGCACACCGACGAGATGGTCCGCCAGGTCGACGAGAACCTGCTCAAGCTCGGCCGGGTCGAGGAGGGCGAGCTCGTCGTCATCATCGCCGGCTCGCCTCCCGGCATCCCCGGCTCCACCAACGCCCTGCGCATCCACCGCATCGGCGACGCGATCAACGAGGTCGCGCCGGCCTACGAGCGCAAGGGCTAGGTCTTCGGACCGATCAGTGCGTCGAGCGCCGCGACCGCCTCGCGGCGCGAGACGCTGATCGTCTTCCAGGAGGACTGGCGCCAGGGGATCCCGACCAGGTCGAGCGCCCAGGTGCAGAGGTCGCGGATGTCGTCGGAGTGGTTGACGAACTGCCAGCGCCCGTACTCGTAGCGCTTCTTCTTTCCGGCGACGATCCGAGTCGCCCAGTTCGCCACTCGGCAACCGTCCGAATGGAACAGCCCGCGGAGGAACGGGCCGGGGTGGGCTGACACGATGTCCTGCTGCCACGGCTCCAGCACGATCTTGCGCTCGTGCTTGCGACCGGGACCGTGCTGCGGGAAGAGGCAGGGCAAGTGCTGCCAGTTCAACTGAACGTCCACGCAGCCGGGCTTCCTGACGATGAATACGTTGCTGCCTGGCCTGATCCGGCCGAGCAGGTCGACTACATCGTCGATGACCCGAGGATGGGCCAGGTCGCACGAGATCCGGATGAAGTAGTAGCGCGCGGCTCTCGCGATGTGGCCGTCGCCGAGGTAGAAGCCGAGAAGAGCCGCGTACGCCTCCTGGTCGATCGGCAGTGCGTCGCACCGCGGGCAGGCGCCGGGTCGGTTGCGCGGCTCGCAGTCCCTCCACTCACGGATGGTGGATCTTGCGACACCTGTCGCGCGTGCCACAGCCGACAGCGAGTCGCCCTGCCGGAGGAGCGCGAGCGCATCGGCGCGAACACGAGCTGTGTACACGGTCGTAGTCTGCCTGCGACCACCGACATCACGATGGAACGTGCGAACGAATCTGGTGCCCCGAGTCGGATTCGAACCGACACTATACGGTGTTTGAGACCGCCCTCTCTGCCGTTGGAGTACCGGGGCTCTCCGGCCCGCGAGCGGGCCTGGCATTCGCCAAACTTACCGGACCGTGGGCGGAATCACTGCACCGGGACGTGCCCGTGATGGCCTAGTCTGTGCTCGTGACGGAGAGCAACCCCAGCAGCACCCCGGAGACCCAGGCGCGGCGTACGGTCGTCATCGCCGAGGACGAAGTCCTGATCAGGATGGACCTCAAGGAGATGCTCACCGAGGAGGGTTACGAGGTCGTCGGTGAGGCCGGCGACGGCAAGGCTGCCATCGAGCTGGCCACCGAGCACAGACCCGACCTGGTGATCCTCGACGTGAAGATGCCGGTGCTCGACGGGATCGCGGCGGCGGAGGCGATCGCGCGCGACCGGATCGCCCCGGTGGTCATGCTGACCGCGTTCTCCCAGCGCGACCTGGTGGAACGGGCCCGGGACGCGGGGGCGATGGCCTACCTCGTCAAGCCGTTCAACATCACCGATCTGGTGCCCGCGATCGAGCTGGCGGTGAGCCGCTTCCAGGAGCTCGCCCAGCTCGAGAAGGAGGTCGCCGGTCTGACCGACCGGCTGGAGACCCGCAAGGCGGTCGACCGGGCCAAGGGCATCCTGCAGGAGGGGCTGACGCTGAGCGAGCCCGAGGCGTTCCGGTGGATCCAGAAGACCGCGATGGACCTGCGGCTCTCGATGCGCCAGGTCGCCGAGGGCGTCATCGAGCACGGCGTCAGCGGGCCACGTACCTGAATCCGTGTAAACGGCACGTCACAGAACGGTTGCGGTCTCAGATGAGGGCCAACCTGTGGCTTGTTCGTGGGTGACGTCGGCCTAGACTGCCCGCGCGGATCCGGCCGACCAGCGACGTCAGCTGGTGCGAGGATCCGTCTTTAGGACACACAGGCAGGAGTACCCACGTGCGCAAGCGGCTCTACAGAGTCCTCGTCGCGCTCATCGGTGCGCTGATGGTGCTGTTGGTGGGGAGCCCGGTCGCCGCACAGGCGACCGAGACCCCACCGCCGGACGCCACCGCGATCCAGGTGACGCTTCAGGACGAGGCCAACAAGGATGCCCAAGGCAATCCGAAACCGATCCCGGGAGTGACCCTCGAGGTCAGCAAGGACGGCAAGAAGGCCGGTGAGGGCGTCACCGACGACAAGGGCGTGGCGACCATCGTCGTCGAGGAGCTCGGGAAGTACACCGTGACCCTCGACGAGAAGACGCTCCCCGAAGGGACCGTCCTCGATGAGGACACCAAGGACAAGGTCACCGTCACCGTACGTTTCCAGGGCCCGAACAACCGAGCGATCTTCCCGATCGGGGTCACCGCCGGCGAGCAGTCGAGCTTCGTCAAGGACTTCGCCCAGAACCTGCGAGCGGGGATCGTGTTCGCCCTGGTCCTGTGTCTGGCCGGCCTCGGCTTCTCGCTCATCTTCGGCACGACCGGCCTGTCCAACTTCGCCCATGGTGAGATGCTCACCTTCGGCGCCGTGATGGCCCTGAGCTTCGACCAGATCTTCAAGACCGGCGGCCTCGCCTCGGTCTCGGTGATCCTGGCCGGCATCGTCGCGGTCGTCCTCGGTGGCCTGGGTGGCTACGTCCAGGACAAGGTGCTGTGGGGTCCGCTGCGCCGCCGCGGAACCGGCCTGATCGCGATGATGATCATCTCGATCGGCCTGGCGATCTTCCTGCGCTACCTGTTCCAGTACTTCTACGGCTCCTCGACCCACTCGCTGTCGCAGTACAACGGCCAGCAGCGCGAGCAGCACTGGTACTACCTCGGCCTCTCGCTCGCCGACCGCGAGGCGATCATCGTCGCCATCGCGATCGTCACCATCACCGCGGTGTGCGTGTGGATGGCCAAGAGCCGGATGGGCAAGGCGATGCGTGCGGTCTCGGACAACCCGGCACTGGCCGCGTCCTCGGGACTGCGGGTCGACGGCGTCATCACCAACGCGTGGGTGATCGGTGGCGCGCTGACCGCGCTGTCCGGTGTGCTCTACGCGATGCAGCTGCAGGTCAACAGCTTCATGGGCATGCGGATCCTGCTGGTCATCCTCGCCGCGGTCACCCTGGGTGGTCTCGGCACGATCTGGGGTGCCCTGGTGGGCTCGATGGTGATCGGGCTCGTCTACGAGCTCGGGCCGCTGTTCGGCGTACCCACCTCGATCAAGGAGATCGGCCCGCTGCTGATCATGATCGTGATCCTGCTGGTGCGACCCCAGGGCATCCTGGGTCGTAAAGAGCGGCTCGGGTAGGAGAGACAATGGACATTCTCGACATTCTCCGGGCGGCGCTGCAGCAGGCGCTGGGCCCGCAGGCGATCGTCTTCGCCCTGGCTGCGATCGGCCTCAACATCCACTTCGGCTACACCGGGCTGCTCAACTTCGGGCAGGCCGGGTTCGTCGCGGTGGGTGCGTACGGCCTGGCCGTCTCCGTGGTCACCTTCGGTGCGCCGTTCTGGCTCGGCATCGTGATGTCGCTGGTGGCGCCGCTGGTGCTCGCCGTGATCCTGGGTGTGCCGACGCTGCGTCTGCGTGCGGACTATCTGGCGATCGTCACGATCGCCGCGGCCGAGGTGCTGCGGTTCGTCTTCGGCTCGGTGGAGATGAAGGAGACCTTCGGTGGCTCCAACGGTCTCAACGGCTACGCCAGGCCGTTCCAGCAGGCCAACCCCTACAGCAGCGGCATCGACCTGGGCATCATCTCGTTCGGTCGCAACGACCTGTGGTCGCTGACCGTCGGCTGGATCCTGGTCGCGCTCTGCTGCCTGCTCGTGTGGGCACTGATGCGCAGCCCGTGGGGCCGTGTGCTCCGCTCGATCCGTGAGGACGAGGACGCGGTCCGCTCGCTGGGCAAGAACGTCTTCGCGTACAAGATGCAGGCGCTGGCGCTCGGTGGCGTCATCGGTGGTCTGGGCGGCATGTTCCTGGCGCTCAAGCAGGCCTCCGTGGTTCCGAGCGACTACTCCACGCTGATGACCTTCTACGCCTTCGCCGCGCTGCTCCTCGGTGGTGCCGCCCGGGTGCTGGGCCCCGTCGTCGGATCGGTCCTGTTCTGGTTCCTGATCGCGGGGCTGGGCTCGTTCTTCAGCCAGTCTGCCGGTAAGGGCGGATGGATCCCGACGGTGATCATGACCGACACCCAGGCCAGTGTGATCCGCTACATCGTGCTGGGTCTGGCCATCATGCTGCTGATGATCTTCCGTCCCCAGGGGATCTTCGGCGACCGTAGGGAGATCGCGATCGATGGACGCTGACATGACTGACCAGACGAACGCAGAGAACAACGCAGAGAAGAACGCCGACATGAGCAAGACCGGGCCCGCGGGCCTGGTCGGGGTGAGCACGGAGCCGGGCAGCAAGAAGCCCGACCCGATCGTCGTCGCCGACAACATCACGCGTACGTTCGGCGGGCTCACCGCCGTCGACGTCGACCACGTCGAGATCCAGCGTGGTGCGATCACCGCGCTGATCGGCCCCAACGGGGCCGGGAAGACGACGTTCTTCAACCTGCTGACCGGCTTCGACCAGCCCAACTCCGGCTCCTGGAGCCTGGAGGGGAAGTCGCTCAAGGGCGTCGCCCCCTACAAGGTCGCCCGCCTCGGGATGGTGCGCACCTTCCAGCTCACCAAGGTGCTGGCCAAGCTCACCGTGATCGAGAACATGCGGCTGGGCGCCACCGGGCAGAAGGGTGAGCGGTTCTGGACCGCCCCGTTCAAGTTCCTGTGGGGCAACCAGGAGGACGAGGTCACCAAGAAGGCCGACGAGCTGCTCGCCCGGTTCCTGCTCGACAAGAAGCGTGAGGACTTCGCCGGGTCGCTCTCCGGCGGCCAGCGCAAGCTGCTCGAGATGGCCCGTGCGCTCATGGTCGACCCGGAGCTGGTCATGCTCGACGAGCCGATGGCGGGTGTGAACCCGGCCCTGAAGCAGTCGCTGCTGGGCCACGTGAAGTCGCTGCGCGACGAGGGCCGCACGGTCCTCTTCGTCGAGCACGACATGGACATGGTCCGCGACATCTCCGACTGGGTGATCGTGATGGCCCAGGGGAAGATCGTCGCTGAGGGCACCCCGGACTCGGTCATGGCCGACCAGCGTGTCATCGACGCCTATCTCGGGGCCCACCACGACACCGACCTGAGCGAGCTCGACGAAGAGGCGCTCGAGGCCGAGGTCGTGGCCGAGATCGAAGAGGAGGAGGCGAAGTGACGTCCACCGATGCGGAGAAGTTCCGCGAGAAGCACCTGAGCGAGGCCGAGGGTGCGGTGCTCCGTGCCGACGGGCTCATCGCCGGCTACCTCCCCGGGGTCAACATCCTCAACGACACCGACCTCTACTGCCAGCCCGGCGAGCTGGTCGGCATCATCGGTCCCAACGGAGCCGGCAAGTCGACGCTCCTCAAGGCGCTGTTCGGCCTGGTGAAGATCCATGAGGGCTCGGTCAAGCTGAAGGGTGAGGACATCACCGGCAAGCGTGCCGACGAGCTGGTCAGCCGGGGGATCGGGTTCGTCCCGCAAACGAACAACGTCTTCCCGAGCCTGACCATCGAGGAGAACCTCGAGATGGGCTGCTACCAGTCCCCGAAGAAGTTCGCCGAGCGGTTCGACTTCGTCACCGGGATCTTCCCGGCCCTCGGCGAGCGGCGCAAGCAGCGTGCCGGCGGGCTCTCCGGCGGTGAGCGCCAGATGGTCGCGATGGGCCGGGCGCTGATGATGGAGCCGTCGGTACTGCTGCTCGACGAGCCCTCCGCGGGGCTCTCGCCGGTCATGCAGGACGAGGTCTTCGTCCAGACCCGCAAGATCAACAAGGCCGGCGTCTCGGTCGTGATGGTCGAGCAGAACGCCCGCCGCTGCCTGCAGATCTGCGACCGCGGCTACGTCCTCGACCAGGGCCGCAACGCCTACACGGGCGCCGGCCGCGAGCTGGCCGACGACCCGAAGGTGATCGAGCTCTACCTCGG
>NZ_JZDQ02000019.1 GCF_000960475.2 Nocardioides luteus | reverse complement strand
CCCTGACCCGAAGCCACAGTCGCCAACCGAGGTTCCTCAAGGGTGGTCTCGACACGCCTCCGCCCAGCAACTCCGGCGGCTCGATCAACGAGCCGAACCCCCGACGTCCACAGAAAACGAGATCCACACATCCCGAACCCCACCACTCCCCACCCTCTCAGACCACGCCCGATCACACCCAGCCGTGACCCGCTCCCAAAACAGCGCAGCAGCACGATTCCGATCCTGATAGGCGACCCTCCACTCCCCCGGCGCCTCAGAGACGACGGCCCGCGCGAACTGGAGCCCGAGCCCGCCCCGGCGGGCGCCGGCGACGACGAAGAAGCTGTTCAGGACACGTACGGGCTGGTCGGCGTCGCGGACGAGCGCGAACCCGATCGGATGGGCGCCGGCGGTCAGGATCCAGGCCCGCCAGCCGGGATCGGAGCGGAGCGCCGCGTCGAGTCTCTCGGAGCGGAAGGTGCCGTCGGCGAACGGGAGGGTGGAGCTGAAGCCCGACATGTCGTGGCGGAACAGAAGCCACAGATGGCGGAGGGCCGGATGGTCCTCGGGCCGCGCAAGGCGGGCGATCACCGGGGCCGGAATGTCGTCGAGAGAGGTGTGAAGTGTCGTCATAAGCGAAAGCCTCGGAGTGCGATGCGCTCCGAGGCCTGCCGTCATTCTCTCATGGCACCCGATGCCGGGTCCCGAGAAAATCGACGGCGGCGGAGAAACGGTAGTCACTAGAGTCGACCCCGATGACCACACAGGCCGGTTCGAACGACGACAGCCTGGCGCTGATCGGCCCGGACGCCGACCACAGGGACGCGGAGGTCGCGCTCGTCGACGCCGGATGGGTGCGATGCGGGGCGGGCGACTGGGCGATCGCGCTGAGCTCGCCGGACGGCCGCGCGGCGGCCCGGATCAGCCCGTTCGATCCGGCGGGGACGTACAACACCGCCTTCTACCGCGAGGCGGCTCCTACCGGTCAGGTGCCGGCGCTGTTCGGCCATCGCAGGCTCGCGGGTGGCGGGGACCTGCAGGTCCTCGAGCTGCTCGAGCCCGTTCCCGAGGACGAGGCGGTCAGTTTCGCGCGGACGATCCGGGAGTCCGACGGCGGCGTCCTCGAGGTGGCGCTCCGGATCCACGACCGGCTGCGGCGGGAGCAGCCCTGGCCAGGACCACTCGATTTCAACCCGACCAACGTGATGCGCACGGCGGACGGCCGGCTGGTGATGATGGACGTGTTCGCGCTGGACGGGCCGCGACTGTACGGAACAGCGGCGACGGACCCTGACCTCGTGGCGGCGCGGATCCCGGAGAGCGAGCGGCGGTTCATCGCCGAGATCCCGCTCGCCACGACGGGCGGGCGCCAGGACGAGGAGATGCGCGCGATCGCCGCAGGCCTCGAAAGAGCCGATGTCCGCAGGCGCGTTCAGTAGCGACTACGGCGCCTCGGCCCGGATGATTCGCTCACCCGGGCCGAGGCGCCGTCGTCAGGATCAGGCGATATGGAAGTCGCTCACGTTGACGTCCACGGCCTCGACGTCGATGTCGAAGTAGTCCTCGACCGCCTCGATCACCTGGGTGCGGATGGCGACGGCGTTGGCCTTGACCGGGGTGCCGTACTCGATCACGTAGGAGACCGTGATGGTGGCGACGTCGGCGACGATGTCGACCACGGTGCCCTCGTCGTCGATGGCGTGCACGCCGTCGATCTTGGCCACGATGTGGTGGACCAGGCGCTCGACGAGGCCCTCGCTCACCGTCGACTTGCCGCGCTCCTCGCGAGCAGCGCGCAGCACACCGGTCAGCGTCGAGTCGGCGGTCGGCTCCGGCTCGACGACCGGCTCCGGCGCGAAACCGGGCGCGGGCGCCTCGGACACGATCTCCTCGACGGCGGCGGGCTCCTCGACGACCTCGGTCTCTGCGACGGGCTCCTCGACAACACCGGTCGGCTCCGCGGCCGTCTCGACCTCGTCGGTCACCTCGGCGGTCTCGTCGGCGGTCTCGTCAGCAGCCTCGTCAGCAGCCTCCACGGTCGCCTCGACGTCCTCTGCGTCGACCTCCACCTCGGTCGCCTCACCGGTCTCGGGAGCCACGAAGACGTCCTCGGTCTCCGGGGCCTCGTCCTCGACAGCGTCGGCGGTCTCGGCCTCGACCGGCTCAGTCACCTCAGCAGCGACCTCCTCAGCAGCCTCGTCCTCAGCGACCTCTCCCTCACCGGCCTCCTCGGCAGCCTCGACCGTCGCGTCGGCCTCCTCGGCGACGACCTCGACCTCGGTCGCCTCACCCGACTCGGGAGCCGCGAGGACATCCTCGGTCTCGACCGGCGCCTCGACGGCGACCTCCTCGTCGACCACCTCGGCCTCGGGCGCGACGACCGGCTCCTCGGTGTCGGCCTCGACCGGCTCGAAGGCGTCCTTGGCATCGGCCTCGGTCACCTCGTCCTCGACGTCACGGACGGCCTCCTCGGTCGCCTCGGCGTCCGGCTCGACCGATCCGGCCACCTCCTCCGAGTCGACGGTCTCCACGACCTCGACCTCGGACACCTCACCGTCCTCCACGGTCACCGCGGTGTCCTCGACCTCGGTCGCCTCTTCGGCAGCGACCTCCTCGGTCAGCGTGTCACCCCCGGACTCGACGACGCTCTCCTCGCCCGTCTCGATCACGTCGGCCGGCACGAAGGTGTCCTCGGCGTCGACCTCGGCCACGGTCACCTCGTCAGCGGCGGTGTCGACGACCTCGGCCTCGACCGGCGCCTCGTCGACAACGGTCTCCTCGACGGTCTCCTCGACGGGCTCCTCGACCTCGTCGGTGGTCTCGGCGGTGGGGGCTTCGGCGTCGGCGCCCTCGAGCGGCGCCTCGTACGTGCCCTCGGTCTCGACCGTGTCGGCCGCGACCTCGCCGTCGGCCTCGACGGGCTCGACGGGCTCAGCAACCTCGACAGGCTCAGCGACCTCGACGGCCTCGGCCTCGGCGACCTCGCCGACGACCTCGGCTGACACCTCGGTGTCCTCGGCGGCGAGCTCGGCCACGTCGGCGGCCGGGGTCTCCTCGGAGTCGGTGACGACGTGCTCCGGGTCGGAGAGCGGATCGATGACCGCAGTCTCGGCGACGGGCTCCGCGACGGGCTCGGCAAGGGGCTCGATGAAGGGCTCCGCGACAGGCGCCGCGACGGGCTCGGCGACAGCCTCGCCGACAGGCTGCACGGCCTCACCGATGCCGGAGTCGGTGACGAACGCGGTGGTCGGGGCGGGGACCTCGGCGGTGGCCGGGTTCTCACCGAAGACAGGGGCGGAGACGTCGGTCGCCTCTCCCTCCCCGGCCTTTGGCTGCTCGTTCTTGTGGCGGTTGAAGATGCCGCTGATGAAGTCGGACATGGCGTCGCATTCCTTCGAGTGGAGGGAGGGTTGTGGTCGAGCGCTCACAGCTGGGCGTGATGCTAGGGCTGGCACGCGGTGAGTCGGGTCACGTGTCTTTGATTCCCATGTCTTGTACCCCAACGGTGACCGGGATGAGGACCCTCTGTGTCAAACCTTCCGGGGAGATTCGCCCACCGTTCAGCCAACGTCGGAGACCCGCCGGAGCACGCGCTGTAGAACGACGGAAGAGCACGTACGTCACGACATTCTGCCGAGGGAGAGACGATGAATCCGCTGCTGCTCCCGCTGGTCGCCGCACAGGCCGCGTACGTCCACCGGACCATCGGCAAGGAGCCCCGTCCGGACGGCCCGACGAAGGGGTTCGTGCCGGGTCCGGAGGCCGGGGACGGAGCCGGCGCGCTGCGACTGCTGGTGATCGGCGACTCGTCCGCGTCGGGTCGTGGCGCCCCCACCCACGACCTCGCCTTCGCCGGCTCGATGGCACGCGCGATCGGGAAGCGGACCGAGCGTCCGGTCGAGTGGCGGGCGCTGGGGAAGTACGGCGCGACCAGCGAGCGGATCCGGCACGGCATCCTCACCAAGGTCACCGGCGAGTGGGACCTCGCCGTGCTCCTGGTCGGCGTCAACGACATCCTCGCGCGCCGCCCGGTCGAGGCCTGGACGCGCGATCTCACCGCGATCGTGGAGACCCTCGAGCAGCACGCCGCGCACACCGTCCTCCCGGGCATCCCGGAGTTCGGCGCGTTCCCGTCGCTCCCCCGCACCCTGCGGCGCTACCTCGCCGAGCGCGGGAAGGCGCTCGACGAGGCGGCGCGGCTGGTCTGCGCGGGACGTACGTCGGTGCAGTGGGTGAGCTCGGCGGACCTCGGTCCCGCCGAGCCGTCCTTCTTCGCGGCCGACGGGTTCCACGCCTCCCCGGCGGGCTACGAGCGCTGGGCCCAGGCGATCACCGACCACCTCGACCTCTAGACCGATCTAGTGGGCAGGCACCACCAGCTGCGCGAGCGGCACGTGGTGCTGACCGGCATGGACGTCGCGGTCGCGCAGCGAGCCCTGCGAGACCGGGCGCGGGTAGGAGATCTTGACGACGTTGAGCGACGGGATCCGGAAGATCTGGACCGACCCCGGATCGACCCGGTAGAGGTCGGCGACGACACCCTCGTGGAGGAACGTCTCGTCGGCCGCGATCCGATAGCCGTCGGCGTCCCGCATGAACAGCTCCATCGTGATCCAGAACGGTCCGGCGTTCTTGGAGCGGACCTCGGTCGCGAGGTCACCCAGGGTGGTCTCAGGCATCGTGCTTCTCCTCCATCTCGGTGCGGAACATCGCGGTCGGGGTGAGGCTGTCGACGGCGTGGTTGAGCACGAACTCGTACGCAGCCCCCCGCTCGACCTCGGCGGGCGACCCCGGGAACGCCAGGCTGGGCAGGTAGTCCATGTCCTGCGCCGGCAGGTGCAGCATCAGCGGGTTGGCGACCTTGGCGACGGCGGTGGCCAGGTCCTGGTCGGCGGCGCGCACGAGGAGCATCACCCCGACCTCGCGCGGCGGCTCGGTGGCCGGGTCCAGGTCACCGAGGACCGCGTTGTAGCCGTAGAGGCGCAGGTCGTAGTCGTAGTCGTCCCTGGTCAGGCCCAGGGTCTGCTCCACCCGCTGGGTGAACACGACGTCCATCAGCGAGGCCCAGCCCTCGATGTCCTTCAGGATCAGCGGGTCCCGGATCGCGGAGAACGACATCGTCTCGTAGCCGCTGATCCGGGCGCCCTCGAGCTTGATCGTGTGCTGCTCGGCGTGGTGGAACCGCGACCCCTCGACACGCACCCGGCGCTCGTCGAGCGCGGTGTAGACGGCATCCCGCACGTCCAAGGTGCCATCGGGCTCCCTCATCTCAAAGGGGTTGGCCGTCTCGTACAGCATGTGCGCGGCCACCGAGATCGGCGTGCACGCGGCGTTCTCGTCGAGCGGCTCGATGGTGAACCCGGTGCGGTCGACGGTCGCGAAGACGCCGCCCGCCCGCGGGTTGGTCGTGCACTGGCCGCCGCACTCGACGATCTTGGCCGCATGCCAGCTCGGCCCGGCGGGCATCCCCCTCAGCAACGCGTACGCAGCGGCGTTGGCCGTGTCGGTCGCCCGCCCTGCCAGCACCACCTGGGCCCCGGCGGCGAGCGCCTCGGCGATCGGCTCGTGGCCCATCATCGCGACGATGTGGGTGCACTCCTCGAGGGTCGCCACGTCCAGGTCGCCCAGCGGCGGGAGCGGATGGATCCGGCCGGCCTCGAGCGGCTCCTTCAGGTCGGCGGCGCGCTGCTCGCTGTAGATCCGGGCGACCTTCATCGACAGGCCCTCCTCGGCGAGCAGATCGGAGACGATCCCGGCGACCCAGTCGACGCCGTCGTCGGTGCCGCTGGTGCCGCAGGAGCCGACGATGAGCGGGATCCCGGCGCCCGCGGCGGCGCGGAGCAGGATGCGTAGATCCCGGGCGACCGCCGCAGCGGTGGTCTTCGGCTTCGAGGCACCCAGGTAGTAGGGGCCGGAGTCGGTGGAGCCGCCGTCGACGGCGATCACGTCCGCTCCCAGCGCGATCCCGCGGGTGACGGTCTCCTCCGGGAACCCGGCGCCCAGCATTCCGCTGGGCACCAGGATGCTGACGGAGTCGGCGTTGGTCATCGGTTGTCCCTCTTCTCGATCAGGTGGGCGTTGACAGCGTGTTTCGGGTGACCGGCCAGGGCGTCGAGGAGCTCACAGGCGCCCTCGATGCCGGCGGCCCGGCGGGCCTCGGCGGTCTGGCCGGCCAGGTGGGAGTGGACGACGATCCCGGGCACCCCGCGCAGCGGGCTCTCGGCCGGCAGCGGTTCCTCGGCGACCACGTCGAGCGCGGCGCCGGCGATCCGCCCCTCCCGGACGGCGGCGGCCAGCGCCTCCTCGTCGACGATCGCGCCGCGGGCGGTGTTCACGAGCACCGCCCCGGGCTTCATCAGGGCGAACGCGGCGGCGTCGAGCAGCCCCCGGGTCTTCGGCGTGAGCGCGGTGTGGACCGAGACGAAGTCCGCCGCGGCCAGCAGCTCGGGCAGCTCCACGAACTCGACGTCTGCGTCGGCTCGCTCCGCGACCGGCACGCCCGTCGTGCACAGCACCCTCATCCCGAACGCCTTCGCCAGCGGGACCACCGCACGCGCGGCGGCGCCGTAGCCGATCAGGCCCAGGGCCGAGCCCCGCAGCTCGCGGCCGTCCCCGCGCGGCCAGCCGCCGGAGGCGACGCCGGTGGCGCTCTCGACCAGCCGGCGGGCGGAGGAGAGGAGCAGCCCCATCGTGTACTCCGCGACCGCATTCGCGTTGATCCCGGGCAGGTTGCTGACCGTGATCCCGGCACGGGCCGCGGCGACGACATCGATCGCGTCGTAGCCGACGCCGGTGCGTACGACCGCTCTGAGCCGGTCCGCGGAGGCCAGCACCTCGGCGGTGAGCGGGTCGTGACCGACCAGCGCACCGTCGGCCTCCGCGAGGTCGGTCACCAGGTCCCCGGAGGCGAACCGGGTCCGGTGACCGTGGGAGCGGAGCAGGTCGTCGACCTCGTCGCCGGGCCGCAGGTAGTCGGTGGTGATCAGGATCAGGGCCACCGCGCTCACACCGCCCTCTCGGCGTCGGTGCGCCGCTGGAGGCGGTCGATCCGCACCACGATCACGACCGCGACCGCCGCGACGACCGCGATGTCGAGCAGCATCGTCGGCCAGCCCAGGACGTCCACGGCCCCGCCGATCAGCGCCGGCCCGAGGAAGGCACCGGCCTGCCAGCCCACCGCATACAGCGCCGCGTACGTCCCGAAGACCCGCGCCGAGGGCGCCAGGTTCCACAGCACGACGACGGCGTTGACCAGGAAGGCGGAGGCACCGGCGGCACCGATGCAGAAGGCCACGACGGTGCCGGTCGGCGTCTGCACCAGCGTGCCGAGGAGCATGGCGGCCGCGAAGATCGCCATCCCGGCGATCATGGTGCGCAGCCGGCCGAAGCGCTCGGCGAACAGCGCGGTCGGGTAGGCGGCGAGCAGGAAGGTGATCCCGCTCGGCAGGGTGATCCCACCCGCGTCGCCACGCGACAACCCGAGGGTCTCCATGCCGTAGGGCGTCACCAGCGCGCGGGACCCCGCCCAGGCGCTGCCGAAGACCAGGATCGCCACGATCAGCAGCAGCCGGCTGCGGTCGGGGTCGCGCACGATCTCCAGGATCGTGTCGCGGATGCGCGCCTGTCCGACGCTCGTCGAGTCCTCGGCGGCCTCTTCGGCGGCGTCCTCGGCCACCGCGGCCCGGTAGCCGGGCGAGGAGCTGTCCCGGATCGAGAGGCACAGCACGGTCACCGAGACGAGCGTGATCAGCGCGATCACCGCGAACGCGAGGGCCGGGTGGTCGTCGACCAGCAGGATGCTGACCAGCGCCGCGACGATGACGGTGAGGCTGGAGGCGATCTTGACCGCGGCGTTGGCGCGGCTGCGGCGCTCGGGGGCGATGAAGTCGGGGACCAGCGCTTCGCCGATCGGCTTGAACGAGTTCGACACCAGTGCGAACGCGACGATGACGACGATCAGCAGCGGAAGCGTGTCCGCCGCGTGCGGCAGGATCACGAACAGCAGCGCCGCGATCGGCATCCCGACGGCGAGGTAGGGCATCCGCCGGCCCCATCGGGTGCGGGTGCGGTCGGACCGGTTGGCCATCCACGGCTGGATGAAGATCCCGAGCAGGTTGTCCATGCCCATGATGAAGCCGACGAGGGCGGCGCTGGCCAGATGCTCGCGCAGCAGCGGCGGCACCTGGCTGTCGTAGAAGTTCCACATCGACTCCTGGGCGAAGACCGCCAGCGCGACGAGGAGGGTGATCCGGCGTGGCCCGAGCTGCCGTGGTGATGCGGTGGGGATGGTGGTGCTCACGAGAGGGACCTCCGTGATCTCTGGTCTGTGGCGGCGCTCACAGTAGTTTTGCTACAGCAAAATAGTCAAGAGGTGGCACCTCTGGAAAAGTGGCCTAAGATCAGGGCCATGTCGATCTCCTCCCCCGAGACCACGCCGGAGACCACGACCGTGGCCGAGCGCGTCTACCAGGCACTACGCAGCCAGATCGGCTCCGGCGAGCTCGAGCCGGGCGCCAAGGTGACCGAGCGCGGCATGGCCGAGCGCCTGGGCGTCAGCCCGACCCCGGTCCGCGAGGCGATCCGCCGGCTCGAGCTCGACGGTCTCGTGGAGCGCGTGGGGCCGCGTACGACCCTGGTGGCCCGGATCGAGGAGGACGCCAGCCACGACCTGGCCGAGGTGGAGGTCGCCCTGCGCGGCCTCGCCGCCCGGTTCGCGGCCAGGCATGCGACCGATGACGAGCTCGACGAGCTCGACCGGCTGCTCGACGAGGCCGACGACCTGGTCATCCTGATCCGTGCGCGCCACCGCGACGGCAAACCCGTGGAGAAGCACGCCGACCGCTTCCTCGACGTGCTCGGCCGCTTCAACGAGCAGGTCAACGCCGCAGCCCACAACCCGGTGCTGCTCCGCCTCCTGGAGCAGTCCCGCTCGCTGACCCGGTCGCGACAGCGGGAGATCTCCCGAGCACACCTGCTGGCCGGCGATGAGTTCGGCGCCGACCGCTACGCCGAGCACCGCGCCCTCGTGATCGCGCTGCGCGGCCGCGACGCCGTCGAGGCCGAGCGCATCGTCACCGAGCACGCCGCCCGCGGACTCCTCGACCTGCGGCGCGAGCAGTAGATGGCGGGGGTCTTCACCGGCTTCGCCACGATCACCGTCCTCATCGCCCTCGGCGCCCTGCTCGCCCAGCTCAAGATCCTCGACCAGCACGGCCAGCGCACCCTCTCGACGCTCGCGTTCTACGTCGCCAGCCCGGCCCTGCTGATCACCGTGATGGACGACAGCGACCTCGGGTTCGTCTTCTCCGGCAACCTGGTCGCCGTGGCCGGCGCCGTGCTGGTCTCGGCGACCCTCGTCGTCACCGTCGCACGCCTGCGCCGCCGCGACCTGGGCACCACGGTGGTCGCGACGCTGTGCGGCTGCTACGCCAACGCCGGCAACCTCGGCCTCCCGATCGCGTCGTACGTCCTGGGCGACCCGGTCCTGGTCGCGCCGACGCTCCTGCTGCAGATGCTCGTGCTCCAGCCGCTGGCGCTGGTGATCCTCGACGCCGACGCCAGCACCACGAGGCTCTCGTTCTGGGCGGTCCTGCGCCGCCCGCTGACCAACCCGATCACCGTCGCCTCCCTCATCGGGGTGGCGCTCTCCGTCACCGACCTCGACCTGCCCACACCGGTCTCCGACCCGCTGGATCTGGTCGCGGGCATGGCGGTCCCGTCGATGCTGATCGCCTACGGGGTCGCGCTCCGGCTCGGCCCGCTCCCGGGTCGCGGCGTGCCGCCGCTCGACCTGGCGGCCGTGGTCGCGACCAAGCAGGTGGTCCAGCCGGTGGCGGCGTACGTCATCGGGCGGTTCCTGCTCGGGCTCGACGCCGAGGCCCTGCTGGCGGTGACCGTGCTCTCGGCCCTGCCGACCGCACAGAACGTGTTCGTCGTGGCGCAGCGCTACAACCGGGCCGTGCTGCTGGCCCGTGACGTCATCTTCGTCAGCACCCTGGCCACCGTGCCGGCGATCCTGCTGGTCGTCGTGCTGCTCACCTGAGGGCAGACGAAAGTCCCTTGCGACCGCATTCCTTCGGGCGTACCCTCGCGATATATCGGGACACTACGCCGACAGTCGAAGCGGCTTTCACAAGGGAGATGGCATGAGCAACCTCGACAACCTGCGGGTGAGCGAGGCCGATCGGGAGGAGGCGTCGGCGAGGCTCGCCGAGCACTACTCGACCGGCCGGCTCTCCGACGACGACTACTACGAGCGTCTGGATGCGGTCTGGTCAGCCAAGGTGCGCGCCGACCTGGAGATGCTCTTCACCGACCTCCCGAGGAGCGCGCCGCAGCCGCCCCAGGTCGTCCGCCGGCCGGGCCGAGGACGCCCACGCGTTTTCCCGCTGGTCGCCTGCTTCCTGCTCGTGGCGATCGGCCTGATGGTGATGGGCGTGCCGTGGTGGGTCTTCGCCGCGATCGCGGTCGGGGCGCTCGTCTTCCGCCGTCAACGCCACCACGGGCACCACCACGGGCACGGCCATCACCAGCACTTCGGTCATTCGGTGCGCTGAGCCGGAGCGATGATCCAGACCGCCGCGTCGGTGGGCAGGTCACCCACGACGGGGTCGCCGCTGTACATCACGATCTCGCCCTCCGGCAGCGGCGTCGGCTCCATCCCGCAGTTGAGGACGACGATCAGGTCGGTCCGTGCCCCCAGACCGGGCACGGCCTCGGAGCCGCCGACCCCGCCGCGCCGGAACGAGACGACACCCTCGGGCGCGTCCAGGATCTCGACGTCCTCGTCGGCTCCGAGCGCGTAGATCCGTCGCGCCGCCAGCGCGGCCCGGTAGAACTCCAGCGTCGAGTCCCTGACCCCGTTCTGCGCGGCCACGGTGAGGTCCACCCACTCGGCCGGCTGCGGGAGCCACGGCTGGGTCGGCAGCTCCTCGTCGGGCACGGCACTGAACCCGAACGGCGGCTCGAACCCGCTCCACGGCAACGGCACCCGGCAGCCGTCACGACCACCCTCGCCGGTCTCCGACCACGGATCCTCCTGGTACTCCGGCGGCAGGTAGACCTGCGGCAGGCCCAGCTCCTCCCCCTGGTAGAGGTAGGCCGAGCCCGGAAGCGCCAGCATCGTCAGGGTCGCCGCCCGCGCCCGGTGGAGAGCCTGCAGGCCGTCGCCGTAGCGTGAGCGGTGGCGTACGACATCGTGGTTGGACAGCACCCACGTCGGCGCCGCGCGCGACGGACCGAGCGCCTTCAGCGTCGACTCGATGACCTCGCTGAACGCCTCGGCCGACCAGGGCGCCTGCAGCCAGGAGAAGTTGAAGGCCTGGTTGAACTCGTCGGCGCGTACGTAGCGTCGCAGCTCCGCGGGGCCAGGGGTCCACGCCTCGGCGACCATCATCCGGTCACCGTCGAAGGAGTCGATCAGCTTGCGCCAGGCACGGTAGATCTCGTGAACGCCCGGGTTGTCCCACATCGGGGCGTCGGTGATGCCCCGCTGATACATGACCGCAGCATCGGAGGTGAGCGCGAGCCCCTCGGGGACGACCTGGTCGCGCAGGTCCTTGAAGAGGCCGTGGGCGATGTCGACCCGGAAGCCGTCGACGCCGCGGTCGAGCCAGAAGGTGAGGATCTCGGTGAACTCGGCGACGACCTCGGGGTTGTGCCAGTTGAGGTCGGGCTGGTCGTCGTCGAAGAGGTGCAGGTACCACTGCCCGTCCTCGACCCGCGTCCAGGCCGGACCGCCGAAGACCGAGCGCCAGTTGGTCGGCGGCTCCTCCCCCGCCTCGCCACGGCCGTCTCGGAAGATGTAACGGTCGCGGGCCGGCGAGGCCGGCACGTCGGCGAGCGCCTCGATGAACCACGGGTGCGCCGAGGAGGTGTGGTTGGGCACCAGGTCGACGATCACCTTCAGGGCGAGCTCGTGCGCCCGCGCGATCATGCGATCGGCGTCCTCGAGGGTGCCGAAGATCGGGTCGACGTCGCGGTAGTCGGCGACGTCGTAGCCGTGGTCGTTCTGCGGCGAGGTGTAGAAGGGGCAGATCCAGACCGCGTCGACGCCCAGCGCGGCGAGGTAGTCCAGGTGGTCGGTGATCCCCTGGAGGTCACCGAGCCCGTCGCCGTTCGAGTCCGCGAACGAGCGCGGGTAGATCTGATACGCGACTGCTTCGCGCCACCATGGCTGGTCCACGTAATCCCCTGTCTGGTTGGTAGATCGCCGGTACCCCGATCTTGTCGAGGCGATGCTCGGGGTTGTCAAACCGAGCCATCCGTACGCTCCCGGTTCCACGCTCGATCCGGCGTCGGAAACGCCGAAAAATCGGGGATGCCCGAAGTCGGCTCATGACATGTAGGCTTGTCGGCGTTGAAGGAGGCGTCCCCACGCGCTTCGCGGTTGCTCTCGGTGACCGTTCGTGCAGCACTTGGTCTTCCGCAGAAGCAGAAATCAGGACTCGTGGATTCAACGCCCAAAGGGCGGCACGGAGTCGCCCTGTGTACACAAGGATTAGATTCATGACTCAGGGAACCGTGAAGTGGTTCAACGGCGACAAGGGCTTCGGCTTCATCGCCCAGGACAACGGGGGCGACGACGTCTTCGTGCACTTCTCCGCGATCCAGACCCAGGGCTACAAGACCCTGGACGAGAACCAGCGCGTCGAGTTCGACGTCACCCAGGGCCCGAAGGGCCCGCAGGCCGAGAACGTCCGTCCGGTCTGACTCTGGCTTTCACGGCGGCCCCGCTCCTGCTTCGGCAGGGCGGGGCCGTCCCCCATTTCAGGAGATCTCGGGAAGCCTGGTGACGTCGACCCAGCCCCGGGCCCCGCTGATCGTCTCCAGGTCGCCGAGGGTGAGCGCGATGGTCGTGTTGGCACCGCCCGCGGCCGGGTAGACCGTGTCGAAGCGCTTGAGCGAGGCATCGAGCCAGACCTCGGCCGACGGCGGGTTGCCGAACGGGCAGACCCCGCCGATCGCATGGCCGGTCATCGGCTCGACGTCCTCGGCCGCGAGCATCCGTGCCTTGACGCCGAAGTGGGCCTTGAACTTCGCGTTGGCGATCTTGGCGTCGCCGGAGGCGACCACGAGGATCGCGGCGCTGCGGTCCTCGGTGTAGAGGCTGATCGTCTTGGCGATCTCCGCCGGCGAGACACCCAGCGCCGCCGCGGCGAGCTCGACGGTCGCCTTCGACTCCTCCGACTCGATGATCTCCCCACCGCGGCCGAATCGGTCCAGGTGGGCGCGGGCCAGCTCGATCGACATGCCCGCCAGCCTAGCGGCGCGTCCCGCCGCCGAAGGAGTCGGCGACGGCGCCGCCGGTGAAGATGCGGTACTCCATCGGGGACGGCGACCCGAACGGCGCGGCCGGCACGCCGCCGCAGGCGATCACCAGGTTGCCCGAGCGGCGCCCCTTCATCGTGGCCGGCTCGACGCCGACGGTGAGCGAGCCGAGGTCGCGGACCACGGCGACGAAGTCCCGCACCCGGGCGAACGGCGCCTTGTCGACCAGGTTGGCGACGAAGGTCCCCGACGGCGCCAGCACGCGGCGTACGTCCTCGACGAAGGCGGCCGAGGTCAGCTCGTCCGGGGTGCGTCCGCCGTCGAAGGCATCGAGGATCACCATGTCGGCGAAGCCGTCGCGTACGCCGCCGATGCCGCTCTCCCCGTCGACGGGACGCACCTTGATGCCGCTGCGGGGAGGGAGCGGTGCCTCGCTGCGTACGCGCTCGATGACCTCGGCCGACGGCTCGAGCACGATCTGCGAGGAGCGCGGCCGGGTCGCATGGACATAGCGTGGCAGCGTCATCGCGGCGCCGCCCACGTGCAGGACGCGCACTGGCCCCGGAGGCAGTCGGTCGATAACATCGCCGATGCGCCTCATGTAGTCGAAGACGAGGCGGGTCGGATCCCCCAGATCGACAGCCGACTGCTGCATGTCGTCAAGCTCGAGAACATATACATCACCGGGCATAGCGGAGACACCATACCCCCGCATGGAAATAGGGGACCTGTTCCTCTATTGTGACCCGGACTACACGGGAACCATGTCCCGTTACGGAGCATCCCGGATACCCCTCGGGGCATCCACGCATGTTTCCATATCTACCCCGCCGATCCCCCACACCCCGTCCGGCGAGGAACGAGAGGAAGTCAAACAGCGTGACAAGCATTGAGGAAGTCACGATCGGAGCCTTCAGCCAGCCTCTGGTCGGGATGTCGTTCATCATCTCCGTACTCGGATCATGGGTCGGTCTGACCTGTGCGAACCGCGCCCGCCGCCGGGGCGCCGGCACCGGGTCCTGGCTCTGGCTGTTCGGTGCGGCGGCCTCGATCGGCGGCGGTGCGATCTGGTCGATGCACTTCATCGGCATGCTCGCCTTCGACAGCCACGTGGCGTACGCCCTCGACATCGGCATCACCCTGATCTCCCTCGCCGCCGCCATCGTCGCCGCGATGGTCGGCATGCTCATCGCGACCGCGATGCCCGGAAAGATGGGCTACATCGTCGGTGGCCTCGTCACCGGCGCCGGGGTGTGCGCGATGCACTACACCGGCATGTACGCGATGGACATGAGCGCCAAGATGGTCTGGAAGCCGCCGGTGGTCGTGGCCTCCGTCGTCATCGCGCTGGCCGCCTCGGCGCTCGCGCTCTTCTTCGCCTTCAACGTCACCACGCGACTGATGCGGGTGGCCGCCGCCGTCATCATGGGCATCGGCGTGTGCGTCATGCACTACACCGGGATGCTCGCCCTCGAGATCCACAGCTCCTCCGACGACAAGCTCGGCCACGTCAGCGGTGCCGACCCGGTCTACCTGGCGATGCCGATCTTCGCGATCTCGGCAGGCATGCTGATCGTCATCGGCTTCGGCACCATGTTCGCGGGCATCAACGACGACCTGGACGACCCCTGGACCCCGACCCAGCGGCCGACCACCGACTCCGGGTCCTACCCGATGATGCCGCAGCGACCCGCGATGGCGCAGCAGTACAACACCGGCCCCCAGCCGATCACCGGCCAGCAGCCCGCCGTGTCGCAACAGCCGCTGCGGCCGCTCCCGACGCGGCAGCCGGCGGCGTCCGGCAGCCCGCAGGCGAACCAGCCCGTCGGCGAGGGCCTCGGCGGCATGTTCGCCCAGCGCCCCCAGCGTCCGACCCAGCTGCGCCCGCAGAACGGACGCTGGACGCCCCGGCCCTACGCCCAGCAGGCCTCCAACAGCATCCCGGAGCCGCAGCCGGACTTCTTCAGGTCGCAGGCCAGGCAGCCCGCCGACGAGGCGAGCAGCGAGCCGCCGGCCCAGCCCCGGCAGCAGCGCCCCCCGGGCTGGCTGCCGCCGCGCAACAACAACCTGTAGCCGGAATCGCGGGGGTAGGGGCAGCTGCCCTACCCCCGCGATCTGCTCGAGGTCACTCCCAGAAGACACGCTCGACCACGCCGTGGGCGAGGCGGGTCATCCGCAGGTAGTCGTTGACCAGCTCGTCGGTGGCCCCGTCCGGGTAGCCGAGGATGGTCGCGACGGCGTGCAGCTCGACCGGCCCCGCGGGCAGCGAGTCCGCCGGGCGGCCGCGCGCCAGAGTGACCGCGTTGCGGACCCGGCTCACCATCCGCCATGCCTCGATGAGCGTCTCGGCGTCGTCGGCCTCGATCAGCGAGGCGTCACGGGCGGCCTGCAGCGCTTCGACGGTGCGCGGCGTACGCAGCCCGGGGACGGCGTACGCATGGCGCATCTGCAGCAGCTGGACGGTCCACTCGATGTCGGCGAGACCGCCGCGGCCGAGCTTGAGATGGGTGTTGGGGTCGGCCCCGCGCGGGAGCCGCTCGTGGTCGACGCGGCCCTTGATCCGGCGCACCTCGATGATGTCGTCCTCGCTCAGCCCGCCCTCGGGGTAGCGCAGCGGGTCGATCATCGCGGTGAACGCCTCGCGCACCTGCGGGTCACCGACGACCGCGTCGGCGCGCAGCAGCGCCTGTGACTCCCAGATGCCGGACCACTTCGCGTAGTAGGAGGCGTACGCAGGCAGCGTCCGCACCAGCGCGCCCTGGCGCCCCTCGGGGCGCAGGTCGGCGTCCAGCTCGAGCGGCGGGTCGGCACCGGGGAGGGCGAGCAGGCGGCGGAGGTCGGCGATCACCTTGAGCGCGAACTGGGTCGCCTCCCCCGGGTCGGCACCCTCGACGGGCTGATGGACGAAGAGCACGTCGGCGTCGGAGGCGTAGGAGAGCTCGAACCCGCCGTAGCGGCCCATGGCGATGATCGCGATCCGGGTCGGCGGCTCCTCGATCTCCCGGCGGGCGACCTCCTCGGCCACGACCGTGCGCAGCGAGGCCTCCAAGGTGGCGTCGGTCAGCCGGGACAGGGCGGCGCCGACGGTGTCGATCTCGGCCTCGCCGAGGAGCTCGGCGGCCGAGATCCGGAACAGCTCGCGCCGGCGGATCGCCCGGATGTGGCGTACGGCCTCCTCGGCGGAGGTGGTGGTGCGCCGACGGGCGGCGCGGGCGACCATCTCGTCGGTCAGCGCCTCGGCCGACAGCGGCGCGAGGTCGTGGCCGAGCAGGCGCAGCGCCTCGGGCTCCCGCTCGAGCAGCGCAGTGGTGTAGCGCGAGGTGGACAGGATCGTGGCGAAGCGTTGCGCGACCAGGCCCTCGTCGCGCAGGGAGCGCAGATACCAGGGCGTGGCGCCGAGGGCGTCGGAGATCCGGCGGAAGCCGAAGAGCCCGGCGTCGGGGTCGGCACCCTCCGAGAGCCACTGGAGCATCACCGGCAGCAGCGCCCGCTGCAGCGCGGCACGCCGGGAGACGCCCGTGGTGAGCGCCTCCAGGTGCCGCAGCGCGGCCTTGGGGTCGGCGTAGCCCAGCGCGGTCAGCCGCGCCTCGGCGGCCTTGGCGGAGAGGTGGGCCTGGCCGGAGGGGATCCGGGCGACCGCGTCCAGGAGCGGGCGGTAGAAGAGCTTCTCGTGAAGGCGGCGCACCTCGATCCGCTGGTGCCCCCACTCCTTCTCCAGCCGCACCACCGGGTCGCGCAGGTAGCCGAGCGAGCGCGCCAGCCAGCGCAGCGACTCCTCGTCGTCGGGGACGACGTGGGTGCGGCGGAGCCGGTAGAGCTGGAGCCGGTGCTCCATCCGCCGCAGGAACGCATAGGCCTCGTGCATGGCCTCGCCGTCCTCGCGGCCGACGTAGCCGGAGCGGGTCAGCGCCGCCAGCGCGGAGAGCGTGGTCGGCTGACGGATGCCGGTGTCGGTACGGCCGTGGACCAGCTGCAGCAGCTGCACGGCGAACTCGACGTCGCGCAGCCCACCGGCACCGAGCTTGAGCTCGCGGTCGGCTTCCTTGGACGGGATGTGCGCGATGACCCGGCGCCGCATCTTCTGGGTGTCGGCGACGAAGCCGTCCCGCTCGGCGGCCTTCCACACGAACGGGTTGACGGCGTCGACGTAGGCCCGGCCGAGCTCGAGGTCGCCGGCCGCCGGGCGGGCCTTGAGCAGCGCCTGGAACTCCCAGGTGCTCGCCCAGCGCTCGTAGTAGCCGACGTGGCCGGTGATGGTGCGCGAGAGCGCGCCCGCCTTGCCCTCCGGGCGCAGCGCGGCGTCGACCGGCCAGATGGTGCCCTCGGCGGTGTGGGCCGAGCAGACCTGGATCAGGTTGCTGGCGAGCTGGGTGGCGACCCGCAGCGCGACGTCGTCGCCGACGCCGTCGGCGGCCTCGTGCACGAAGATCACGTCGACGTCGGAGACGTAGTTGAGCTCGTGGCCACCGCACTTGCCCATCGCGATGACCGCCAGGCGGACCTTGTCGGCGTCGACACCCACCCGGGCGCGGGCCACCGCCAGCGCGGCCTCGAGCGTCGCGCAGGCCAGGTCGGAGAGCTCGGCGGCGACGTCGTCGACCGGAAGCTGGTGGGCCAGGTCGCGGGCGGCGAGCCGGAGCAGCCAGCGGCGGTACTCCACCCGCAGCGCATCGACCGCCTCCGCGTCCGGGACCGTGGCCACCGGGCTGGCGTCAGCGGACTTGGCACCGACGGCCTCGAGCAGCGAGGCCCGGAAGACGTACGCCGCGGGCCTGGTCGTGCCGAGGGTCGGGTCCACCAGCTCGCGCCACTGAGCGGGATGGCGGGCCAGGTGGTCGGTCAGCGCGGGCGAGGCGCCGAGCACGGAGACCAGGCGCATCGCGGTGCCCTCGTCGCCGGCGAGCTCCTCGATGAAGCCGTCGCCCTGCGACTCGGCGAGCACGACCAGACCGGCCAGCGCCGCATCGGGGTCGGCGGCCTGACCGAGGATCGCCCACAGCTCCTGGGTGCCGTCGCCGAGAGCTGCCAGATCCTTCAGGGCCGTGTCCGGATCATTGAAGCCGAGCCGGAGCAGCTCGCCCTTGCCTGGCAACGTCATGGCCCCGATTCTGTCACCCGGGTCGGGTCAGGCGCTCCAGGGCCTGGGGGTCGGGATGACGTCGCCGCGGGCGCGACCCGGAGCGACGGCGGCGACCCGCTCGCGCACCAGGCGGGCGAAACCGAAGGCCAGTGGCTGCCAGGTCTTGATCAGCTCGTTCTCGGCGAACGTGGCCGACGCGATCACGTCCTCGGCGCTGCGGCCGATCTGCTCGAGCTCCTCGACGGACTCGCGCGCCCAGACGGCCACCGCGGCAGCGTCGACCTCGGGGTGGAACTGTACGCCCCACACCGTCGGGGCGAACCGTGCTGCCTGCACCTGCCCGTCGATCGAGCTGGCCAGCTTGACGGTGCCCTCGGGCAGCTCGCCGACGACGTCACGGTGCCAGTGCAGGGCGCGGTCGTCACCCGCCAGCAGGCGCATCAGCGGGTCGAAGAGCACCTCGGGCTCCCAGGTCACCTGGTGCACGCCGACGGTGAGCCCGAACGGGCTGCGCTCCACGGAGCCGCCGAGAGCCATCGCCGCGAGCTGGTGGCCCAGGCAGATCCCGAGCGTCGGGATGCCGGCCTCGGCGGCCTGCGCGATCCGCTCGCGGGTGACCTTCAGCCACGGGTGCTCGTCGTCGGAGTCGGCGTCCATCGAGCCGCCCATCACGAGCAGCCCCGAGTAGGAGGCGTCCAGCGACGAGAGCGGCGGGATCGGTTCGGCGTACGCCCGGCAGACGTCGACACACATGCCCGCCTCAGCCAGCCAATGACCGAACAACGCCGGCGGAACTGTCTCCTCGTGCTGAATCACAAGCACTCGGGGAAGACTCAACGACATCACTCCCACTCTCCCGTTCGATCCAGTGTGGCAGCACCGGATCGGAAGTGTGGAATCGGGCTTGAGTTTCCTTGACAACCAGTTTGCCGGCTCAGATGACGGGCAGCATCCGGGAGCGCTCGTAAGCGGTCACCTGCTCGCGGTAGGCGGCCCACTCGGCACGCTTGTTGCGCAGGAAGAAGTCGAAGACGTGCTCGCCCAGGGTCTCGGCGAGAAGCTCGGAGTCCTCCGCCATCCCGATCGCCTCGTCGAGGTTCTCCGGCAGCGGATCGATGCCGAGGCTCTTGCGCTCGCGCTCGGTCAGCGCCCACACGTCGTCCTCGGCCTCGCGCGGGAGCTCGTAGCCCTCCTCGATGCCCTTCATGCCCGCCGCCAGGATCACGGCGAAGGCCAGGTAGGGGTTGCAGGCGGCGTCGAGGGAGCGGACCTCGATGCGGGTCGACTGGCCCTTGAGCGGCTTGTACATCGGCACCCGGACCAGCGCCGAGCGGTTGTTGTGGCCCCAGGCCACGTGAGCCGGCGCCTCTCCCCCACCGATCAGGCGCTTGTAGGAGTTGACCCACTGGTTGGTCACCGCGGTGATCTCGCCGGCGTGGCGCAGCACGCCGCCGATGAAGCTGCGGCCGGTCTTGGAGAGCTGGTATTCGGCGCCCGGCTCGTAGAAGGCGTTGGCATCGCCCTCGAACAGGCTCAGGTGGGTGTGCATGCCCGAGCCCGGGTGCTCGGTGAACGGCTTGGGCATGAAGCTCGCCCAGATGCCCTGGCTCAGTGCGACCTCACGGATGACCGTACGGAACGTCATGATGTTGTCGGCGGTGCTCAGCGCGTCGGCGTAGCGCAGGTCGATCTCGTTCTGGCCGGGTCCACCCTCGTGGTGGCTGTATTCGACGCTGATGCCCATGGCTTCGAGCATCGTGATCGCCTCGCGCCGGAAGTCGGCGCCCATCGACTGGGCGGTGTGGTCGAAGTAGCCGCTGGAGTCGACCGGCGTCGGCTCGCTGCCGTCGCGCGGGTTGTCCTTGAAGAGGTAGAACTCGATCTCGGGATGCGTGTAGAAGGTGAAGCCCTTCTCCGCGGCGTTGGACAGGGTGCGCTTGAGCACGTAGCGCGGGTCCGCGTAGGACGGCGACCCGTCGGGCATCACGATGTCGCAGAACATCCGGCCCGTGGAGGGGCCGTCCGTACGCCACGGCAGGATCTGGAACGTGCTCGGATCGGGCAGGGCCAGCATGTCCGCCTCGGTCACCCGGGCGAATCCCTCGATCGCGCTGCCGTCGAATCCGATCCCCTCGGCGAAGGCGCTCTCCAGCTCGGCCGGCGCCACCGCGACCGACTTCAGATAGCCGAGCACGTCGGTGAACCACAGCCGCACGAAACGTACGTCCCGCTCTTCGAGTGCCCGGAGCACGAAGTCCTGTTGCTTACCCATGCGTGAACACTAACGGTCCGAGGTTACGGCCGAGATCTCCGCGCCGGGATCAGTGTCGGGGACCCCTGAAGATCGAGATCACCAGCGCCACCCCGAACCCGGCCAACCCCGCTCCGATCACCGACCAGGCGGTGCTCGTGCCGCCTCCGCCGAGGTAGCCCATGCCGGTCAGCGCCAGCGCTCCTCCGGCCAGGAGGAGCACCGCGGCCACCAGGAGCCCGAGAGCCTTACCCACTGTCATGGCACGCAATCTAGTCCGGGGCTAGGTGATGACCAGGGCGAGGGTCACCAGCGAGATCATCCAGGAGACGAAGCTGCCGACCAGGAAGTATTCGGTCACGTCGTTGATGCTCGGCCCCTCGCGGTCGCCCTGGTCCTCGCCCCGGAACGACTGCAGCTCCGGCCAGCGGATCAGGCTCTTGGCCGCAACCACCAGGCCGGCGGCGGCGAGGCTGCCGGTGAGGCCGAGCCCGAAGATCGTCAGCCGCTCGAGCGGGCCGAGGAGCCGGCCACCCTTGAGGTTGTTGCCGTCGACCCCGTCGAGCGGGTTGGCCACCTTGGCGACGTCGAGGACGAGCTGCACCACGACGTTGCCGGTCGAGACCTGGACCAGCAGTCCGCCGAAGGCGAGCAGCACCGCCTCGGGACGCGCCGCCTCGACCCAGGCCCAGGGCGCGTTGTCCGCCCAGGCCGCGACCGGCCCACCGACCTCCCCGGCCACCGGGGCCAGCAGGATGCCGAGGAAGATCGTCCCGCCGAGCAGGGCCAGCGGGAAACCGGGATGGGGGTTGTCCGCCGATCCCCGGGGCTGGTGGGCCAGGAAGCCCCACAGCACCGTGATCCCGGCGATGACGATCACCGCCGCCAGGTCGCCACCGAAGAGGGCCGCGAGCAGGCCGAAGGCGATCACCACCGCGGCGCCGATCGCCTCGGGCAGCCAGCGGATCCGCCGGAGCGGGTCGATGACCGCATGCGCGAAGTCGACCGTGCCGACCCCGATCAACAGGAGCGCGATCCAGCTCATGCCGCCACCTCCGTAGCGCGAGCGCAAGTATACGGACGCGGCGGCATGATGACCTGATTGCTCGCTCGCTGGCGCTCGCTCATCTGATCTCCCCCAACAGCTCGTCGGCGCGCACGATCACGGCGATGCCGTCGCGGCGGATGCGCTGGGAGACCGCCGAAGGAGTGATGTCGAGCTCGGCGGCGATGGCCTTCTGAGACATGCCGGAGAGCATGCCAGAAAGCACCGACACCGAGGACCGATCCAGACGATGGAAGAGCTCGTCGCGCGCGATCAGCGCGGCGTTGACCGCGGCCGGGTCCGGCCCACCGGCCTCCTCGACGGGCTGATACCAGGTCCGTACGCTGCGCGAGGCGGCCTTGTTCTCGGCCTTCTCCGCCGCCTCGATCGCCGCCCTCGCCGACCACCACCCAGGCCCGTCCTCGACCCGGGGGTCGTCGCGGAGCACCCGGGTGGCGCCCCAGCTGATGCCGTGGCGTACGCCGACCACGGGGTCGAGCGCGATCCGCAGCCGGAACGTAGCCCGGATCGCGGCACCGACGGTCTCGAAGGCGCCCTGGTACTCGTCGCCGACGGTGATCCGCAACGGATCGACCGGATCCCACTCCCGGTTGATCTCGTCGATGGCGTCGGCGAACGCCTCGTGGACCTTCGCGCGGTCGGACGCGGCGCGCGAGCCGACGAGGTCTCCGATCACAGTTGCCACAGGCTCCATATGAAGATCTTACCTTCATTTTCTGCGACTGAAGATATTTGCTTAATCCGAGGAGGATGAAGCCATCTGCTACTCGACGGGCACCCGGGCCTCGATCTCGGCGAGCCAGGCCGCCGGCGAGGCGTCCGAGGGCATCCGCCAGTCACCGCGGGGCGACATGGTGCCGCCGTTGGAGACCTTGGGACCGTTGGGCAGCGCCGAGCGCTTGAACTGGTTGGCGAAGAAGCGCTTCACGAAGACCTCGAGCCAGGCCCGGATCTCCTTCATCTCGTAGGCCGTCCGCTTCGCCTCGGGGAACCCCGGGGGCCACTCGCCGGCCTCGACGTCGTGCCACGCGTTCCACGCCAGGAAGGCGATCTTCGAGGGCGTGAAGCCGTTGCGGACGGTGTGGAAGAGGGTGAAGTCCTGCAGGGCGTACGGGCCGATCTTCTGCTCCGTCGACTGCAGCTCCTCCCCCGGCACGAGCTCGGGCGAGATCTCCTGGTCGAGGATCTCCTGGAGCACCTCGTCGGCGGTGCCGTCGAACTGCTCGGTGCTGATCACCCAGCGGATCAGGTGCTGGATCAGGGTCTTCGGCACGCCGGCGTTGACGTTGTAGTGCGACATCTGGTCGCCGACGCCGTAGGTCGCCCAGCCGAGCGCGAGCTCGGAGAGGTCGCCGGTGCCGAGCACGATGCCGCCGCGCTGGTTGGCGATGCGGAAGAGGAAGTCCGTACGCAGCCCCGCCTGGACGTTCTCGAAGGTCACGTCGTAGACCGGCTCGCCGTCGCCGGCGGGGTGGCCGATCTCCTTGAGCATCTGGGTGGCGGTGGGGCGGATGTCGAGCGTCTCGTAGGTCGTCCCGAGCGCCTCCATCAGGTGGATCGCGTTGGACTTGGTGTCGTCGGACGTGGCGAAGCCGGGCATCGTGAACGCCAGGATGTCGCTCGCCGGGCGACCGAGCCGCTCCATCGCCTTGGCCGCGACGATCAGCGCATGGGTCGAGTCGAGGCCGCCGGAGACGCCGATGACGATCTTGGTGTCCGGGCCGATCGACTGCAGCCGCTTCTCGAGACCGGAGACCTGGATGTTGTAGGCCTCGTAGCACTCCAGCGCGAGCTTCTCGGGGTCGTCGGGGACGAACGGGAACCGGTCGACCTTGCGGCGCAGCCCGTCGCCGGTCAGCGGCGGCGCGAGCTCGAACTCGATCTCGGAGTGGAACGTCCCCTCGGCGCGGCGGTTGTCGTCGAAGGTGCCCTGCCGGATCCGCTCGGCGCGGATCCGCTCCAGGTCGACGTCGACCACGGTGCGCCGCGGCCCGTCCGGGAACCGCTCGGTCTCGCCGAGCAGCTCGCCGAGCTCGTACGCCATCGTCTGACCGTCCCAGGACAGGTCGGTCGTCGACTCGCCCTGGCCGGCGGCGGTGTAGATGTACGCCGCCATGCACCGCGCGGAGGCCGACTGCACCAGCAGGCGGCGCGCGTCGGAACGGCCCACCGTGATCGGGCTGGCAGAGAGGTTGAGCAGCACCGTCGCCCCGGCCAGCGCCGCCTTGGCGGACGGTGGCACCGGGACCCACATGTCCTCGCAGACCTCGACGTGGAAGACGAGATCCTTGATGTCGGTGCAGCGGAAGAGCAGCTCGTTGCTGAGCGGAACCTCCTCGCCGCCGAGCATGATGGTGCCGTCGGCGCCGTCGCCGGTGCCGTACCACCGCTTCTCGTAGAACTCGCGGTAGGTCGGCAGATAGGTCTTGGGCACCACGCCGAGCACCTCGCCACCGTGGATCACGACCGCGGTGTTGAGCACCCGGTCGCCGTGACGCAGCGGCGCACCCACGACGATCACCGGCAGCAGCTCCTCGGAGGCCACCACGATCGCGCTGATCGCGGCGTGGACGGCGTCGAGGAGGGTCCGCTGCAGGACGAGGTCGTCGATCGAGTAGCCCGAGAGGCACAGCTCCGGGAACACCGCGACCGCCACCCCCTCCTGGCTGCACTCGCGGGCCTGCGCGATCACCTCGCGCGCGTTGGCTGCCGGGTCGGCGACGGAGATCGGGATGGTGCACGCCGCGACCCGCGCGAAGCCATGGGAGTAGGCGGAGTAGAAGTCCACGATCCTGAGTCTAGGTCCGCCACCCGCGCGCCTGCTCACGCCACCAGTGACTTCACCACCCGAACACGCACTCCCCACCCGCGTGGATCTTTCCCACGCTCCGGAGCAGAGGGAAGATCTCCAGGAAGAGGGCACGCGACGTACGCGTGGGGAAGTTTCGGGTCCGGCAGGACTCGCCGCGGCTCAGTAACCCAGCACGCCCTTGCGCTTCTCCGCCCACGCCAGCGCTGAGGCGATCGCCTCGTCGAGGGTTGCCTCGGCCTTCCACCCGAGAAGCTCGAGAGCCTTGTCGGCGTTGGCGAAGGCACCCACCGCGTCGCCCGGACGCGGTGGCGCCTCGGTGGTCGGGATCGGGCGCCCGACGACGCGCTCCACCGCGGCGATCATCTCGCGGACAGTGACCCCGTCGCCGCCACCGATGTTGATGTAGGTGCTGGTCTCGCCGGTCGTCTCCAGGACGGAGTCGAAGCGCTCGACGGCGCGTACGTGCGCCTTGGCGAGGTCCCAGGCATGCAGGTAGTCACGCACGCCGGTGCCGTCGCGGGTGGGATGGTCGACGCCGGTGATGGTGAAGGAGTCGCGCTGGCCGAGCGCGGTCTGGGCGAGGATCGGCACGATGTGGGTGGCGTCGCGCAAGTGGTATCCGGACTCCAGGTCCGGGTCGGCGCCGATCGGATTGAAGTAACGCAGGATGATCGCGCGCAGATCGGTGGCGGCGGCCATGTCCTCCAGCACCTGCTCCATCATCCGCTTGGTGCGGGCGTAGGGAGAGGTGGGCGCGACCGGGTCGCCCTCGCGTACCTCCAGCTCCGGCTTGAGCGCATAGAGGGACGCGGTGGACGAGAAGACCAGCCGCGTCTTGCCGAGCGCGGTCAGCTCGTCGAAGAGCTCGAGCGACTTGGCGACGTTGTCGCGGTAGTACTCGTAGGGCAGCGCGACGGACTCCGGCACCACGATCCGGGCGGCCATGTGGATCGTCGCGTCGAGGTCCGGATGCTCGTCGACGATCCGCCGCAGCAGCGCGCGGTCGGCGATGTCACCCTCGTAGAAGATCCGGCCCTCGGCGTACTTCCTCGGGCCGACGAGCAGAGAGTCCAGGATGACAGGCGTGTGGCCCGCCGACTCCAGCGCCTTCGCGGTGACCGAGCCCAGGTAGCCGGCGCCGCCGGTGATCAGGATCTTCATGAGGCGGGAGGCTACCGCCGCAGGTCAACGGCGGTCCGCGGGCCGCTCCATCGCGACCTCGTCGGGGCCGCCGTCGATGGGGCTGGCGACCTTGCCGGTCTCGACGAACCCGAGACGCTCGTAGACGGCGTGGGCGCGGTCGTTGCCGACGAGGTGGGTGAGGCGTACGGGCAGGTCGCCGGCGCGGGCGATGACCTCGGCCAGCAGCGCGCCACCGGCGCCGGAGCCCTGGGCGTCGGGGAGGACGTAGAGCTTCCAGAGCATCAGGTGGTCCTCGAACGGCGTGTAGGCGGCCATCGCCACGACCCGATCGCGGTCCTCGGCGACCAGGACCCGGCGGTTCTCGATCCCGGGGAGCACGGCGTCGGGCGTCCACCATGTGGCGATGCCCTCCTCGACGTACGCCTCGCCGGTGATCGGCGGGTACGTCGCCCGCCACGTCGTCACGCCGACGTGGATCACCGCGTCGAGGTCCGCCGTCGTCGCCTCTCGCACTCGCATGGCGCGACGATAACCAGGAGCGCCGGGGCTGTCGTCCGGTTTAGCGTCGGGGCGTGCTGATCCGACGCGAACGTCTCGAGGACGTGGCCGACATCCGTGCGGTCACCGCCGCTGCCTTCTCCGGTGTGGAGCACTCCGCCCCGCCGGTCGAGCCCGACGGCGTGCCCGGGGAGGCGACGCTGGTGGGGTGGCTGCGCGAGGACCCGGGATGGGTCCCGGAGCTCTCCCTGGTCGCGGAGGTGGACGACGAGATCGTCGGCCACATCGTGGCCACACGTGGTGAGCTCGCCGGGCGGCCCGCGCTCGGGCTCGGGCCGGTGAGCGTCTCGCCCGCCCGTCAGCGCGACGGTGTCGGCTCGGCGCTGATGCACGCCGTGCTCGGCGCCGCCGACGCGATGGGCGAGCCGGTCGTGGTGCTGCTCGGCTCACCGGCCTACTACGGCCGCTTCGGCTTCGTGCCCGCCTCATCGCTCGGGATCGAGGCGCCCGATCCGGCGTGGGGCGACTACTTCCAGGCACGGCCGCTGGCGGCGTACGAACCCGGTCTTCGGGGCCGGTTCAGCTATGCCGCTCCGTTCGACAGGCTGTGATCACCACCACAGCGCCAACGGGTTCATCTGGACCTACGCTGGAGGTAGTCCGTGGACTCCATCAGGGAGCTGCGAGATGACACCAGAAAGGCTCGATGATGAGCTCGAACCCCTCTGCCGAGGAGACCGCGCCCTACGGCACCGGTGCTGCCGGGAACGCGCCGGCCAAGCCCGTACGCAAGGTGCGCACGCATCATCTTCGCGAGATGAAGCAGCGTGGCGACAAGATCACGATGCTGACCTCCTACGACATGTACACCGCCCAGATCTTCGACGAGGCCGGGGTCGACCTGCTGCTCGTCGGTGACTCCGCCTCCAACAACGTCCTCGGCAACGAGACGTCGCTTCCGGTGACCGTGGACGAGCTGCTCCCGCTGACCCGCGCGGTCTCGCGCAGCGCGAAGCGGGCGATGGTCGTCGGCGACCTGCCCTTCGGCTCCTACCAGGCCTCGCCCGAGCAGGGATACCTGACCGCGGTGCGGTTCATGAAGGAGGGCGGCGCCCACTGCGTGAAGCTCGAGGGCGGCGCCGAGATGGCTCCGGTGATCAAGAAGCTGACCGAGGGCGGCGTCCCGGTCATCGCCCACATCGGCTTCACCCCGCAGTCCGAGCACGTGCTCGGCGGCTACCGCGTCCAGGGCCGCGGCGAGAGCTCCGACCGGATCATCGACGACGCCAAGGCCGTCCAGGAGGCGGGCGCGTTCGCGGTGGTCATGGAGATGGTCCCCGGCGACGTCGCCGCGCAGATCACCAAGGAGCTGGACATCCCCACGATCGGGATCGGCGCCGGCCCCGACTGCGACGGCCAGGTGCTGGTCTGGCAGGACGCCTTCGGCATGCGCGGCGGCAAGATGGCCCGGTTCGTGAAGCAGTACGCCGACGTGAAGTCGGTCCTCGCCGAGGGCGCCGAGGCCTACATCTCCGACGTCAAGGGCTCGACCTTCCCGGGTCCCGAGCACACTTTCTGACGTTCTTCTCCGGCGAAGTGGTCACTATGGGCCGTCCGTCGGCTCACCGCCGGGCCCATGGTGACCACTTCTCGGGTCGCGCTCCCACAGGGATCCGCGCCACAGGGCGTACCAGGCGTCCAGACGGGTCGGGTCGTAGGTCCGGCCGAGCGCCTCGTCGGCCTCCCGCAGGATCATCGCTGCGCGGTAGCGGACGTCCGGCGCGACATACCCGTGGCGTACGTAGGCCGCATCTGCGAGGCCCGAGTCCCGGCGGCGGTCGCGGGCGTACTGGCCACGATCCCGGTGCACGGCTCCGTCGTACTCCTGCAGCGTCCGGGTCCCGGTGATCAGCAGGTCCGCCCTGGCCACGAAGCGACCGGCCTCGTCGAACAGCTCCGCCTGAGGCTGCACCGGAACGCCGCACACCTCGTGCAGCATCCGGAGCAGCGACTCCCAGGGCGACTCCGACCTGCCGTCCGCCAGCGCGAGCGCTTCGCGCAACCGCGGCCCGCCGCGACGGCCGCGCGCGACATCCTCCAGATCCTCGCGGGTGCAGCCCTGCTCGTGCAGCACCCCGTCGACGAGCACGACCAGGTCCAACAGACCGATGCGTCGAGCTGCGGCGACGACCGTCTCGGCGACCGTCGCGATCCGTACGCCCTCGATCCCGTGGCTGCGGGGCGGAAGGCGATGCCGGTTCACGTCCACCTCCGGCCGACGCACCCGCCGCCCGCTCGGGACCGAGATCTCGATCGGACGATCCGGATCCAGCGGCGGCAGCCACAGGCCGTACGCCTCGGCCGCCGTCACCCCGGTGAACACCGTGCCGTCGGGCAACTGCTCCGCCCAGGCCCGCATCCGGGCCCAGACCGGATCGCCGTCACCGCGGTCGGTCGCGAGCCGCACCCCGGACCCGAGACTCACCCAGCGGGCGCTACGCCGCCGCGGCGCTCGGCGTGCTTGCGACTCCTCCATACCCACACGCTGCGACAGGTCCGGACGGGCCGCCACCGCAATCGGTCGCGCCTGTGGACAACTCGGTGCCGGACAGCTCAGCGGCTTCCCGGCCTGGCGAGGCCGACCAGGCGGGCGACCACGAGAGCGACGTAGAAGACGCCGGCGACCTGCTCGACCATGACGACCGAGCGGGAGTGGGGCTGGACGGGGACGATGTCGGAGAGGCCGAGCGAGGTCAGGGTCGTGAAGGAGAGGTAGAGGAGCTCGAACCAGGAACGCTGGGTGTCGAACGAGCCCGGCCAGATCACCTGCACGGCGGCGAAGAGGTAGGCGAACGCCCAGGCCACGACGGTGAACGCGGCGCCGGTGGCGTAGAGCTCGTCGCGGGTCACGACGTCGTCGTGGAAGAGGTAGCGGATCATCGCGTAGGAGACGAACAGGTAGAACGGCACGTGGAAGAGTGCCGAGACCAGCACGACCCAGCCCTCGTTCGGTGCAACCGCCTCCCAGACCGCGAAGATCGTCGCCGGCGCCCCGAACAGGATCGCCACCCAGGACAGCGCCGGGGTGAGGCGTACGGCCGCCACGGCGACGACCAGCAGCAACAGCTGGAGCACGCCGATGCCGGCACGGCCGGCGGTGGAGCCGTCGAGGAACGGGTAGGCCAGGACGGCGACCAGCTGCCCGACGAGCAGAACGGCGGAGGGGTGGTCACGCATCGCCTTGAGCACGTTCGCCATAAGCGCACAGGGTATGGGGGACGCCTGTAGTTTCTAGGCATGCGCGCCGTTGCCGCCCTCGTCCTCACTCTCGGTCTCGGCTCCACCTCCGCGTGCGCGGGCGACTCCTCCCCCGCCTCCACCCCGCCGCCGCTGAACCCGTCGGGTTCGGCGAGCGCTCCCCCGAGCTCCTCGTCCACTCCCCCGGCGGTCCTGCCGACCTCCGACCGGGTGCCCGACCTCGACGTCGAAGTGGTCAACGACGAGCTCGACCACCCGTGGGACGTCGCCGACATCGGCGAGGACCGGTTCCTGGTCACCGAGCGTGAGCGGGCGGTGGTGTCGCTGATCGACGGCGGAGAACGCCGTGAGATCCCGCTCGTGGACAACGACATCTGGGTCTCCGGGGAGACCGGTCTGATGGGCCTCGAGATCGACCCGGACTTCGCCGACAACCGGCGGATCTACACCTGCCAGGGGTGGAACGGAGGTGAGGACGTACGCGTCATCTCCTGGACCCTCGACGCCGGACTGACCCGGGCCACCCGGGAGCGAACCCTGATCGACGGCTTCCCCACGACCTCGGGGAGGCACGGTGGCTGCCGGCTGCTGATCACCTCCGACGGTGCGCTGTGGGTCGGCACCGGCGACGCCGCGAACGAGGAGAACCCGCGCAACCTCGACTCCCTGGGCGGCAAGACGCTGCGGCTCGACCCGGAGACCGGCGAGCCGTGGCCGGGCAACCCGTGGGCGGGTGACGAGGGACCGCGACGGTTCATCACCAGCTTCGGCCACCGCAACGTGCAGGGGCTGGCGCAGCGCGCAGACGGCACGATCTGGTCGGTCGAGCACGGCCCGGACCGTGACGACGAGGTCAACGAGATCACGCTGGGCGGCGACTACGGCTGGAACCCGGGCCCCGGCTACGACGAGTCCGTGCCGATGACCGACCAGGACCTGCCCGGGGAGCAGATCGAGGCCGCGTGGAGCTCCGGCAACCCGACCGTCGCCACCGGCGGCGGCACCTTCATCCCGGTCCAGGACCGCTGGGGCGCCTTCGGCGGGGCGCTCGCGGTCGCCGTGCTCAAGGACCAGGAGCTGCTGATCCTCTCCTTCGACGAGTCCGGGAAGCTCACCGAGGAGCGGGCGCCCGAGGCGATGAAGGACTACGGGCGGCTGCGTACGGTCTCGCTGGCCGCCGACGGCGACCTCCTCCTCACCACCGACAACGGTGACGGCGAGGACGTGCTGCTCCGGGTCACCCCGCGCTGAGGGTCACCCGGAGCCCGGGCCTACTCGTCCTCGTTGCCCGCGTCGCCCTCCCAGGCCTTGTCTTCCTTGTCCCACCGCTCGTTGTTCTCCTGGACGTGCTCCAGGGCCCGGGCGGCCTCGGCATGGGAGGCGTAGGGGCCGAGGCGGTCCTTGGCCTTGCAGCCCTGGTACGGCTCGACCGTGTGGTGCTTGATGCAGTAGTAGAACTCGCCCGCGTGCTCGTCACTCATGTCGCCAACCTACCGTTGTGCGAGATGTTCGCGTGGGCAACAGCGCTGTTACACGGATTTCAGTAGGTTGCCCCCATGAGCCAGATGTTCGACGCCTACGAGACTCGGGATCCGGCCTATGACGAGATGTTCGTCGGCAGCGAGCTCCGGCCTCCGTACCAACGGCTCGGCGACTCCCTGCGGCGGCTCAGCGCCTCCGAGCTGATCAGCCGGGTCGAGGCGATGCAGGCCAGCTATCTCGACCAGGGCGTCACCTTCGACATCGGTGGCGAGGAGCGGGCCTTCCCGCTCGACATCGTGCCGCGGGTCATCGAGCGCGACGCCTGGGCGACGATCGACAAGGGCGTCCAGCAGCGGGTCAAGGCGCTGGAGCTCTTCCTCGCCGACGTCTACGACGAGGGCAAGGTCTTCGAGGACGGGGTGATCCCGCGTGAGGTGATCACGACCTCCAGCCACTACCACCGCGCTGCCGCGGGGGTGCATCCACCCAACGGCGTACGCATCCAGGTCTCGGGCATCGACCTGGTCCGCGACAACGCCGGCGAGTTCCGCGTCCTGGAGGACAACGTCCGGGTCCCCTCGGGAGTCTCGTACGTGATGACCAACCGCCGCGCGATCTCGGCGGCGCTCCCCGAGGCGATCGCCGAGCACCGGATCCGGCCGGTGGCCAACTACCCGCAGCGGCTCCTCGCCGCCCTGCGCGCGGCCGCCCCGGCCGGTGTCGCCGACCCGACCGTGGTCGTCCTGACCCCGGGCGTCTACAACGGCGCCTACTTCGAGCACGCGCTGCTGGCGCGGACGATGGGGGTCGAGCTCGTCGAGGGGCGCGACCTGGTCTGCCGCAACGGCCAGGTGCTGATGCGTACGACCAAGGGGCTGGCCCCGGTGCACGTGATCTACCGGCGCATCGACGACGAGTTCCTCGATCCGGTGCACTTCCGGCCCGACTCGATGCTCGGCTGCGTGGGCCTGATCGACGCCGCCCGGATGGGCAACGTGACCCTGGCCAACGCGGTCGGCAACGGCGTCGCCGACGACAAGCTCGTCTACACCTACATGCCCGACATCATCCGCTACTACCTGGCGGAGGACCCGATCATCAAGAACGTCGACACCTGGCGGATGGGCGATGCGTCCTCCCGTGAGGAGGTCCTCGACCGGCTCGACGAGCTGGTGCTCAAGCCCGTCGACGGCTCGGGCGGCAAGGGGATCGTGATCGGGCCGGCGGCCTCGGCGCGCGAGCTGGAGGTGCTGCGCGGCAAGATCCTGGAGGACCCACGCTCCTGGATCGCGCAGCCGGTGGTGCAGCTCTCGACGGTGCCGACCTTCATCGATGAACAGCTCGGGGCGCGGCATGTGGACCTGAGGCCGTTCGCGGTCAATGATGGCGACAAGGTCTGGGTTCTTCCCGGTGGCCTGACTCGGGTGGCGCTCGCCGAAGGCGAGCTGATCGTGAACAGCTCCCGTGGCGGCGGCTCGAAGGACACCTGGGTGCTCGCCGGACCGACGCCTCAGAGTCAATCGTCGGGTCAGTCACAGGGGGTGGCGTGATGCTTTCGCGGATCGCGGAGTCGATGTTCTGGATCGGACGCTACATCGAGCGTGCCGAGGACACCGCACGGATACTCGACGTGCAGACCCAGCACATCCTCGAGGACGCCGCCACCGACGAGGAGACCGCCTGCCGCTCGCTGCTGGCGGTGATGGGCATCGAGATCCCGCCCACCGAGAAGGTTGGCCTACCCCAGATCCTGGACATGCTGGCGTACGACACCACCGCACCGACCTCGATGGCCTATGCGCTCGGGGCGGCCCGGGAGTCGGCCCGCGGCGCCCGGGAGACTCTCTCGGTGCCGTTGTGGGAGGCGCTCAACACCACCTACCGGGCGATCCCGGCCGGGCAGTTCAAGCACATGCGGGCGCCGTTCATCTTCGGCTGGGTGCGCGACCGGGTGGCCCAGATCAACGGCACCGCCGACGCCACGATGATGCGCGACGAGTCCTGGCAGTTCCTGATGCTGGGCCGCTACGTCGAACGCGCCGACATGACCTCGCGGCTGGTCGCGACGACCTCGTTGACGAGCGCCGGCGGCGCGTCGCAGTGGAACTCGACGCTGCGCGCGTGCGGTGCGTACGACGCGTTCCTGCGGGTCAACAAGGGCGTCGAGACCGAGCAGGCGGCCGCGGAGTTCCTGCTGCTGGATCGGATCTTCCCGCGCTCGGTGGTGCATGCGCTGCAGCGCGCCGAGGGCGCGCTGGACACCCTGGAGGGCACGAGCCGGCGCGCCGGCTTCTCCGACGAGGCCCACCGGCTGATCGGCCGGATGCGCGCGTCGCTGGAGTACCGCTCGCTCCACGACCTGCTGGCCGACCTGCCCGCCGAGATGGAGCGGCTCCAGGTCACCTGCGCGGAGGCCACCGAGGCCGTCACCAAGCGCTACTTCGCCGGCGCCGAGGCGCTGGCCTGGCAGCCGGTCTGAGGAGGCTGATCGAGATGAGCATGCAGTTCCGGATCGTCCACACCACGACGTTCACCTACGACGGGCCGGCGGTCGCCTCCTACAACCAGGCGCGGCTGACTCCGCTGACCACGCCCGACCAGATCGTGGTCCACCACCGGATCGACGTCTCGCCGAAGCCGTGGACGTATGAGTACAAGGACTACTTCGGCAACGAGGTCACCGCGATCGAGGTGCTCGAGGCCCACCGGGCGCTCAAGGTCTCCGCGACCAGCACCGTCCACGTCGACCGGAAGCCCGGCGCGGCGCCGGTGCTGACCTGGGAGGAGGCCGCCCACCCAGGGGTCGCGGACCGGTTCGTCGAGTTCCTGGGTCTTCCGCCGCTGGTGGCGCCGGGCGAGGAGCTCGCGGCTCAGGCCAAGGCGATCGCCGCCTCGGCCGGGCTCCCGGGCGAGGCCGCCGTCGGGATCGCCCGTGCGGTCGCCGAGGCCGCACCGGCCGACGCCGCTCACCAGCTGCTCGGGGCGCTGCGCACGGTCGGGATCCCGGCACGCTACGTCTCCGGCTACGTCTACCCCGGCGGCGCCCACTCGTGGGTGGAGTGGTGGGACAACGGCTGGCACGGGATCGACCCGGCCACCGGCACCGAGCCCGGGGACGCCTACGTCGGTGTGGCCACCGGTCGTGACCACACCGACGTCAAGCCGCTGGGCGGGATCTACTCGGGTCCGGCGGAGCGGGACGTCGAGGTCAGCGTCGAGATGACGCGCCTCGCCTGACCACGGGTCAGAGCGAGGACTCGGCCGAGAGCGCGTTGATCACCTTCGCCAGCGCGATGTCACGGCTGGTGACGCCTCCGGCGTCGTGGCTGGAGAGCCGGATCTCGACGTACGGATAGCGCAGGTCGATGTCGGGGTGGTGGTTGGCCTCCTCGGCCTTCGCCCCGATCGCGTTGACCAGCGCGAGACCGGTGATGAAGTCACCGGTCTCCACGCGGGCCACGATGCTGTCGGCCTCGCCGGAGGAGTCGAACGTCCAGCCCTCGAGCTGCTCCTGGGCGACCTGCTCGGCGGTGAGAGTCGTGGTGTCAGGTTCCATGCCACCACCCTCTCACCCCACGCTCACTCCTCGCGCTGGGCCAGCCGGTTGCGTACGCGGTAGACGGCTGCGTGATGGTCGTAGTCGTCGCTCATCACGGCCGCCAGGCGCAGCGGGCCGAGCGCGTCCTCGAGACGGTCCTGGCGCTCCAGGACACGACCGAGGGAGTGCTGGCTCCAGGCGTCGCTCGGGTCGCGCTCGACGAGCCAGCGGAGCTCGGCCTCGGCCTTGGCGAGCTGGGCACGCAGCATGTAGGCCCACGCGCGCATGCTGCGCAGCCCGAAGTTGTCGGGGTCGTCGGCGAGCGCCGGCTCCAGGATCTCCAGCGCCTCCACCGGGAACCGCCGCGAGAGCAGGTCGTGGGCCGTCCGGAAGGCCACCTCGTGCGAGGTCTGGCCCGGAAAGACGACAGCCGGGGCTACGTACTCGAACTCTTCGTTCTCTGTCATCACACCCTCCGAACGTGATACCCCACCACGGTATTCCATCCATGCCCGCGGTGGGAGCACCATGGTGACGGTTAGGAGGTGAACGCGCATGCACGCATCAGTAGGTGACCACCTCGTCGTCATGGGCCAGCACGTCGGCGACCACATGCGAGAGGCCGAGATCATCGAGGTCAGCCACCCCGACGGCAGCCCGCCCTACCTCGTACGCTGGAGCGACAGCGACCACGAGTCGCTGGTCTTCCCCGGTCCGGATGCCCACATCGAGCCCGCCTCACACTAGACTTTTCCTGCGGACGGGCTGGCCGGGCGATCGCGTCGTTCCTTCGGGGACGTCGAGGAAAGTCCGGGCTCCACAGGACAGGGTGGTGGCTAACGGCCACCCGGGGTGACCCGCGGGACAGTGCCACAGAGAACAGACCGCCGCTGCCTCCCAGGTAGCGGTAAGGGTGAAACGGTGGGGTAAGAGCCCACCAGTCCTCGTGGTGACACGAGGAGCTAGGTAAACCCCACCCGGAGCAAGACCAGACAGCATGCGCTCGAGGGCTGTCCGCCCGAGCATGCGGGTAGGTCGCTGGAGGCCATCGGCAACGATGGTCCGAGATGGATGGTCGCCGATCACAGAACCCGGCTTACAGGCCAGCCCGTCCGCTCTCACCTGGGTTTCGGCGTCGCCTAGGATCAAGACCATGCAGGACCTCCGAACAGCGAAGCAACGACGCGGTACGCGTCTTGTGCTCGCCGCGGTCGCGGTGGCGCTGTTCGGGCTCCTGTCGATGCACGGCTGGGGCACCCACGCCGGCGGAGCAGGCGCTCACGACATGAGCGTGATGACTGCCGGAGGCCACGAGGCTGCACAGGTCCTCCCGGCCGGTCATGGAGAAGCCGACAGCCCGGGAGCACACATCTCGTCCGGGGTCCCGGTGGACGGCGAGGGCGGAGGTCTTCTCGGCCTCTGCCTCGCGATCCTCGGCGGGCTGATGCTGGCCGTCGCCCTGTTCCTGGCGCGACGTGGCATCCGGCTCCTCCGGAGCCTGCTCCCGGCCTGGCCGGGCCCGGTCTTCTACGGGCGGGACCGCGACCCGCCCGATCTGCTTCAACTCTGCGTGATCCGCTGCTGACAGGCCGTCGCCACGAGGCACCCACCCGGGTGGCTCGGGCTTTCGCCTGCCCAGAACCAGATCACACAGATGGAGCACTTCTCATGCGCAAGACCCTGACGGCCGCGATCCTCGCGACCGCGCTGATCACGCTCGCCGCCTGCGGCGGCGGGGACGACGGCGACACCACCGCTGGACACAACGACGCCGACGTCACCTTCGCCCAGCAGATGATCCCGCACCACCAGCAGGCCATCGAGATGGCCAAGGCCGCCGAGACGCATGCCGAGAGCCAGGAGGTCAAGGACCTGGCCGCCGACATCGAGGCGGCGCAGGGGCCGGAGATCAAGACCATGACCGGATGGCTCGAGGACTGGGGCGAGGACGTCCCCGACGAGGGCATGCCCGGCATGGATCACGGGGACATGCCGTCGGACGGCATGACCGGGATGATGTCGCAGGACGACATGAACGAGCTCGGGAACGCCACCGGCGCCGCGTTCGATCGGATGTTCCTCACGATGATGATCGAGCACCACGAGGGCGCGATCGAGATGGCCAAGACCGAGCAGGCCGACGGTGAGTCCGCCGACGCCAAGGCTCTGGCCGAGGACATCGAGACCGCGCAGACCGAGGAGATCCAGACGATGCAGGACCTGCTGAAGTCCTGACCGTCCCTCACGTGCCGGGCAGGCCCCGGGCCTGCCCGGCACCATCCCCGAAACCGGAGCATCCTCGTGAATCGCACCTCCCCCGCCGCCCTGTCGATCGCCGCGGCGGCCGCCCTCCTCGCAACCGCATGCGCGGCGGACCGGCAGCCGGGCGAGCCGGCAGCCGACGACCACGCCGGCGACCAGCACGCAGTGGGCCACATCCACGGCCTCGGCGTCGACCCCGCCGACGACAGCCTCTACGTCGCGACCCACCTCGGCCTCTTCCACGTCGACGGCACCAGCAAGCCGGCCCGGGTGGCCGACCGGTGGCAGGGCACCATGGCCTTCACCGTCGTCGGGCCGGGTCACTTCCTCGGCAGCGGGCACCCGGACCTGGCCGAAGACCTTCCGCCGCACCTGGGCCTGATCGAGTCCACCGACGCCGGTGAGACCTGGACCCCGCTCGCCCTGCAGGGCGAGGCCGACTTCCACATCCTCGAGCCGGCCGGTGACGTCCTCTACGCCTACGAGGCCACGACCGGGCGTCTGCTGCGTACGGCGGACCGGAAGCAGTTCGAGGAGGTGCTCGCCGGCGACCTCATCAGCGTCGCCGCCACCACAGCGCCCGAGCAGCTGTTCGCGACCACCGGCGAGGGACACCTCATCGCCGTCGACACCTCCACCGGGCAGACCCGCGAGCTCGGCGGACCGGTCACCGCCTACCTCGACACCACAGCGGACGGCACGCTGGCCGGCATCGGTCCGAACGGCGTGATCCGGGTCAGTGACGACGCGGGCAGGACCTGGCGGGAGACCGGCTCCCTCGGCGGCGCCCCGGCTGCCTTCACGATCACCGCGCAGGGCTGGTACGCCGCCACCACCGACCAGGCGTTCCGGTCGGACGACCATGGCGCCACCTGGAAGCGTGTCCTGTAGAGCGACGTGACGACGAACCCGGCCGTGCGTTCGTACGCCACCACAGCAGGCTGGTGAGCACGGCGAGCACGAGCAGCCACACGCCGGCGTACAGCAGCGGCAGGGTCTCGTCGAACGAGGCGGTGAGTGCGCCGTCGAGGACCAACCGCGTCCCTCCGTACGCCGGGAGCCATCGCGCCCACGCATCCGGCTGGGCGCTCAGCATCGGGCTCTGCGAGATACCGACGTCGAGGAACGGCACGAGGAAGGCGAGGAACACACCGCTGACCCGCCCGAAGAGCGGCCCGACGAGCACGCCGACGAGGGCGTAGGTGCCGGCGACCAGCACGTTCCCCAGGGCGTAGACCGGCCAGCCGTCCGGGGTGAAGACCGCGGCCGTGACGGCCAGGGACACCACTGCCGCGACCAGCACGGCCGCACCGGTCGTGGTCAGCCGGACCGCGAGGAGGACGCCCGGACGCAGACCCGCGAGGCACAGTCGCCGGTCGGTCTCACCCGTGGCGAGGATGGTGAACAGGCCGACGAGCATGGCCAACGAGGCCACCGCGATGGGAGCCATCGTGCCCGCATGGATCTCGGCCGGGTCGAACATCCTCACCGCCAGCCTCCCGTTCTCGCGCACCGCGATGCCGGTGTGACCGTGCGGCGTGATGACGTCGGAGAGCACGATGAAGACTCCGGGCACGACCGCCAGCAGCGCCCACATGGCCGGGTTGCGACCCAGGGCCCGCATGCCCATGCCGAGGCTCCGTCGGTACTGGTCACGGCGGGATCCGGCCGCGCGCCGGCTGCGGCGGTTGCCGCGACCGACGGCCGAGGTGCGTGCGATGAGCACCGCCGAGACGCCCAGCGAGAGGGCCACCCAGGCCGCGCTGACACCGAGATCGCCCAGCCAGCCCGCGTGCCCCGACGGGGTGTCGGCGAGCCACAGGGAGACGAAGTGCGTGGGCAGCAGACGGGTGAGCGGACTCTCGCTCGAGGACAGGGTCGGCCCGAAGAACACGTCGAGGATCCACACGAAGAGCACCACCACCGAGCCGTTCACCGGGTCGCGCGCCACGCTGCCCACGGCAGCGCCGATGCCGAGGTAGACCAGCGCGAACATGGTGGTGCCGACGACCAGCCGGCCAGGGTGGTCCACGGGCTCGCGCAACGCCAGCACGGCCAGCGACACGCCGGCGGCGACCACGGCCAGGCACGTCCCGGTGAGGAGCCGGGCCGCGACGAGCGTTAGCGGCCGAGCCCCGCACAGCAGCAGGCGACGGTCGGCGTCGCGGGCCGCCGAGACCTGGAAGTACATCGCCACCGCGGCGAGGAACCCCGCCGCCCATCCCGCGGTGGCCTGCTCCAACGCGGTGCCGTCACCGCCGAGGAGCCGTGCCGCGTCCGCGAGCGAGTCCGCGGCGACGAGGACGAAGGCGACCGGGACCAGCACCAGGACGACCAGGTTGGTGGAGTTCCTCGCGTAGTCACGCAGGAAGCCGCGGGTGAGGACCCACCAGGTCACCGCGGGGCCGCCTTCCCGTCGCGGATCTCCACGATCCGGTCGAAGCGGTCCTCGTCGACGACGAAGTGGCTCACGATCAGGGCACTGCGTCCGGCGGCCCGCCTGTCGGCGACCAGGTCCCAGAACCTCAGGTAGGTGTCGAAGTCGAACCCCGCGTAGGGCTCGTCAAGCAACAGCACCTCGGGGTCGGCCAGAAGAGCGAGGGAGAGATTGAGCTTGGCCAGCGTGCCGCCGGAGAGCTCCTCGGCGCGTACGTCGGCGTAGCGGGCGAAGCCCAAGGTCTCGTACAGCTCCTCGGCCGAGGCGTGAGCCTGCGCCGAGGTGAGCCCGTAGGCGGCCCCGAAGAGCTCGACGTGATCGTCGCAGGTCAGCCGTGCGTACACCTGGGGCACCTGGGGGCAGTATCCGATGCGCCCCTGGTGGGTCACCGTGCCCTCGTCCTGGGCCAGGGCGCCGACGAGGATCTTCATCGCGGTGGACTTGCCCGACCCGTTCTCGCCGACGAGGCCCACCACCTCCCCTGCCCCGAGCTGCAGATCGAGCCCGCGCAGCACCGGGAGCCGGCGCCGTCGGGGCCACCAGCCTCGGCGGAACGACTTCACGATCCGCTCGGCGCGGAGGACTTCTCCGACCGCGACCTGTTCACGCATCGCTCTCCTCCTCGACCTCAGGCGGCGGAGTCCGCTTGCCCTCAGCCTGGATCCTCACGCCGTCCGCGGCGAGGGTAGTTGGGTCAGATCCGGAGGCCGTTGGTCCCGAAGCCGCACGACACCAGGGGTGGTATCGGCCCGGTCGGACAGCAGCAGAAAAGGGCGTGGCGAAGGTTGGGCGACCAGGCAGAGTGGTGGGTAGCACTCGGCGCGCTCGCCGTGTGCTGCCCTCGCCCCGACAGGAGACGTGAGATGGACACGACCACCGCGATCGCCCGCTTCGACGAAGTCCGGGCCGACACCGAACGCCTCGCCGCACCACTCTCGCCCGAGGACCAGACGGTCCAGTCGATGCCGGATGTCTCCCCCACCAAGTGGCATCGCGCGCACGTGACCTGGTTCTTCGAGACCTTCGTGCTGGCCGAGAACGAGGCCGGCTTCACCCCGTTCCAGGACCAGTACTGGTTCCTCTTCAACAGCTACTACGAGCAGGTCGGGCCGCGCTACGCACGGCCTATGCGTGGCGTGATCAGCCGCCCCGGCGCGTACGAGGTCGGCGACTACCGGCGCAACGTCGACGACCGGATCCGGGACCTCCTCGACCGCGTGGACGAGGGCACCTTCGCCAAGCTCGCCCCGACCATCGAGCTCGGCTTCCACCACGAGCAGCAGCACCAGGAGCTGCTGCTGATGGACATCAAGCACGTGCTGTCGCTCAACCCGCTGCAGCCGACGTACGCCGGGCGCCCGGTCGCGGGCGACGGGACCGACCGGCTGGGATGGGTCGACATCGACGGCGGCCTGGTCGAGATCGGTTCCGAGGGCGGTGGCTTCTGCTTCGACAACGAGCTTCCGCGGCACCAGCAGTGGCTGGAGCCGTACCGGCTGGCCGACCGGTTGATCACCAACGGCGAGTGGCTGGAGTTCATGGCCGACGGCGGCTACCGGCGTCCCGAGCTGTGGCTCTCGGACGGGTGGGCGCGGGTCAACGCCGAGGGCTGGGAGGCACCGTTCTACTGGCGCCAAACGGACGGGGTCTGGTTCGAGCACACCCTGCACGGCACCACACCGCTCGACCCGGGACTGCCGGTCTGCCACCTGAGCCATTACGAGGCCGACGCGTACGCCACCTGGGCCGGCAAGCGCCTCCCGACCGAGGCCGAGTGGGAGCACGCCGCCTGGACCTACGAGGTGACCGGCAACCTCGCCGACCGGGACAGCTTCCACCCACGCGCGGCCGGCCCGGCGACCGGCGGCCTGCGCCAGCTCTTCGGGGACTGCTGGGAGTGGACCTCCTCGGCCTACCTGCCCTACCCCGGCTTCCACCCCGCCGCCGGCGCGATCGGTGAGTACAACGGGAAGTTCATGTCGAACCAGATGGTGCTCCGCGGCGGGTGCGCGCTCACCCCGCCGGGACACACCCGGGCCTCCTACCGCAACTTCTTCCCGCCGGGCGCCCGCTGGCCCGTTACCGGGCTCCGGCTCGCCGACGACGGGCGCCGTGCGTGACCTGGTCGGCAGCGATCACGTGTGCCCATCGCGGCATCCTCGGACCACCCCGGATGCACGCCGACTGGGCCTGTCCTGACGACGACTGCCCGGATCCCCTGCGACTCGGCGCATGGACGGTCGCGGTCAACGGCACCATCGATGCCTCGTGGACGCCCATCCTCGAGAAGGCACAGCAGGAGCGCCTGCCGGTCGGCTCCGCCGTGGTCCAGCTCGCCAACGAGCTGGAGGTCGGTGGCTTCTCCGTCCTCCTCACCGACGGGGAGGACCTCGCCCTGCTGACCGGCGACGAGGGCAGCCACCTCGCCCAGCCCGCCGCCTGGGAGTACGTCGTCAGCAACCGCCCGCTCCCCGGCGCTCCGTCCACCACGATCCCGCCGCGCACCATCGGCGTCCTCAGCCCGTGCGGGCCCACCTGGTGGCGGCTCGACACACCTCGTCACAACCCGAAGGAGAACCTCGCGTGACCCTCGACATCGACGGCCGGACGAACACACCAGCCCGGGGCAGGATCACCACCCTGCTGACCGCCGACGACCTGCGGCAGAGCCTGGCGGAGGATGCACGCACCGGCTTGAGTGCGTCACCGAAGTGGCTGCCACCGAAGTACTTCTACGACGAGCGTGGTTCGGAGCTGTTCGAGGAGATCACCCGGCTGCCCGAGTACTACCCGACACGCACCGAACGGGCGCTGCTCACCGAGCGCGCGCAGGAGATCGCCGACGCCTCCGACGCCGAGGTGCTCCTCGAACTCGGATCGGGTTCCTCGGAGAAGACCCGGCTCCTGCTCGATGCCCTGGATCGGACCGGCCGGCTGACGACGTACGTCCCGGTCGATGTCAGCGCCAGCGCGCTCACCCAGGCGATGGACGCGCTCGCCGAGGAGAGGCCGGGGCTCGTCCTGGAGGGGGTCGTCGCCGACTTCGACCGGCATCTCGGGCAGCTGCCGACCCCGGGACGCCGGATGATCGCACTGCTCGGCAGCACGCTGGGCAACTACGACCGCCCCGGACGCGCGCGGTTCCTGGGATCGGTGGCCGCCGCGATGCGGCCCGGGGAAGGCCTGCTGCTCGGGCTCGACCTGGTCAAGGACCCCGGGCAGCTCGTCGCCGCCTACGACGACGCCGCCGGCGTGACCGCCGAGTTCAACCTCAACGCGCTGCGCGTGCTCAACCGGAGCCTGGGCGCCGACTTCGACCCCGACGGGTTCCGGCACCTGGCGCGCTGGAACGCCGAGGAGGAACGGATCGAGATGCGACTCGTCGCCCAGGACCCGGCCCGCGTGGAGCTGAGCGAGCTCGACCTCGTCATCGAGTTCGACAAGGGCGAGGAGCTCCTCACCGAGCTGTCCTGCAAGTTCCGTCGAGACAGCGTCGCCGGCGAGCTCGAGGCGGCGGGCTTCCGCGACCTCCGCTGGTGGACCGATCCGGACGAGGCGTACGCGCTCGTGCTGGCCAAGCGCTGAGCGCTGCTCGTCACAGATCCGCTCGATGCTCCTGACGACGGCGCGACTTCGCCCCCGCGCGAGGTCGCGCCGCCTTCAGGAGCATCGAGCGGGCGGTCACTGCACGCGCATGTGGGACTGCTGTCGTCCCCTGCCCCGGCGCGGCGGGTCGATGAGGACCCGACAGGTGATCGAGTCGTCGGGGAAGGCAGCGGCGACGTCCCGCGCGCAGACCTCCGCGGCGTCCGCGACCGGCGCGACCGCGGCGGCGGGGTCGATGTGGCCCCGGAGCAGGATCACCGGCTGTGACCGGATGGTGAGCACGGTTCCGGTGACCGCGGTCAGCGGGGCCAGGTTCTCGAGCCGGGTGGCGGCCGCGTCCGCGATCGAGCGGAGGTCGGCCTGGACACGCCCGGTCTGGTCGCTGGCGTCGAGACGCAGGGTCGAGGGGCCGCGGCGGCCCAGGTGCGAGAGCAGCCACGCCAGGCCGAGAAGGCCGAGCAGGACGCCGGCGGCGGCGAACGCCCACGGGAACCAGTCGGAGGTGACGATGTCACGCGCCGGGCCGGTGGACAGCTCGGCCGGGTAGGTCCGCAGGACCCACTGGTAGTGCCAGTCGACGATCAGCAGACCCAGGGCGATCACGAGCACCGCCACGAGCAGGGTCATCACCCGGTCGAACCTGATCACACGGGGAGTCATCGGGGCACCTCCGTAGCGCGCACCTTGATGCTGGTTCCGGTCGGACGGCCGACCTCGTCGTCGAGGACGGCTCTCACGTGCTCGGTCACGGCGGCAGCCTCCTGGGGACCGTCGGGGGTGTTGCGCGCGGCGACGACGACGTCGACGACCACGCGACGGCGGGTGCTGCGCGAGGAGTCGGCCGACATCACCCCGGGCAGCCGGTCGGCGGTCTCCTGGGCAACGGCCGCAACGGCGCCGGGCGCGAGCCAGAGGTCGGCGTCGCCCGCGACCCGCAGGTGCGTACGCCGGCCGGGCCGGATCGCGAGCCAGAGCACCACCAGCCCGATGAGGGCGATCCCTCCGCCGGCGGCGGCCAGCCCGGCCGAGGGGCCGAGCCCGTCGAGGCCGGCGACCAGGTCGGGGACGACCGGAGAGCCGGTTGCCCATCCCTGGCTCACCAGGAGCTCGCGGACGGCGACCACGGCGACCCCGATCAGCACCAGGGCGAGCACGATCGCCGCCGGGACCACCACGGGCGCTCGGCGCGGCTGGGCGCGGGGCGGCGCAGGGAGACTGACGGGTTCGGCTGATGGTTCGACGGTGTGCGTGCTCATTCCACCCTCCTACCGGTGTCCTCGGCGGCCGACGGGTCGACCGCGTGCACGGTGACGTCCACGCTCCGGATCTCGATGCCCGAGAGGCGGAACGCCTCCTGACGTACGGCGTCCCGAGCCGAGGTGGCGACGCGGGAGACGTTCCCGGGCCAGGCCATGGCGACGTCGAGCTTCACCCGGACGGCACGCCCCTCGGCCGTGATGTCGGCCTTCGGCAGCGCCGACCCGATGACCCGGCCGAGGCCGCTGCGATGGACCACCGTGCCCGGGACGCTCAGGGCGACGCGCTCGATGATCCGCTGGAGCGCCTTGTTCCGGACGTCCAGGGTGCCGCGGTCCTCCGCCGGGTCAGAGGCGTCGGCGTCGATGAGATGCATCGGACGCGTGGGAGCCTCAACCACGGCGTCCTCGCAGCACGCTGCGGAGGTCGAGCTCGCCGTCGACATGTCCTCCGATGAGGTAGCCGGCCCCGCCCAGCACGATGGCCAGGAGCAGGCCGACCAGTCCCCCGGTGACGATGGCGATCGTGAGCAACAGTCCGGCGACCAGGCCGAGTGTCGAGTTGGTCATGACGTGTTCTCTCCTTGTGAAGGGTCAGAGCGCGGCCGGAGCCGAGCCGGTGCTGCCGGGCGGGAGGATGTCTTCGACGGTGACGTCGATGGGGCCCGACACGTACGGGCGGACCGCCGCGCGCACGGCGTCGGTGGTGTCGAGGACCGGAGTCCCCCAGTCGAGCACCACATGGATCGAGCAACCGGGCTCGCGCATCCTGATCCCGTTGACCCGGCGCCCGGGGAGGTAGGTGGCCACCTCCCCGGCGACTCCGGCGTGCAGGTCGTGGACGCCGGGTACGGCGAGCACGGCGGCCGCGACCACATCGGCGACCTCCGGCTCGGCGCCGACGTCGTCCTCCGGATCGGGGCCGGCTGGCACGGTCACTCCACCCGCCGGGCGTCCGCGTCCGAGTCGCCGGCCTCGTCCTCGAGGAAGACGTCGTGGACGGTGATGTTGACCTCGGTGACCTCGAGGCCGGTCATCCGCTCGACGGAGGCCTTCACGTTGCGACGGATCGCCGAGGCGAGGTCAGGGATCGAGGTGCCGTACTCGGCGACGATGTCGAGGTCGGCGGCTGCCTGCCGCTCCCCCACCTCCACCGCGACACCCTGGCCCAGGTTCGTACGCGAGCCCGGGATCCGCTCACGGATCGCACCCGCCGCACGCGCCGCGCCACCACCGAGGTCGTGCACGCCGCTGATCTCCCGCGCCGCGATGCCCGCGATCTTCGAGACCACGGTGTCGGCGATCGAGGTACGGCCGTACTCGGAGGCCAGAGCGCTCGAGTCGGTGCGGTCCACCTGACCGTCGGAGTCGTTGGTCGAGCTCGTGCCTGCGGACTTCGTCTGCGTCATGAGAAGAACCTTCCTGATTCGTGTTCGGTCGTACTGATGCTGGTTAGTCGCGGCGTCGGACCGATATGTCACAAGAATCTGGGTGTGTCCTGGATCACATCTCTTTGCTTGGGGATGGTAGAACTCTCCTATCCGGACACTGCCCCTCGCGTGGCAGCAGACGAGGAACTCGGGGGCAATGTCGACATCGCAGGCGTCATCTGAGCCATGGGCGACGGATGAGGCGCTGGTGCGCGCGGCCCGCCTGGGCGACCAGGAGGCCTTCCGCGAGATCGTGGATCGCCACGGCCCCGCCATGTACCGGTACGCCCTCCACATGGTCGGCGACGCGAGCGACGCCTCCGAGGTGACCCAGGAGGCGTTCGTCTCCGCGTGGCGGAGCCTGTCCGGCTTCGCGGGGCGCTCCTCCCTGCGTACCTGGTTGATCCGTCTCGTGCACCGGCGCGCGGCCGATCTCCAGCGCAACCGGCGGGCGACGCCCATCGACGACGGGCTGATGTCGCGGCTGACGCCGGCCGCGCCGGACAACCCGCTGCAGTCTGTTCTGGACGCCGAGCTTCTGGAAGCGTTGCAGCTAGCATTGAACGAACTGCCGTGGCATCAAAGGGCGACCTGGCTGTTGCGGGAGGTCGAAGAGATGAGTTACGAGGAGATCTCCATCGCCCTGGCCATGCCGATCGGAGCCGTCCGCGGTCACCTCTACCGCGGACGACGCACACTCGCGGAGAGGATGGCCCGATGGCGGTAGATCCCAGTCCGCTCGGGCGCGCCATCCGCGCCGCCCGTGCCGAGCAGCCCCCCGGTTGGGTCGACCTGGCCGAGTCGATCATGGCGCGCGTGCGCCGCGTCGTCGTCCCCTCCGAGCCGATCCTGACCTTCACCGAGCAGGGCACGTCGGCGCGCGATGAGGAAGGCTCCGAGACCTACGTCTCCGCGCGCGTCGTCAGTGCGGCGCTGCGCCGGCTCCTCCAGCAGCACCCGACCCACGCGCCCGACAACATCGAGCTGCACGTCGACGAGGGCCGGCTGACCGGCATCGACATCCGCCTCGTCGCCAGGTACGGCGTCGAGCTCCACCCCCTCGCCGACACCCTGCGCCCGCAGATCCTCGACATCGTCCGGGACCTCCTCGGGCCGGCCCCCGGCCTCGACCTCTCCGCGATCGAGATCGAGTACGTCGACGTCAGCCGAGGCGACCCGAACCGGACCTGACCGGCGTATCAGCGCCCTGGCGGTCGCACTCCTCCAAGTGAGGCTCCAGCCGTCGTTCTGGATGGCCCGGAACCTGGAGCCGACAGGGGGAACGAACATGGACAACGAAGATCTGTTCATGGCGCAGTCGGAAACCGTGCCCGAGGAGCTCTCTGCCGTCGCCGAGTCGAAGGCGTCGGTCGAGGAGGAGCTGCTCGGCATGGAGAACGTGGTCGGTGTCGGGGTCGGCCTCAAGATCACCAACGGCGAGCAGACCGAGACGCCGAGCGTCATGGTCCTGGTCAGCCAGAAGATGCCGACCGACCTGGTCAGCGAGGCGGACACCGTCCCGGACACGGTGGACGGCAAGCCGACCGATGTCCTCGAGGTGGGACACCTGTTCGCGGGCGGCAGCCAGCAGCTGATGGAGACCCAGGAGGTCGACGCCCAGACCCTGGCGCTCCGGATCCGTCCGGCCCGACCGGGTTTCAGCGTCGGGCACTACCGGATCACCGCCGGCACGATCGCAGCGGGAGCGTACGACCTGAACCCCGTGCCCGGGATTCCGCCGCGCTACTACATCCTCAGCAACAACCACGTGCTCGCCAACTCCAACAACGCCAGCATCGGCGACCCGATCCTGCAGCCCGGTCCGTTCGACGGTGGCACGGCGCCGTCCGACGTGATCGGCCGACTGGCCCGGTTCGTACCGATCAGGTTCGACGGGTCCTGCAACTACGTCGACGCCGCGGTCGCGGAGGTCCCGTTCCACATGATCGACCGTGACATCTACTGGAACGGCTACCCGGCCACCGCCGCCAAGGCCGCCACCGTCGGCATGCTCCTCAAGAAGACCGGCCGCACCACGAACTTCACCACCGGCCGGGTCACCGCCGTCGCGGCGACCGTGAACGTCAACTACGGCGCGGGCAAGGTCGCGAAGTTCTGCAACCAGATCATCACGAGCAACATGTCAGCCGGCGGCGACTCCGGCTCGCTGGTGCTCGACCTTCAGAACAACCCGGTCGGGCTGCTCTTCGCGGGATCGAGCGTGGCGACCATCCTGAACCCGATCGCGCTGGTCCAGCTCTCCCTCCAGGTACGTGTCTGGCCGTGATCGACCCAAGGGCCCGGAGATGCCGTCAGTCCTCGGTCCTGAAGGCGTCTCCGGTCTCCACCCGCACCGGCAGGCCCTCGCACTCGTCGGGCAGGGACCGTACGTCCGCCGAGGCCGGGTCGAGGGCGTAGACCACCACCGCAGGCTCCCCGTCCTCGGTGGCACCGATCGCGACCCCCGCGATGCCCTCGCCGATCCACTTCTCGGCGACCGTCAGCGCGCGCCGGGATCGCTCATCGATCGATGGGATCTCGCCGTACAGGTCGTCCTCGCTCATGTCTCCAGGCTACGCCTGGTCAGGCGGCGCAGTCCCGGTCGATGTCGATCGGCCGCAGCACCGTCCGGGAGCCGCTGCGCCGGTGCCACAGGCCTCGCAGGGCGTAGGCGCACATGCTGACGGTCCCCAGGACGATCACATGGATCCCGGTGGCCTGGGCCATGGCGAGGGAGGCGACTGCGCCGGGCGCCGCCACCGCCCAGCTGCGTACCTGGCGGCTCGCGGCCGAGCCGGTCGAGGCCCAGGTCGCGAAGTGCTCGCAGTTGTTCCTCACCAGGTGATAGCCCGTCATGCCGAGGCGAGACTCTGCTCGGCTGACGATCTCCTCGGCCGGCAGTCGGCTGCGGTAGGACCGGAGGTATATCTCCCCGCCATCGGCGAAGGATTCGAGCGAAGACCTCTCCACCCGCCGGCCCGTGGCCGCCGTGCCCGTGTAGTGGATGACGGTGCCGTCGCCGGCGTCGATCGCGTGGTGGGTGTAGTAGCGGCCCCTCCCCCGGCGGACGTAGATGTGGTCACCACGTGCCACTGGAGCACCTGCCTTCTCCGGTCGTCACGCCACGGGCCCCCACGGCTCGCGAGCCACCGGCTGGTCGAACACGAATCGCCGGAACACCCAGAACCGCGTCACGGTGCTGATCCCCAGCCCGATCACGTTGGCCGACAGGTTGTCCGCGACCGGGTTGGACAACCCGAGGACGTAGCGGCTGATCCACAGGCACACGACAGGGATGGCCATCGTGAGCGCACCGAGCACGAAGAACCTGACCACACCGGTCGTCTGGTCGCTCGCCTCACGCTCCCGGAAGGCCCACAGCCGCATCCCGACGTACGCCACGATCCCCGCGACGACGTTGGCCAGGACGTACGCGGCGATCGGATAGCTCCGCAGCGGGGCCGCGCCGAAGAGCAGGCCATGGGCCAGTGCGTTGAACCCCACGAACGACACCGCGGTCGCCAGACCGCCCACCGCCATGAACCGGACCACCTCGCCGAGCAACCGAAACGCCTGGCGTCTCCAACTCGATCCGGCGGTCACCTTTACGATGCTACCGACTCAACAGGCCCGACTGCCTGCACATTTAACGAACGGGCGTGCATGTCCGGGTCAGGCGCAGTGGGGTCGAACGTCCCATAAACGCTCATGTCGTAAGTCCCACCCACCCAATATTGGGTAGGCAGATAGAACTCCCGCAGCCCGCTGAGACAGCGCCGGGAGACCCTCCTCTCACAGGCCTCGCCGAGGCGGCCCACGCGCCGCACCTGCTCCTCGGTCTCAAGAGGTCCTCGCGATTCCACCCGAGATCGGCGCAGGCCGACCCCGGCGGGCATCCCTGGCCGCCCGACGGTCTCGGGTCGCTCAGCCCTGCCTGCTCACCACGGGCACGAACCCATGAAGGAACCAACCCATGAACATGCACAGCTCCACCAAGATCGGCCTCGCGGCGGTAGCCGTTGCCGGAGTAGCCACGGTCGTGGCAGCCCCTGGCGCTCAGGCCGCGCAGGACTGCAAGACGACCACCGTGACCTCTCAGGTCAAGGTCGCCGACGAGAAGAAGACCACCACGGTCACGCCTGCGGTCACGCACGTGGAGCACACCGACGCGGTGTCCCACGAGGAGTCCCGCTTCTCGAGGGTGGTCGAGGGTGAGAGCCACGAGGCTGTCACCGAGGACCAGTTCCGCAACTCGGTCTACACCCGGACCTACACGCCCGGCACCGACGCGGTGACCGACACCATCGAGCACCCGGCCGAGACCCACACGGTCGAGCACCCGGCCGAGACGCACGTCGTCCACCATGAGGCGGTCACCCATGAGGAGACTCGCGTCACGGAACGTGGTTACGCCTACAGGCAGAAGGAGACCGGCAAGGTCCGCTACCTGAACACGCCGGACTGGAACGGCGAGGACGAGCACGGCGACAAGGGCTGGGTCCGCTTCGCCGAGGGCGACCTGACCGAGACCGTCACCGTCGTGGACCAGGAGGCGTGGGACGAGACGGTCGTGGACAAGGCGGCCTGGACGGAGACCGTGGTGGACAAGGAGGCCTGGACCGAGACCGTCGTGATCGAAGAGGCCACTCCTGCCGTCTTCGGTCCGTGGCAGTGGGACCACTTCACCGCCTGGACCACCACGTCGGGCACCCCGGCCGACGAGGACGGTCAGGACGGCGAGGACAACCCGCTGAACCTGTCCCAGATCGGCGAGCAGTACGAGCAGACCGTGATCACGAAGGAGGCGTACACCGCCCCCGACGTCACGCTCTACTTCGTCGAGGACGGTGAGCCGACCACGAACCTGGCCGACGCGTCCTGGACCGCCGAGGTGCCTGAGGGTTGGGATCTGGTCGACACCCGTACGGTGGAGGACAGCCCGGCCTCGGACGTCACCGTGGTGGACTCGCCCGCCTCTTCGGTCACGGTCGTCATCCCGGCTGTCTACGAGACCAAGACCGACACGTCGGAGAAGTGCGCGGCGGTCGTCAAGGACGCCAGCACCAAGGTCGCCAGCACCGACGTCGCCAGCACCAAGGCCGAGTCCGAGGTCCCGACGCGGATCGATGCCGGTCTGGCCGGGAACCTGCCGAACACGGGCGGTCCGAACGGAGCGCTTCTCGCCGTCGGCGGGCTGCTCGCCGGCATCGGGGGCATCGGGACCTTCCTCACCCGGCGCCGGAAGAACGCCTGACCCACACCCGGCCGTCGACGGGCCCGGGCGAACGAGGTCTCGTTCGCCCGGGTCATCCTTTCGGACGCGTACGCCGCAGCGATCAGTGCACGCCGGCCATCAGCTTCCGGATGGGCCGGTTGCCGACGAGCAGCAGGACACCGACGACGACCGAGGCGAGGCCGACCCACCAGAAGAAGCCGCTGTCGTTCGAGACGTCGTAGAACTCGGCGAGGCGGCCGGACATCGCGGTGCCGAGGGCGATGGAGAGGAAGAAGAGCGCCATCATCTGGGTCTGGAACCGAGCCGGGGCGAGCTTGGTGGCCAGGGAGAGGCCGACCGGCGAGAGCAGCAGCTCGGCTAGGGTGAAGAGCAGCAGGATGAACGCGAGGCCGATCAGCGGCACCGAGTGAGCACCGTTCGGCATCAGCAGGAACGCCCAGAACGCCAGCCCCATCAAGATGGTGCCGAGTCCGAACTTCACCGGCGTCGACGGCTGACGGGAGCCGAGCTTGGTCCACAGGGCGGCGAAGACGCCGGCGAGCAGGATGATGAAGACCGGGTTGATCGAGTTGACCCAGGAGACCGGCATCTCCCAGCCGAAGATGTCGCGGTCCAGGCGCTGGTCGGAGTAGACCACCATCACGGTGAACTGCTGCTGGTAGAGCGACCAGAAGACCGCGCTGGCCACGAACAGGGGCACCATCGCCCACACTCGGCTCCGCTCGACCGAGGAGATCAGGCGGCTGGAGAGGATGACGGCGAAGAGCGCGACCGCGGCGACGATGCTGATGCCGATCACGATGTTGGCCAGGCGCGGTGCGGTGATGACGCCGGTCAGGCTGAGCACCACGATGAGCGCCACCGCGGCGACGGCGATGCCGATCCAGCGGCCACGCTCGGCGGCGGGAAGCGGGTTGGGTACGACGCGGCTCGCGGCGGGCAGCGCGCCGCGGCCCAGGGTGTACTGCACCAGGCCGAGGATCATCCCGATCGCGGCCAGGCCGAAGCCGAAGTGGAAGCCCCACTGCTTCTGCAGCAGCCCGGTCAGCAGCGGGCCGACCAGGGCGCCCAGGTTGATGCCCAGGTAGAAGAGAGAGAAGCCGGCGTCGCGGCGCTCGTCATCGGCGGCGTACAGGGTGCCGACGAGGGAGGACGCGTTCGCCTTCACGCCGCCCGAGCCGAGCGCGATCAGGACGAGACCGACGCCGACCCCGGCGATCCCGGGGATCAGCGCGAGGCCGAGGTGGCCGAGGACGACGAGGCAGGCAGAAGCGAAGAGCGTACGTTCCGCGCCGAGCAGGCGGTCGGCGATCCAGGCCGCGATGATGGTGGAGAGGTAGACCGCGCCGCCGTACGCACCGACGATGCCGAGCGCGACCGTCTCGCTGATCCCGAGGCCGCCCTGGGCCGCGGAGTAGTAGAGGTAGATCGCCAGGATGCCCTGCATGCCGTAGAAGCTGAACCGCTCCCACAGCTCGACGCCGAACAGGTTGGCGAGGACGCGTGGCTGGCCCAGGAAAGACCGCGCGCCGGGATCGCCGGCGATGGTCTCACTTTTCAGTTCGCTCATTACTTCAGGTTCACAAGGCCCCGCTCCCCCGCCCAAATCGCGAACGGCCGATAACCACCAGATGTGACGACTACCACGCGAGCTCGCCGTCCTTGTCCTGGAGCGTGCCGGTGGGGACCTCGAGGTCCAGGGTGGCGAGGCGTACGACGATCTTCGCGCTCTCCGCGGGCGGTCGGGCGATGTCGTCGATGCCGTAGCCGGCGGTCATGTCGGTGGCCGTGGGACCGGGCTCGACGGCGTTGAACCGGATCGTGTCGTACGCCTTGGCGTACTGGACCGTCAGCATGGTCGCGGCGGACTTGGACGCGGCGTAGAGCGGCAGGAACATCCCCTGCTCGACCCGGCCGGGCGTGGTGTTGGCCCAGAACGAGCCCATGCTGCTGGACACGTTGACCACGCGTGGGTTCTCCGAGCGACGCAGCAGCGGCAGCGCGGCCTCGGTGACCCGGATGATCCCGACGGCGTTGATGTCGAAGACCTGAAGAGCGGTCGGGCCGTCGAGCGGTTCGGCGACGAGGACGCCGGCGTTGTTCACGAGTACGTCGAGGCGACCCTCGGCCTCCTCGATGGTCGCCAGCGCGGCGGTGACGGAGCTGTCGTCGGTGACGTCGAGCTGTACGAAGCGCGCGCCGAGCTCGGCGGCCGCCTTCTCCCCTCGCTCGACGTCGCGTGCGCCGAGGTAGACGTCGTAGCCGGCCTCGGTGAGCTGGCGGGCGGTCTCGAAGCCGATGCCCTTGTTGGCGCCGGTGATCAGTGCGACGGTCATGTGCGTTTCGTTCCCTTTCCTAGGTCGGCCCGGTCGGGCCGTCTTCGACGCTAGGTGGGCCGGCGCCGACCGCCCAGAGTCCTGGTCAGACCGGGGCCTGACAGGGCCCCCTCTGTGCGCGCGGTGCCGACCTAGGCTTGAGACATGAGCGAGGCGACGAACCCGTTGGGCGCATTCCTCCAGGCCAGGCGGGCGCTGGTGACGCCCGAGGCGGCGGGCATCCCGGCCGTGGGCGTACGTCGCGTCCCCGGGCTCCGCCGCGAGGAGGTCGCCATGCTGGCCGGGATCAGCGCGGACTACTACCTGCGCCTGGAGCGCGGCCGCGACCGCAACCCGTCGGCGCAGGTGCTCGAGTCGATCGCCCGCGTGCTCCAGCTCGACGACGACCACACCGCCCACATGATGTCGCTGGTCGCCGAGGCTCCCCGCCGCCGACGGCCGCGCCGGCGCAAGGAGACCGTCCCGCCCGGCGCGCTCAAGCTGCTCGACTCGATGGTGCAGCCCGCGTTCATCGAGGGGCGCTACTTCGACATCCTGGCCGCCAACACTCTCGCCCGGGCGCTCTCGCCGCGGCTCGCGCCGGGCGGCAACCAGCTGCGGGACCAGTTCCTCGACCCGGGCCAGCAGGAGTTCCATCCGGAGTGGGAGTCGATGACGGAGTGCTTCGTCGGCAACCTCCGCCAAGCGGTGGGCACCGACATCGACGACCCTCGGTTCATCGAGCTCATCGGCGAGCTCTCCCTGGCCAGCGCTCGGTTCCGGCAGCTCTGGGCACGCCATGACGTACGCGCGCAGACCGGCGCCCCGATCAGGATGAACCACCCTCAGGTCGGCGAGCTCACCCTCAACCGGGAGCGGCTGACGATCAACGGCACCGACGACCTGATGCTCGTCGTCTACCACCCCGACGCCGGCTCACCCGACGCGGAGAAGCTGGCACTGCTCGCCTCCGCGGGGCTGCCCACGCGTCAGGAGGAGCCTGAACCTCGACGGGTCTGACCCGTGAGGAGGGTGACGACGGCCCGACGATCCTGCTCGGACTGCGGGTGCATCAAGAGGCCCTCGACCACGAAGACTCCGATCTTCGTCATCGCGTCCAGGTCGCTCTCCGGGACACCGGCATCCCGAAATCCGTCGACCATCATCGAGTCGACCAAGCGGTGGAACTCGTCGTGCCAGGCGCCGATGGACTCAGAGATCGGAGCGCGTGCGTGCACCACGGTCACGAGCCGCCGATATCTCTCCAACCGATCGACGGCCCAGAGAACCTGGTCGGCCCACGGACGCTGTGAGTGGAGTGCGGCCTCGGCGAGCGCGGCTTCGAGAACATGATCGAGGACCGCGACGAGAAGCGCGTCCTTGTCCGCGAAGTACCAGTAGATCGTCGTGGTCGTCACACCGGCGGCCGTCGCGATCTTCGTCGTCGACGTCTCGTCGTAGCCGACGTCGGTGAACAGGGTCGCCGCAGCGCGCACGATCTCCTGCCGTTTCTCCTCACGATCCTGTGGTCTGCGGTTTCGAGGCACACGCCACCTTATCTTGACTGCCGTTCTAGAAGAGCCCTACCTTTCTTGTACGCCATTCAAGAAAACCCCGGGAGTCCCCGTGAGCCACCGTTTCACCTGGTCCGACGAGACCTTCCTGTCCGAGGGCGTCGAGTGCGCCGTACGCGTCTACCAGCCGTCCGGGCAGCAGGCGCCCGTCCCGGTGATCGTCATGGCCCACGGCTTCGGCGGCGTCCGCGCCCTGCGGCTCTATGCCTACGCCGAGGAGTTCGTCGGCGCGGGCTACGCGGTCGCCGTCTTCGACTACCGCGGCTTCGGCGAGAGTGCCGGTACGCCCCGCCAGCTGCTCGACGTGGCGATGCAGCACCAGGACTGGCGGGCAGCCCTCGCCTACGCCCGCACCCTTCCCGGAGTCGACGCCGAGCGTGTGGTCGCCTGGGGCACGTCCTTCTCCGGCGGGCATGTCATCAGCCTCGCCGGACAGGGCGAGCCGCTCGCGGCGATCATCGCCCAGGTCCCGCACGTCAGCGGCCCGGCAGCGGTCCGCGCGACCGGCCTCGTCCCGAGCCTGCGTGTCGGGGTGGCCGGCATCCGCGACCAGATCGGCGCCTGGACGAAACGAGGACCCGTCTACGTCGACGCGGCAGGTCTGCCCGGTGAGACCGCCGTGATGACCACCCCCGACGCCGCGCCCGGCATGGACAGGCTCATCTCCGAGTCAGGACTTGCGAGCGGCGCCTACCCCGTCGAGGTCGCTGCGCGGATCGTGCTCAAGATCGGCCTGTACTCCCCGAGGCGATGGGCCCGAGGCGTCACCTGCCCCGCCCTGGTGCAGATCGTCGAGTCGGACGCGATCACCCCTCGCCACGTCGCGGAGGAGACGGCTGCGCGGATGGCCGACGCGACCGTACGCGTCTACCCCGGCGGCCACTTCGACCCCTATGTCGAGCCGCTCTTCAGCACGGTGATCGCCGACCAGCTCGCGTTCCTGCGCGAGCACGTGCCGGTCTCGGCCTGAGGCCGATTACGACGGTCGGGGCAGGATCTCGGCGTCCCGGTGCTCGACCAGCTCGGTGCGCTCGCGGGCGATGCGGTCCATGCCCCAGCGGCCGAGCGGCCCGAGCGCGGCGTTGAGGCTTCGGCCGTGCTCGGTCAGCGAGTACTCCACCCGCGGCGGCACCTCGGCATACACCTCCCGGTGCACCAGCCCGTCCTGCTCCATCTCGCGCAGGTGCTGGGTCAGCATCTTCTCGCTGACGCCCGGCAGGCCTCGGCGGAGCTCTGCGAAGCGGCGTACGTCATAGGTGTCGAGCTCCCACAGGATCAGCCCCTTCCACTTGCCGCTGACCACGTCGAGCGCGGCGTCGATGCCGCAGATGTAGGGGCCGCTTCGTGGCTTCGCCATCGGGTTCTTCCTCACTCACCTTGTGGTAAGTACCCCAGTAAATAGTGGGTACTCCCGCCATCGTACGTATGCGCCGAGGATTGCTCTCATGAGTCAATCTCCTGCCGCCATCACCGTCGTCGGCCTCGGCCCCATGGGTCAGGCGATGGTCCACAGCCTGCTCGCGGCCGGGCATCCGGTGACCGTCTGGAACCGCACCGCCTCGCGCGCCGACGAGGTCGTCGCCGCTGGCGCCCAGCTGGCCGACTCGCCCGCGAAGGCCGTCGCGGCGAGCGACCTGGTCATCCTCAGCCTGACCGACTACCAGGCGATGTACGACGTACTCGACTCCGCCACCTCCGAGCTGAGCGGTCGGACCGTCGTCAACCTCAGCTCCGAGTCGCCGGACGGGACGCGTCGGGGTGCGGAGTGGGTGGCCTCGCACGGTGCCCACTTCCTGACCGGCGGCGTGATGGTCCCGGCGCCGATGGTCGGAACACCCGATGCGTACGTCTATGTCAGCGGCCCCGCCGACGTACTCGCTCCGCACCAGGACGCGCTGGCCCGCGTCGGGTCGGTCCGCTACCTTGGCGAGGATCCCGGGCTCGCGCAGCTGATGTACCAGGCCAACCTGGACATCTTCCTCACCTCCCTCTCCTCGCTCCTCCACGCCGTCGCGCTGCTGGAGACGGGCGGCATCAAGCCGTCGGCTGCTCTGCCCGAGCTCATGCAGACCCTCGCCGGCATCCCGCCGATGCTCGCCGCCGGGGAGGACCTCGGCGCCCAGCTCGAGGCCGGCCAGCACCCCGGCCACCTGAGCACCGTCACGATGATGGGCGCCACCGCCGACCACCTCGTCGAGGCCAGCGAGGCCGCCGGCATCGACGCCGACCTCCCCCGCGCCGTCCAGGCTCACTACTCCTGGGCACGCTCCCGTGGGTATGGCGCGGAGAACTGGTCGCGGATCATCGACGCCATCCGGCCGTACGTCTGAAGCGCGAACGTACGTCGGTCCGGACGCCTCCTCCGCTGCTGAGTTCTGGGGAGTCTCGTGGCATCGCCACACGCAGGAAGATCTGGCGATGCATCATGACCTTCCATCACCAAGCAGAGCTGAGCTCGCATGCAAGTCTCGATCACCACAGCGGAAGTCATGGCGCGACTGCCGAGTCCCACGGACTGGCGGCGGGAACCGCTCGTCCAGTACCTGAGTTGCACCAGCGGCGACCTGCCGCCGCTGGGCTTCTTGGTCAACGAGGCGAGCTCGAGCGCGAAGGCGTCCTGCAGGGCGGCAGCTCTCCAGACGCTCCGGATCCGGTACGCCGCTGATGGCATGACCACGTACGTAGCCGCGCTCCGAGACCGCTCCGGCGAGGCGAGTCTTCTGGCGGCCACGGCCATCTCCGAGCTCGGCGACGGCAACGAGCAGAAGGAGTTTTTCGACTGGGCCCGACGTCGCATATCCCGGAAGTCGAGGCTCAACAACTGGGACATGCACGAGCTCGTCGCGCTCATCCAATACAGCCATCGCACGGACAACCTCGACCAGCTCGCCCGACTGTTGCGTCGCTTTCATCGAAACCTTGCCCCCGACGAGCACGCCGCCCTCAACCGACACGCGTCCACCCTCCTCGACCCCGACGTCGACCCTGGGAGCATCTCGGGCAAAGACGTCGACGTAGACGCCATTCTTGATTGGGCTCACAGCGCAACCGGCACCATGTTCGGCGATCACGATCTCGAGCCGGGCGAAATCGAGCTCGTGGAGAAAGACATTCGAGACCTGCTCCGCTTGTCGTGAGTGACCGTCACTCTCCGACGATCAACCATTCAGGCAGATCTCGAATCTTTGGAACCCGGGCATGGCGCTGCTGACCCCACGCGAACGACGTCTCACAGACCCAGTCCTCGAAATCCGACCCCAGTTGCCAGAGCGCGTTCACCAACTCAGCTGGATCGTGAAGGTCCTCCGAGCGCCCCAACCGCCAGCCGGCACGCTCGTTCGTGGGCAGATAGGTGACGTAGGCCCAGACGTACTCGTGCCCGTCCTCGGGATACCTCCAAGGCTGTTCTCAATGCTCTCGGAGAGAGTTGTTGAACTCGGTGCCGACGACGACCGCGACGGTGACGTCGGGGATCTCCTGCTCCACCAGCGCGCTGTGAATCAGCGGCCGAACGACCTGGTCGCGAAGTCTGCTCACGAACGAGGTCCGACTCATCTCACGCCCTTTCAGTCGGGTGAACCAGGAAGACGCGAGACCATCTATCCCTGGCCGTGCGGAAATCAGGAATGAGCCGTGAGCCAGTCGATCACGTCGGCGGTGATCGCATCGCGGTTGGTCTCGTTGAAGATCTCGTGGCGCGCCTCGGGGTAGAGCGTCACCGTCACATCCTTCAATCCGGCCTCGCGATAACGCTGCCCCAGCAGCTCGACCAGGGCGCCCCCTCCGGCAAGGGGGTCGGCGTCGCCGGAGACGATGAGAATCGGCAGATCGGAGCGAATCCCGCCGAGGGCTGCCGGGTCGGCCAGACGCTCGGCGCCGGCGAACAGCTGAGGCACGGCGGTGTCGGGCAGATCGAACCCGGACAACGGGTCTGCGACGTACGCATCGACCTCGGCCTCGTCGCGCGAGAGCCACTCGTACCCGGTCCGATGCTCGAACCCGGCGTTGAACGCCTCCAGCCCGACCGGACCGTCGTCGCTCGAGAGCGCACCAGCGAGTACGTCGAGGGCGGTCGAGCCCGAGAGCACCACCCCGTCGTACAGATCGGACCGGTCCAGGATCACCGTCTGCGCCGCGAAGGACCCCATCGAGTGCGCGACCAGGAACACCGGGATCCCGAGGAACTCCTCGCGCAGCGAGGCACCCATGGCCGCGACGTCGGCCACCAGCGCCTCGAAGTCGAAATGACCGAGCTGGTCGGCCGAAGCGACGGACCCGCCGTGACCGCGGTGGTCGACCGCCCGCACGACGTACCCAGCCCCGACCAGAGCCCGTGCGAGCCGGTCGTAACGCTGCCCGTGCTCGGCGATGCCGTGGGCGATCTGGACAACACCCCGCGGCTCGGCCAGCTCCTGCCCCCACGTCCGAGTCAAGAGCGCAGTGCCGTCGGCCGGTGAGACGAATGTGGCTGTAGTGGGCATGGGGCCTCCTGCTGACGGGTTTCCTATGCTGCCATTCCTAGGTCCCGCTCATATGCGATCAGCGCGATCCCCTGAGGAACGGACCCGGCCTGTTCAAGGGGCGCGAGTCGACGTCGTAGCGAGCCCACGGACCGCCGGCCTGATCCCTCATCGCGCTCTCCCCGGGCTCGAGGTCCAGGACAGTCACGAGCGTCGGATCCGTGTCGACGAGATCGGTGAGCTGTCCCACCCGGCTGCCGTCCATCGTGGCTTTCGACGCCCCGATCAGCTGCCACAAACCGTCGTCGGCATCGCGCGAGACGAAGAGGACAGCCTCATCGCCCGTCAAGACCGGTGCCGTCGTGATGATCTTCGTCCGACGCAGCCAGTGGCGCAGCCACACCGCGCGACGGTCGAGCTCCATCACCGAGTCGACCACAGCCCACGCAAACGCCATGTCCTCATGCGCACGGGCCGCGGCAGCCGTCAGATGCGGTCCGCCCTGAGGTACGTCCTCGAACGGCTCATCGATCAGCGCGTACCCGATGCGACCGTCACGCTCGAGAACAGCCGCATGAAACGTGCCGCCGCCTTCCTTGCCAGCCCCGACACCGATCGAGATCCGCCCCTCATCCGCTTCCGACGTCCACCCGAAGGCGTACGAAGCCAGCTCACCGCGCGGGCCGATGAACTCCCCGAACATCCGGCGATCCGTACCGTGCTCAGTCTCCCTCACGACGAACCGGCCCTCTTCTACTCTCGCCTTCACGCCGCAAGCCTAGTGATCGCGCGCGACCAGCCAGACGGCCGATCACCCCGTGTCCGTCGCTCATCCAGGAGGGACTCCGTGAGCGAGCTCTCTTCCCCAACACAGGGGATGTACGTCCCCAATGCGACGCAAGGTAAACACGCTGTCGATCTGCTGAGCGCGTGACCTTCTTGGAGGAACCTGCGCCGAGCGCCGGGCAGGAGAGGCTGTACGCCGAGGATCTCGCCGACGACGGCTACGTCTGGGACCTCACCCGCGTGTGGGCACATCAGCCGGAGGCGAAGGAAGAGCTCGTGAAGCTGTTCGATGCCACGGCCGATGCCGCAGGGCTGACACCCCGCGACAAGGCCGTGATCGTGCTCGCGCAGGCAGCGGAGATCGGCGACTCCTACTGTGCCGTCGCGTGGGGCAAACGCCTGTCCGATTGGGCAGACCCGCAAACCGCCGTCGCCGCCCTCACCGCCGACGACGAACCGTTCAGCGAGCGCGAACAGGCGCTGGCCGCCTGGGCACGTACCGTCGCTCGCTCACCAGGTAGCAGCACACCGCAAGACATCCAGCGTCTCCGCGATGCGGGGTTCAGCGAGCCTCAGATCGTCGCGCTGACCATCTACGCCGGGCTGCGCACGGCTTTCTCCAGCATCAACGGCGCTCTCGGGGCCCGCCCAGACGTCATCCTTGCCGAGACTCTTGATCCAGCAGCACGCGCAGCCGTCACCTGGGGACGACCCCCGGGATGACAACGACTGATCAGACCATCCGAGACGAACACATCTTGCTCATTCAGAGAGATTCGATTCCGGGATATTTCGCCCTTCCCGAATCACGGACCGATGGCGCAGACCGGCGTCATTTCTACGCGGCTTTCGGAAGCGCCGAATAGTAACTTCGGCATGACCATAGAGCGAGTTACGACTTGGAAATGGGGAATGTGCAGTGTGGGCTGATAACGAGGCTGACTTCGATCTACTCGGGTTCGACTTCCTAGTCGACGGCCTTGTCGTCGCACTCACGGAGCCGCGCCTCCTTCCTCTCACAGTAGGCGTCCTCGGTGATTGGGGTTCGGGCAAGAGCAGCCTGATGCGTATTGCAGGGAGCGAGGTCGCAGCCCTGACCAGTGAGGTTGAAGGTGAGGACGGACAGGAACCGAAGCCACGCTATCTCGTCGTCGAGTTCAGTCCTTGGCAGCACGAGGACTACGACGACGTGAAGACGGCGTTGATGAGCTCAATCCTCGATGCGCTCCGCAAGAGCGCCCCAGCCCTGAAAGCCGAAATTACGAGGCTAATGAAGATCGTCGAGGGCTTGAAGAAGTTCGGGCGGCGCAGCGGGCGAGTTGGCGCCTCAATGGCTGCCGGTGCGACGCCCATTGTCCTCCAACTCACATCCCCAGACCTCGACTCTGCATTGGTAGACATCGCCACCAAGGGCGCAGGCGCCATCGCGGGAGAGGTGAGCAGTGCGCTCGCAGACCCTCCCGAAGTCGTTGATAAATCCGACGGCGCTGCTGATTACCCAGACGACATCAAGACGTTCAGGACTCTGTTCGGCAGCCTCGTTGCCGCGGCCCCCTACGAAGCAATCGTCGTTCTCATTGACGACCTCGACCGATGCCTCCCCGAAACAGTTGTAGATACTTTCGAGGCAATCCGGCTGTTTCTGAACACTCCGCATACCGCGTACGTCCTCGCGTTGAACCAGACCGTCGTCGAGTCTGCAATCGACTCACGCTACCCGGACTTGACGAAGCAGGACGGCGCCGGTATTGGCCGCGACTACCTAGAGAAGATGCTTCAACTTAAGGTCGCAATCCCACCGCTCTCCGCACCCGAAGCTGAGACATACGTCAACCTGCTCTTTGCGGAACTCCATCTAGACGCGAACGACTTCGCGAAGGTCCGGGCAGCGGCCGACGCGGCACGCGCTACGGGCGATCTCACCGTCGCGTTCAACATCGGCATCGCAGGGGAAGCCCTCGGTGCCGTCCCAGAACAACTAGCCAACGATCTGTCCTGGGCCGCTGAGATAACGCCCATCCTCAGCACGTCCCTTCGAGGTAACCCGCGCCAACTCAAGCGGTTCCTCAACAACCTGCTCCTCAAGTACCGAAGTGCGGCCCGCCGCAACATTGACCTCAAACTCCCTATCCTGGCCAAGCTCATGGTCCTCGAGGATCAACACCAAACCGAGTTCCAGAAGCTCTTCGACTGGGTGGTCGTCGCTGGCGGAAGTTGTCCCGAGATCGCTGAAGCCGAGGACCGCGCCCGCGGTGCCGCGCCAGCCCCCAGTCCGTCGGAATCGCCCATCGCCAAGGCTGGCGCGCCTCGAGCCGCGAAGAAGGCCCAAGTAGACCCGGTGAATGTGCCGATCCCACCCGTACCTCTGACTGATGCTCAGACTTGGGCGGACAAGCCGCACATCGCCACTTGGCTCCGGGCCGAGCCACCGCTAAAGGGCGTCGACCTTCGGAAGTACTTCACCTACTCCCGAGACAAGCTCTCCTTCGGCGTCTCAGCGTCACGCCTAACCCAGGCCCTCCAGCAACTCCTTGCCCAGGTCCAGAACGAAGTCAACGCGAGCCGCCGCAACTTTTACCAGCAGGTCAAGGACCTCGACAGCGCAGAGCGAGCACAGTTCATGGAGGCCCTCCTTGAGCGGGTGCAGCGCGCCCCAGCGACCATCGCTCTGACTGTTGCCCTCGAACTCGCAGAACAGATCCCCGACATCGTTCAGCAGGTATGCGACGTGCTGAAGCGGGTCCCCGCGATGACCATCCCGCCCGAAGCTGCGACAAAGGCCGTCCTTCGCCTCCCATCGGACAACCCTGACGTCATCAGTCTCCTCGACACATGGGCAGCCAGCGACAACCTCGCACTTCGACGTGTCCTGGAGACATCACGAACTGCGCAAAGAAGGGCGGGAACCAGTGGGGACCTCAGCTGACCGCACCACAGGCAGAGGCGGCGACTGGACGCCACTCAAGGTCGCTACAACCAGCTACGTGCGCGGACTCAGCCGCACGGGCTCCAAAGAACGAGCCGAACGAGTAGTAGCCCGTCACGTCGCGGTTCTCGGCGGTGCAGCAACGGCCGCCTCAACCGGCGTAGCCGGCATCAGAGGCATCAGACGCCTCGGCGCACTCCTCTCTGGCTTCGCTACAGAAGGCGTCCGACTGACCCTTGACTCCCTCGGGCTCGTACAGCTCGTCGGGCAAGATCGCTTTGTCGTACTCGACGAACTCGTCACCTTCATCGGTGGCAACGGCGACGACCTCGACGCCCAAGCTGCACGCGATGCTGGCTGCGACATCCTCGACGAACTCTTCGGCGACGCGGACTCATGGCAAGAGCTCGCTGGAGTCGGGGTGACCGAAGCCGAGCTCAAGAACCTCCTCGAACGCTTCTTGGCCCTGTACATCTACAACCGAATGCCCGTTGTCGCCGAGCGACTCAGTCGCCTCGACCCCGCGGCTCAACGTCAAGCCGACCAGCAGATGCGCGACATCATCGAGGACCTCGTCGGCATTACGCTCCCCAACAGCGTCGGCAACATCGACTGGGAAGGCGCACAAGGCAAGGCCATCGCGGAAAGTGCGATGGGGTCGGCATACGAAGCAATCAGCGCACTCGATGCAAAGGACCACGCATGACCGATTACCACGTCCGGACTGACCTTTCCAGGCAGCTTCCCACCCACCCCGAGGTACGCGTCCTCGACTGGGCGCCAGGTCGTCCCGAAGCAACAATTCAACTCGGCAAACGAGCTGGCGGCAGATTCCTCGATGGTTGGCGCCCCCCACGCGAGGCTCTTGACCTGCTCCTGCTCGGCGCAGCCACCTACTGCGCTGACAAGACCGCCCTGCGGGCCGGGGCCGCAGACAGTTGGACCCGCAACCTCAACATCACCATCCCCGTCAACGACCCCAAGCAGTGGCAGGAAAGTGGCATCGAGTCCGTCCTGAACTTCCTAACCGGCGACCAATGGACCATTGAGACGTACAGAGAACAGGCGTCCCCACTCAACGGACTCGATCGAGTCCCTGACGCCGTGACTCCCGTCGGCCCCGTTGACGCTGTCTGCCTGTTCTCCGGCGGCCTCGACTCCCTTACCGGGGTCATCGACCTCCTCGAGGAAGACCCCGACCGCCGTCTCTGCCTCGTCTCGCACAATGAGGGCGGACAGGCTTCGACGGCACAGGACAAACTTCTCCACGAGCTTGAAGCCCACTATGGATCGGACCGGTTCATCACCAAACAACTCTTCCTCCGGCCCGCCCCAGCGAACAACTCACAGCTACGCCCGCTTCCGGGCCCTCGCGAGAACACCACCCGCGCCAGGTCGCTCCTGTTCCTCACAACGGCGCTGGCACTCGCGGCATCCGTCAACTCCCGAACCCCCGTCTACATACCCGAGAACGGATTCATCGGGATCAACGTCCCGCTAACCCGAGCTAGGAGCGGGAGCTACAGCACCCGCACGACGCACCCGCACTTCATCTACGGCCTGCAGCAGATGATCCAGCAACTGGGCGTCTCCAACCCGCTCCGGAACCCGTACCGGTTGAAAACGAAGGGTGAACTCCTCGCCGAAACGCTCAACCCCAAACTCCTCAAACGGCTAGCACCGTACAGCGTGTCCTGCTCCCATCCTGAAGCCGCGCGCTACGTCCGCAGGAGGCAGGGGAACTGCGGCTACTGCTTTCCTTGCCTCATTCGTCGAGCCTCAATGTCACATGTCGGATGGGACGAGAATCCCCTTAAGCACTACTCCTGGGACGCGTTGACTGGCAAAGGGCTCCTCGACAGAAACACAGCCCGCTCGGCCGACCTACGGGCGGTAATCAAGGGCGCATTCAACGACCACCCTGACCGCGACATCCTCCGCAACGGCCCTATCCCTAACGGAGAACACCAGGCCTTCATCCGCGTCTGGCGCGGCGGCCTAACAGAACTGCGAAAGTGGTTCCAGGACGCGACCGACCACACCGAAGCACACCTCGCCCGACACGGCCACCACTAACTGGAACCGGATGATGAACCCCACCCACCTGCTCGACACCCACTGTCACGTCAGCGCCTACACCAACCCCGTCGCCGTCATTCGAGCAGCTGAGGCCAACACCTCTATCATCGCCGTTACCGAGAGCCCCGAAGAGTACCGACGTCTGCGCACCCGGCTCGGGCCACGCGACCACGTCCAAGTCGCTCTCGGACTCCACCCGCTCAAAGCCCACACCTTCACACCCAGCGACCTCGCACGCTTCTTCCGACTCGTACCCGAAACCACCTGGATCGGCGAAGTCGGCCTCGACTTCTCACGACACGGCGCCGCCACCAAGAAGCACCAACTCCGTGTATTCGACGCCGTCCTCGCAGAAGCACAACCAGGGCAACACCCTCTGACCGTCCACAGCCGGGGTGCCGAAGCTGACAGCATCAGCTTCCTCGCACAGGCCAAGCTTCCCGCCGTATTGCATTGGTACACCGGACCCACGGCCCCGATCGATTCCGCGCTGGACGCCGGCCTCTATTTCTCTTACAACATCGCCATGGTTCGCTCAAAGAAGTTCACAACGCTCCTTCGAGCGATCCCTCGCGACCGGACGCTTCTTGAGACCGACGGTCCGTACGCGCGCGGGGCCCGAGGGCCAGCTCAGCCCAACCACATCGCAGAGGTGGTTGCAGCTCTCGCCGGCGGCTGGGGTGTCAGTGTCAGCGAAGCAACCGCCGCGATTCTCGAGAACCAGCGCAATTTCATCGCCAACGCCTCAAGGAGTCCACGGCGCGACTAGCGGAACTCGCCCGGCATCAGAAGTACCGACGGGTGAGCGCTGATGACGTGTGGAAGGATCCGGGTCCATGATTCGTGCGGTGGTGTTCGACGTCGGCGAGTGCGTGGTGAACGAGACACGGGAGTACAACACGTGGGCGGACTGGCTGGGGGTGCCGCGTCACACGTTCTCCGCGGTCTTCGGGGCCGTCATCGCCCGTGGGCTGGACTACCGAGAGACCTTCCAGGTGTTCAGGCCTGGGTTCGATCTGACCGAGGAACGACGGAAGCGAGAGGAAGCTGGTCAGCCCGAGTGGTTCGGAGAGAACGACATCTATCCCGACGTGCGGCCCGCACTGAAAGAGCTCCGCGCTGCCGGATTGTGGCTCGGGCTTGCCGGCAACCAGACCATCAACGCCGGCCGGATCTTGCGGGAACTGGACTTTCCTGTGGACATGGTCGCGACCTCGGACGACTGGGGTGCGAGCAAGCCGGACCTGGCGTTCTTCGAGCGTGTCATCGAGGCGGTGCCGTACGCGGCTGAGGAGATCCTCTATGTCGGCGACCGGCTCGACAACGACGTCCGGCCTGCTTACGAGTCGGGGATGGCGACGGCGCTGATCCGCCGAGGGCCGTGGGGCGTGATCCAGGAACATGACCCGGAGGCGGACGAGATCGCGACGATCCGGATCTCGACACTGGCCGAGTTGCCCGAACGGATCGCAGCGCTCAACGATCCCGGTCAGTGACGTAGTGCGCTCAACGTGTTGTGCCAGCCGTAGAGGCGGTCGTCGAGGCGGCGGACGCAGTCGAGATCGGCGTGGGCGTCCAAGGCCTTACGTACGGTCATGATCCGCTCCATGCCGGTGGCGTACCAGTTGACCGCGAGGCTGTCGAGGGCCTGCTCGGCGTAGTCGCAGGCCGCCTCGGGGTTGCCGGCGGCTGCCTCGACGGCGGCCAGGTCGCCGAGAATCACCGGCGATTGCTTTTCGTCGCCAGTGGTGGCCGAGTCCATGGCCCATTGCAACGTCGCGCGGGCCTGGACGATGCGGCCGGCCTTGAGTTCGGTGTTGCCCTTGAAGGCGGCCAGTCTCATCGGAGAGAACCAGGTGAACCAGTCGGGCGGCTGATGCTCGTTGGGTTCGGCCATCAGGTCCTCAGCGTGGTGGATCAGCTTCAGCGCCTGGTCATAGTTGCCAGCGATGGTGGCGCATTCGGCCTCGACCGCGTCCAACCATGCGAGATGCTCCACCGACGCGGGAGCGCGGCGGGCGTAGACCCTCGCTGCACGGATGCGGTCCGCGGTGAGGTCGGTGTCCTGGACCCAACCGGGGATGAAGGCGGTGTGCGCCAAGATGGCCGAGCCGAGCAGCGAGTCGTCGGCGACTGCGGCCATCTGGAGCGCGTTGATGTAGGTGGCATCGGCATCCGCAGGACGCTGAAGCGAGAAGAACTCAATTCGCCCGGCGAGCAACAGCGACTCCGCAAGCGACAGAGCGAGCCGCTCGCGGATCGTTCCGGTCGCCTCTTCCACCAGCCCGGCGACCATGTGGTTGTGCTCGACCAACACAGCCAGCAGGTGCCCGGGCGCGACGGTGGGATACATGCGGCGGTAGGCAGCCATGATGGCGGTGACGTCCGCGGCGATCGTCACGGGCTGGGCTCCCGCCGGGGCCGTCGGACGTGGGGAGCGACGGGTCGACTCCCGCTTCTGTGGCGACTCGGGCCTGGAGGGCGTTCCCGGCATCGTGTCCCAGGGCGCGGTGAACCCGAGCTGCTCGATGGGCAGGTTGAGGACATGGGTGAGGAGGCGCTGATAGTCCGAGCGTGGCCACGGCGGCGTAGCCGACTCCCATCGGCGTACCTGCCTGACGCTGATCTCGACATGGCCAAGGCCCAACTGCGGTGCGGCGCGCGTCAACGCATCAGCCAGCGCCTGTTGAGATCCGAACCCGGCATGCTGCCGGGCGGCCTTCAGCAGGACGTTCCCAATCCCATCGCTCATGACCTTCCTCCGGTATAGACCTCGCCCCGCCTCATCAACTCTATCGCGCACTACAGAATGACCGCTAAAAGTCCTCATTAAGGCCTCATATGCTCCGCCCCATTCGAGGAGGCTGAAGGCATCCGGGCGGACGGATGGGCCTCGAAGCCACTGTCCGCCCGGACTCCAGCAACATGGAAAGCGACAGAGAGACTCGGATGTCATCGCTCAGCAAGGTCCGACCAGGCCGACCACGACTTACTCCGAACAACGGCGTAGGCACACCACGCGAGCAGGTTCTGGAAGCGGCCGCGCGCTTGTTCACCAGCAGAGGGTTCGCCGCGACCTCCACCCGCGAGATCGCCGAGGCGGTCGGGATCCGCCAGGCATCTCTCTACTACCACTTCGCCGGCAAAGACGAGATCCTCGCTGCACTGCTCGCCACGACCGTGAGGCCGACGCAGATGGTGGTCGACGAGATCGTCGCCCTGGTGCCCCCGGAACGAGTCGAGACCGCTCTGTGCTTGCTCGCACTGGTCGACATCGACACGCTCGCGCGGGTGCCGCACAACGTCGGGGTTCTGTACCGGCAGCCGGACGTCATCTCCGCCACCAACCTCGACTACGCGAGGTTCCGTCAGGCCCATGGCGAGCTCGTAGAGGCGTACGCGGATCTTGGGTCGAGGGTCGCCGCCAGGCACGGAGTGACCACCTCTCCCCCAGCGCTTGGCTCGATGCTGATCCAGCAGGTGGAGGGCGTCATCACGCTGCGTACCGATGGCAGCGACGTAGACAGGGACCGCGCCATCGAGATCGCCGCAGGCTGCCTTCGCCTGTGTGGCTGCGACAGGACGGAGGTCGACGACGCCATACGGCGCGCAATCGACCTCCAGTCCCGCAGCTGGGTGAGTCGTATCGCCGTGTGTTGAGCTTCTCAGGGTTGTGTGAAGGCATATCCGTCGAGGGTCGCGCCGCCGAAGTAGGTGCCCGGGAACTCCCCGAACTCGGTCAGCGACTGACCGTTGACCGGGTCCAGAATGAGCAGACCTTCCCCCTGGACCCCGGCGATGGTCACGTAGTGGCTGCCGCCGGAGTTCCAGGTGATCCCGGCGATGACGGGCCGCCCGGCGTTGACCTCGTGGGCCAGCTGGTCCAGCGTCACGCCCGGGCCTTGCCAGCTGGCGAGGTTGTTGGTCTTCTTCAAGGCGTCGGTGACACCGCCGGACTTGAGGTAGCGCCGGTCGACGCCGAGGGCCGGGTCGTCCATGACGTACCGGGCGGCGATGTCGTACGGATCGGCGAGCCGTGCCGCCAGGACAGGGTTGGCCCGTAGCGCCGCATCCGTGGGACAGGCGCTGGTGTCCGTCGGGTAGCCGTTGATCTCCTGCCCGATCTGCGTCATCACCTGACACTGTGTCCACGTGCTCGCCGGGTCGTAGAAGCGGTCGACGCTGACCGCGGTCGCGATCCAGCACCACAGATTGCTCTGCTGGTACTGGGTGCGCATGCCGAGGTTGTGGCTGACGTCGGGTTCGTAGAACTGGACCTCGACCGGCTTTGCGTCGAGGACCGTGATGTCAGTGGCGATGTGGAGCGGCTCGGGCCAGTCGACGTTGACCACGAAGGTGACGCCGTGGTTGTTGTCGTACGGCGGTCCGTGCGGCGCGACGTTGTCGGCAGAGATGTTCGCAGCACCGATGAAGCGAACACCGTCCGGGGTGCACTCCGAGACCGTCACGATCACGACCGAGTCCTGGTCGATCGCGTCCCAGTTGAAGTTGAGGCTCACCCGGCCGTTGAAAGGACCCCAGATCTTTCGAATCGTCTGCATCAGAGCGCCCCGTTCTAGACCTGGACCTCGATGGGAGCACTGTCCAGGACGGTGATGTCCGTGACGATGTTCAGCGGGCTGCCCCAGTCGACGTTGACCACGAAGGTGACGCCGTGGTTGTTGTCGTACGGCGGCCCGTGCGGCGCGATGTTGTCGACGGTGATGTTCGCGGCACCGATGAAGCGATGCTCGGAGGTCACCGGCGTGGTGACCTGGTACTCCGACGCCGTGACGAGCACGACGGAGTCATGGTTGATCGCGTCCCAGTTGAAATTCAGGGTCACCCGCCCCTGGAAGGGACCCCAGTACTTCCGCACGGTTTGTGGCATTCCCCCACCCCATCCGTAGATGCCCCACCCCCGAACGGGACAGAGCCTTTGGATAGATGAGTCGGCCGAATCGGGGCGTGATACCTCCCGCGCAGAAACCTGCAAATACCTCCCGCCGCACCCCGCCGGGTCCATGAACCCCGGTTCTCACCCGCGGAGACTCGCGACGATGGTCGGAAGCCGGGTGCCGTACATCTCGACCCGGTCGACGGATCGGATCGGCAGGTCGACGGACGTACCCCAGGAACCGGTGCCGTCTCGGACCGTGCACGTCCCGATCCAGTGGACGCGCCCGTCGGTGCCGACGAGGCGTACGTGGTAGGTGCCGTTGGGGGCGTCTTCGACGGACATGAACAGCCACGATGGGCGTCCTTGGTAGGCGAAGACGCTTCCGGCGCTGGCCCCGTCGAGCTGAAGGTCCGCGGCCCGGAGGTAGCTCCCGTCGGCGGTGGAGAGCACGCTGCGATAGTCGTCGGCGACCTCGCGGTCGTCCGCGCCACGCCACCAGGTGAGGCCGGCGGCGAGGGTCGCCACCAGCACCATCGCGGCCGCGACGAGCAGGCCGGTGCGGATCCGGTGCCGGGGGGCTCGCTGCTCCAGCGCCGCCAGCACCCTGACGTCGAAACCGGCCGGCGGCTCGCGCTCAGGGACGAGGAGCAGCAGGGCGTCGACGGTGCCCGAGACCTCCTCGAGCTCGCGTCGGCAGTCCACACAGTCGGCAAGGTGGGCGAGCCCACGGGCCCGCGACTCGCCGGACGCCACCCCCATCGCCAGCTCGGGGATAAGCTCGCGCACCTCCCGGCAGCGTTCGGACTCAGGCATCGCGTACCCCCATTCGTTCCCGCAGCCTCTGAAGGCCCCGGCGGACCCGCGTCTTCACCGTGCCAGCCGGTACGTCGTCGCGGGCGGCTATCTCCCGCGCGGTCAGGCCGAAGTAGGTCATCAACACGATCGGAGCGGCCATCTCCGAGGGCAGCTCCGCCAGCGCCTGCCGCAGCGCCAGGTTGGTGTCGGTGTCATCGCTCGTGTCACCCTCGTCTCGTACCGTCAGAAGAGCCACCAGCAGATCCGGGTCCATCGGATCGTCGTGGCGGTAGCGGATGGCATCGATCGCCGCGTTCCGGGTGATGCTCAGCAGCCAGGTGGACGCACTCCCCCGTCGCGGGTCGTACGTGGCAGCGTGCCGCCACGCCTTGACGAAGGTGTCCTGGGCGACGTCCTCGGCGAGGGCGGGCTGCTGGACGACGGTGAGGGCGAGGCCGTAGACACGAGCCTGGTGACGGCGGACGAAGGCCGCCGCCGCGTCCTGGTCGCCCGTGGCCATCGCGGCCAGCAGCGACTCGTCCGACACGGCCACCGTGCGGTCCTAGGATCCGGTCGGGCGACGGGGAGTCATACGACAAGACCGTACGCCGCCGGCCGGGAGCAAGTCCGCGCCGTCAGTAGCCATACCCGCCTCCGTCGTCGTCCGGCGTGGACGATGTCGAGGGGGTCGAGGAGCCGTCGGTCCGCGCCGCCGCCCACACGAAGTGGGCACCCTGGAAGTCGTCCGTGAAGCCGTCACCCTTGAGGTCTCCGGCACCCTCCTCGGCGAAGGTGTACAGCGGCAGGCCGCCGTAGGTCAGCTGAGTCTTTCCGTCGGGGCGGTCCACCGTCGCGAACTTGTCACCCAGCGTGGAGTTCGCCGCGTCCACATCCGTGTCGGATGCGACGATCGGCTTCCAGAATTCCGTGCAGCCGTCGACGCAGTGGATCTTCCCGTCCTTCTCGACCTCGGCGGTGTAGAGCGTGTGCCCCTCGGCGTCGGCGAGCACCTTGGTCCCGTCGACCTCGGCCGACGAGACGAGCGCTGATCCGCCACCACCGGCGTCAGAATCATCCGCGCCGTCGCCACTGCCACAACCCGCGGCGAAGAGCGCCATGGCAGCAGCCGCGAGTGCGGTCCGTCCCAGGTACGAAGTCGAAGGTCTCATACCAGGTATACGGGCCGACCCGGGTCGCGGGATTCATCGCAATCATCGACGTCGGCCGGTCGCTGTCCCTCTGAGGCAGCGGTCCAGGTCGTCGAGGACCTCGGGCCACGTGGCGTCGCTCGGCGGATCGCTGTGGGCGAAGCTGCCGGCGAGCTCGAGGGTGATGTAACCGTGGACGATGCTGGACATCAGGCGCACGGCGTACGTCTCGCCGGCCTCGGCCACCCCGTAGCTGCGCACCACGGCGAGGGCCAGGTCGGCGTTGCGGCGGCCTGCGGCGATCGCGTCGCCCACGGAGGGCGGGGCCGAGCTCGAGTCCGGCGCGGGCGGGACGCGCTGGCGGGTGGTGGCGTCGTAGCGGCCGGGTGAGCGGCGGGCGAAGTCGCGGATCGCGTCGGCGTAGGCGACGAGGAGGTCGCGCCCCTCCCCCGCCGCCATGGCAGCGCTCGTGGCGTCGGCGAGCTCGTCGAGGACGTACGCGGTGACGGCGGTGCGGAGGTCGGTGGCTCCGGTGACATGCGAGTAGAGGGTCGGGGACCTGACGCCGAGGTGGCGGGCGAGGACCGAGATCGTGACGGCGTCGAAGCCGAGCTCGTCAGCCAGGTCGGCGGCGGCCGCGATCACGGCGGCCCGGTTCAGCCCTGGACGACCCATCAACACCCTCCCGATAACCAGTTGCCTAACAGTTGTAGGAAATTCTAGCCTCGTTGGTATGAAGCCGCTGACCGAGACCGACGTACGCACCTCGTTCGTCAACCTCACCAAGGGCGCGACCAAGCGCCTCAACATGCCCGCCGACCTGGCCGAACGGCCCTGGGACGACCTCGACTACCTCGGCTGGCAGGACCCGAAGGCACCCCAGAACCACTACCTCGTCACCGAGCACGACGGCCGCCTCTGCGGCGTGGCCCTCCGGGCCTCACGCGAGACGCGCGGCCCCCGGAAGACGATGTGCGCACTGTGTACGACCGTCGGTGACGTCGCCCTGCTGGTCGCCTCCCGCGCCGGCCGCTCCGGACAGGACGGCAACTCCGTCGGCACCTACATCTGCGCCGATCTCGACTGCTCCCTCAAGGCCCGCAACAAGCGCAAGCTCGACTCCCCCGTCGTCCACGAGACCCTCAGCGTCGAGCAGAAGGTCGACCGGCTGCTCGGCAACCTCGACTCGTTCGTCGCGCGGGTGCTCCGGCCTGCATGACGTCGCTCCGAAGGGCCATCGCTTCGCGTCGCCAGGGCGACCCGCACCAAGCGGAAATCCAGTTGCATACCCAGTTTCGACCACACCGCCTTCGCGAACTACGGAAAGAAGTGGACCTCGTCGCCGTATGACGGAGACAAGAAGGAGGACTTCAACTCCAGCTATCCCTACTTCAAGAACAACTGCGCGAACTTCGTCTCACAGATGTACAACAAGGGCGGATGGAAGCGCACGGGCGGCGTCAACCTGCGCTTGGACGGAAACTGGGATGACGACCTCTCCGGCCCCGCTGGCCCATCTCGCACGTGGTCGCAGGCGAAAGAGTTGTACAAGTACGCCAAGAACAAGAAGGGCCTCGACCCACTCGGCAACATCTGGAACGCGGTCCCTGGCAACACCTACTTCATGGACTGGGACGGTGACAACGTGATCAATCACGTCACGGCCGTCACTGCACGAACCTCGAGAGGCACTCCGCGGATCAGCCAGAAGACCGCGAACCGCCACAACATGCTGCTCACCACTTGGAAGGCTAAGGTCGATGGAAGCCACCCCAAGGTGAAGTGGTACGGCCTACGTCGAACTTCCTGACATTTGGCAACGGGATAAGGACCCTCAACATGTGGATGTTTCTCGGATCTTGGATCTTCGTGTTCCTGCTGGTGGCCGCGGCCGGGGCCGGCCTGTTCGCGCTGTGCAGACGGAAGGCCCGAGTGACTGCCGCCGTCACGGCCGCTGCTTTCCTGGTCGCCACCGGCGTACTCGTGTCGTTTCTGGTCGCACCGACCACGGTTGATGGAGGTGTCGTCTGCGGCGGGACCGTAGGAAGCACCCACGCTGAGCCTCTCGATGGGATGACGGCTGACGACCTCGCCGCCGAGGGAGCCAAGGACTACAGCGAAGACTGTCTCGACGCCGCTCGCGAGCGCTTTGCCCTCATCGTTGGCGGCTACGTCGTCGTGCTCGCTGGAATCGCCGCAGTCGTGGCCACTCGCGGTTCGTCACGTGAGCGGCGATCCGTCTCCGTCTGACGCCAACCCAGGGAACCGCGGGCGCCTTCAGGCGCCGTCGGTCAGATCCCCGCGCGCCTCGACCCGGCTCAGCACTCGATGACGTTCACCGCAAGGCCGCCGCGAGAAGTCTCCTTGTACTTGACCTTCATGTCGGCCCCGGTCTCGCGCATCGTCTTGAGCGCCTTGTCGAGGCTGACCTTGTGGGAACCGTTGCCGTTGAGGGCGAGGCGGGCGGCGTTGATGGCCTTCACGCTGGCGATGGCGTTGCGTTCGATGCAGGGGATCTGTACGAGTCCGCCGACCGGGTCGCAGGTGAGGCCGAGGTTGTGCTCGATGCCGACCTCGGCCGCGTTCTCGACCTGTTCCGGGGTGCCACCGAGCACCTCGCACAGGGCGCCGGCGGCCATCGCGCAGGCGGAGCCGACCTCGCCCTGGCAGCCGACCTCGGCGCCGGAGATGGAGGCGTTCGTCTTGCACAGGATGCCGATCGCGGCCGCGGTGAGCAGGAACCGGACGATGCCGTCCTCGATCGCGGCCTCGTCCAGGCCGGCCTCGGGCGCCACGAAACGTACCCAGTAGTGCAGGACGGCGGGCACGATGCCGGCCGCGCCGTTGGTGGGGGCGGTGACGACCCGGCCGCCGGAAGCGTTCTCCTCGTTGACCGCCAGGGCGAACAGGTTGACCCAGTCCATGACCCGGAACGGGTCCTGGGCACCGGCTCCGGAGGCCAGGTCACGGTAGAGCAGCGGTGCCCGGCGCGGGACCCGCAGACCACCAGGAAGTACGCCGTCACTGACCGGATCACGGTCGCAGCCGGCCTGCACGCAGGCTGCCATCACCCGCCAGATCTCGAGGAGACCGGCGCGGATCTCGTCCTGCGTACGCCACGTCAGCTCGTTGGCCGCCATCAGGTCCGACACCCGGAACCCCTCGCGCTCGCAGGTGTCGAGCAGCTCGGCACCGGTGGCGAACGGGAAGCGTACGGGCGAGCGGTCGGGGGCCACCCGGGCGGCGCCCACCGCGTGCTCGTCGACCACGAAACCGCCGCCGACGGAGTAGTACGTGCGCTCGCGCAGCATCTCCCCCGAGGCGGCGTACGCGGTGAACACCATGCCGTTGGGATGGCCCGGCAGGCTGGTGCGGCGGTGCATGACCAGGTCGGCGGCGCCGTCGAAACGGATCGGGCGGTGACCGCCGAGCGACAGCTCCCCGGACTCCCGGATGGTCGCGATCCGCTCGAACGAGGCGCGCGTGTCCACCGTCGCCGGCTCCTCGCCCTCGAGGCCGAGCAGCACGGCGCCCTCCGAGCCGTGACCGTGTCCGGTCGCGCCCAGCGAGCCGAAGAGCTCGGCCTTCACCCGCGCCACCTCACCCAGCCGCCCCTCTGCGGCGAGGCCGTCGACGAACGTCTTGGCGGCGCGCATGGGGCCGACGGTGTGGGAGGACGACGGGCCGATCCCGATCGAGTACAGGTCGAAGGCGCTCAACGCCATCGCCACGGCCGGGGAGCCGGCGACCTCGGCGGTCACGTCACTCCTCGATCAGCGCGTCGTAGGCCGCGGCGTCGAGCAGCTCGGGAGTGCCCGAGACGCGCACCTCGAAGAGCCAGCCGGCGCCGAACGGGTCGCTGTTGATCAGCGCGGGGTCCTCGACGACGGCCGCGTTGATCGCGAGGATCTCGCCGTCGGCGGGCGCGAAGATGTCGCTGACCGACTTCGTCGACTCCAGCTCACCGCAGCTCTCTCCCCCGGTGATCTTGCTGCCGACCTCGGGCAGCTCGACGAAGACGATGTCACCCAGCGCCTCGGTGGCGAAGGCGGTGACACCGACGCGCGCGACGTCGCCGCGGGTCTCGAGCCACTCGTGCTCGGCGGTGTAGGACAGGTGGGTCGGGTTGGTCATGGCGGTGCTCATTTCTTGGAGTAGAAGGGAAGGTCGACGATCTCGGCGTCCTCGCGGCTGCCGCGGACATCGACCTGGACCTTGGTGCCGGCAGCGGCGAGATCGGGCCGGACGAACGCCATCGCGATCGGGTGGCCGAGGGTCGGCGACGGGGAGCCGCTGGTGACGGTGCCGACCTCCTCGCCGGTGGCAGGGTCGACGACGGCGTAGCTGGCCCGCGGGGACCGGCGCCCGGCGGCCACCAGGCCGACGAGCACCTGGCGCGGGCCCTCGTCGCGGCGTACGGCCAGGGCGGCATCGCCCACGAAGCCCTCGGGCTTGTCGAAGGAGACGACCCGGCCGAGGCCGGCCTCGAAGGGCGTCGTGTCGCGGTTCAGCTCGTGTCCGTAGAGCGGCATGCCCGCCTCGAGCCGGAGGGTGTCGCGGCAGGCGAGACCGGCAGGAACCAGCCCGTGCGGCGTACCGGCCTCGGTGAGCGCCTCCCAGACCGCAGCCGCCGACGAGGGCGCGCAGTAGATCTCGAAGCCGTCCTCACCGGTGTAGCCGGTGCGGGCGAGCAGGACCTCGACCCCGGCGACCGTGCCGGCGTCGATGGCGTAGTAGCGCAGGGACGAGACGTCCAGGGACGTCACGGCCGCGACGATCGCCGCCGAGGCCGGACCCTGGACCGCGATCAGCGCCCATTCGGCGGAGGCGTCGCGGACCATGGCGTCATAGCCCTCGGCACGCTCCGTCAGCGCCGGGGCGACCACGTGGACGTTGCTCGCGTTGGCGACGACCAGGTAGCGCTCCTCCTCGAGCCGGTAGACGACCAGGTCGTCGATGATGCCGCCGTCCTCGGCGCAGATCATCGAGTAGCGGGCTCGGCCGATGCCGATCGCCGACGGGCGGCCGACCAGGGCGTGGTCGAGGGCTCGCCCGGCCTCAGGGCCGGTCACCTCGATCTCGCCCATGTGGGACAGGTCGAAGAGTCCCGCGGTGGTGCGGACGGCGTGGTGCTCGGCGGTCTCCGAGCCGTAGCGGACCGGCATGTCCCAGCCGGCGAAGTCGGTGAACGAGGCGCCCAGCGCCTGGTGGATCTCGTGCAGAGGGGTAGGGGCGGATGAGGTCATGTGTGCGGGAGGCTCCCTGGTGGTGGGTGCCGGCAGCGGCACCCGTGGACGGGTGACCTCCCCGCTCTGTCATCGCTACCTGAGAGCTTCACCGCCCGGTGGGGGCGGTTTGCACCGTGGGTGCAGGATCATCGGATCCTGACTTTCCAGAGGTCGCCTCACCACAGCGGTCATGGGGCCTGAGAGATTCTGGGGAGGTTTGCTCCTTCGGCGCCTCACCCGGGATGGGCGAGGACTCTCCCGCTGCAGTTCGAGTGGCGGATGTGAAGTTGTGCGGCAAACCTAGGTCTGGCCACCTCGGGCGTCAAGATCACGGCAGCGCGACCCACTAACGGGAACTGTTCTCACCGGGTTCTACGATGGCTCGGTGCCACCGACCAACGCCAGCACCCGGGTCCCCGTGGTCATCCTCACCGGCCATCTCGGGTCCGGGAAGACCACGCTGCTCAACCATCTGCTGCGTCAGCCGGGCGCCCGGGTGGGCGTGATCGTCAACGACTTCGGCGACATCAACGTCGACGCCGGGCTCGTCACCGGCCAGATCGACGAGCCGGCCTCGATCGCCGGTGGCTGCCTGTGCTGCCTGCCCGACGCCGGCGGTCTCGACGACGCGCTGGAGAAGCTGACCCACCCGCGGCTCGCGCTCGACGTCGTCATCGTCGAGGCCAGCGGCCTCGCCGAGCCCGGCACCCTGGCCAAGCTGGTCCGGTTCAGCGGCGTCGAGCGGGTACGCCGCGGCGGGCTCATCGAGGTCGTCGACGCGTCCTCCTACTTCGACACCCTCGACGACGGCCGGGGCCCGGCGCCGGTCCGGTTCGCGGCCGCCTCGCTGGTCGTCGTCAACAAGACCGACCTGGTCCCGGAGACCGATCGGGAGGAGACCCTGGCCCGGATCGAAGCACGCGTGCGGGAGCACAACCCCGACGTCCATGTGGCGTACGTGGTGGGCGGCCGCATCGACCCGCGACTCGTCTACGACGCGGCCGTGCCCGAGGACCCGCCCGACGAGCTGCCGATCGCCGCGCTGCTGCGCGAGGCGGCCGCCGACCACCACGCGCACCAGCACGCCGGGTCGGTCACCGTGACGACCCCGGGCACCATCGAACCGGCCCGGCTGCTCGACCTGCTCGAGGAGCCGCCTCCGACGGCGTACCGGGTCAAGGGGACCGTCGCCGTGGCCACCGGGCAGGGACCACGCAGCTACCACGTGAACCTGGTCGGGCGCAGCGCCCACGTCGCCGCGGCGAAGCGGACCGACGGCACGGCGAGCGAGCTCGTGGCCATCGGCCTGGACCTCGAGACCGACGCGGTCCGCGCACGCCTCACCGACGCCCTCGCCCCGGCCGAACGGCCGAGCACCGAGGGCCTTCGCCGGCTGCGCCAGCTGGTCCGCGTCAGCCTCTGACGCGGACCACCGACCGCGGCGCGCGGCGAAGCGTGCGCACACCGTCAGCGTGCTGAGCAGCTAGCCTCGTGGGTGTGAACCCGCCCAGCACCAACACGCCTGACATCAAACCCAGGTCGCGCGCCGTCACCGACGGCCTGGAAGCCACCGCCGCCCGAGGAATGCTGCGGGCGGTCGGCCTCGGGGACGACGACTTCGCGAAGCCGCAGATCGGCGTCGCCTCGTCGTGGAACGAGATCACGCCCTGCAACCTCTCCCTCGACCGGCTCGCGAAGGCGGTGAAGAACGGCGTGCACGCGGCCGGCGGCTATCCGCTGGAGTTCGGCACCATCTCCGTCTCCGACGGCATCTCGATGGGCCACGAGGGCATGCACTTCTCGCTGGTCTCGCGCGAGATCATCGCCGACTCGGTCGAGACCGTGATGAACGCCGAGCGGCTCGACGGCTCCGTGCTGCTCGCGGGCTGTGACAAGTCGTTGCCCGGCATGCTGATGGCGGCTGCTCGGCTCGATCTCGCCTCGGTCTTCCTCTACGCCGGCTCGATCATGCCCGGGCAGCTCGACGGCCGCGACGTCACGATCATCGACGCCTTCGAAGCGGTCGGGGCCTGTATCGCGGGGAAGATGAGCCGCGACGAGGTCACTCGCGTCGAGAAGGCGATCTGTCCTGGCGAGGGCGCCTGCGGGGGCATGTACACCGCGAACACGATGGCTGCTGTCGCCGAGGCGCTCGGGATGTCGTTGCCCGGCTCGGCGGCGCCGCCCGCCGTGGACCGGCGTCGCGACGGCTTCGCCCACCGTTCCGGCGAGGCGGTGGTCGGGCTGCTGCGCCAGGGCATCACCGCGCGTCAGATCATGACCAAGGAAGCGTTCGAGAACGCCATCGCCGTCGTCATGGCTCTCGGCGGCTCCACCAACGCCGTGCTGCACCTGCTGGCGATCGCCAACGAGGCCGAGGTCGACCTGACCCTCGACGACTTCACCCGGATCGGCGAGAAGGTGCCCCACCTCGCCGACCTCAAGCCGTACGGCAGGTACGTCATGAACGACGTCGACAGGATCGGCGGGATCCCGGTGGTGATGAAGGCGCTGCTGGACGCGGGGCTGCTCCACGGCGACTGCCTCACGGTGACCGGGAGGACCATGGCGGAGAACCTGGCGGAGCTGAGCCCGCCCGCGCTCGACGACGACGTGATCCACTCCTTCGAGCGGCCGATCCACCGCACCGGTGGTCTCACCATCCTGAAGGGCTCGCTCGCGCCGGACGGTGCCGTCGTCAAGACGGCCGGCTTCGACGACACGGTCTTCCGTGGCACCGCCCGGGTCTTCGACGGGGAGCGGGCGGCGATGGACGCCCTCGAGAAGGGCCGCATCGTCGCGGGCGACGTCGTGGTCATCCGCAACGAGGGCCCCAAGGGTGGACCCGGCATGCGCGAGATGCTCGCCATCACCGGAGCCATCAAGGGCGCCGGTCTCGGCAAGGATGTCCTGCTCGTCACCGACGGCCGGTTCTCCGGGGGAACCACGGGCCTGTGCGTCGGCCACATCGCCCCGGAGGCCGTCGACGCCGGGCCGATCGCCTTCGTGCGTGATGGCGACCCCATCGTCCTCGACGTCCTCAACCGCACCCTCGAGGTCCACGTGGACGCCGAGGAGATGGAGCGGCGCCGAGTCGGCTGGGAACCGCTCCCCCCGAAGTACCGTCGCGGCGTGCTCGGCAAGTACCGCCGTACCGTGCAGTCGGCAGCGGTCGGCGCCGTCACGAGCTGACCGCGGCCGGCGCCTCAGCCGGCCCGGCGCACGATCCGTTCCATGTCGGTGATGATCACTCCGCGTGACTCCAGCTTGACCCAGCCCTTGGCCGCGAAGTCGGCGAGCGCCTTGTTGACCGTCTCCCGAGCCGCCCCGACGAGCTGCGCGAGCTCCTCCTGGGTCAGGTCGTGGCGTACGTGGACGCCCTCTTCGGTCTCCTGCCCGAACCGCTCGGCGAGGTCGAGCAGCGCCTTCGCGACCCGGCGGGGCGCGTCGGCGAAGACCAGGTCGCCGATGACGTCGTTGGCCCGGCGCAGGCGACCCGACAGCAGCGCCAGCAGCCCGCGGGTCACGCTCGGCCGGCCGTCGAGCCAGACCAGCAGGTCGTCATGGGACAGCGAGGCCAGCTCGACCTGGTCGGTCACGGCCGTGACCGTCGAGGAACGCTGACCGGGGTCGAAGAGCGACAGCTCACCGAACACCTGACCCGGGCCGAGGATCGCCAGCAGGCTGTCCTGCCCGCCGGCCGAGACCCGGCTCAGCTTCACCTTGCCGTCCACGACCGCATAGAGCCGGTCGGCGGAATCCCCCTCGTGGAACAGCACCTCGCCGCGCTTGAGTACGGTGCGGTCCATCATGGCGAGCATCGCGGTCATCGACTCGTCGTCCAGCTCGCTGAAAAGCGGTGCGTGCCGAAGCACGTCTTGATCCATTACCCAGCCGCTCCTGTCGTCATTTGGCTGAAGCCATCAGCGTACCGAGACCGACGCGTCCGGCAGTGGATGTGTGTCCCGCATCGCACGCCTGTCGGGTGCGTTCTTCACCACACCGGGCACGGCGGGAAGCCCGCAGGGCTCGGCGTCGTTGTGATCACCGTGAGGCTCTCCATGCTGGACCGCTCCCGTACGCGGACGGGCCATCCCGAAGGTGCTGCGCTGACCCACACGATCGAGCGGGCGGTGGCGGCCGAGCGGCTCGGCTACCACCGGTTCTGGGTCGCCGAGCACCACGCGGTGCCCGGGATCGCGTCGGGGTCGCCGCCGGTGCTGCTCGGCGCGCTCGGCGCGCACACCTCGACGATCCGGCTCGGGTCGGGCGGCGTCATGCTGCCGCACCACCAGCCGCTGGTCGTGGCCGAGCAGTTCCTCATGCTCGACGCTCTCTATCCCGGCCGCATCGACCTGGGCCTGGGGCGCACGCTGGGCTTCACCGCTCCCGTACGCCGCGCGCTGCGGCAGGATCTCGACGACCCGGACACGTTCGCCGAGGACATCGAGGAGCTGCGCGACTATCTCGACCGCACCGCCGCGGTCACCGCGCGGCCGGCGGCCGCGCACCAGATCCCGATGTTCGTGCTCGCGACCGGGCAGGGCGTCGCGCTCGCGGCCGGACTCGGGCTGCCGGTCGTCGTGGGCGGTCCGGTGCTGGACAGTCCGCGGCTGGACGAGCTGCTGGGGGCGTACCGGAGAGACTTCCGGCCCTCCGCGCGAGCGAGCGAGCCGTCGGTGACGATCTCCGTCGACGTGCTCGTCGCCGACACCGACGCCGAGGCGGCCGAGCTCGCGCTGCCGGAGGCGTGGGCGATGGCGAGGTCGCGGCAGACCGGCGAGTTCGGTCCGCTCGAACCGGTCGACGCGATCCGGTCGCAGCCATGGTCGAACCAGCTCCGCGAGCGGGTCGAGGCGCATCTGGCACGGACGACCGCCGGCTCCCCAGGAACGGTCCGGAGGCGGATCGACCGGCTGGCCGAGACCACCGGCGCCGACGAGCTCCTCGCCTTCACCTCGACCTACGACCGCGACGCGCAGCTGGCCTCGGACGCCGCGCTCGCCGAGATCATGACGGCCCGGGTGTAGGCGTTCACCCCAGCCTGTCGAGCATCCGGACCGCGGTGTCCTCGTCGGTGATCAGGGTGTCGAACCAGCCGGCCCGCGCGCCGGCGATGATGCTGGGCACCTTGGTCGGACCGACCGCCATCGCGATGGTGTGCGGGATCGCCTGGAGCACCTCGTAGGTCGTGGCGATGAGGAACTCCTCGGGATAGGGCAACGGCCGTCCGTCCTCGTCGAAGAACCTGGTGCAGATGTCGCCGGCCGCCTCGCGCAGCCAGGGCGCGTCGCGCGGCACGTAGCCCGGCAGCGACTCGCGGGTCAGCGGAGGGGCGCCGATGCCGAGCACGGCCACCCGCGCCTGGCTCCACAGGTCGAGTACGCGACGCGTGCTCGGGTCCTGGAGCAGCAGCCGGTGCAGGTCGGCGCCCGGCTGGGCCGGGGCGTAGAGGAAGACCGGACGGCCGTCGAGCTGCTCAGCGAACATCCGGGTGATCTCGTTGGTCTGGTACCACGCCTCGGGCTCGTCCTGCCCGCCGACGGTCGGCGTCACCACGACGCCGGGGAAGGACGGCAGCGCCTCCTGGCTGACCTCCCACACGGTGCGGCCCGAGGAGACCAGCAGCACGTCGCCGGCCTTCAGCCCGATCTCGGTCAGCGCCTCACCGAGCCGGGCGGCGAGCGCCGCTCCGGTGAGCGAGGGGTGGAAGCCGCGGGCGACGTAGACCCGGGCCAGGCCGAGGGCCTCGCAGAGCCGCTCCTCCACCTCGGAGGCCCGCCGGGTCGCCGGGTCGATGACCTCGATGCGGACGATGCCCGTGCGCCGGGCCTCCGAGAGCACCCTGCTGACCGTCGCACGGCTGATCCCGAGCTGCTGTGCGACCTGAGCCTGGGTCGCCTCCTTGAGGTAGTAGAGCGTCGCCGCCGCATGCATCACCTCGGGGGTGAAGCGTGTGCTGCCCGCCCCTGCGGCCTCCAGGATCGGCTGGTGGCCGTGCGCTCCGCCTGTGTTCTCCACGACACCACTCTTCCACAGCGGCGCCACCGGATTCGACCATTCGTGAAAATCTGTTCTGGACATTTGTTCGCGACCTGTGGGACGGTGGACGAGTTCGAGTGATCAAGATCACTAACAGGAGGTCCCCATGACGCAGGCAACTCCCGGGCTCGACCGGCGCACGATGCAGGCAGTCGTCTGCCACGGCCCCGAGGACTACCGCTTCGAGGAGGTCCCGGTCCCTGTCCCGGGGCCGGGCGAGGCGCTGATCCGGGTCGAGGCCGTCGGCATCTGCGCGAGCGACTTGAAGTGCTACCACGGCGCCGCGAAGTTCTGGGGTGACGAGAACCGGCCCGCCTGGGCCGAGACCGACGTCATCCCCGGGCACGAGTTCACCGGCGAGGTCGTCGCCCTCGACGAGGAGGCCCGCAGGCGCTGGGGAGTCGACGTCGGCGACCGGGTCGTCGCCGAGCAGATCGTGCCGTGCGGAGAGTGTCGTTACTGCCGGCGCGGCGAGTACTGGATGTGCGGGCCGCACGACATGTTCGGCTTCAAGCGCCGGACCCCGGGCGCGATGGCCGAGTACATGGTCTTCTCCCCCGCCTCCCTCGTGCACCGGATCAGCAAGGACCTGCCTCCCGCGCACGCGGCGTTCGCCGAGCCGCTGTCCTGCTCCCTGCACGCCGTCGAACGGGCCCGGATCAGCTTCGACGACGTCGTGGTGGTCGCCGGCTGCGGGCCGATCGGCCTCGGCATGATCGCAGGCGCCGCGGCCAAGTCGCCGGCGCGGGTGGTCGCCCTCGACATGGCGCCCGAGAAGCTCGATCTGGCGATCAAGTGCGGCGCCACCGACATCGTCAACATCGCCGAGCACGACCCGGTCGAGTTCGTCCGCTCGATCACCGACGGCTACGGCGCCGACGTCTACCTCGAGGGCACCGGACACCCGTCCGCGGTGCTCCAGGGGCTCAACGTGCTGCGCAAGCTCGGGACGTACGTGGAGTACGGCGTCTTCGGCTCCGAGGTCACCGTCGACTGGAGCATCATCAGCGACGACAAGGAGCTCGACGTACGCGGCGCCCACCTCGGCCCGCACTGCTGGCCCGCCGCGATCCGGATGCTCGAGTCGGGCGCGCTCCCGCTGGACGAGATCTGCACCCATCAGCTGCCCCTGGCCCGGTTCCAGGACGGCCTCGACCTGGTGGCCCGCGGCACGGAGTCGATCAAGGTCTCGCTGATCCCGTGACCGCCGCGGCCCCCTTCCTGCTCGGCACGAGCTGGAAGATGACCAAGACCCTGGCCGAGGCCGGGGCGTACGCCGACGCCCTGCGCTCGGCGGTCGAGACCGGGAGCGTGCCGCCCGAGGTTCGGCTCTTCGTGCTGCCTGCGGCCACCACCCTGGCCGCGGTCCGCGACCGGCTGGCCGGCACCGGTGTGGCCCTCGGCGCGCAGAACGCTCACCCCGGGCCGGAGGGCGCGGTGACCGGCGAGGTGTCCATGACCATGGTGCGCGACGCCGGCGCGAGCATCGTCGAGATCGGCCACGCCGAGCGCCGCACCCTGTTCGCCGAGACCGACGACATGGTCGCCGACAAGGTCGCGGCCGCGGTCACCGCCGGGCTCACGCCTCTGGTGTGCGTCGGGGAGACCAGCACCGAGCGCGCCCGTGGCGAGACCGAGGACGTGCTCGCCCACCAGGTGCGCAGCGCGCTCAGCCGCCTCGGGAGTTCCCGGCCGGTCGAGCTGCTGGTGGCGTACGAGCCGCACTGGGCGATCGGCGCCGGCGGCCGTGCTGCCGTCCCGGACGAGGTCGCGGAGGGGCTGGCCGCCGTGCGCAGCGCCCTTGCCAAGGATCTCGCTGGCACGCCGACCGCCGTCCTCTACGGCGGCAGCGTCCACCCGGGCAACGCCGCCGACCTGGTGACGGGCCTCGACGTGGCCGGCCTCTTCGTCGGACGCGCCGCCTGGACCGCCCCCGGCCTCCTCGACCTCGCCCGCCGGTGCGCCGACGCGCTCGGTGAACGCACCACCCCCGACCTCGTGTCCGCGATCGTTCGAAAGGACCCAAGATGACACGACACCACCGCCTCACCCCCTTCCGCATCGGCGGAGCGGTGGCCCTCGCCGCGCTCCTCGTGGCGATGACCCTGAGTACCCGCTTCGTCACTCCCGACGAGCTCGCCTCGATCGGTCCGGAGAAGTTCGACCCTGCCCAGACCGCCGAGGACCTCTTCACCGAGGCGAACGAGACCATCCCCGATGCGGCGACACCGCTCCCCGAGCTCCTCACCGGACTCCAGAAGGACGTCGCCAAGACCGCCGACGACCTGAAGGCGTCCCGGCCCAACGACACCACCTACCTCTTCCCCGTACGCGGCACCGCGACCGTCGTCGCGACGCAGCAGCAGGCGGTCGACATCACGGTGGACGGGATCCCCGGGACGACCCCGCTCAGCCTCGCGTCCGGACCGTCCCTCAACGGCGCAGTCCTGCGGGACGCCCTCGGCTTCTCGTTCGGGGACGCCTCCAACCAGACCACCTACCAGCAGGTCGGCGACCAGCTGAAGGCGCTCGTCAGCGACCAGGTCGAGCAGGGTACGGGCGGGAAGCTCGCTCCGGGCACGACGCTCGACTTCACCGGCATCGTGAGCGTCACCGACACCGGCATGCCGCAGCCCGCGGCCAAGCCCGTGCAGGTCCAGCCCCTGACCGTGGAGGTCGCGCGATGAGCGCGCCGGCCACCGAGGTCGCCCCCACCGGCACCGCCCAGATCGGCGAGGTGGTGCTCCGCGCGGTCGGGATCTCCAAGACGTACGGCGTCACCAAGGCGCTCAAGGGCGTCGACTTCGACGTCCGCGCCGGCCAGGTCACCGTGCTGTTCGGGGAGAACGGTGCTGGGAAGTCGACGCTGATGAAGATCCTCTCGGGCGTCGAGCAGCCCACCGGCGGACAGCTGGTCCTGCACGAGGAGCCCGTCACCCTGGAGAACACCGTCGACGCGGTGGAACGGGGCATCTCGATCATCCATCAGGAGACGAACCTCTGCCCGAACCTCAACGTCCGCGACAACATCTTCCTCGGCCGTGAGCTGCGCACCCGGGCCGGCGGGATCGACTACGGCCGCGAGGCCGAGATCACCTCCCGGCTGATGCGTCAGCTCGAGGAGGAGATCGCGCCCCAGACACTGGTCGCCGACCTCCGGATGGGCCAGCAGCAGATCGTCGAGATCGCCCGGGCGCTGGCGGCCGAGGCCCGGATCCTGATCATGGACGAGCCGACCTCGGCCCTCAGCGCGAGCGAGGTCGAGGTGCTGTTCCGGGTCATCCGGGAGCTCACCGCGAACGGCGTCGCGATCGTCTACATCTCCCATCACCTCGAGGAGGCGATCAGCATCGCCGACCACGCGGTGGTGCTGCGCGACGGCGAGCTCGTCGCGCACGAGCCGGCGGGCGACATCGACCTGCCCTGGGTGGTGCACCGGATGACCGGCCGGCAGGCGGAGTACGACTTCCGCGAGGAGCCCCGCGACTTCGGCGAGGTGGCACTCTCCGTCCGCAACCTCACCGTCGCGGACCTCGCCACCGGACGGATCGTCGTCGACGACGTCTCCATCGACGTACGCGCCGGCGAGATCGTGTGCCTCTACGGACTGATGGGGGCCGGGCGGACCGAGCTGATGGAGACGCTCGCCGGCCGCGATCCGATGACCGCCGGCGAGGTGCTGCTGAACGGCGAGGACATCGCCGGGCTCGACGTCAGTGAGCGCATCTCCCGCGGCCTCGGGCTCGTCCCCGAGGACCGGCAGCGCGACGGCGTCGTCCAGATGCTCAGCGTCGGCAGCAACCTCTCCCTCGCCGGTCTGCGCTCGGTGGTCCGGCGCGGCCTGATCTCGCGAACGTCGGAGTCCGGGCGCATCCGGCGCGGGATGGACGAGGTCACCGTCAAGGCCGCCGGGCCGGGCACCCCGATCACCTCCCTGTCGGGCGGCAACCAGCAGAAGGTCGTGATCGGCAAGCTGCTGATGACCGACCCGACCGTGCTCCTCCTCGACGAGCCCACCCGCGGCATCGACGTCGGGGCCAAGGGCGAGATCTTCGCTCTCCTCTTCAAGGAGGCCCGGAAGGGCCTCGGGGTCCTGTACGTCACCTCGGAGATCGGCGAGGCGATGACCGCATCCCATCGCATCGTCGTGATGAACAAGGGCCGCATCGTGCGCGAGTTCGACCCGCGTACGAGCAGCCGGGCCGAGGTCATGGCCGCCTCCGGCGAGTCGGCCAGCCCCGCAACCAGCACCACGACCACCGACGAAGCCATCGGAGGCACCCAATGACCGCAACCAACGCATCGGCCGAGGCGACACCGCGCCCGCAGAGCCCTGCCGGGGGCCTCACCTCCCGGTTCCGCTCGATCACGCTCAGCAGCGCGCTGGTGGAAGGCCGGGCCCTGCTCGCCCTGATCCTCATCATCGCCGTGTTCGCGCTGCTCAGCGACAACTACCTCGACCCCGGAAACCTGGTGACCATCACCAAGCAGGTCGCCTTCAACGCGATCCTGGCGCTCGGCATGCTCATGGTCATCCTCAACGGCGGGATCGACCTCTCGGTCGGCTCCACCGTGGGGCTGACCGGCGCCGTGGCGGGCAACCTCTTCCGCGGCCTCGACCTCCCGCTGACCCAGGCGATCATGTTCCCGCAGGTCTGGGTGATCGTGGTGATCTCCGTCGGGGTCGGCGCCCTGGTCGGCTATGTAAACGGACTGCTGATCTCACGGCTCCGGCTCGCCCCGTTCATCGTCACGCTGGGCATGCTCTACGTGGGTCGCGGCCTGACCGAGGTGCTCCTCGACGGGCAGAACATCACCAACGAGCTCCGTGGCCAGGAGGGGCTGGGCAACACCGGCTTCTTCGAGGTCTTCGCCAGCCGCCCCCTCGGGCTGCCGATCTCCGCCTGGGTGATGATCGTGCTCGCGATCCTGGCCTCGATCCTGCTGGTCCGCTCGCCGTTCGGCCGGTGGCTCTACGCCAGCGGCAGCAACGAACGAGCAGCCGAGCTCTCCGGCGTCCCGGTGACCCGGGTCAAGACGCGGATCTACGTGATCGCGGGCACCTGCGCCGGCATCGTCGGTCTGCTGCAGATCGCCAACATCAGCTCCGCGACCGCCGACCTCGGCCAGTTCTACGAGCTCAACGCGATCGCCGCGGTCGTCATCGGCGGCGCGGCACTCTCGGGAGGCCGCGGCACGGTCAAGGGCACCATCATCGGCGCCTTCGTGATCGGGTTCCTCGCCAACGGCCTGGTCATCGTCGGCGTCTCGCCGTTCTGGCAGCAGGTCATCACCGGGGCGGTGATCATCCTCGCCGTCGCGGTCGACCGGATCCAGCAGATCGCCCAGAACCGCGCGGCAGCGCGGCGCGCCGCCGCCGAGGTCCGCGCCAAGACCCCCACGACCGCGAGCACTCCCGCATGAACGCCGTCACCCATCGTTCCCACCCCCAGGACGCGGCAGGTCCGCGACCGATCGAGAGGACACCCACCATGAAGAGAATTCTCGCCGGAATCGCCGCCGCCGGGCTCGCGCTGAGCGTGGCCGCGTGCGGCGCGGAGGCCACCGAGGACGCAGGCGGCAAGGGCGGCGGCACCATCGCCATCATCACCGTCGACCCCTCCAACCCCTACTGGAAGGCCGAGGTCGACACCGCGAAGAAGGCCGCCACCGACCTGGGCTACGACTCCTACACCGCCGCGCACAACAACGACCCGGACGAGCAGAACACCCTGATCGAGACCGCCGTCAACGACAAGGTCGACGGCATCCTGCTCGACCCCGCCGGAGCCGACGAGTCGATCGCCGCGGTGCAGAAGGTCGTCGACGCCGACATCCCGATCGTGCTGATCAACGCCGAGATCTCCCAGACCGGGCTCGCGGCCTCCCAGATCGTCTCCAACAATGCCCAGGGCGCCACCGTCGGCGCCGAGGCCTGGGCCGCGTCGATGAACTACAAGGGGACGTACGTCGAGCTGTTCGGCAACCCCAGCGACAACAACGCCCAGGTCCGCTCCGACGGCTACAAGCAGGTCCTGAGCCAGTACCCGGACCTGAAGAAGGTCGGTCAGGAGATCGCGAACTGGGACCGCCAGGAGGGCCAGGAGAAGATGGAGGCCCTGCTCGCCAAGAACCCTGACATCACCGGGGTGATCTCGGGCAACGACGAGATGGCGCTCGGCGCGGTCAACGCGCTCAAGGCCAAGGGCAGGCTCGACCAGGTCAAGGTCCTCGGCTTCGACGGCAGCCAGGATGCCGTCGACGCGGTGAGGTCCGGCGAGCTGGTGGCCACGGTCGTCCAGCCGATCGTCGAGGGCACCAACGACGCGATGAAGCAGCTCGACAGCGTCATCACCTCCGGCGAGACCGGCGTCTCTGAGGAGAAGCAGGCCCTCGACTGCGTTCTGGTCACCAAGGACAACGTCGACTCCGTCGAGAACCTCGTCATCAGCGAGTGATCCGATGACCCACATCTACAACGATCCCGACACCTTCAAGAGCGATGTGCTCGCCGGCTTCGCCGCGGCCCATCCTCGCTACGTCGAACGCGTCCCCGACGCCTCCGGGTTCATCCGCGCGGGCGGTCCCCTGGCCGGCAAGGTCTCGCTCGTCATCGGCGGCGGGTCCGGCCACTACCCCTCCTACAACGGGGTCGTCGGTCCCGGTTTCGCCGACGGCGCCGTGCTCGGCGACATCTTCGCCTCGCCGTCCGCCGAGCAGGTCTACCGCATCGCCCGCGCCGCGCACGGCGGCGCCGGGGTCGTGCTGGCCTTCGGCAACTACGCCGGTGACCGGCTCAACTTCGGGATGGCGGCCGACCGGCTGCGGGCAGAGGGCGTGGACGTACGCGTCGTGTGGGTGACCGACGACGTGGCCTCCGCCCCGCCCGGCGCCGAGGCCGACCGGCGAGGCATCGCCGGGACCTTCACCGTCTACAAGATGGCAGGGGCGGCGGCCGAGGAGGGCCGGGACCTGGACGAGGTCGAACGGCTCATGCGGCGCGCCAACGCGGCGACGTACTCCTTCGGGGTGGCCTTCGACGGCTGCACGCTGCCGGGGGCGAGCGACGCCCTCTTCCACGTGCAGGACGGGCAGGTGGACTTCGGTCTCGGGATCCACGGGGAGCCCGGCATCAGCACCACCGACTGGATCCCCGCCGCGCGGCTGGCCGACCAGCTGGTCGACCGGGTCCTCGCGGAGCGGCCGGGCTCGGCCGACGGACGGGCCGCGGTCCTGCTCAACGGACTCGGCGCGACCAAGTACGAGGAGCTCTACGTGCTCTGGAGCGAGATCGAGCCGAGGCTGCGGGCCGCCGGCCTCGACCTGGTCGACCCGGAGGTCGGCGAGCTGGTCACCAGCCTCGACATGGCGGGCTGCTCGCTCACCGTGACCTGGCTCGACGACGAGCTCGACCCGCTGTGGCGGGCGCCGGCCGACACCCCGGCGTATCGGCGCGGCCAGGCGGTGGCCGGCGGGCGATTCACCGAACGCGCGGTGTCGGCCGGCGCCGAGGCGGAGGAGAGACAGGAGGCGGCGAGCCCGGCCTCGCGCCGGGACGCCGTGGTCGCGCAGAGCCTCCTCGCCACCCTCGCCGCGACCGTCGAGGAGCACAAGGACCGGCTCGGCGAGATCGACGCGGTCGCCGGTGACGGCGACCACGGCATCGGGATGAGCCGCGGCTCCAGGGCCGCCGTCGAGGCGGCCGAGACCGCCGTCGCCGCCGGCGGCGGGGTCCGCTCGGTGCTCAGCACGGCGGGGGCCGCGTTCGGTGACCGCGCCGGCGGCACGAGCGGGATCCTGTGGGGCCTGCTCCTGGAGACCGTCGGCGAGAGCCTCGGCAACCAGGAGCCGGTCACGCTGGACGGGCTCGCCCGGGCCGTACGCGCCGGGGCGACCCGGGTGCAGGCGTTCGGCCACGCCGAGCTCGGCGACAAGACGATGCTCGATGCGCTCTGTCCCTTCGCCGACGCCCTCGACCAGGGGGCCGCCTCCGGTCTCCCCCTTCCCAAGGCCTGGGGCGCCGCCGCGGAGACCTGCACCCGAGCCGCCGAGGCGACCGCGCCGATGGTGCCGAAGGTCGGGCGGGCCCGCCCGCTCGCCGAACGCAGCGTCGGCACCCCCGATCCCGGCGCCGTCTCGCTCGCTCTGATCGTCACCGCGATCGGTGAGCGCCTCGACCAGACCTGTCAGCACGACCTCGAGGAGTCCTCATGACCGATCACGTCAGGAACGAGCCGATGGTGCCTGCCACCGGCGGCCTACGGATCGCCGTCGGCTGCGACGACGCCGGCGTCTCCTACCGCGACATCCTGAAGGCCGACCTGGAGGCCGACCCACGGGTCTCCATGGTGGTCGACGTCGGCGTCACGAGCGACGAGCACACCGCCTATCCCCACGTCGCCGCCTCCGCGGCACAGCTGGTCGCCGACGGTACCGTCGACCGGGCGCTGCTCGTGTGCGGCACCGGGCTCGGCGTCGCCATCAGCGCCAACAAGGTGCCCGGCGTACGCGCCGTCACGGCGCACGACAGCTTCTCGGTCGAGCGGGCGGTGCTCAGCAACAACGCCCAGGTCCTGTGCATGGGCCAGCGCGTCGTCGGCATCGAGCTCGCCCGCCGCCTGGCCAAGGAGTGGCTGAGCTACGAGTTCGACCCGGAGTCGGCCTCGGCGGCGAAGGTCGCGGCCATCGGCGAGTACGAGCAAGGGGGCACCGCCGACCAGGAACAGCCCTCGAGCTGCTGAGACCCCGACGGCCACTAGGATCGACCGATCACGCCGTCGAGGCTGTCGGACACCGCTGTCCGGCGCGACTGGGAGGGTATATGGCTGCCTTGGTCGTGGGGGTCGACGTCGGCACCGGAAGCAGCAAGGGCGTGCTGGCCACCGCCGAGGGCGTCGTGATCGCCAAGGCGATGCGGCGCCACCAGATGTCGCTGCCCCATTCCGGCCATGCCGAGATGGACGCCGAGACCATCTGGTGGGGCGAGGTCGTCTCGATCTGCCGGGAGCTGGCGCTGCACGCCCGGGGCCACACGATCGCCGGGCTCTGCGTCAGCGGGATCGGCCCGTGCGTCCTGATCACCGACGACGACCTCACCCCGCTCCGGCCGGGCATCCTCTACGGCATCGACAGCCGGGCCTCGGCCGAGATCGAGGAGCTCACCGAGCGGTTCGGCGCGGACGCCGTCCTCGACCGGGCCGGCAGCGAGCTCAGCTCCCAGGCGGTCGGCCCCAAGCTGCTCTGGATCCGCCGACACGAGCCCGAGGTCTGGGCGCGGGCCCGCCGCTGGTTCGGCTCGAGCTCGTACGTCGTCGCCCGGCTCACCGGCGAATACGTCCTCGATCACCACACCGCCAGCCAGTGCGCCCCGCTCTACGACATCGCGGCCGAGGAGTGGGCGAGCGACTGGGCCGACGAGATCCTCGGCGACCTGGCGATGCCCCGCCTCGCGTGGTCCGGGGACGTGGTCGGGACGCTGCACGCCGAGGCCGCGGAGGCTACCGGCCTGCCGCTCGGCACGCCGGTCATGGCCGGCTCCGTCGACGCCTGGGCCGAGGCGTTCAGCTGTGGTGTCCGGCAGCCGGGAGACCTGATGCTGATGTACGGCTCGACGATGTTCTTCGTGCAGGTCGGCCGCGACCTGAAGGCCTGTCCCCCGCTGTGGACCGCCCAGAGCGTGCAACCGGACGTGATGACGCTCGCGGGCGGGATGGCGACCTCCGGGAGCCTGCTCTCCTGGGTCCAGGAGCTCACCGGGAAAGTCGACATCGCCACGCTCGCCCAGGAGGCGGAGCTGACCCCGCCGGGCTCGGAGGGGCTCGTCGTGCTGCCCTACTTCGCCGGTGAGCGCACCCCGCTCTTCGACCCGCACGCGCGCGGCGTCGTCGCCGGGCTGTCGTTGCGTCACGGGCGCGGGCACCTCTACCGAGCCGTCTACGAGGGGATCGCCTACGGCGTACGCCAGATCCTCGAGCTCCTGGAGGTCGCCGGTGGCCCCGCTTCCCGGGTGGTCACCGTCGGGGGCGGCACCCGGAGCGGGCCCTGGAGCCAGATCGTCAGCGACGTCACCGGGATCCGCCAGCTGGTGCCCGAGCAGACCATCGGGGCGTCCTACGGAGATGCGCTGCTGGCGGCCATCGGCTCCGGTCTGGTGCCGCCGGACACCGACTGGACCCGGATCGTCGGCGAGGTCGTGCCGAACCCCGAGAACCGGGCGGTCTACGACGAGCTCTACGAGACCTTCACCGAGCTGTATCCGGCCACCCGCGACCAGGTGCACCGCCTCGCCCTCATGCAGGAGGCCTCGACTCGGGTCCGGCCGTAGCCTTCGCGGTCAGGCTGTGCGCCGCCTCCAGGAGGAGGCGGCCGAGCTCGGCCTGGCGCGGCGGCGCGAGGCGGGCCTCGATGCCGGTGATGCTCAGCGCTCCGTAGGGCTGGCCGTGGGCGTCGAAGACGGCGGCGCCCAGGCCCCAGCTGCCGACCACGATCAGACCCGGGTTGACCGCGAAGCCGAGCTCACGGGTCGCGGCGATGCGCTTCCGCAGAGCGGACGCCGAGTGCTCCTCACCGTAGGCGGGAACGAGGTCGGTGCGGGCGAGGTAGGCCTCGCGGCGCGACTCGGGCATCAGCGCGAGGATCGCCAGGCCCGCGGAGGCGACGCCGAGGGGGAACCGGATGCCCTCGTGGAGCACGTGCGAGCGGATCGGGAAGCTGCCGTCCTCGCGCAGGACGCAGACGGTCTCGTCGCCGCGCCGGATCGAGAAGAAGGCGCTCTCCCCCGTCTCGCGGGCGAGGCGGAGCACCGCCGCCCGGGCCGCCGGGGTGATGTCGTGGCGGGTGGTCGCGGCGGCGCCGAGCAGGAAGCACTCCGGCCCGAGGTGCCAGGCGGCGGTGCTGTTGTCGCGCTCGACCAGGCCCTCCTCCTGCAGCGCGCTGAGCAGCCGGTGGGCGGTCGGGCGCGGGATGGCGGCGCTCGTCGCGAGCAGGGTGGTGGTCGCGCCCTCCGGCTCGCGCGCGGCGAGCAGCCGCAGCAGGTGAGCGCTGCGGCGGATCACGCTGGGCTGGGTCGCGCCCGGACCGGGTTCCATGGGACGTACGATAGGGGACGTCCACTGAGTGAACGCAATTGCGTCAGCGGTGTCGGTCAACGAAAGATCGAGCGTGAACTCGCGATCATCTATTGACCGGGCGGCGCGCCCGCCCTTGACTGATCATCATGGACAAGGTCATCTCCTCAGCCGCCGAGGCGGTCGCGGACATCCCGAACGGAGCGACCCTCACGGTCGGCGGCTTCGGGCTGTGCGGCATCCCCTCGGTGCTCATCAACGCAATCCTCGAGGCCGGCGTGACCGACCTCGAGGTGGTCTCCAACAACGCGGGTGTCGACGACTGGGGCCTGGGCCTGCTGCTCGGCGCCGGCCGCCTGCGCCGGGTGGTCGCCTCGTACGTCGGTGAGAACAAGGAGTTCGCGCGGCAGTACCTCTCCGGCGACCTCGAGGTCGAGCTGACCCCGCAGGGCACGCTCGCCGAGCGGATGCGCGCGGGCGGCTCCGGCATCGCCGCGTTCTACACCCGCACCGGCGTCGGCACGCAGGTGGCGCAGGGCGGGCTGCCGTGGAAGTACGACGACGCCGGCAACGTCATCAAGACCTCGCCGGAGAAGCCGGTGATGACCTTCGAGACGCGCGACGGCGAGCAGGAGTTCGTGCTCGAGGAGGCCATCGTCGCCGACTTCGGCATCGTGCGTGCCTGGAAGGGCGACCGGCACGGCAACCTCCTCTTCAAGGACTCCGCCCGCAACTTCAACCCGCTGGCCGCGATGGCCGGCCAGATCACGATCGCGGAGGTCGAGGAGCTCGTCGAGCCCGGCGAGATCCCGCCGAACGACGTCCACCTCCCCGGGGTCTACGTCCACCGCGTCGTGCCCCTCACCCCCGAACAGGCCGCCGACAAGCGCATCGAGAAGAGGACGGTCCGCTGACATGGCATGGACACGTGAAGAGATGGCCGCCCGTGCCGCCGCGGAGCTCTCCGACGGCGACTACGTCAACCTCGGGATCGGGCTGCCGACGCTGGTGCCCAACTACGTCCCCGACGACGTCGAGCTGGTGCTGCAGAGCGAGAACGGCATCCTCGGCACCGGTGCCTACCCGACCGAGGACGCGGTCGACCCGGACCTGATCAACGCCGGCAAGGAGACGGTCACCGTACGCAAGGGCGCGTCGTTCTTCGACTCCGCGACCAGCTTCGGGATGATCCGCTCCGGCAAGATCGACGCCGCCATCCTCGGCGCCATGCAGGTCTCCAAGGGCGGCGACCTGGCCAACTGGATGATCCCCGGCAAGATGGTCAAGGGCATGGGCGGCGCCATGGACCTCGTCCACGGCGCCAAGAAGGTCGTCGTGCTGATGGAGCACGTCGCCCGCGACGGCTCCTACAAGATCGTCGAGGAGTGCTCGCTGCCCTACACCGGGCTCGGTGTCGTGCAGCGCATCATCACCGACCTGTGCGTCCTCGACGTCACCCCCGAGGGCCTGCGTCTCGTCGAGCTCGCCCCGGGCGTCACGCTGAACGAGGTCGAGGAGAAGACCGAGCCGCCGATCCTCCGCTGATCGCCGAGACGTCAGCTGCGTCGGCCGAGATGTCACGGGTGTGACGTCTCGGCCGACGCACGTGACGGCTCGGCCGACGTACGTGACGGCTCGGCAGGTCTGCCACAATGTGCGGCGTGGATCTGAGGGTGGTGCGGCCGACGCGCGGGAGCGTGTGGCTGGCGCTGCTCGCGGCGGTGGAGATCACCACCGGGTCCAGCCTGGCCCACCTGGCCGGCGGCGGGGAGCTGCCGGACTCGTTGTGGCTGGTGGCGACCGGGTTCGCCGCTTTCGGCGCCGGGGTCGTGGTGCTGCAGCGCAGGGTCGGGATCATCCTCGGGGCGGTGCTGGCCGGAGCCGCGCAGCTGGGGATGCACGAGGCCTTCGAGGCGTACGCGGCCCCAACCGCCCACATGCACGACAGCGCCACCGGCGACACCTCGATGCTGGTCGCGCACGCCGCGGCCGCGGTGCTCACCGTCGTCGTCTGGCTGCTGCACCGCCGGGCCTGGCGGGTCATCTCCCGGGCGCTCGAGACGCCTCGGACACCCATCCCGCTCCGCCTGCTCCCCCTGACGCAGACAATCGTTCTGCGCAACCACCTGTGGACCTACGTCGCTGCGGGACGAGGGCCGCCGGTCCTCCCCTGAGGACCCGACCCGACAGCTGGGCACTCGCCCATCAGCAGACACTCCACAGAAAGCACCAACCCATGTCTCGACGTACCCTCGCGCGCCTCGGCGTGCCCGCCATCGCCGCCGCCGGCATCACCTTCCTGGTCGCCGCCCCTGCTTCCGCGCACGTCACGGTCACCCCGACCGAGACGGCCGCCGGTGCCTACACCGTGCTGACCTTCAGCGTCGGCCACGGCTGCGAAGGATCCCCGACGAACAAGATCACCATCCAGGTGCCGGAGGGGGTCAACACGGTCACCCCGACCCGCCAGCCCTTCTACGACGTCAAGGTCACCAAGGAGAAGCTCGCCGAGCCGGTCAAGGACGCCCACGGCAACGAGCTGACCGAGCGCGACGCGACCATCGTCTACACCGCGAAGACCCCGCTGCCCGACGGCCAGCGCGACGCCTTCGAGGTCTCGCTGCAGCTGCCGGAGAAGGAGGGCACCCTCGCCTTCCCGACGGTCCAGACCTGCGAGAAGGGCGAGACCGCCTGGATCGAGGAGACGCCCGAGGGCGCGACCGAGGAGCCCGAGAACCCGGCGCCTGCCTTCGAGGTCACCGAAGCCGTCGCCACCGACGAGGACGGGCACAGCCACGGCTCCGAGGAGTCGACGGAGTCCGCGGAGGAGGCCGAGCCGGTCGCCGCGGAGACCGAGGACGACAACGGCAACCTGTGGGGCGGTGTCGGCGCCGGCGCCGGCATCCTCGGCCTGATCGCGGGCTCGACGGCCCTCGCGCTGGGGCGTCGTAAGGCGTGAGTGCTCCCCTGACGCGCCGGCCCGGCCCCGACCACCGGGGCCCGGGCCGGCGCGGCCCGGGGCGGCTGCTGGTGGTGCTCGCCGCCGCCGCGTACGCCGTCCTGCTCGGCATCTCCCCCGCCCAGGCGCACGCGTCGCTGATCGGCACCGACCCCGAGGAGGGGGCGGTGCTGGAGGTGGCGCCGCAGACGATCACCTTCACCTTCGACGAGGCGGTGACGCTGCCTCCGGCGGGCGTGACGGTCTACGACGCCAAGGGTCAGGAGGTGACCTCGGAGGCCACCGCGAGCGGCACCGAGATGAAGGTCGCGCTCGCGGAGGCGAGCAGCCTCGGCGACGGCACCTACGTCGTCGCCTGGCGCGCGGTCTCGGCCGACGGCCACCCGATCTCCGGTTCGCTGACGTTCGCGGTCGGCGCCCCGAGCCTCAGCGTCGCCCCACCGCCGTCCACCGAGCCGTCCAGGGCGACGGCGGTGATCCACGGGGTGCTGCAGTTCTTCCAGTACGCCGCGCTGCTGCTGGTCGTGGGCCTCGTCTGGTTCCGTGGGCTGATCTTGGGTGGGCACAGCATCGGCGAGCACCGCGTCCCCGACCGTGCCATCACCCGGGTCCAGCGCGTCCAGATCCTCGCCGGCATGGTCGCCGTGGTCGCGCTGGTGGCCCTGGCGCCGGCCAGCGGTGCGCTGCAGAGCGAGAGCGGTCCGGGGGCGATGCTCACCTTCGACGCCTGGTCGCCGGCCTCGGTCGGCAAGGAGTGGCTCAGCGCCCTGGTCGGGATCGTGGGCGTCGCGGCCGCGCTCGCACTGCGCGAGCGACCCCGCCTGGCCGCGGCCGCCGGGCTGGTCGCGATCTGCGCCCCGGCGCTGGTCGGCCACTCCCGAGCGGTCGTACCCGCCTGGCTGGTCACCGCCACCGACATCGTCCATCTCGTCGCCGGCGCGCTCTGGCTCGGCGGCCTGGTCGGCCTGGCGCTGACCCTGCCGCTGATCACCCGCCGCGGCTCGCTCGCGGCCGAGGTCGTCACCCGCTTCTCGACCCTCGCAGCCGCCTCACTGGCCGCCCTCGCGGTCTCCGGCGTGCTCATGGGCTGGCGGATCCTCGGCTCCTGGACCAACCTGCTCAACAGCACGTACGGCACGCTGCTGATGACCAAGGTCGCCCTGGTCGTCGCGGTCGCGGTGATGGCGGCCGGCAACCGGCTGCTGGTCCTCCCCCGCGTCCGTCAGGCGGCCGGCCACGACGACACCGTCGAGGCCGGTTCGATGCTGCGCCGGGCGGTGCTGATGGAGGCCGGCGTGCTCGTCGTCGTCCTCGGCGTCACCGGCTTCCTGGTCGACCAGCCGCCGCAGGCCGGGGCAGTGTCCACCGGGAGCGGCACGGCTGCGGTCGCGCAGACCAACACCCAGGCCGCTGAGCTGGGCGACGACCACCGGGTCTACGCGACGCTGACCCCGGCCGGTCCGGGACCGAACGTGCTCCGGCTTCAGATCCAGGACGCCGCCGGCGAGCCGGTCGAAGCGGCCGCCGTCCCGACCGCCAAGCTCCGCTCGGGCGACGTCGACCTCGGCAGCCTCGCCCTGAAGTCGGTCGGCGCCGGCACCTGGGAGACCGACGTCGTACTGCCCAAGGGCGGGACCTGGGAGGCCACCGTCGGGCTGCGGCTGGGCGAGTTCGAGAGCCCGCTGGGCGTGCTGAAGTTCCCCGTCAGACAGTGACGGTCAGACAGTGACCGTCAGACCGTGACCGGGAGCCGGAGCGTGTGGATCATCCCGTCCACGCGCGCCTGCACGAAGAAGACGTAGTCACCTGCCTTCGGCGGCTTCACGTGGATGCCGAGGCGGGTGCCGTCCTCGCCGTTCTCGGGGCCGCCGAGCGGGTGCAGGTGGATCACCTCGCCGGTCTCGCGGCTGAACGCGGTCACGTGGGCATAGACCCCGAGGTAGGTGCCGAGGTTGACCGGCTTGCCGGCCGGGTCGGAGAGCAGGACGCCGACCTCCTGGTCGATCCCGGGCTTCGGGGTCTCCTCCAGGGCGGCGATCACGGTGCCGTCGTCGGATCCGGGCACGTCGACCTCGGTCGGCCCCGCGACCTTCGCGGTGGCGCCGAGCATCGCCTGCTCGCCCTTGCCGTCCGGGGTCTTGGCCGCGAACTCGACGACCACCCGGTAGGTGCCGCCCGCGGGCAGCGTCAGGTCGCCGGACCATTCCCCGGCCTCACCACGAGTGGGGTGCAGGTGACGGAAGACCTCCAGGTCGTCGCGTACGACGTAGAGGTGGAGGTCCTTGGTCTGCTCCTCGATGTAGTCGGTGACCGGGTCGCCGTCCTTGGTGATCGTGAAGCTCACCTCGCCCGGCGTGCCCGCCTTCGCAGGCAGGCGCACCTCGCCGATCGTGTAGCCGCCCGCGGTCGCGGCGGTGCCGTCGGCGCCCTTGATCGCGGTCACCACGGTGGCCGTGCTGGGCTGCGAGGTGGGGTCGGCCGCCTCCGGTTGGCCGCCGCAGGCGATCAGGGTGACCGCGAGACCGAGGGTCAGGACGACAGCAGCAATTCCGACACGCACGGGGTAAAGGGTGTCATGGTGCTGGTCAGAACCCGACACCCGGATTGAGAATCCCCAGCGGGTCCAGGGCCGCCTTGATCCGCTGATGCACGTCGATGGAGGCGGCACCGACCTCGGGCTCGAGCCAGCCGCGCTTGAGGCGGCCGACCCCGTGCTCGCCGGTGGTGGTGCCACCGAGCTCGAGGGCGAGCCCGAAGATCTCGTCCCCTGCGGCGGTCTCCGCCGGCGGCATCACGCCGGGGACGTCGTCCGGCGACGGGTCCCAGCCGATGACCGGGTGCAAGTTGCCGTCGCCGGCGTGGGCGATGGTGTAGATGCGTACGAGGTGCCGGTCCGCGATCTCGGAGATCCGCTCGACCGCCTCGGCGAGCCGGGAGCGGGGCACGCAGATGTCCTCGATGAAGAAGGCGCCCTCGGTCTCGATGGCCGGCAGGATCTGGCGGCGGGTCGCGACGAGGCGGTCGGAGGACTCCTCGTCGACGCCCTGCTCGATCCACGTGGCCTCCTTGCCGAGGACGGCCGCGATCGCCTCGATCTCGGACGCCGCCGCGGGGCCGTCGGCCTGGGCGATCACCAAGGCGTCGCCGTGGGAGGCGTAGGCGGTGCCGGCGAACCGGTCGATCGCCTCGAGGCAGCGCCGGTCGATGAGCTCCAGCATCGACGGCAGCCGCCGGGCGGCCGCGATCTCGGCGCAGGCGCGAGCGGCCGCCGCCACCGAGGCGTACGCCGCCGACGCCGTCGTCGTGACCAGCGGCCGCGGCTTGAGGCGCACGGTCGCACCGACGACGATACCCAGGGTGCCCTCGGAGCCGACGAAGAGCGCGGTGAGGTCGAGGCCGGCGACACCCTTCATGGTGCGGCGCCCGGTGTGGACCAGGGTGCCGTCGGCGAGGACGACGTCGAGGCCGATCACCGCCTCCCGGGTCACGCCGTACTTCACGCACCGCAGCCCGCCGGCGTTGGTGGCGACGTTGCCGCCGATCGTGGAGATCGCCGCGGAGGCCGGGTCGGGGGCGAACCGCAGCCCCACCTCGGCAGCCGCCGCGTCCAGCCGCGCGGTGAGCACACCCGGCTCGACGACCGCGATCTCGTCGACGGGGTCGAGCTCGAGGATGCGGTCCATCGCGGAGAGATCGACCACGAGGTGCCCGGTCCCGGCCACCGCTCCCCCGGCCAGCCCGGTGCCCGCGCCCCGCGGTACCACCGGCACCCGGTGGGCCGAGGCGATCCGCATCGCCGCCTGAACGTCCGCGACGCCGTGGGCCCGCACCACCGCGAGCGGCAGGCCGTCGGCGACCGAGCCGGACCGGTCGGTGGATGCCGCGAGCCTCGAGAGCTCGTCGGTCGCCACCTCGGAGACCGCGGCGGCGAGGTCGTCGACCAGGGACAGCTGTGACTCCGTCGTCATCGCGCCATTGTGTCGTCCGGCCGGCTCCTTCGGCGGCGATTTGCGCACGACTTCGGAGATACCGATACGCTTTGCCTCGAGGGGAGTACCTCACCAAGCTCATTCCGGTCAGTACGTCGGTGCCACCACCGTCCCGGAATGACACCCCGATCCGGGGTGAGGGAGACCTCAGACGTTCATCGACACGCCTGAGGAACCTTCATGCTCGATACCATCGGCACACCCACCCTGTGGGCAGTGACCATCGGCGCCGTCGTGGTGCTGATCGCCCTCGACTTCGTCCTGACCCGCCGCCCGCACGAGGTCTCCATGAAGGAGGCGCTGGGCTGGTCGGCCTTCTACATCGCGCTTCCGCTCGCCTTCGGCGTCTGGGTCTGGAACGCCCACGGCAGCCAGACCGGCTTCGAGTACTACACCGGCTACATCGTGGAGAAGTCGCTCAGCGTCGACAACCTGTTCGTCTTCATGCTGCTGCTCGCGGCTTTCGCGGTGCCACGGCAGCTGCAGCAGAAGGTGCTGCTCTTCGGCATCGTCGGCGCGCTGGTGCTGCGCGGCATCTTCATCGCCCTGGGCGCCGCGGCGCTGTCCCAGTGGGACATCGTCTTCCTGATCTTCGGTGCGATCCTGCTGATCACCGCCGTGAAGCTCTTCATCGAGGCGGTCCAGGGCCACGACCAGAAGGTCGACCCCGACGAGATGCTGGCCGTACGCCTGGGCCGCAAGGTCGGCCTGAAGCCGATGGCCATCGTGGTGCTCGCGATCTTCGCCACCGACATCATCTTCGCGGTCGACTCGGTGCCGGCGGTCTACGGCATCACCGGTGACCCCTACCTCGTCTTCGCCACCAACGCGTTCGCACTGCTCGGCCTGCGGGCCCTCTACTTCGTGCTCGAGGGTGCTCTCTCCAAGCTGGTCCACCTCTCCTACGGTCTGGCCGCGATCCTCGCCTTCATCGGCGTCAAGCTCGGCCTGCACTGGGCTCACGGGCACTGGGACGGCGTCCCGGTCGTGCCGACCTGGCTCTCGCTGGCGATCATCGTCGGCATCCTCGCCGTCACCGTCACCACCAGCCTGATCGCCTCCGCGCGCTCCACCGCTCCCGAGGAGGAGCAGCAGGAGCACGCGGAGGTCTGATCGAGCCTCGACCGATCCGGGGTCAGTCCAGCGCGAGGCCCTCCGCCGGGCTGACCCTGGTGGCGCGCCGGGACGGAGCCACGCAGGAGACCAGACCGGCCACCCCGGCGACGACGACCACCGCGATCAGCTGCAGCACCGGCGGGTCGAAGGTGGCGTCGGGCAGGATGTCGCCGACCAGGATCTCGCTGCCGCCCCAGGCGAAGAAGACGCCCAGCGCGGTGCCGACCACGGCCGCGACCGCGGAGAGCAGCACCGCCTCGGCGGCCAGCGTCCGCCGCAGCTGGCGCCGGGTGAGCCCGAGGGCCCGCAGCAGGGCGTGCTCACGACCGCGCTCGAGCACCGAGAGGCCCAGCGTGTTGGCGATGCCGGCCAGCGCGATCAGCACCGAGATCGCCAGCAGCCCGATCACCGCCCAGGTGAACACGTCCAGCTGCAGCTCGACCCAGGCGCGCTGAGCCTTGCCGTTGGCGAGCTCCGCGTCCGGGGCGAGCACCCCGAGCGTCCCCGCCAGGTCCTCCGGGTCGGCGCCGGCATCGGCACGCACCCAGACCGCGTACGTCTGCGGGTCGGCCGTCAGCTCGCGGAGCGTCGCGGCCGAGATCTGCGGGGCACCGTCGATCTCGCGTACGTCCAGGGTCACGGTGGCCCTGCGGTCGCCGACGACAAGCGTCGCCTTCTCCCCCGACGCCTCGAAGGAGTTCTCCACGAAGGCCGAGGCGGCCGCCGGGGAGATCACCATCGTGCCGGGCTTCACGGTCAGGTCCATCAGCGGGACGTCGCTCGCGGGCGGGGCGACGACGGGCAGCGAGACCGGCTTGCCGCCGGCCTCCACCGAGGCCATCGCGCCCGGTACGGCCACCGCGTCGGCGACGCCCGGGACCGCCTTCGCGTCCCCGAGGACCGAGTCCGCCAGAGGCTTCGACTCCGACTGCAGAGCGATGTCGATCGGGTGCTGCTCGGCCATCTCGTCGAGCGTCGCGCCCCGGATGGTGTTCATCCCGGTGAGCACGCCGGTGGTGAGGGTGACGCCGACCAGCAGCGAGGCCGCGGTGGCGGCGGTGCGCTTCGGGTTGCGGCCGGCGTTGGCCGCGGCCAGCTTCGCCGGCGAGCCGGCGACCTTCGCCAGGGCGGACCCGGCCAGGCGCACCAGACCCGGCACCAGCGCCGGCCCGAGGAGCATGACCCCGAGGAACGTGGTCCCGCAGCCGACGAGCACGATAAGCATCCCGGTCTGGGCATCGTCCCAGCCGACGGCCACGAAGATGATCGCGGTGCCGGCCAGCGTCGTGAGCGCGCCCAGGACGAGCCGGAACATGCCGGCGCCGCGTACATCGAAGCCCTCCTGCGGGCGCAGTGCGGCCAACGGGCTGAGCCGCATCAGGCGGCGGGTGGGCAGCCAGGAGGCGACCAGCGTGGTGAGGGTGCCGAGGACGAAGGCGGCCAGCAGCCACGGCCACTCCAGCGAGACGTCGCCCAGCGGCGCGGTCTCGGCGAGCTGGCGCACCAGCGCGACGATCCCCCAGCCGAGCACGGCGCCCACGAGCAGACCGAGCAACGAGGCGAGCAGGCCGAGGGCGAGTGCCTCGCGGCGTACGGACCTCAGGACCTGACGCTTGGTCGCGCCCATCGCCCGCAGCAGCGCGAAGTCGCGCATCCGCTGGGCGAACAGGATCGAGAAGGTGTTGGTGATGACCAGCACGGAGACGAACAGGGCGATGAAGGCGAAGATCAGGACCATGTACGCCACGACGTCGACCTCCTTGTTGAGCTGGGTCTGCAGCTCGGTGAGGTAGTCGTCGGTGTTCATCCACTTGTCGGCCTCGTCGCCGGTGCCGGCGGTCATCACGGTCTGGACGTACGGGTTCTTCCAGCCCTGCATCTCCGGCCAGGTGACGTAGACCGGCGCGGACCACATCGACGGCGCGTCGACGAGGCCGACCACGGTCGTCTCGACCGCCGACTTCCCGGTGCCGACCTTCAGCGTGTCGCCGATGGCGACCTTGTTGGTCTTGGCCGCGTTGGCGTCGACGACGGCCTCGCCGGCACGGGTCGGGAACCGGCCCGACTTCAGCTCCTGCCACTGCCAGCGCTTCTCGGTGGAGACCGCGCCGACCATGATGTCCTGGCCGAGCATGGTCTTCTCGGTGCGCACCGGCTGCATCGACATCGCGAGCGCCCAGCCGCCCTTCTCGACGTACTTCTCGGTGACCTCCTCGGTCGGGAAGTCGACCGCGCCGGCCGCGTTCCGGAACGGCGCGTCGATGCCGGCGAACAGGCCCGACTTCGTCGCGGAGGTCAGCGCGTTGGTGACCACGATCAGTGCGACCGCGGCGACGACCGCCACCACGGCCGCGGCGTATCGACGGGCGTAGGTCCGCAGGGATGCGAACAACACCGTCCGCATCAGCGCGTCACCCCTTCGATGTGTCCGTCCTTCACGGTGACGATCTCGTCTGCGTACGCAGCGGCGGAGGCCTCGTGGGTCACCATGACCACGGTCTGGCCGAGCTCGCGGACGCTGCGCCGGAGGTGGTCGAGCACCTCGGCCGAGGTCTCGGAGTCGAGGTTGCCGGTGGGCTCGTCGGCAAAGAGGATCGCGGGCTGGGTGACCAGCGCGCGAGCGATCGCCACGCGCTGCTGCTGGCCGCCGGAGAGCTCGGAGGGCTTGTGACCCAGGCGCTTGCCGATACCGAGGGTGTCGGCGATCATCTGGGCCCGCGCCCGGGTCTCGTCGGTGACGCGCTTGCCGGCCAGCTCCAGCGGAAGCTGGATGTTCTGGCCCGCGGTGAGCATCGGCAGCAGGTTGAACGCCTGGAAGACGAAGCCGACGTTCTCCCGGCGGAAGACGGTCAGCTGGTCGTCGTCGAGGTTCTCCAACGGCTGCCCCGCGACCATCACCTGACCGCTGGTCGGACGGTCGAGCCCGGCCAGGCAGTGCATCAGCGTCGACTTGCCCGAGCCGCTCGGGCCCATGATCGCGGTGAAGGCACCCCGGCGGATCTCCAGGTCGACCCCGCGCAGCGCGTGCACCTCGGTGGCACCCTTGCCGTAGGTCTTCGTCAGGCCCACCGCTCGGGCGGCGGCCGTCATCGTGGGAACAGAGGTCTGTGTCATGCCCCAGAGCCTCTCGTCGCGAGGCGTCAGCGCACATCGGGCTGGGGGCTGATCCGGGCGTACGACCTGGGGTTGATCGGCAAGGGTCGGCTCAGGGTCATCCCGCAGACGATCGTGTGAGCCCGCCCCGCGTGCGACTGCCCGTGGCGCGACGGATCTGTTCCAGTGGACAGCCAGTTGATCGGCTCGCCGACATCCCTCCAGTACGGCTCCACTGGGCACCACCGCCTGCGCCGCGTCCGTCCACAACCCGTCCACTGGCGATCCTTAGCGTCGTCCCGGGGGCTCCACCGGGGCTCCGGATACAGGACTGGACCAAAGGGAGCGCAATCATGATCAGCAAGAGACTCAAGGCCCTCGTCGGGGCCTCGGTAGCAGTCGTTGTCGCGTGCGTCAGCATGCTCGCCGTCACGACGGCCGACGCCCGCGCGGGCGGCCAGGGCCACGCTCCGGCGGACAAGCCCACGATCGTCCTGGTCCACGGCGCGTTCGCCGACAGCAGCGGCTTCAACGCGGTGATCCAGCGGCTGACGAACGACGGTTACCCGGTCGTCGCCGCGGCCAACCCGCTGCGAGCGGTCCCGTCCGACGCCGCGCAGCTCTCCGCCCTGCTCGACAGCATCGAGGGTCCGATCGTACTGGTCGGCCACTCCTACGGTGGGGTCGTCATGTCCACGGCCGCCACCGGGAACGCGAACGTCAAGGCGCTGGTCTACGTGGCGGCGTACATCCCAGAGACCGGAGAGACTGTGGCGCAGTTGACCGACCAGTTCCCCGGCAGCACGGTGGACGCGTCCCTCAAGGCGGTGCCGCTGCCGGACGGAGTGGTCGATCTCTACATCGAACCCGCTGTGTTCCCTGCGAATTTCGCGCCCGACCTGCCGGCCAAGGACGCCGCGCTCTACGCGATCACCCAGCGCCCTGCCACCAACGTGGCACTCACCGAGCCGATCCTGGGAGACCAGGCGTGGCACACGATCCCGAGCTATGCCCTGATCAGCGGCGCTGACAAGATCATCCCGCCCGCGGCCCAGCGGTACATGTCCGAGCGCGCGGGATCGACGGTACAGACGGTCAAAGGCGCCTCCCACATGGTGTTCGTCTCACACCCGGACACGACCGTCTCCTTCATCGAGCGGGCGGTACGCGAAACCCGGTGAGGTCGCCGAGGAGCACCTCGGCGCGCTGCACGAACAGGTATGCCTCCTGCCGCCCGGCCACGACCCTTGCCTGCTCGGCCAGACGTACGGCGGTGCCCGGATCGCCGAGCGTCTTCGCCAGCTTGGCCCGGACGAGAAGGTGCAGACCGTCCGCCGATCGCTGCCCGTAGCGGTCCCGGTAGGCGTCGGCCCGGTCGAGTGCAACGGCCGCGGCGCCCGGGTCACCTGCTACCAGCCGCATCTCCGCGAGCAGCGCGTACCACGTGGAGACGCTGGATCGGATCGGGTTCGTCAGGTTGGCCACGATCAGCCGCTCGGCCGCATCCGCGGCCGGACCAGGATCCCGACCGGTCATCGCCAGCGCCCAGAACCGCGCCAAGCGGACGTAGGTGCCGACAAAGACGAAGGAGAATCGCGGATCCGCCGCGATTCCGCGGTCCGCGACCTGCAGGGCCCATTCCGGGTCGCCGATGACCGAGGCGGCCCGGGCAGCCATGCACGTCGCGACGGCGATGGCGTAGGCATCGTCGCCGGCGCTCGCGATGAGCCCGTCCAGGACCTCCCGGGCGCGAGCGGACTTCCCGTGGTAGGCGGAGATCTCGGCCAGGGTCGCCGCGATCAGCAACCTGAGCCCGTCCCACACCGGGTCGGGCCGGTGATCGTCAGGCAGTCCCGGGGACGCCGTCGCGGTCAGGTGGCGGTACGACGCTCCGACATGTCCGAGGTGCCACTGCTGAAAAGCCCAGGCGGCGTCCCCGTAGCCACGGACGACCGGATCGCTGGAGGTCGATCCCTGCTCCAGCAGGCGGGCCGCCAGGATGCCGCTGCGTTCGTGCTCGAGGCCCTGCACGTGCGCGGCCCACCGGGAGAAGAGAAAGCTCGCGGCCTGGCGCTCCTGGCCGAGCGTCTTCGCCACTGATTCCGCTCGTTCCAGCAGGTCGACGGACGAGGCACCGTACAGGGAGCGCATCCCGGCCACCGCGATCAGGCGCGACAGCGCTTCCAGCTCGAGCTCAGGCAGGGTCCCTCCCCGGGCTCGCTCGACGGCCCGGACGAGGTGCCGCTCGGCATCCCGGAGGGCGGTCTTCGCGGTCGCTCGCGCCCCGGCCCGGAGCAGGGCCGAGACGGTGCGCGCCGGGTCGATGAGCGGACCGGCCTCCCAGAGGTGGTGCGCCACTCGCTCGGCGAGCGAGTCGTCGTTGATCCCGACGGCCTCGATCGCGTCGGCGATCGCCCGGTGCAGCGACGCCGCCCGTCCGGGTGGGATGGTCTCGCAGACCGCCTCCCGGACGAGGTCATGGGCGAAACGGTAGCTGAAGGGATCTCCCGGAGCGGGCCCGGCGAGACCGAGGTCGCGGACCGGCTCCAGCTGCTCGAGGCAGGTCGCCACGTCTGTGGCTGCGATCCGGGCGAGCAGCACCAGTTCGACACTCCGACCCGCGAGCGCGGCGAGTTGCAGAAGGTTCTGAACTCCGGGTTCCAGCGCTGCCATGCGATCGCGCACCACGTCCCGGACGGTCAGCGGGACACCGCTGCGCAGCACAGACTCCTCGGTGACGGTGTTGCCGTCGGTGAGGAGCCGCGCCACCTCCTGGACGAAGAACGGGTTGCCTGCGGTTCGCGCATGCACCGCACGGGAGACCTCCGCGGCGGGAAGGTCGCCCGTCTCGCGTCGCATGAGCTCGGCGACCCCCGGCTCGGCGAGCGGTCCGATGAGCAGCCGCCGGTGCCCGCGGAACCGGCTCGCCGCGGCGAGGGTCCTGGCCAGCTCGCTGCTGAGCGACGGGCCCCGGTTACGCATCGCCGCGACCACGGCAGTACCGGCGGGAAGCCGGGCGACGACATGGTCGAACAGATGCAACGAGGCGGGATCCGCCCAGTGGAGGTCATCGAGGACGATCACCAGAGGACGCTCGGCCGCGGATTCGGAGATCACCCCGACGACCTCTTCGAACAGCCGGAACTGGGCGCCGTCGTCCGGGACGGCCGGTGCTGATCCGGCGGCGTCCCGAGTCTCGGTGAGGCGGCTCAGATCGCCGCTGCGCCACTCCGCGCGACGAGTCGTCGACCGGCTCTCGAGAAGAGTCCGGACGACCTCCACCCACGGCCACATCGCGGGAGCGCCGCCGCCCTGGAGACCATGCCCCCAGACCACGCGCGCGGCCCGGTCCTGGGCGTGCCGGGCGATCTCCTGGAGGAGACAGGTCTTGCCGATGCCGGGCTCACCTTCGAGCAGGACGACAGCCGTCCCGGCCGCGAGCGCCGGCTCGACGGCGCTGCGGAGCAGGTCGAACTCCTGCGCTCGGCCCACCAGTTCACCGTCGAGGGTGGCGGCCGGCGGGGTCCGTGGAGCAGGCGGCGCGGGCAGAGCAGTCTGCTCGAGGACCTGCCGCTGGGCAGAACGCAACGCCGCGCCGGGGTCGATCCCGAGTTCGTCCGCCAGCCGGCGCCGGATCCCGTCGTACACCGTCAGCGCCTCGGCCTGCTGCCCGGCGGCGCACAGCGAGCGGACCAGGCTGGCATGCACAGGTTCGTGCAGGGGAGCCATGGTCGAGGCGAGGTGGAGCGCCGACAGTACCCGGTCGGGCCGGTTCTGCGAGATGGCGAGATCCGCCGCCTCGACGCAGGCGCCGAAGAACTCGTCGTCGAGTCCGGCGAAGATCGGGAGCGCGGCCGGGCTGTGCGCGGCGCCGCCGCCGGCCGGGCCGCTCCACAGCTCCAGCGCGGCGACCAGGTGGTCCAGCGCGGCTGCTTCGCGGTTCTTGTCGAGAGCCGTTCGCGCCTCGGCGACGAGTTGCCGGAAGCGCGCGAGGTCCAAGACGTCCGGTCCGGCGGTGCACAGGTAACCGTTGGTGCTGCTGCGCAGGATGAAAGCGCCCGGTTGCCGTGGGCGCAGGTCGGGCTCGAGGAGACGGCGGAGCGAACCGACGTACTTGTGGATGACGTTCAATGCGCTGGCCGGCTCGTTCTCGCCCCAGATCAGGTCGATCAGTTCGCCGGCACCGATCGGTCGCCCGGCGTGCGCCAGCAGCAGCGCCAGCAGGTAGGACTGCTGACGAGGGCCGGGGTCGATCTCGACGCCGCCCTGCCAGACCCGCAGCGGACCCAGGACCTGCAGGCGCAGCGAACCGGCGTCGCCCACAGGCTGCTCGTCGACGCTTCGCGGGATGAGCGTCTCCACCATGTCCGACCCCCTGGTCGATGGTCCGGCCGCCGCGGCACCTGGCGTCACGCGCTTCGGCCAAGTCGAACTCTAGAGGCTGGAGTCCCGCTCCAGCCAGCGATTCCACTGCAAATCCACTGGCCGTCAACTGCGGCTCTCTACCGTCGGCGGTGGCGTGCACGCTCCTGCCCCCGGAGCGACTGCCCGCGGACCACGTCGAGCGAGAAGGCGAGAACACCATGGCTACGATGACGACCCCCGACGGGGTGGAGCTCTTCTACAAGGACTGGGGATCCGGCCGCCCGATCCTGTTCAGTCACGGCTGGCCGCTGTCGGGCGACGACTGGGACAGCCAGATGCTGTTCTTCCTCGGCCAAGGCTTCCGGGTGATCGCGCACGACCGCCGGGGACACGGACGGTCCGCCCAGGTGTCCGACGGCCACGACATGAACCACTACGCCGACGACCTGGCGGCGCTCGTGGACCACCTCGATCTCCGCGACGCCGTGCTCGTCGGGCACTCGGCCGGCGGCGGGGAACTGGTGCGCTACCTCGGACGGCACGGCGAGAGCCGGGTGGCGAAGGTCGTGCTGATCAGCTCCGTCGTGCCGTCGCAGCAGTTGACCGATGCGAACCCTGACGGCCAGCCGCCGGAAGTCTTCGCGGGTCTGAAGCAGGGCATCGCGGCGAACCGGTCGGCGTTCTACCGTGAGGTGGCCGCCGGGCCCTTCTACGGGTACAACCGGCCGGGTGCCGAACCGAACGAGGCAGTCATCGAGAACTGGTGGCGCCAGGGCATGATGGGCTCGGCGAAAGCTCAGTTCGACTGCGTCGATGCGTTCGCTCAGGAGGACTACACCGACGACCTGAAGAAGATCAGCGTGCCGGTCCTGGTCATGCAGGGCGACGACGACCAGATCGTTCCCTACCGCAGCACCGCGCCGCGGGCCGTCGAGATCCTCGCGAACGGAACGCTCAAGACCTACCCCGGCTGGCCGCACGGCATCCCGACCACGAACGCAGACGTCGTCAACGCGGACATCCTCGAGTTCATCAAGTCCTGAGGCCGGACGCCGCCGCCGGGCGCGCTCCGATAGATTCGCCGCGGAACCGGCCGCGCTCGCGCGGTACCGGGATCATCGAACGTCGAAGGTGGGTGCGGGTGCCAGAGCACGGACAGTCCCGGCGCGATCTGTACGCGGACATGACCAAGCGAGAGGTCGTGCGCTCGGCACGGAAGTTGTTCGGCCGGTTCGGGTATTCGCAGACCACCGTCGAGAGCATCGCCCGGGATGCCGGGGTGTCCCCGGCGACGATCTACGCGCAGTGCGGCGGAAAGGAGGGCCTCCTCCGAGCGCTGATGGACATGTGGACGACGAGCGACCTGGTGCCGAGCACCATCGCCGAATGCCTGGCCGCCGAGTCTTCGCGCGCCAAGCTGGACGCGCTTGCGAAGGGGTACGTCGCGATCTACGCGGAGTTCGGCGACATCATCCGGATCGTGACCCGGGCCGCGGCCGCCTCGCCCGTCGCGGAGGCCTACCTCGAGGTGGCCGACGAACGCCAGCAGAACGCGCTTCGGGACATCGTCACCGGCATGCGGGACCGAGGCGGTCTCGCCGACGGGATCACGGTGGAGGAGGCCGTCCAGGTCATCTTCTTCCACTTCCGGTACCCGCAGTTCGCGCTCGCTGCGGACGAGTTCGGCTGGGGTGCCGAACGCACGACCCGCTGGCTCACCGAGCGGGTCGCGTCGGCGATCCTTCGGTGATCCACGGCGGCGTTTGCGTGTTGGGGATGAACCTCGGGTCACCCACGGGTCAGGGCGACGCCCTCGGCGAGCCGGTAGGGGTTGGTCGAGACGAGGGCGCCGATCGTGCGGCGCAGCCGGGAGACCTCTGCCCGCACGGTGACGATGTGCTCCGCATCGCCGAAGACGGCCTCGCTGAGCCCGCGGGCGGTGAGGCCGGTGGGACCGGCGGCGTCGACGAGGGTGAGGATCTCGACGTGGCGCCGGCTCAGGGTGGTGCGCCAGCTGCCCGACTCCGAGACGACCTCGAGGGTGCCGTCGGCGGCGAGGCGGGCGGTCAGGTTGCCCGACCCCGATGAGGTGGGCCGGACGAGCCAGCCGCGCTCGCCGACCCGCTCGGGCAGGCACAGGCCCAGACCGGGGACGGTCAGCATCTTGTCCTGCCGGGGCGCCGCGATCCGGTCGCGGGCGGCCATCCCGGCGTGGTGGGCGACCCAGCCGTCGTCGTCGACGACCAGCAGCGGACCCTCGACGCCGGAGACGACGTGGTCGGTCTCGCGGCGCAGCCGCTCGAGCCACTCCTGGTGGTGGCGCCACAGGCTCATCTCGGCCAGGCGCACGGCGCTCTCGACCAGGGCGCCGATCGCCGGGTGCAGGGTCAGCGCGGGCCCGCTGACGTCGACGACGCCGAGCAGGGCCCCGGTGCGCGGGTCGTGGATCGGGGCGGCGGTGCAGTACCAGGGATGTTGCGCCTGCTCGAAGTGCTCCGCGGAGAAGAGCTCGACCGGCGCCGCCTCGGCCAACGCGGTGCCGATGGCGTTGGTGCCGACCGCGCGCTCGGTCCACAGCGCGCCCTCGACGAAGCCGAGCTGATCGGCGATCTTGAGCACCCGCGCCGAGCCCTCGCGCCACAGCACCACGCCCTCGGCGTCGGTGACCACCATCAGGTATGTCGCGGCATCCGCCGCCGAGGTCAGCACCGCGCGCAGGTCGCCGATCACCGTCGCCAGCGGCGAGCGGGCCCTGCGGGCCGCGCACTCGGCCGCCGACGGCGTACGTCTGCCGTTGCTGCTGCCGGGCTCCAGGCCCATGCTCATCACGCGGCGCCAGGAGCGCTCGACCAGGATCCGGGGTGTGCTCGGCGGGCGGCCGCCGGACAGGACGGCGTCGTGGACGCGTACGAGGTCACGGGCGAGACGCGGCAGGTCTGCTCCCGCCGGCACGGCTCCGGTCACTGTCATCTGGCGTCCACCTCCGCCTCCGAGGGTAGGTGCTCGCTGTGACCCGCGCCACATGCAATCCGTTGCAACCCTTTCTCAGGCGTCCGCGCGGCGGTGTGCTGGTGCCATGACGCAGACACTCGAACCCCCTCCCGCCGCCGTCCAGCACGGCCCGGCGCAGACCTGGCTCGCCGACTTCGAGGCCGCCCTCAAGGAACGCGACATCCCCCGGGCCGCCGACATGTTCGCCACCACGAGCTTCTGGCGCGACCTGGTCGCCTTCTCCTGGAACATCACCACCGTCGAGGACCCGACCGGGGTCGCCGACCTGCTCTCGGCCACGCTGGAGCGTGTGGATCCCTCCGGCTTCGCGCTCGAGGAGCCGGAGGCGACCGCGGACGGCGTGACCACGGCGTGGTTCACGTTCGAGACCGCGATCGGCCGCGGCCGCGGGCTGCTGCGGCTGAAGGTCGAGGACGACCGCCCCAAGGCCTGGACGTTCCTGACCACGCTCTACGAGCTCAAGGGCCACGAGGAGCCCCGCGGCGTACGTCGTCCGAAGGGTGCCGAGCACGGCGTCAACCGCGACCGGGTCACCTGGGCCGAGAAGCGCCAGGCCGAGGCGGAGACGCTGGGCCTGACCGAGCAGCCGTACGCGGTGATCATCGGTGGCGGTCAGGGCGGGATCGCGCTCGGCGCCCGCCTGCGCCAGCTCGGCGTACCGACTCTGGTCATCGACCGCTACGAGCGGCCCGGGGACCAGTGGCGCGGCCGCTACAAGTCGCTGTGCCTGCACGACCCGGTCTGGTACGACCACCTGCCCTACCTGAAGTTCCCCGACAACTGGCCGGTCTTCGCGCCCAAGGACAAGATCGGCGACTGGCTGGAGTCCTACGTCAAGGTGATGGAGGTGCCCTACTGGTCCTCGACCACGGCCACCAGCGCCTCCTACTCCGATGAGGACGGGGAGTGGACGGTCAACGTCACGCGTGGCGGGGAGGAGATCACCCTGCACCCGAAGCAGCTGATCATGGCCACCGGGATGTCCGGCAAGCCGAACATCCCCGACCTGCCGGGCATGGACATCTTCGAGGGCGAGCAGCACCATTCCTCCAAGCACCCCGGCCCGGACGCGTACGAGGGCAAGCGGTGTGTGGTGATCGGGTCGAACAACTCCGCCTTCGACATCTGCGGCGCGCTCTTCGAGCACGGTGCCGACGTGACGATGGTGCAGCGCTCCTCGACCCACATCGTGAAGAGCGACACGCTGATGGACATCGGCCTCGGCGACCTCTACTCCGAGCGTGCCGTCGCCTCCGGGATGACCACGGAGAAGGCCGACCTGGTCTTCGCCTCGCTCCCCTACCGGATCATGCACGAGTTCCAGATCCCGCTCTACCAGCAGATGGCCGAGCGCGACGCCGACTTCTACGCACGCCTGGAGAAGGCCGGGTTCCGGCACGACTGGGGCGACGACGGCTCGGGGCTGTTCATGAAGTACCTGCGCCGCGGCTCGGGCTACTACATCGACGTGGGCTCGGCCGAGCTGGTCGCCAACGGGGACGTGAAGCTCGCGCATGGCCAGGTGTCCCACCTGACCGCGACGTCCGTCGTCCTCGAGGACGGCACCGAGCTCCCCGCCGACCTGGTCGTGTACGCCACCGGCTACGGCTCCATGAACGGCTGGGCCGCCGACCTGATCAGCCAGGAGGTCGCCGATCGCGTCGGCAAGTGCTGGGGGCTCGGCTCCTCCACCACGAAGGATCCTGGGCCGTGGGAGGGCGAGCAGCGCAACATGTGGAAGCCGACCCAGCAGGAGGCGCTGTGGTTCCACGGCGGCAACCTGCACCAGTCGCGCCACTACTCGCTCTACCTCGCGCTGCAGCTCAAGGCCAGGTACGAGGGGATCGAGACGCCGGTCTACAACCTGGCGCCGGTGCATCATCTGTCCTAGCTGGCCCCGGTGGTCGAGCTTGTCGAGACCACGCGTCCCGTAACCGTTTCTTCGGGGCTGGCCTGGGCCGCCGACCCTTTCCTGAGGGTCTT
>NZ_JZDQ02000018.1 GCF_000960475.2 Nocardioides luteus | reverse complement strand
GGCGGCCGGAGGCCGTCCTTGACTCCGGACGACACCGAGAACACCCTCCGTAACGGGTCGGCGGCCATCAGCCCTCAAGGAACACCAACCCACCGAATCCGAAGATGGGCCACAGGTAGGAGAGGATGGTGGCATGCGCGTCCACATCGGCTGTGACCACGCCGGTCTCGAACTGAAGTCCCACCTGATCAACCGCCTGACGGAGCTGGGCTACGAGCCTGTCGACCATGGCCCGTTCGTCTATGACGCACTCGACGACTACCCGGTCTTCTGCATCCGGGCGGCCGAGGGGGTGGCTCGTGACCGAGACAAGGGGCTCGACAGCCTCGGGGTCGTGATCGGGGGCTCGGGCAACGGCGAGCAGATGGCGGCCAACAAGGTGACCGGGATCCGCTGCGCGCTCGCGTGGAGCGAGGAGACGGCCAAGCTCGCCCGTGACCACAACAACGCGCAGGTCGTCGCGGTCGGTGGCCGGATGCACAGTCTCGAGGACATGACGAAGTTCGTCGAGATCTTCCTGGCCGAGCCGTTCAGCGAGGACGAGCGCCACGTACGCCGCATCAACCAGCTCCACGCCTACGACGCCGACGGCGTACGCCCGCCGCTTCCCGACTCGGCCAAGGGCCTGGGGCCCGCCGAGGACCAGGACTGAGCCGGGGATGCCCGAGGGGCACACCCTCCACCGTCTCGCGCTCGACCTGAGCGATGCCTTCGCCGGCCAGCAGGTCCGGGTCAGCAGCCCGCAGGGCCGGTTCGCCGACTCCGCCGCGCTCCTCGACGGCCAGGTCGTCGCCGGCGCCGAGGCGTGGGGCAAGCAGCTGTTCGTCGAGTTCCCGGGGGAGCAGTACGTCCACATCCACCTCGGCCTCTACGGCAAGCTCGACCTCAAGCCCCACACGGGCGAGCCGCCGCTCCCGGTCGGCCAGGTTCGCCTGCGGGTGGTCTCGACAAGCTCGACCGCCGAGGGTGGGACCTACGCCGACCTGCGCGGCGCGACCACCTGCAACCTGGTCACCGCGGCCCAGCGGGACGCGGTCGTCGCCAAGCTCGGCCCGGACCCGCTGCGCGACGACGCCGACCCAGGCCGGGCATGGACCCGGATCAGCCGGAGCCGGACGACCATCGGCGCGCTGCTGATGGACCAGTCGGTCCTGGCCGGGGTGGGCAACGTCTACCGGGCTGAGGTGCTCTTCCGGCACCGGATCGACCCGATGCGGCCCGGCAACACGCTTCGCCGCCAGCAGTGGGACGCGATCTGGGACGACCTGGTCGAGCTCATGAAACTCGGCGTCCAGAAGAACCGCATCGACACCGTACGCGACGAGCACACCCCCGAGGCGATGGGCCGCCCACCGCGCAAGGACGATCACGGTGGCGAGGTCTATGTGTATCGCCGCAACGGCCAGCCGTGCCTGGTGTGCGGAACGAGCGTACGCACCACCGAGCTGCAGCAGCGCAACCTGTTCTGGTGCCCGAAGTGCCAGCGTGCGTACCAGCCCCGGACGACCGTAAAGAAGTAGCCCGCACTACTCTCCGGCCTGCGAGAACGACCACGCAGCCCCCACCTCGAGACCTAGAGTGAGGCCATGTCGAGCCATGCCTTCGCAGACCGCTTGCGGAGCAACGCCATCCGCCGCAGGTTCCGGGACCCGGAGCTGCGAGCGGTGCTGTGGCTCGGCCTGCTCACCATCGTCCTGACGGTCCTCGCCGCGGCCCAGACGGGCTGGCTGCAGGTGGTCCCGGTGGCGGTCCTCACCGTGCCGCTGCTGCTGGGTGCGGTGCTGCTGGGGCCGCGTACGTTGAGCTGGTTCGTCGTCTTCGTGATGGTGATGATCGTGGTGGCCGCCAGCCGGCTCACGCTCTCCGACCGCGACGCCGCCGCCATCGGTGTGCACTTCCTGCTCGGCGCGATCGTGCTGTTCGTCGCGATGCGCCGCACCTACCTCGGAGTGGGCGGGCTGAGCGACGAGCTCATGCTGCTCGACCTGACCCACAAGCTCGATCAGGGCGCCATCCCGCCGATGCCGCCGGGCTGGCTCGCCGACTCGGCGGTCCTCCCTGCGGGCGGCACCCGGTTCGCCGGCGACTTCGTGGTGGCCGCGCGGGCCGACGACCGCCTGGAGATCGTGGTCGTGGACGTCTCCGGCAAGGGGGAGCGTGCGGGCACCCGGGCGCTCCAGCTCTCCGGCGCCTTCGGCGGTCTCCTCGGCGCGGTGACGCCGGCGGAGTTCCTGCCCGCCGCCAACCGCTACCTGCTCCGCCAGGACTGGGCGGAGGGCTTCGCCACCGCGGTCTACCTCTCGATCGACCTCGGCAACGGTGCCTACGAGATCCGTACGGCGGGCCACCCGCCGGCGCTGGTGCGCCGTGCCGCCACCGGCCGCTGGGAGGAGGCGGAGAGCAACGGTCCGGTGCTGGGGCTCATCGACGACGTCGACTTCGACGCCTGCGAGGGCGTGCTCGGTGTGGGCGACATGGTGATGCTCTACACCGACGGCGTGGTGGAGGCACGGGGCGTCGACCTCGAGCACGGCATCGGCAACCTGGTCGCCACCGCCGACCATCTCGCGGTCACCGGACGAGGCGGGGGAGCGCGCCGTCTGCTCGAGGGACTGAGCGCCAGCTCCGACGATCGTGCGCTCGTCGCGGTCGGCAGACGCTGACCGATCCGACCGCTCGAACCCACCGGTAGGGGAGCCGGTTACAGGTGTGAGTCAGATCTATGGCAGGATTTCGCGGGTCGCACGAGGGCGCTGGCTCTCGCGTACGCGGATGTAGCTCAATGGTAGAGCCTCAGTCTTCCAAACTGATTACGCGGGTTCGATTCCCGTCATCCGCTCCAAGTGGCACTTCCCGCTGATTGGGGAGGGGCCCTTGACGGGGCGTAGCGTAGTGGCTAGCGCGCCTGCTTTGGGAGCAGGAGACCGCAGGTTCGAGTCCTGTCGCCCCGACACTCCCCTGAAAATCCGTACAGCCCCCTGCACGCGACACCATCTAAGAACCAACGACAGGAGACACCCTGTGAAGAGCGCCGTCGAGACGTTGAGCCCGACCCGGGCCAAGCTGACCGTCGAGGTGCCCTTCGAGGAGCTCAAGCCGAGCCTCGACGCGGCGTACAAGCAGATCGCCAAGCAGATCAATGTCCCCGGCTTCCGCCGTGGCAAGGTCCCGCCCCAGGTGATCGACAAGCAGGTCGGCCGCGGTGCGGTGCTCTCCGAGGCGGTCAACAACGTCCTCCCGCAGATGTACTTCGACGCCCTTCAGGAGAACTCGCTCGAGCCGCTCGCGCAGCCCGAGATCGAGGTCACCAAGCTCGAGGACAACGAGGCCCTGGAGTTCACCGCCGAGGTCGACGTCAAGCCCGAGATCACGCTGCCCGACTACGAGGGCATCGAGGCCAAGGTCGAGGACATCGAGCTCACCGACGCCGACGTCGAGGAGCAGATCCAGGCGATGCGTGAGCGCTTCGGCACCCTCAAGGACGTCGAGCGCCCCGCCGCCGACGGTGACTTCGTGGTCATCGACCTGAAGGCGACCAAGGACGGCGAGGACGTCGACGGCGCCGAGGCTGTCGGGATGAGCTATCAGGTCGGCAAGGGCGGCATGCTCGACGGCCTGGACGAGGCCATCACCGGTCTGTCCGCGGGCGAGTCCGCCGACTTCAAGAGCACCCTCGTGGGCGGTGAGCTGATCGGCCAGGAGGTCGACGTCAACGTCACCGTCAACCAGGTGCAGGAGCAGGAGCTCCCGGCCTACGACGACGACTTCGCCCAGCTCGCCAGCGAGTTCGACACCGTCAAGGAGCTCGAGGAGGACGTCCGCGGCCGCCTCGGCAACGGCAAGCGCCTCGAGCAGGCCGCCGCCGCCCGTGACGCCGTGCTGGAGGCCCTCCTGGAGAAGGTCGAGGTGCCGCTGCCCGAGACCATCGTGACCGAGGAGCTCAACGCCCGCCGCCAGGGCATCGAGCAGCAGCTCGGCTTCGCCGGCCTGACCTTCGACAAGTACCTCGAGGACGAGGGCCAGACGATCGAGGAGTTCGAGGCCGACCTCGAGCGCCGTGTCCGTGACGCCGTCGCCGCTCAGCTGATCCTCGACCAGATCGCCAAGGAGAAGGAGATCGGGGTCGAGCAGCAGGAGCTGACCGAGCACATGATGCGCCGTGCGCAGCAGTCCGGCCAGGACCCGCAGGAGTTCGTCAACCACATGCTCGAGCACAACCACGTGCCCGAGCTGGTCCAGGAGATCCTGCGCGGCAAGGCGCTGGCCCAGCTGGTCGAGGCCGCCAAGGTCACCGACGAGTCCGGCAACCACGTCGAGCTGAAGAACCTCCGCCCCGACGGCACCATCGGTGAGGACGAGCCGGAGGCCGAGGCCGAGGCTCCCGCCGAGGAGACCGAGAAGGCCGACGCCTGATCTCTCCCAGACGTACGCCGCCCCTGCCCGAACCGGGCAGGGGCGGTTTCGTTCTGGGGCTACTGCGCGTCGTAGTTGTCCGTCGGGTCGCCGTAGACCTCCAGGTGCTTGGCCGCGCAGTTCGTCGCCGACAGGCCCTGCTCGACACACCACTCGAGCGCGGGAGCGGAGGTGTCGCTGGGATAGGGCACGACGACGGCGTACATCCCCGGCTTCACATACGAGCTCGGCCACTCGCCGGTGTCGAGGAGCAGCACGTCGGGGTGGTCGGTCTTGAGCTCCTGGTAGCGGGTCAGGGCGCGGTGCCAGTCGACGTCGCCGCCGTCACCCGCGCCGACGGCCGCGAGCTGGGGGATCCAGGTGCCGATGAGCTTGGTGGCGGCCTCGGTGTCGAGCCGGGAGATGCGGAGCAGCTGGTCCTCCGGAGGAGCGTCCGGGTCCACGGAAGGCACGCTCGAGGGCTCGCTCGTGGTGGGCTCGCTCGAAGGCTCCGCCTCGGACTGTTCGGGGCCGGCACCGTCCTTGCCGAAGACGAACCCCAGCACGCCGGCGACGAGCACCAGCACCGCGATCATCACCAGGATCGGCGCGGTGCGTCCCGTGCGCCGCGCGGGCGGCGGGGGAGCGTCCTCGAAAAAGTAGCCCCGGGTGCTGCGGGGCGTGGCCGCCTCGTCGCCGAGCTCGTCGACGAAGAGCGGACGGTGCTGCGCCGGGGGAGCCAGCCGCGAGGCGCCGCAGCCGATGCAGTAGAGAGCGCCGGGCAGCAGGGTGTCGCCGCACGACGGGCAGCGTGACTCCTCCTCGTCCCCCACGGCCGACACCCCCTTCCCTATCCGACGGTAACCCGAGAGGACCGCCATCGTCACGCAACACCAGTAACAACAGCATCACGGACACCATACGTGTGAGTGAACGCAAACGTACGGAACGCGGTCGCCGCCCTGTGATCTGAGACACAGACCGTCCGTTCAGGTGGCACGGATCGACCTGTCGCCGGTGCGGAGGCTCTACGCTTCCAGCGTGACCTCCAGCCCCGAGACCGTCCGCGCCGTGGTCCTCAACGTCGAGGACACTCCGATGGACCCCGACGCCGGGGAGCAGCTCGACCGCGGTCAGGGCAAGGTGGCCGGTCTGGTCGGACTGGCCAAGCTCGCCTGGCGGATCACCGCCTTCGCCCGCCGGCCGTTCGCCGCCCCGTTCGCGCTGGCGACCCCGATCATCCGGGGCGTCGTCAACACCGACTCCGGTCCGGCTGTCGCGGTCCACCACGACGGCCGCATGGTCAGCCCGCGCGAGTGGGCCGCCGCCCAGCGACAGACCGGGACAGCTCCTCGGATCCTGGTCCTGATCCCGCCGGCGGGCAAGGACGAGACCGTGTGGCAGGGGGGCTCGCAGACGACCGGAGCGACGTACGCCGACCGGCTGGCCGAGCTGCTCGGCTGGATGCCGTTGCACATGCACGTCTCGGCCGGCAGCAAGTCGGTGCCGGCCGCGGTGGCGCTCAGCAGCCGGATCCAGGAGTGCGTCGACGCCCTCGCGACGGAGTCGCGCATCGACGCCGCCGGTGACCCCCGCATCGTCCTGGTCGGCTACGCCGGTGGTGGTCTGATCGCCCGCAACGCGCTCGGGGTGGCGACCGCCGGGCCGCGCCCCTGGACGACGTACGTCTCCGAGCTCATCGCCCTCGGCACGACCCCCTACGCGGTCACCTCCGCCCCGATCTCGGGTGGCGTCGGCAAGCAGCTCGACGAGCATCTCGCCGGGATCGTGGTCGTCGGGGACGACGAGGCGATGCTGCCGCCGCGACCGGACGTCGACTACCTGCTCGTCACCGACAAGGCGACCTCGCGACCCAACCGGGTCGGGCGTCTCTTCGGGGAGATGCTGTGGTGGCGCCACAAGACGCCACTGCGATCGCGTCGGGTGCGTGACCTGTTCCCGACCGCGGAGCGCTTCACGCTCTCGACCGCGGAGACGCCGCTGTCGAACCACCCGGCGGTGCACGACGCGCTGCTGCGCTGGCTGGCCTGAGCGAATACGCCGTCGGCGAACATTGGCACACCAGCCGTGGAACAACCGGCTGCGGCGGCTAGTGTCGATCCTGTGAACATCGACTCCAGCGCGGCTGACGCTCACGCCGGTGCCCCAGGGCTCTCCCCGAGCCTGGGCGGCAACGGCGGCGGTCTGAGCCTTCTCGACGACAACATCTACAACCGACTGCTGCGGGAGCGCATCGTCTTCCTCGGCTCCGAGGTCCGCGACCAGAACGCGAACGCGATCTGCGCGCAGCTCCTGCTGCTCTCCGCGGAGGACCCCGAGGCCGACATCTTCCTTCACATCAACTCGCCCGGTGGCTCGGTGGATGCCGGTATGGCCATCTACGACACGATGAACTACATCCCCAACGACGTGGCCACCGTCGGCATGGGCCTGGCCGCCTCGATGGGTCAGTTCCTGCTCTGCGCCGGCGCGAAGGGCAAGCGCTACGCACTGCCCCACGCGCGGATCATGATGCACCAGCCCTCCTCGGGCATGGGCGGCTCGGCCTCCGACATCAAGATCCAGGCCCAGCAGTCGCTGCACATCAAGAAGGTGCTGCTGGAGCTGATCAGCGAGCACACCGGCCAGAGCGTCGAGCAGGTCACCGTCGACGCCGACCGTGACCGCTGGTTCACCGCTGCCGAGGCGCTCGACTACGGCCTGGTCGACCAGGTCATCAAGAGTGCGAAGGAAGCCTCCGACGAGGGCCGCCCCGCCCACAAGAAGGACTGAGGACATGAACTACTACATCCCGCAGTGGGAGGAGCGTACGTCCTACGGCGTCCGCCGGATCGACCCCTACGCCAAGCTCTTCGAGGACCGGATCATCTACCTGGGCACCCCGATCAGCGACGATGTCGCCAACGCGGTCATCGCCCAGCTGCTCTGCCTGCAGTCGATGAACCCGGACCAGGACATCTCGATCTACATCAACAGCCCGGGTGGCTCGTTCACGGCCTGCACCGCGATCTACGACACGATGCAGTTCATCAAGCCGGACGTGCAGACCGTCTGCATCGGTCAGGCCGCCTCGGCCGCCGCGATCCTGCTGGGCGCGGGTTCCAAGGGCAAGCGGATGGCGCTGCCCAACAGCCGCATCCTGATCCACCAGCCCTACACCGAGGGCACCTTCGGCCAGACCTCCGACATCGAGATCCAGGCCAACGAGATCCTCCGGATGCGTGAGCTGCTCGAGAAGATGATCGCCGACCACAGCGGCAAGTCGATGGACGAGGTGAGCCACGACATCGAGCGCGACAAGATCCTCACCGCCGCGCAGGCGGTGGAGTACGGCCTGATCGACTCGGTGCTCGAGTCGCTCAAGACGCCGCAGCTCGTTTGACCATCGGGCCCCGCGCCGCTCCCACACAGAAGGCGCGGCGCGGGGTACCGTCAGTAACTATTCGGACCTAGCAGCACAAGTCGGGGAAGGAAGGCCACGCGTGGCACGCATCGGCGACGGAGGTGACCTGCTGAAGTGCTCCTTCTGCGGGAAGAGCCAGAAGCAGGTCAAGAAGCTCATCGCGGGTCCCGGCGTCTACATCTGCGACGAGTGCATCGACCTCTGCAACGAGATCATCGAGGAGGAGCTCAACGAGGGCTCCGAGGTGGAGATCGCCGACCTCCCCAAGCCGAAGGAGATCTTCGACTTCCTCAACTCCTACGTCATCGGCCAGGAGCAGGCCAAGAAGTCGCTCGCGGTGGCGGTCTACAACCACTACAAGCGCGTCCAGGCCGGCCTGCAGCCCGGCGGCCCGCAGGGCCCCGGCAAGCACGCCAAGGAGGAGCAGGTCGAGGTCGCCAAGTCCAACATCTTGGTGATCGGCCCGACCGGATGCGGCAAGACCTACCTGGCGCAGACGCTGGCGCGGATGCTCAACGTCCCGTTCGCGATCGCCGACGCCACCGCGCTGACCGAGGCGGGCTACGTCGGTGAGGACGTCGAGAACATCCTCCTCAAGCTGATCCAGGCCGCCGACTACGACGTCAAGAAGGCCGAGACCGGCATCATCTACATCGACGAGATCGACAAGGTCGCCCGCAAGGCGGAGAACCCCTCGATCACTCGTGACGTCTCCGGTGAGGGCGTGCAGCAGGCGCTGCTGAAGATCATCGAGGGCACCACCGCCTCGGTCCCGCCGCAGGGTGGCCGCAAGCATCCCCACCAGGAGTTCATCCAGATCGACACCACCAACATCCTCTTCGTGGTGGGTGGCGCCTTCGCCGGTCTGGAGCACATCATCGAGCAGCGCGTCGGCAAGAAGACGCTCGGCTTCACCGCTGAGGTGCGCGGCAAGGCCGAGAAGGAGTCCGAGGACCTGCTCAAGCTGGTGCGCCCCGAGGACCTCACCAAGTTCGGGCTCATCCCGGAGTTCATCGGCCGGCTGCCGCTGATCGCGAGCGTCGAGAAGCTCGACCAGGCCGCGCTGGTCAAGATCCTGACTGAGCCGCGTAACGCCCTGGTGAAGCAGTACCAGAAGCTCTTCGACCTCGACGGTGTCGACCTCGAGTTCACCGAGGACGCGGTCACCGCCATCGCCGACAAGGCCCTCGAACGTGGCACCGGTGCCCGAGGCCTGCGGGCGATCATCGAGGAGGTTCTCCTCTACGTGATGTACGACGTGCCCTCCCGCGGCGACGTCGGCAAGGTGATCGTGACCCGCGAGGTGGTCGAGGACGGCGAGATGCCGACCCTGGTTCCTCGCGAGAAGGAAACCAAGAAGAAGTCCGCCTAGTCCCTTTGAGTCATTTTCCCCGCCCGGGTCGGTTTCGGCCCGGGCGGTCGGACACAATACGCACTGATGATCGTCTGTACCTTTCCAGCTCCGTCACTCGGTAGGGAAGTGGGCACGTGAGGTTCCAGAGGGGCCCGGTGATGGCCTACGCCGCCGTAGTGCTCATCGGCCTGCTCGTGATCGTCCAGACCCTCAGCCCGGACGTGTCCGCGTTGCACCGGGTGCCGCGTACGCTCTCGGGCCAGGCCGACTTCACGGTGATCCCTCCGTCGCCGGAGGACGGCGTCTCCGGGGTCTCGAGGATCCCCAGCACCCCGCCGCACGCGGACGGCGGGAACGACCGGGACGGCTCCGCCGAACCCGGCGGGGCGGACGAGAAGCCGGACGGGGCGTCGTCCGCGCCGGCCGAGCAGCCCGACGCGCCCTCCGAGGAGCCGACCGGGCCTGCGGACCCCGGCGAGGACGAGGGTGACGCCGCGCCGCCCACGCTGGTGCCGTCCGTGGGCCCGATCCCGGGCATCATGGCGCCGCTGCTGTGGCCCTTCGTGGCCGAGGAGGACGCCCGGCCCGTCGACGAGGCCGTGCCGATGTTCCTGCGCCAGCTGATCGCCGCCGACGCCGGTGTCCCGGTCGAGGACCTTCCGCTCGAAGAGCCCAAGGCGGACCGCGACGAGGACGAGGCCACCGAGGCGTCGAAGGGACCCGAGGCGAAGTCGGAGGAGCACGAGTCCGAGGCCGAGCGGATCGCCGAGAACGCCTGCGAGCTCACCGCCGCGATCGCCGAGGACGTGAAGACGCTGCCGGGAGCGAGCGAGGCTCCCGAGCCGGAGGGCGCGCCGGAGTGCGGTGAGGCGTGCGCTGAGCCGAAGACCCCGGTAGGGTCGTCGCCCGCAGCCGAACCCGAGGCAACCACCGATTCCGCTGAGCCGTCCGACGCTGCGACGACGGACGCACCGGAGCCGGAGCAGGAGCCGCAGGAAGGCAGCAAGGACAACCAGGACGACAAGACGTGTGCCGAGAAGTCGGTGCAGTAGGAATCACTCCGATGGCGACCCGCACCACGCCGGAGTGACCGGCCGAGCGAGTCCCCCCGGGCGCTGGGCCGGAATGAGGGACGAAGCAGGCCCCGGACCGCATCGCGGTCCGGGGCCTGCTCCGTCGTTCGGGGCTCCGTCGGCCTGAGGCTCAGGCCTCCTCGGCGACCTCTGCCAGCTCAGCGGTGACGGTGATCTCGGTGGCGTTCTCGTCGACGGTGAAGAACAGGTCGCCGATGATGTTGCCGACTCGCTTCAGGTCCGCCGCGGCGGCCTCGGCGTCCTTGACCAGCTTCGCCGGCCCGGTCACCTCGGCCTTGGCCAGCGGGTGCCGCATCTTGACCTTCGCGGTCGACTTCGCGCCGCGGATCCCGGTCAGGGTGGCTGCGACGGCGTCGAGCGCGGCGGGGTCGGCCGCGGCAGCGGTGCCGAGCTCGAGCTCACGCGGCCACGAGGAGGTGTGGATCGAACCGGCCTGCCACCACGACCAGACCTCCTCGGTGACGTACGGGAGGAAGGGGGCGAGCAGGCGCAGCTGGACGTGGAGGGCCGTGGCCAGGGTCGCGCGGGCGGACTCGGTGGCGAGACCGCCGTCCTCGTCGTAGGCACGCTCCTTGACCAGCTCGAGGTAGTCGTCGCAGAACTCCCAGAAGAACTTCTCCGAGGTCTCCAGCGCCGTGGAGTAGTCGTAGGCCGTGAAGGCGTCGGTCGCCTTGGTGATCGTCTCCTTGAGACGGGCCATCAGCGCGCAGTCGACCGGCTCGGTGATCGCGACCGGGTTGAGCGTGGCCGCGCCGACGTTGCCGAGGACGAACTTCGAGGCGTTGAGGATCTTCATCGCCAGTCGGCGACCGACCTTCATCTGGGTCTCGTCGAACGGCGAGTCCATGCCCGGGCGGGTCAGTGCGGCGCGCCAGCGGACCGCGTCGGCGCCGAACTTGTCGAGGATCTCGGTCGGGACGACGACGTTGCCCTTCGACTTCGACATCTTCTTGCGGTCGGGGTCGAGGATCCAGCCGGCGATCATCGCGTGGCTCCACGGGACGGTGCCGTCCTCGAGGTGGGCGCGGACGATGCGGCCGAAGAGCCAGGTGCGGATGATCTCGTGGCTCTGGGTGCACAGGTCCATCGGGTAGACCCGGCTGAACAGGTCGGGGTCGGCCTCCCAGCCGCCGGCGATCTGCGGGGTCAGCGACGAGGTCGCCCAGGTGTCCATGACGTCGGGGTCACCCTGGAACCCGCCGGGCTTGCCGCGCTGGGCCTCCTCGTAACCGGCCGGGACATCGGTGGACGGGTCGATCGGCAGCTGGTCCTCGCTGGGCAGCAGGGGCTTGTCGTAGTCGGGGTTGCCCTCGTCGTCGAGCGCGTACCAGACCGGGAACGGGATGCCGAAGAAGCGCTGGCGCGAGATCAGCCAGTCGCCGTTGAGGCCGCCGACCCAGTTGTCGTAGCGGTGACGCATGTGCTCGGGCAGCCAGGTCAGCTCACCGCCGCGGGCCAGCAGCTGCTCGCGCAGCTCGGGGTTGCGGCCGCCGTTGGTGATGTACCACTGCCGGCTGGCGACGATCTCGAGCGGCTTGTCGCCACGCTCGTAGAAGTTGGCCATCCGCTGGGTCTTCTTCGGCTCGCCCTCGAGGTCACCGGACTCGCGGATCATCGCGACGACGGCCTCGCGGGCCGAGTGGACGGTTTTGCCCTTCAGGTCCTCGTACGCAGCGACCCCCGCCTCGGTGGTGATCCACTCCGGGGTCTCGCGGGAGAAGCGGCCGTCGCGGCCGATCAGTGCGCGGGCGGGAAGGTTGAGCTCACGCCACCACTGGACGTCGGTGAGGTCACCCCAGGTGCAGCACATCGCGATGCCGGCGCCCTTGTCCATCTCCGCGGCCTCGTGGGCCAGGACGGGGATCTCGACGCCGAAGATGGGGCTGGTGACGGTGGTGCCGAAGAGCTCCTTGTAACGCTCGTCGTCGGGGTGCGCGATCAGCGCGACGACGCTCGGGATCAGCTCGGGACGGGTCGTCTCGATGTGGATCTTCGCGCCGTCAGGAGCATGGAAGGCGACCCGGTGGAAGAAGCCGGGGTAGTCCTTGGCCTCGAGCTCGGCCTGGGCGACCGCGGTCTGGAAGGTGACGTCCCACAGGGTCGGCGCCTCCTGCAGGTAGGCCTCGCCGCGCGACAGGTTGCGCAGGAACGCCTTCTGCGAGGCGGTCTGGGAGACCTTGCCGATGGTCGTGTACTGCTGGTCCCAGTCGAAGGAGAGGCCCAGGGTGCGCCACAGGTCCTCGAAGACCTTCTCGTCCTCGACGACCAGCTGGTTGCACAGCTCGACGAAGTTGGGCCGGCTGATGGAGATCTGGCGCTTCGGGTCGGGCTTCTCCGGCGGGGTGAAGTCGGGGTCGTACGGCAGGGTCGGGTCGCACCGGACGCCGAAGTAGTTCTGGACGCGGCGCTCGGTGGGCAGACCGTTGTCGTCCCAGCCGATCGGGTAGAAGACCGACTTGCCGTTCATCCGCTGGAAGCGGGCGATCAGGTCGGGGTGGGTGTAGGAGAAGACGTGGCCGACGTGCAGGCTGCCGGAGACGGTCGGCGGCGGGGTGTCGATCGAGTAGACGTTCTCCCGCGGCTGGGTGCGGTCGAAGGCGTAGGTCTTCTCGTTCTTCCACCGCTCGGCCCACTTGGCCTCCAGGCCCTCGAGGACCGGCTTGTCCGGTACGGCGACTACGCGCTGCTCAGCGGGCGTAGTCGTCTCCGGTGCGGTCTGCGTGGGCGTGGTCTCAGTCATGGGACCAAATCCTATGGGCGCACCGTTGCTGGCGCGAAACCCGGTTGAGACCGGCGCTGCGCACGCTCCATGCTGTCGTCCGTGAGCCCCCTGCCGACCCTCGACTTCTACACCGACCCCGCCGAGTTCCTCGACGTCGCCGACGGCTACCTGAGCGCCCACCCGGTGCTGGTGAGCGTCGTCGCTTCGGTCGCCGGCCGAGCCGCGGAGCACGGACCGATGCAGACGCCGTACGAGTGGTGGGCCGTCGCCCGGATGGAGGGCGAGATCGTGGGTGTGGTGATGCGGACGGCACCCTTCGAGCCCTACCCGCTCTACGTCTCGCCGCTGCCCGAGGCGGCCGCCGTCGAGGTCGCGAGGGTGCTGCACGAGCGTGGCGAGCACCCGGGCGGCGTCAACGGGTCGCTGCCGGCCGCTCGCGTGGTGGCCGAGGAGTCGGCCCGGTTGTGGGGCGGCACGGTCGAGACGGCGATGGCGACCCGCCTGTGGGAGCTCGGCGACCTGGTCGTGCCCAAGGAGGTGCCGGGGAAGGCCAGGCTGGCGACGTACGCAGACCTCGAGCTCTGCCTGGAGTGGTTCAACGACTTCGGGCGGGCCGCTCGGGACCAGGCCGGGAACGCCGGTTCGGCCCACGGTGACGAGCACCATGAGGCGGGTGAGATCCGTCGGCGCATCGACGGCGGGCGGATCCTGCTGTGGGAGGACGCCGGTGAGGTCGTCCACCTGACCGGGTTCAGCGCACCCGCCTTCGGCGTGGCCCGGGTCGGGCCGGTCTACACACCGCAGGAGCGCTGGGGTCGCGGCTATGCGAGCGCCGCGGTCGCCGAGGTGTGCCGTCGTCTCCTGGAGGCGGGCGCCCGGGTCTGCCTGTTCACCGATCAGGACAACCCGGTCTCCAACCACGTCTACGCCAAGCTCGGCTTCCGCCCGGTCGTGGACATGGCCAACCACACGATCCTGCGGTGACTCAGCCGGCGATCTCAGTCGACGGTGAAGCGGCGGCCGAGGTAGTGGTCGACGGCCGGCCAGATGTGGCCCTCGGACTCGGCGGCATCGGTCCAGCGCAGCGACCAGCCGGCGCCGGAGGCGGTGGTGATGTCGGCCGAGCGGCGGCCGCTGCTGCTCTGCTTGAGGTGGAGGGCGCGGATCTGGTCCCAGGGGACGTAGGCGGCGTTGGCGGTGGCGGCCAGCTCGGCCGGAGGCCGCTCCAGGGCACGCTGGATCAGCGTGCGGCCGGGTGAGCCGGCGGTCACGGAGGCGAACCCGGTGGCGAGGCGGTCGGAGCCGGAGGGCTTGACCAGCATCAGGCCGGTGTCGGTCACCAGGAGCGTACGGAAGCCGTCGCCGGAGATCGGGGCCAAGGCGCCGATATAGCCGTCGGGCGGGGCCGAGGGCTCGGCCGCGGCCTTCGTCTGCGTCTCGGTGTCGGCCTTCGCATCGAGCTGGTGCACCCAGGCGCGCAGCGCGGCGGCGTAGCCGGGGGAGCCGAGGGCCTCGTAGGCGAGGTTCTCGGGGTCGACCTCCTGACCGGCGATGTCGACCAGGCGCCAGGGACCGGCCCAGCTGAGCTCGTAGCGTGCCTTGTCCTCGCCGACCAGCTCGTGGGCGATGGCGGCGCCCAGGAGCCGGGCGATCACCTTCCGCTTCTCCTCGAAGGCCCTCTCGCCAGCGGCCTCGGCGGTCGTGGACTCGATCTCGACCATGTCGAGGAGCCTGTCGAGGTCGCCGGTGGCGATCAGGTCGAGGGCCCCGCGCACCGTGGCCGGCGCGATCTGGTTCTCGCGCATCGCGTTCAGCAGGGTCTCGGCGTTGACCGCCGCGGCCCGGGCGCCGGCCACGGTCACGATCTCGGCCATCGGCGCCGGGGTCAGCCCGGAGCCGGCGAACGTCTTGTCCTCGAGCGCGAGGAAGTTCTGTGACGGGTAGCGCAGGATGCTGGCAGCGTTGCCGGACTTGTCCGCCCCGTCCGCCCCGTCGGCCTCCTCGGCGGACGCCATCGCCTCCAGCCGGGCGATCCGCTCCGCGAGCGGCGGGTGCGAGTCGTAGGCCGATGCCGCCACCTCGGGCGGTGCCGCGCTGATCCGGCCCAGCTCCTCCAGGCGCTCGGGTTCGCTCATCAGGTGGGTGAAGTTGTCGAAGAACCGCGTGGGCCGTAGGCCGTAGTGGGTGCCGGCCTCGACGTACTGCTCCAGGTAGATGCGCCAGGCGGCATCGAGGGCGGGGAGGGTGCGCAACGTGACCGCGGCGGTCCGCGCTCCGGCGACCCGGGCGCTGAGCCGGTCGGCGTCGATCTCGTGGGCATACGCGAGCGGTCGGGTGAGGGAGAAGAAGATCCGGGCGTACGTCCGGAACGGCCGCTTCACCAGCGGGTTGGAGAGACCGGCGGCGACCTCGGCGATCGCCAGGCGGCTGCGGTGGACGAGGGCGCCGAGGCGGGTGTGGGTGGTGCTGTGGTGACCGAGCTCGTGGGCAAGAACCGCGTGGAGCTGGTTGCGGGAGAGGCCCTGGAGGAGGGGTACGCCGAGGAACATCCGCCGGGTCCCGGTCCGCAGGCCGAGGAGGCTGGTCTCCTCGCTCACCGCCGCGTTGACCTCCGGCACCAGCCGGATCTCGTCGGGGGCGCGGGTGCCGGCGGTGGCGGCCAGCTGACGGACCTCCGCCCACAGTCCCGGCTGCTCCTGCTCGGTGAGGACGAGCCCGCCGGGGTCGCCGGTGGTCCTGGTGCGGGGCTGCCGTGGGGCCAGCTGCTGACCGACCAGCACGAAGGCAGCCACGACGTAGGCACCGGCCAGGAGCGAGACCGTGAGAGCAGCCCGGAACGTACGCATGCGTGGAGGGACCTTGTGGGGGATGGGCCTTTTCGGCGGCGGTGGTGGGGCGTCCGAGATCACGTGGAGGGTATCGGGTCCCTCGGGCCGTGTGAAGCCGACCACCGCCGCCGATCGGCGTCAGCAGCCCGTTCTGTCGCCGGTGATCAGCCCCGCCTCCGTGGAGATGACCCGGTGCCAGCAGCCCTGGTCGGACCGCGTGCTGAAGTCGTGCTCGGAACGTCCGGTCGAACGGCGCTGCTCGCGCGGGACGAGGTAGTTCCAGGTCGCCGAGCCCTCGTAGCGGTTGGTCCAGTCCGTCCACGGGCCCTTCCTGGCGCCTGTCCGGGTGAGCTCCTCGCCGTGGTCGACCAGGGCCATCGTCGTGGTGATGTCGCCCGCCTCGGTGATCTCGATCAGACCGTCCAGGTCGTAGGCGTAGTCCCACCGGTCGAACTCGGCGGCGCGGCTGCCCGCCTTGGTGCGTACGTAGCCGGTGTCGGTGAAGGTCAGGTCCTCGCCGTCGTCGTACTCGCCGTCGGACCACCAGTGCTGGGCCGTCTCGGTGACGGTGCGCTCGACGGTGGTGGTGACCCGGCCGTGCGAGGTGTCGGCGTAGCCGGTCACCGACAGCGAGTGCGAGCCGTCGACGTGAGCGGTGAACATGTCGCCGTCGGTGCCGGTGGTGTTCGTGACCTGCGGTGCGGTGTCGGTCGTGGCGGTCACCGCCCCGGTGACCCGGGTCGAGCCCTCGTCCTGCCAGGAGAGCAGCCCCACGGGCGCGTTCCAGCCGTCGCCCTCGGCGCCGTGGACGCGGACGGAGATCTCGTGGGCCGCACCGTCGGCGAGCGTCCCGACGAACGGGGTCAGGTCGATCTCGAGCGGCTTGATGTCGAAGGCGCGGGGTGCGGGCAGGACGTACCAGAGGAACGGGTTGGACCAGCCGCCGGTGTAGATGTGCGGGTAGGGGGTCGCGATGCCGGCGAGCTCACCGTCGACGTAGACCTGCACCTCGCGCCACGGGCCCTGCTCGGCCTTGCACCAGTAGTCGTCGGGCGAGGTGCTGGGAGCGGCGGTGTACCAGAACTCCTCGCAGCCGCCGCCCGAGCCGGTCGCGTAGACCTCGGCCACCAGCTTCTCGGTGTTGGCGGGCACCGTGAGCGACCCGGTCGTCGCGCCGCCGCCGGTGGTCACCGCGTCGAGCGCCTGCACCGTCTCCGGGTTGCGGCTCGGAGCGGGCCACCTCGCAGAGGTCGTGTAGAAGGTCAGGTCGACCTGGACGTCGAGGACTCCGGTGTAGGTGTCGTTGATGACGTTGCCGAGGTCCATCTCGACCTCTCCCGGACGGGAGAGGAGGTCCGTGTAGGCGGTCAGATCCTTCTCCACGGTCCACTCGATGCCGTCCGCGGACGGCTCGGGCGTGGAGGTCTTGAAGATGGGTACGCCGCCGAGACGGATCTGCCCGAGGCGGTCGTACTGCCTCCCGGCGACCGCGCCGTGGAGGGTCAGGACGACCTTGGACCAGTCCCCGGCGCAGTCGGCCGGTGGAGCGTAGTCGTGGCGGTAGGTGTCGAAGCTGCGGAACTCGTTGTCGACGATGCGCACGGTGCACGAGTCGGTGTCGGGCCTGGCGACCGGCTGGTCGGCCGTACGCGGGTCGTCCCAGTCGGAGCCGAAGGTCGGCGCGTCCTCGGCGACCGCGGGGCTCGCGAGCGCCGGGACGGCCGCGACGGCGGCGACGGCGAGGACGGCGGCCACCGCGAGGCCGATGCGGTGGGGGCGAGGGGCGATCCTCATGGCGATGTCCCTTCATCTGGTGAGTCGCCTCAACCTAGTGGTGGTACGCGTGGATGGGGAGCGGTCGGCAGGTCACAACTAGACTGCGATTGATGAGTGAATCGGCTTCGCCGCGTTTGGCGGCCACGATCGAAGAGGTCTGGGAAGCGCTCCAGTCGCGCTGGCCCGAGACCCGGCTGGAACCTTCGCTGGACCGGATCCGGGCGTTGCTCGAGATCCTCGGCGACCCGCAGGATGCCTTCCGCGTCATCCAGCTGACCGGCACGAACGGCAAGACCTCCACCTCCCGGATGATCGACACGCTGCTGCGGTCCCTCGACCTGCGGGTGGGACGGTTCACCTCGCCGCACGTGGAGCGGATCAACGAGCGGATCTCGATCGACGGCTCGCCGCTGGACGACGACGAGTTCGTGGCCGCGTTCAACGACGTCGCCCACTACCTCGGCATGGTCGACGACGACCAGCCGCACCCGCTGTCCTTCTTCGAGACGATGGTCGGGATGGCCTACGCCAAGTTCGCCGAGGCCCCGGTCGACGTGGCCGTGGTCGAGGTCGGGCTGGGCGGCAGCTGGGACGCGACCAACGTGGCGAACGCCGACGTGGCGGTGGTGACCCCGATCGCGGTCGACCACGCGAAGTACCTCGGCGACACCCCGGTCGCGATCGCGCGCGAGAAGGCCGGGATCATCAAGCCGGGCTCGGTGGCGGTCATCGCGGAGCAGTCCGTCGAGGTCGCGGCCGTGCTGGACCAGCACGCGGCCGAGGTCGGCGCCCGACTGCTGTGGGAGGGCACCGACTTCGCGGTGGTGTCCCGCACCCCGGCCGTCGGTGGGCAGATCCTCACGCTGCGCGGGCTGCGCGGGACGTACGAGGATCTCTTCCTGCCCCTCTACGGTGCCCACCAGGCGCAGAACGCGGCGGCGGCGCTGGCCGCGGTGGAGGCGTTCCTCGGCGACACCGTGCTGGCCGACGAGCTCGTGCGTGACGCGTTCGCGAAGGTCGACTCGCCGGCGCGGCTGGAGATCGTGCGGTCGTCCCCGACGATCCTGATCGACGCCGCCCACAACCCGGCCGGTGCCGAGGCGACGGTCACGGCGCTCGAGGACTCGTTCTCGTTCTCCGGTGTCGTCGGCGTGATCGGCGTGATGGGGGACAAGGACGTCGAGGGTCTGCTCGCGGCCTTCGAGCCTGCGCTCGAGCATCTGGTCGTCACCCAGAACTCCACCGAGCGTGCCCTGCCCGCCGTCGAGCTCGGCAAGATCGCCGTCGACCTCTACGGCGAGGAGCGGGTCTCGGTGGTGCCGCGTCTCGCCGACGCGATCGATGCCGCGCTGGCCCTCTCCGAGTCCTCCGAGACGGGTTCCATCTCCGAGGGTGCGGTACTGGTGACCGGCTCGGTGGTGACCGCCGGCGAGGCACGTACGTTGCTGGGCGGTCGTGGCTCGGCCTCGGGTTCCCCGGCGACCGCCCGGGTCGTGCCGACGGCCGACCCCGAGCTGGAGGCCTATCTGGAGGCGGACGCAGATGACGAGTGAGCGGGAGAAGTCGCCACGGCGCGGGATGTGCGCCGCGATCGTGTCGATGGAGGGGCTCGCCGTCGCGCTGGCCTCACCCGTGATGATCTCGATCGGCGGGGTCCCCGCCGGGCTGGCGCTGCCGCTGGGCCTCGGCTTCTTCGTGGCCTGCATCCTCGTGGCCGGCCTGCTGCGCCGCCCCTGGGCCTACTGGCTCGGCTGGGCCCTGCAGGTCGTCGCGATCGCGATGGGCTTCCTGATCTCGATCATGTTCGTCGTCGGCGTGATCTTCGCGATCCTGTGGGGCACGGCCGACCTCCTCGGTCGCAGGATCGAGAGCGAGCGTTCCGCGGCCTTCGAGGCGTTCGACCGGCTCGTCGCCGAGGAAGACGCCGAGGAAGAGGTCTAGCCTTGACCGGCGTGGACGAGCCTGACGAGCTGCAGATGGCGACCGACGAGACGCCGACCGACTGGGCGCTGTGCCCGGCCTGCGGCAACGCGCTCGTGCTGCGCCGGCCGCGGACGCGGACGGCGCACTACGCACACAAGGCCGGGGAGTCGTGCCGGCTCGTGGGGGCGCAGCTGCGGCGTACCAGCTCGGGGTGGACCGTCGGTGGTGGCGAGGACGACCCGGACAGCCTGGAGAACCTCTTCGACCTGATCGAGGACGACGCCCCCGGGCGTTAGCGGTCCAGCGCGCCGGTGAGCGCGGTGAGCGCCTGGTCGAGCTCTGCGTCGGTGACACCGCCGAAGCCGATCACCAGGCCGGTCAGGCCGCTGCTGCGGGCGTACGTCGAGAGCAGGTTGATCTCGAACCCGGCCGCTCGGGCAGCGTCGCGAGCGCGTCGTGCGTCTCGCTCGGGGAGAAGCCAGGTGGAGTACATGCCCGCCAGCGGGCCGGCGAGCGTCGCATACGGCGCCATCGCCTCGGCCACCTTCGGGGCGCGCTCGGCGTAGACACGGCGGGCGGAGCGTACGGCCTTGTCCAGCCAGCCGTCGCGGAGCAGGGTGAGCAGCGCGCGCTGGGAGGGCCAGGCGGCACCGGCGTGGGTGATGGTGCGGCGGCGCAGGATCAGCTCGTGCAGGTCGGGCGGAGCGACCAGCCAGCCCAGGCGCAGCGTCGGCACCACCGACTTCGCCGCGGTGCCGAGATAGACCACCCGGCCGCGGTCCAGCGTCGCCATCGCGGGCACCGGCGCGACGTCGTAGCGGAACTCCGAGTCGTAGTCGTCCTCGATCACCACCGCGTCGGCCCGCCGCGCGGCCTCCAGGAGGCTCAGCCGGTCGGTCGCCGGCATGACCCGTCCCAGGGGGTGCTGGTGCGCCGGAGTGACGTACGCAGCGACCGCCCGCCTCAGGTCGCGCACCGTCTCCACCGCGGGCAGGTCGATGACCTCGCGTCCGTAGGTGAGCACCGTCTCGGCGGCCGCGCGGTAACCCGGATCCTCCACCGCCACCGGCCCGGGGCGCAGCTCGGGCAGGAGCGCCCGGAGCCCGTCGGTGGTGCCCGCGGTCACGATGATCTCGTCCGGATGGAGGTCGAGGCCGCGAGTGCGTCCGAGCCGTGCCGCGAGCGCCTCACGTAGCTCCACCAGCCCGCGCGGGTCGTCGTAGCCGCGCGGGGGAGCGGCCGCCGAGACCTCCCGCCACGCCCGCCGCCACCCCGGCTCCAGCCGCGGGTCGAAGAACGGCGTGCCGGTGTCCAGGCGAGCCGTCACCCGCGTCGGCCGAGGCGTCGCGTCCGTCGGCCGAGAGGTCACGTCCGTCGGCCGAGAGGTCACCCCCGTCGGCCGAGGCGTCACGCCCGTCGGCCGGGTCGTGGTGACGTACGTCCCGGACCCGCGTCGCGCCTCGAGCCAGCCCTCGGCGGTGAGCTGGTCATAGGCCTGCTCGGTCACGGCTCGGGATACGCCGAGATCCGCCGCCAGCGCGCGGCTCGAGGGCAGCCGGTCGCCGGTCCCGAGGGTGCCCGACAGCACCAGGGAGCGAACCTGCCCGGCGAGCTGGGCGGGCAGGGGCTCGCTGGAGCCGCGGTCGAGAGTCACGGGGAGCATCGATCGAATGGCCTGTCGGAATTGGGGTGAATTGGCCCGTGCATGCTGGCCACTTCGCTCTCAGGATGGTGCCATGAGCACGACGTTGTCACCCACTCCACGCACTCAGGTCAGCCGCGGGAAGAATCGCGCCGTACCCGACCGCGAGCGCCTCCACGCCTTCCTCGGAGACGCGCTCCTCGCCCACCTGGGCGTCACTGTCGGGTCGGGCGAGGACGCCCACCCGGTCGTCCTGCCCACGGCGTACGGCTTCGATCTCGACGGCCCGGACGCGGGCGGCTCGCTCTACCTGCACGGGTCGGTCGCCGCGGGCTGGCTCGGGCGGGCGCTGGAGCGCGACGTGTGCGTGACGATCACCGAGCTCGACGGCCTGGTCGCCGCGCGCAGCGGGTTCCACCACTCGATGAACTACCGCTCGGCCGTCGTCATCGGCCGCGCGCGGCTGGTCGAGGACCCGGAGGAGCGCGAGCACGCCCTCGCGCTGGTCGTCGACCAGATGATCCCCGGTCGCTGGGCGACCCTGCGGCCGGCGACCCGCAAGGAGCTCGCCGCAACCGCTGTCCTCGCCCTCCCGCTGGTCGAGGCGTCGATGAAGGAGCGCGCCGAGGGGCCCGTCGACGACCCCGCCGACATCGAGTCCGCGACCTGGGCCGGCGTGATCCCGATCCACCGCGTCGCCGGTGCCCCGGTCACCGCCGAGGACTCGACCGCGGCGGTCCCGGAGGATGTCGTACGTCGGGCCGCCGGGCTCGCGGAACGTTCACCGAGGTAACTCGGTCAGTGCCCGCCTCCTTCGTGGAGTTCCACGAAGGAGGCGGCACTTCGCCGAGTCACCTCGGTGAACATACGGCGAATCAGCTGAGCCCCGCGCGCCGCAGCGCGTCGGCCATGGCGCTGTTGGCCGGAGCGGACGAGCCGCGGCCGCCGCCCTGGCCGCCGCGGTTGCCGCCACCCTTCGAGCCGCCCCGCGGCCCGCCCTTGCCCTGGCCGCCCTTGCCTTGGCCACGCTGGCCACCACCGGGACGGCCCGAGCGATCGCCGGACTCGCCCTTCGCGGGTGCGCCGGCGGGCGCGTCGTCGTTGAGCCGGAGCGTGAGCGAGATCCGCTTGCGGGCCTCGTCGACCTCGAGGACCTTGACGCGCACGACGTCGCCGGAGCGGACGACGTCGCGCGGGTCCTCGACGAACGTGTCCGACATCGCGGAGATGTGGACGAGACCGTCCTGGTGGACGCCGATGTCGACGAAGGCACCGAAGGCGGCCACGTTGGTGACCGTGCCCTCAAGAACCATGCCGGGACGCAGGTCGGCGATCACGTGCACGGACTCCGAGAACGTCGCCGTGCGGAACTCCGGCCGCGGGTCGCGGCCGGGCTTCTCGAGCTCGGCGAGGATGTCGGTGACCGTCGGCAGACCGAAGGTCTCGTCGACGAACGAGGACGCCTTCAACGACTTCAGCACCGAGGTGTTGCCGATCAGCGACCCGATGTCGGTCGAGGTCGACTCCAGGATCCGGTTGACCACCGGGTAGGACTCCGGGTGCACGCCGGAGAGGTCGAGCGGGTCGTCGCCGCCACGGATCCGGAGGAACCCTGCCGCCTGCTCGAACGCCTTGGGGCCGAGCCGGGCGACCTTGGTGAGCTCCCGGCGGGTGCGGAACGGGCCGTTGGCGTCGCGGTGCGCGACGATCGCCGAGGCGAGCGACTCGGTGATCCCCGAGACCCGGCGCAGCAGGGGAGCCGAGGCGGTGTTGAGGTCGACGCCGACGCCGTTCACACAGTCCTCGACGACCGCGTCCAGCGACTTGGAGAGGCTGTATTCGGGCAGGTCGTGCTGGTACTGCCCGACCCCGATCGACTTCGGCTCGATCTTGACCAGCTCGGCCAGCGGGTCCTGGAGGCGGCGGGCGATCGAGACCGCGCCGCGGAGCGACACGTCCAGATCCGGGAGCTCGGAGGAGGCGTAGGCCGAGGCGGAGTAGACCGAGGCGCCCGCCTCGGAGACCATCACCTTGGTCATCTTCAGGTCCGGGAGCAGCTTCAGCAGGTCGGCGGCGAGCTTGTCGGTCTCGCGGGAGGCGGTGCCGTTGCCGATTGCGATCAGGTCGACCGAGTGCTTCTTCGCGAGCTTCGCCAGGGTCGCCAGCGCACCGTCCCAGTCGCGTCGCGGCTCGTGCGGGTAGACCGTCGAGGTGTCGACCACCTTCCCGGTGGCGTCAACGACAGCCACCTTCACACCCGTCCGGATGCCCGGGTCGAGGCCCATGGTCGCCCGCGTGCCGGCCGGCGCGGCCAGCAGCAGATCACGCAGGTTGTCGGCGAAGACCGCGATCGCGGCCTCCTCGGCGGCCGTACGGATCCGGGTGCGCATGTCGAGCTCGAGGCGGAAGAGAATCCGCGTACGCCACGCCCACCGCACCGTCTCGGCCAGCCACTTGTCCGCCGGGCGGCCGGAGTCGACGATCCCGAAACGGGCGGCGATCGAGCGTTCGTAGTCGGTCACCTCGCCCGGCTCGGGCTCCTCGGCGTAGGGCGACAGGGTGACGTCGAGCACCTCCTCCTTCTCCGCGCGCAGGACGGCCAGAGTGCGGTGCGACGGCAGTGACGCGTACGCCTCGGAGAACTCGAAGTAGTCGGAGAACTTCGCCGCCGCGGGGTCGTTCTCGCGGCCTTCGCGCACGCGGGTCACCAGGCGGCCCTGCTTCCACATCCGCTCGCGCAGCGTGCCGATCAGGTCGGCGTCCTCACCGAACCGCTCGACCAGGATCGCGCGGGCGCCGTCGAGCGCGGCCTTGGCGTCGGCGACCTGCTCCCCGAGGTACTTCTCCGCCTCGACGGCGGGGTCCAGGGTCGGGTCGGCCAGGAGCCCGTCGGCCAGCGGCTCGAGCCCGTTCTCGCGGGCGATCATCGCCTTCGTACGCCGCTTCGGCTTGAACGGCAGGTAGATGTCCTCCAGCCGCGCCTTGGTGTCGGCGGCGAGGATCGAGGCCTGCAGCTCGGGGGTGAGCTTGTCCTGCTTCGCGATCTCGGCGATCACGGCGGCGCGCCGCTCCTCCAGGTCGCGCAGGTAGCCGAGCCGCTCCTCCAGCGTACGCAGCTGGGCGTCGTCGAGGCCGCCGGTCACCTCCTTGCGGTAACGCGCGATGAACGGCACCGTCGAGCCCTCGTCGAGCAGGGCGACCGCGGCCGTCACCTGCGCGGGGCGCACCCCGAGATCTTCGGCGATGCGGGCCGGGATGGCGGCCATCGAGTCTGCGAGCGTCGGAGCTGGTGGAGTTGTTGTCACGGGGCGCCATCCTGCCGCATGCCACCGACATGGTTTCAGCCCAGGCCGAGAAGCCCCGGCCTCCATGGGCCCGAACGTGCCCGGACCGGCCCGCCCCGATACGCTCGGCCCCATGACGCAGCGCACGTTCGTGATCCTGAAGCCCGACGCCGTCCGCCGGGGCCTGGTGGGGGAGATCCTGTCCCGCTACGAGGCCAAGGGCCTCTCGATCGTGAAACTGGAGCACCGCACCATCGACGCGGGCATGGCCGACGAGCACTACGCCGAGCACGTCGAGCAGCCGTGGTACCCGCCGCTGCGCGACTTCGTCACCTCCGGCCCGCTCGTCGCCGCCGTCCTCGAGGGCGACGAGGCGATCGAGGTCGTGCGTGCGCTCAACGGCGCCACCGACGGCCGCAAGGCCGCGCCCGGCACGATCCGCGGCGACTACTCCCTCTCCAACCGCGAGAACCTCGTCCACGGCTCCGACTCGCCCGAGTCGGCCGACCGTGAGATCAAGCTCTGGTTCGGCGCGTAAGCACCCGACCTTCGGAGATCGCGCCGGTAGCTCCTACCGGCGCGATCTCTCATTTCGGATCAGCGGGCGATCGGCCCCTCGAGAACAGCAGAACACGACGTCGCGGGGCCGTTCCGCCATGGTTGCCGAGACGACTTTCCCAGGCCTCCGAGAGCCGTTCCGCAACAGCCTGCGGACACGGGCATCCCGCGGTCACTTGCCTCGGACACACCCCGTATCGTTGCGGTTTCGGCGAGCCTCTTGGGATTGGGGCTCGCACCTTCGTAGCCTCGTCGGCAGGGCCCGCATCCTGCAACGGATCCCCGACGCGGCGCCCCGGGAACGCGAGGACGTATGGCGAGCATCATTGGACGTGACATGGCGGTGGACCTCGGCACCGCAAACACACTCGTCTACGTCCGTGGCAAGGGCGTCCTTGTCGATGAGCCAAGTGTGGTCGCGCTCAACAAGAACACCGGCGAGATGGTCGCCGTCGGCCATGAGGCCAAGAAGATGCTGGGACGTACGCCCGACGACATCGTCGCGCTGCGACCGCTCAAGGACGGCGTGATCGCCGACTTCGAGGCCACCGAGCAGATGCTCCGCTACTTCATCCAGCAGGTCCACCGCCGTCGCTACTTCGCCAAACCGCGGATGGTCATCTGCGTCCCGTCCGGGATCACCGCGGTCGAGATCCGCGCGGTGAAGGAGGCCGGCTACCAGTCCGGCGCCCGGATGGTGAACATCATCGAGGAGCCGATGGCGGCCGCGATCGGCGCCGGGCTCCCGGTGCACATGCCGACCGGCAACATGGTCGTCGACATCGGCGGCGGCACCACCGAGGTCGCGGTGATCAGCCTCGGCGGCATCGTGACCAGCCAGTCGATCCGCACCGCCGGCCACCAGCTCGACAACGCGATCATGACCTGGCTGAAGAAGGAGCACGCGCTGCTCCTGGGCGAGCGCACCGCCGAGGAGGTCAAGATGACCCTCGGCTCGGTCTGGCCGCTGCCCAACGAGCCCGAGGCCGAGATCAGGGGACGAGACCTGGTCAGCGGCCTGCCGCGCACCGTGACCGTCTCGAGCGCCGAGGTGCGCAAGGCGATCGAGGAGCCGCTGCACGACATCTTCGACGCGGTCCGCTCCACCCTCGACCAGACCCCGCCCGAGCTGGCCGGCGACATCATGGACCGCGGCATCGTGCTGACCGGCGGCGGTGCCCTCCTCCGCGGCCTCGACGAGCGGCTTCGTCATGAGACCGGCATGCCCGTCCACGTCGCGGAGTCCCCGCTGACCTCGGTCGCGATGGGCGCCGGGCGCTGTGTCGAGGACTACGACGTGCTCCGCCCCGTCCTGGTGAACGAGAACAGGAGATGGTGACGTGTCGTTGCTGAGCCCCCGCCCCAGCGAACGTCTGCGCAAAGGGCTGGAACAGCGCAAAGGCCCTAAACCCATGGTCCGTACGCCGCGGGAGAGGCTCAACCGCCGCGGCAGCCTCGAGACCAACGCCGATGGCGGTGGCCCGAAGGGCTCCTGGCTGATCGCGCTCATCCTGTGCTGTGCCACCCTGGCCACCCTCGACCAGACCCCCGCCCTGGAGCCGGCTCGCACCGCGGTCGGCGAGGTGCTCTCCCCGCTGGAGACCGGCGCGGCGATGGTGGCCCGCCCGTTCACCGGGATCCCGGAGTGGTTCGACAGCCGTGACGAGCTCCGCGAGCGGGTCGCGAAGCTCGAGGCCGAGAACGCCACGCTGCGCCGCCAGGTCGAGGTCACCGACTATGGTCGGTCCAAGCTCGCCGAGTACGAGTCGATCACCCGCGCCGCCGAGGACCTCGGCTATGCGCTGGTGCCGGCGCGGGTCACCGCCTACGGCCCCGCCCAGACCTTCAACCGCACCGTCACCATCGACGCCGGCAGCGCCGCCGGGATCAGGTCGGACATGTCGGTGATCACCGGCGACGGCCTGGTCGGCCGGGTCCTGCGGGTCACCAAGACCAGCGCCACCGTCCTGTTGATCGTCGACGCCGCCTCGGTCGTCGGCGGCCGCGTCGGCGGCGAGGACCGCAGCGGCAAGAAGTCGGGCCAGGTCGGCATGGTCCGCGGCTCCGGCGTGGTCGCCGGCCGCTCCGACGCCGGTCTGCTCTCCCTCGACCTCGTCGACCAGACCGCCGCCCCGCTCAAGGGCGACACGGTCATCACCTGGGGTGACGGCCGGGCCGCTCCGTACGTCTCGGGGCTGCCGATCGGCGAGGTCACCGACACCTTCGCGAGCGTGCGCGACTCCTCGCGCACGGTGCGGATCAAGCCGTACGTCGACTTCGGCTCGCTCGACGTCGTCGGTGTGGTGGTGCCGGGCGACACGATGAGCGACCGCGCCGTGGTCACGCCGGAAGGGGAGCTTCGATGAGTCAGATGGAGACCCGGGCCAACAGCACCGGGCCGCTGCTGCGCCACGTGCTGGTCGGCCTGCTGGTCATCATCGCCGTCGTCCTCCAGTTGAGCGTGGCGCCGGCCTTCGCGATCCGCGGCATCACTCCCGACCTGGCGCTACTGGTCGTCCTTGCGGTCGCGCTCACCCGCGGCGGACAGGCCGCGCTGGTGACCGGCTTCGCCGCCGGCGTACTCCTCGATCTCGCGCCTCCCGCCGACCACACCGCCGGCCGGTGGGCGCTGGCGCTGCTGATCGTCGGCTACGTCGCCGGCCGCGTACGCGAGGGCAGCATCGCCCAGGGCGGTCAGGGTCGCCCCAACGCACTGACCGTGATGGTCACCGTGGCCGCCTGCTCGTTCATCGGGGTCAGCATCTTCGTGGTCAGCGGCCTGATCCTCGGCGAGGCGCCGCTGACGCTGCTGCCGACCGTCGCGATCAGCGTCGGCTACGACCTGCTGCTGGCCCCGTTGCTGATCCCGGCGATGCTGTGGCTGCTCGGCAGGGGAGACCTCTGAGATGGCGCCGAGTCGACTCTCCACGGCACAGGTCAGCCGGCTGCGGCTGATCGTGATCCAGGCGCTCGTCTTCTCGCTGCTGGCCACGCTCGGGGTCAGGCTCTTCTACCTGCAGGTGCGCCACGGCGACGCCTACCAGGCGGCCGCGGCCTCGCAGTCCAAGCGCGAGATCGTGCGCCAGCCGGTGCGCGGGATCATCGTCGACGCCCAGGGCCGGCCGCTGGTCACCAACCGCTCGGCCTGGGTGGTCAGCCTCGACCAGGGCGTGCTCGACGGGCTCGACGACGCGGACAAGGCGACGCTGATGAAGCGCGTCGCCAAGGCCGTCGACGTGTCCCCGAAGAAGCAGAACGAGGCGATCGCCAACTGGTCCGGCACGCGCTATCAGCCGGTGCCGATCGCCACCGACGTCTCCGAGTCGACCGCGCTGCGCATCCTCGAGCAGCCCGAGGACTTCCCCGGCGTGGTCGCGGAGAAGCAGACGCTGCGCTCCTACCCGAGGCCCTACGGGATCAACGCCGCCGGGGTGCTCGGCTATCTCTCCCCGATCACCGAGGACGAGAACGACAATGCCAAGGAACGCGGCGACGAGTCGCTCAACAACACCTCGATGGTGGGTCGCTCCGGCGTCGAGAAGGAGTACGACCAGTGGCTGCGCGGGATGCCCGGCTACGACACGGTCACCGTCGACTCGGTCGGCCGCGAGATCGGCCGCGGCGACTCGGTCGCCTCCCAGCCCGGTGACACGCTGGTGACCAGCATCGACGCCAAGGTGCAGGGGCGCGCCGAGAAGCTGCTGGCCGAGTCCATCGAGACCGCTCGCGGCACCTTCGACAAGATCACCGGCCGCAACTACGAGGCCGACTCCGGCTCGGTCGTGGTCATGGAGGCCCAGACCGGCCGGCTGGTCGCGATGGCCAGCCAGCCGACGTACGACCCGGAGGAGTGGGTCGGCGGGATCACCCAGAAGCAGCTCGACCGGCTCTACTCCGAGAAGGCGGGCTACCCGCTGCTGCCGCGGGCGACGCAGGGCCAGTTCGCACCCGGGTCGACCTGGAAGCCGTTCATGACCGTCGGCGCGCTCAACAACGGCTACAGCCGCGACACCCTGCTCGACTGCTCCAGCGGCCTCCAGGTCGGCAACCGCTGGTTCAAGAACTACGAGTCGGCCGCCTACGGCAACATCACCTTCGCCCAGGCGCTCGAGCTCTCCTGCGACACGTTCTTCTACCGGATCGCGGTGAACTACTGGCAGAAGTACGGCTCCAACCCGGCCGACATCAAGGCCAAGGACCCGCTGGTCGAGACCGCGAAGGCGTTCGGGTTCGGCAAGCGCACCGGCATCGACCTGCCGGGGGAGTCGGCGGGCCGGATCGCGGACCGGAAATGGAAGGCCGAGTACTACGAGGCCATGAAGGGCTACTACTGCCGCATGGACGAGAAGAAGAACGCGCCGACCCCGTTCCTGCAGCTGTTCGCCCACGAGTTCTGCGTGGAGGGCAACTACTACCGCACCGGTGACGCGGTGAACTTCTCGATCGGCCAGGGCGACACGATGGTCACCCCGATCCAGCTCGCCCGCGCCTACGCCTCGCTGGCCAACGGCGGCACCCTCTACGAGCCCCGGGTCGGCAAGGCGGTCGTCAGCGGCGACGGCACCGTGGTCGAGAAGATCGAGCCGAAGGTGGCCGGCAAGGTCAAGATGTCGGCCAAGAGCATCGACTACGTCAACGAGGCGCTCCTCGGCACCCCGCGCTCCGGCACCCTGGCCTGGAAGTTCGGCGGGTTCCCGCTCGACGAGGTGAAGGTGCGCGGCAAGACCGGCACCGCCGAGGTCACCGGCAAGCAGACGACCGGCTGGGTCGCGACGTACAACAAGAAGTACGTCGTCATCATGACGATCTCCCAGGGCGGCACCGGCTCGGGCGCGGTGGGTGATGCCGTACGCAAGCTGTGGGAGTCGCTCTACGGGATCGAGGAGGGCGGTGCCGAGGTCCGGCCCGCCAAGGCCGCGATCAAGGGCATCGACCCGCCGAGGAACCTGCCGGCGTTCGGTGCCGACGGCTCGATCGTCGCTCCGAAGGACTGAGGTGCAGGCATGAAGAACGACGTGATGGCCTTCGTACGCCGCATCGACCTGGTCCTCCTCGGCGCGGTCCTGGTCCTGGTGTCGCTGTCGGTGCTGTTCGTCTGGTCGGCGACCGTCCACCGGGACGCGCTCACCGGCGGCGACACCACCGCCTACCTGCGCAAACAGATCATCAACGTGGCCGTCGGGCTGGTGCTGATGGTGGGCGTGGTCGCGACCAACCACCGCTGGGTGCGGATGCTGACACCGGTGGTCTACCTCGGCGCGATCGTCGGCCTGGTGCTGGTGCTCGTGATGGGCTCGACGATCAACGGGTCGAAGTCGTGGGTGACCCTCGGGCCGGTGCAGGTCCAGCCCTCGGAGCTGGCGAAGCTCGCCGTGGTCATCGCGATGGCACTGGTCCTCGCCGAGCGCAGCGAGGGCCGCTGGCAGGCCCGGGTGTCGCTGGGCGACGTGGTCGCGATGATCCTGGTCGCGGCGGTGCCGATCGTGCTCGTCCTGCTCCAGCCCGACCTCGGCACCACGCTGGTGCTCGGCGTGACGGTCTTCTGCGTGCTCGCGGCCGCGGGGACACCACGGCGCTGGCTGGCGCTGCTGGCGCTGACCGGTCTGGCGGGCGCCACGACGGTGGTCGCGACCGGGGTGCTGAAGGAATACCAGATCCACCGGTTCATGGCGTTCACCGATCCGTCGCTGGACCCTCGCGGTGCCGGCTACAACGTCCAGCAGGCCCGGATCGCGATCGGTGACGGCGGCATCTTCGGCCAGGGGCTGTTCCAGGGATCGCAGGCCCGCGCGGGCTTCGTCCCCGAGCAGCACACCGACTTCATCTTCACGGTCGTGGGGGAGGAGCTCGGGCTGGTCGGCTCGTTGCTCGTGATCGGCCTGATCGGCGTCGTGCTGTGGCGCGGACTGCGGATCGCGGCGCGCACCGACGACCTCTTCGGGAGGGTCGCCGCGGCCGGCATCGTGTGCTGGCTCGGCATCCAGAGCTTCCAGAACATCGGCATGTGCCTGGGCATCATGCCCGTCACCGGGGTGCCGCTACCGTTGCTCTCCTACGGTGGTTCCTCGATGATCGCGGCGCTGCTGGCGGTGGGTCTCCTGCTCGGTATCTCGGCCCGGTCGCGGCGCACCGGTCTGGACCGGTCCGGACCACTCCAGGACCTCCGCTCGCGCGACCGCCTGCAGGTTGCTGCAGTGCGAAAAGATGTCGCGTTTCATCGTCAGTAAACTCGATTACGTTCCCTCCCGGTTGCCCCACAGGGCATCTGTGACCCCTTGCGGCCCTCAACCAGAGGCTGCTTGACGACGGGAGCAGTAATCGTGAACCGACCCCACAGAACCCAGCGCCTCGGCGCGCTGGTCGCAGCGACCGCCACAGCCGTCGGCGCTGCCACCACCATCCTGGCGCTGTCCGGCCCCGCCGGCGCGGCCGACACTCCGGCACCGCTGATCGGTGCCGAGAAGGCGAACGCCATCGATGGTCAGTACATCGTCGTGATGAAGGATCAGGCCAAGGCCGGCAACGGCTTCCGCGCCTCGGCGAAGAGCGACAACGCCGCCGTCCGCAGCAAGGCCGAGGATGCCGGCGGCAAGGTGAAGTTCACCTACGACGCGGCGATCAACGGCTTCGCGGCGACGCTGTCGGACGCCGCCCTGGCCGAGGTGCGCAGCGACCCGGCCGTCGACTACGTCGAGGCCGACGGGGTCGTCAAGGCGACCGGTGACCAGTCCAACCCGACCTGGGGCATCGACCGGATCGACCAGCGCAACCTGCCGCTGAGCAACTCCTACCACTACGACCAGACCGGGTCGGGCGTCACCGCCTACATCATCGACACCGGCATCCTCTCGACCCACACCCAGTTCAGCGGGCGGGTCGCCTCGGGCTACTACTCCGTCGGGTCCTCCACGACCGACGAGAACGGTCACGGCACCCACGTCGCCGGCACCGTCGGCGGCTCGACCTACGGTGTGGCCAAGGGCGTCACCCTGGTGCCGGTCCGTGTCCTCGACGCCCAGGGGTCCGGCACCGACTCCGGTGTCATCGCGGGCATCAACTGGGTCACCTCCAACCACACCTCGGGTCCGGCGGTCGCCAACATGTCGCTGGGTGGCGGGGCCTCGTCCTCGCTCGACGCGGCGGTGAACAGCTCGATCGCCGACGGGGTGACGTACGCCGTCGCGGCCGGCAACGACAACGCCAACGCGTCCAACTACTCGCCGGCGCGGGTCGCCAACGCGATCACCGTGGGCTCGACCACCAGCTCCGACGCGCGCTCGTCGTTCTCCAACTACGGCTCGGTCGTGGACGTCTTCGCCCCGGGCTCGAGCATCACCTCCTCGTGGTACACCTCGACGACGGCGACCAACACCATCTCCGGTACGTCGATGGCGACCCCGCACGTCGCGGGCGCCGCGGCCCTCTACCTGGCGGCCCACACCTCGGCCACGCCGGCGACGGTCCAGTCGTGGATCACCTCCAACGCCACGACCGGTGTCGTCACCTCGCCGGGCACCGGCTCGCCCAACCGCCTGCTCTACTCGCTCGAGGGCGGCGGCACCACGCCGACCGACCCGCCGACCACCGGGAACCTGCTGGTCAACCCGGGCTTCGAATCGGGCGCGACCGGTTGGAGCGCCTCCTCGGGCGTCATCGACAACTCGAGCAGCGCCCCGGCGCGTACGGGTTCCTACAAGGCGTGGCTGAACGGCTACGGCTCGACCCACACCGACACGCTCTCGCAGTCGGTCACCCTGCCCACGACCGGCAAGACGCTGTCGTTCTACCTGCGGGTGATCACCAACGAGACGACCACCTCGACGGCCTACGACAAGCTGACCGTCAAGATCGGCTCGACCACCCTGGCGACGTACTCGAACCTCAATGCGAGCTCCTCCTATGCGTTGAAGTCGTTCTCGCTGGGTTCGTACGCAGGCAGCACGGTCACGCTGACGTTCACCGGCACCGAGGACTCCTCGCTCGGGACCAGCTTCCTGATCGACGACACCTCCATCGCCTGATCCGGTCGCTTGATCTGACGGCCTGACCACGCCGGGTCGCTCGCGTAATGCGGGCGGCCCGGCGTGGTGGTGTCAGGGCAATTTTCCTGCCTTGTTTATGGTCTGTTTATAGGTGTTCACCTTCGTTGCGTGCACGTTGCTGCAATGCGAAGAGTTGGGTCGTTACGTGCCCGACGTAACGTGATTACGTGGTTGGCCGAACGCTTCGGGCTGCGGCCACAGGGAGGGCGCAGGGCGTTCGCAGCGGTCCTACAGGGCCGCACGATGACGGGAGTCAGTTCGTGAACCGAACCATGAAGAACCGTGCCATCAAGGCGCCGGCAGTCATCTCTGCCGTTGCTGTCGGAGCAGCAGCATCGGCGATCGCCTTCACCGTCCCGGCGGGCGCCGCGGACGGTCCGGCACCGCTGCGCGGGGCGGACGCCTCGACCGCGATCGAGGGTCAGTACATCGTCGTGATGAAGAAGCAGGGCGGCAGCGACATGGCAGCGTCCGAGGCCAAGTCGGTGCGCAGCGACGCCCGTGACGCCGGTGGCGACGTACGGGAGGTCTACAACACGGCGTTCAACGGCTTCTCCGCCACGCTCGACAAGGACGCGCTCGCCGAGGTCCGCAACAACCCGGACGTCGCCTACGTGCAGGCCAACCACCGCTACACCACCCAGGGTGACCAGGCCGACCCGACCTGGGGCCTCGACCGCGTCGACCAGGCCGCGCTGCCGCTCGACAAGAACTACCACTACGACCAGACCGGTGCGGGCGTGACCGCCTACATCATCGACACCGGTGTCGCGACCGACCACTCCGAGTTCAGCGGCCGGATCGGTGAGGGCTTCGACGCCGTCGACGGCGACTCCGACCCGACCGACGGCAACGGCCACGGCACCCACGTCGCCGGCACCGTCGCCGGCACCACCTACGGTCTGGCCAAGGAGGCCACGATCGTTCCGGTCCGTGTCCTCGACGACCAGGGCTCCGGCACCACCGAGGGTGTCGTCGCCGGCATCGAGTGGGTCACCGAGAACCACACCGACGGCCCGGCCGTGGCCAACATGTCGCTCGGTGGCGGCAACGACGCCGCGCTCGACGCGGCCGTCCAGGCCTCGATCGCCGACGGCGTGACCTACGCCGTCGCGGCTGGCAACGAGAGCTCCGACGCCTGCGGTTCCTCGCCGGCTGCCGTTCCGGAGGCGATCACCGTCGGTGCCACCGACGACACCGACACCGCCGCGGACTTCTCCAACACCGGTGAGTGCCTCGACATCTTCGCTCCGGGCGTCGACATCACTTCGGCCTGGAACGACGGCTCGACCAACACCATCTCCGGTACGTCGATGGCGACCCCTCACGTCACCGGCGCTGCCGCGCTCTACCTCGAGGCGAACCCCTCGGCCACCCCGGCCGAGGTCGCCGAGGGCCTGACCGGCGCCGCCACCCCGGACGTGGTCACCAACCCGGGCACCGGTTCGCCGAACCTGCTGCTCAGCACGGTGTTCTGAGCTGAGGCTCTGAACTGAGGTCGTGGGGGCCGTCCGGGAGGGGCGGCCCCCACGACCATTTCCACCCCGCTAGTCCGGTTTGGTCCAGGCGATGGTGTGCCGGAAGCCCAGGCGGCGCCGGATCGTGGCGCCGGGCATGACGTCGAGGACGATCTCGCGCAGGTCGTCGAGGGGCATGGTCGGGTCCTTGACGGGGAACGGCGGGGCCGGGGTCTCGGCCGAGGGCCACGGATGCTTGACGTAGCCGATCACCGGGTTGGTCATGATGGAGGCGAGATCCCACAGGTGGTCCGCGGCGCTCCGCGGAGGAGCGAGCCCGACCGCCAGGAACCGTCCGCCCGGCTCGAGGAGCCTGTGCACCTGCGCCAGCGCGCCGGCGACGTCGAGATGGTGCAGGACGGCGATCATCGTGACCAGGTCGAACCTCCCGTCGGTCTCGGTCCAGGGGTCGCCGTCGATGGTGACGTTGGGCAGCCCGGCGCAGCGGGCGGTGGCGTGTCGCCGCATCTCCTCGTCGCGATCGTTCCCGTGGACCGCCGTGAACCGCGGCGACAGCGCGGTCACGAGATCACCGCGGCCGCAGCCGACGTCCAGGGCCGCGTGGCGCCGCTGCGGCAGGTTCGCCAGGATCCAGCTGTGGAAGTGGTCGTTGTGGCTCCACGGATGCCGGGCGTTGAGCCTGGCCATGGCCGTCGACACGGTCCCTCCCGCGAACTCCTTCGCCCACGTACGCAGTGCCATGCCCGGCATTGTGCCGCCACGGCGCGAGGTTTGGTCGGGGAGTCGCGGCTCGGCGTACGCTTGGGGTTGATCGTTCCCGAGCTTTGAGGTGCCCATCGTGACCGTCGCCCAGAGCGACCTCGTTCCTGAGTCCGTCTTCCCTCGGCTGGAGCCGCGCCTGGCGCTGGTGTCCAAGCCGATCCAGTACGTCGGTGGGGAGCTCAACTCCACCGTCAAGAAGTGGGACGAGGTCGAGGTGCGGTGGGCGCTGATGTACCCCGACGCCTACGAGGTCGGCCTGCCCAACCAGGGTGTCCAGATCCTCTACGAGGTGCTCAACGAGCGTGACTGGATCGCGGCCGAGCGCACCTACGCGGTCTGGCCCGACCTGGAGAAGATCATGCGGGAGGGCGACGAGCAGGGTCCGATCCCGCAGTTCACCGTCGACGCCCACCGTCCGGTGAAGGCGTTCGACGTCTTCGGGCTCAGCTTCTCGACCGAGCTCGGCTACACCAACATGCTCAACGCCCTCGACCTCGCCGGCATCCCGCTGCACGCGGTCGACCGTGGCGACGACGACCCGGTGGTGCTCGCCGGCGGCCACGCCGCGTTCAACCCCGAGCCGATCGCCGACTTCCTCGACGCCGCCGTGCTCGGTGACGGCGAGGAGGTCGTGCTCAAGATCTCCGAGGTCGTGCGCGAGTGGAAGCAGGACGGTCGCCCCGGCGGCCGCGACGAGCTGCTGCGCCGGCTGGCCGTCTCCGGGGCCGTCTACGTGCCGAAGTTCTACGACGTCAACTACGCCGCCGACGGCCAGATCGAGGCCGTCGTCCCCAACCGTCCCGACATCCCGTGGCGGGTGCGCAAGCACACCCTGATGGACCTCGACGCCTGGCCCTACCCGCGCAACCCCCTGGTGCCCTTGGCCGAGACCGTCCACGAGCGGTTCTCGGTGGAGATCTTCCGCGGCTGCACCCGCGGCTGCCGCTTCTGCCAGGCCGGGATGATCACCCGCCCGGTGCGCGAGCGCTCCATCACCACCATCGGTGACATGGTCGAGAACGGCATCCGGAAGTCCGGCTTCGAGGAGGTCGGCCTGCTCTCGCTGTCGAGCGCCGACCACACCGAGATCGGTGACGTCGCGACCGGCCTGGCCGACCGCTACGAGGGCACCAACGTCTCGCTCTCGCTGCCCTCGACCCGCGTCGACGCCTTCAACATCACCCTGGCCAACGAGTTCTCCCGCAACGGTCGTCGCTCCGGCCTGACCTTCGCCCCCGAGGGCGGCTCCGAGCGGATGCGGAAGGTCATCAACAAGATGGTGACCGAGGAGGACCTGATCCGCACCGTCGGTGCCGCGTACTCCCACGGCTGGCGCCAGGTGAAGCTCTACTTCATGTGCGGCCTGCCGACCGAGACCGACGAGGACGTCCTGCAGATCGCCGAGCTGGCGAAGAAGGTGATCGCGAAGGGCCGCGAGGTCTCGGGCCGCAACGACATCCGCTGCACCGTCTCGATCGGTGGCTTCGTACCCAAGCCCCACACCCCCTTCCAGTGGGCCTCCCAGCTCGACCACGAGACCACCGACGAGCGCCTCCAGAAGCTGCGCGACGTGGTCCGCTCCGACAAGAAGTTCGGCCGCGCCATCGGGTTCCGCTACCACGACGGCAAGCCCGGCATCGTCGAGGGCCTGCTGTCCCGCGGCGACCGCCGCGTCGGCGCGATCATCGAGCAGGTCTGGCGAGACGGCGGCCGCTTCGACGGCTGGAGCGAGCACTTCTCCTACGACCGCTGGGTCGCCGCCGCGGAGGCGGGTCTGGAAGGCACCGGCGTCGACCTCGACTGGTACACCACCCGCGAGCGTGAGTACGACGAGATCCTCCCCTGGGACCACCTCGACTCCGGTCTCGATAAGGACTGGCTCTGGGCCGACTGGGAGGACGCCCTCGCCGCCGCCGACGGCGAGGACATCGAGGTCGAGGACTGCCGCTGGACCCCCTGCTACGACTGTGGCGTCTGCCCGGAGATGAACACCGAGATCCAGATCGGCCCCACGGGTCAGAAGCTGCTCCCACTGAGCGTCGTCTGAGGTCGATCGGCAGAACCCCACAACTGCGGGGAAATGACGAGGGCCTACAGCAGTTCCGGTGTCAGAACCCCGCAAGTGCGGGGTTCTGACACCGGCGTTCGACGATCAGCCATCGTCAGGCCGCATCGTGCCGGTGATGGGCTGGTCGGTGACCGCCCGGCAGGCAACGGCGTACGGATCGTCGGCTGAGAGGGACATGCCGGTCACGGGCAGATGGTGTCATGCCGGGCCGGGTATGAGCAGGGAATCGCTCCGCGGGCGCTTCAGCGGATCGCGGCGGTCGCCTCGATCTCGATGAGTACGTCGGGTCGGAAGAGGCCGGCGACCTGGACCAACGAGCTGGCCGGCGGGTGCTTGACGTCGACGAACTCGTCGCGCACCGACCGGATCATCGGAAGCTCGTCGGTGGCGACCACGAAGTAGGTCAGCTTCACCACCTCCGCCCAGGTCGAGCCTGCGGCGGCCAGCGCGATGCCGAGGTTGACGAAGGTCTGCCGGGTCTGCGCCTCCCAGCCCTCGGCCACGGTGCCGTCGGCGGCGATGCCGACCTGGCCGGAGGTCACCACGAGCCGGGCACCGGGGTCGGTGATCACCGCGTGGCTGTAGCCGGCCGGCGCGGGAAGGTCTTCCGGGGTCACGAACTCCACGCGCCGAAGGTAGACCCGACCGCCGTGCCGCGCGAACGATTACTAGGTTGGGTCCGTGAGCGACACCTTCGACGTACGACCAGCAGGACCGGCGGACACGCCCCTCCTGGCAAGCCTTCGCCGCGCCTGGGTCGAGGAGATCACGGAGGGTCCGATCGACGATTCGGGGTTCGAGGAGCGCTTCGACGAGTGGATGCTCAAGGAGCACGAGCAGCGGGTGACCTGGCTCGGGTACGTCGACGGCGAGGCCGCCGGCATGGTCAACATGCTGGTCTTCACCCGGATGCCGAAGCCGGGTCAGGAACGGTCGTCGCGGTGGGGCTATCTGGCCAACTTCTACGTCCGGCGCGAGCACCGCAACAGCGGCCTCGGCACCGCGATGCTGACCGCGCTCACCGACCACGCCGACGACGAGGGATTCGTACGCGTCGTGCTGAGCCCCAGCGACCGGTCGATCCCGTTCTACGAGCGGGGTGGGTTCCGGGAGGCGTACGACCTGATGGTCCGGCCTCAGCCGACCGGGCGGACCCAGCGGCGCCACTCCGACTGAGACTCGTAGCCCGAGCTCTTCCACAGCGACTGACCCAGGTCGTTGCCCTCCAGGACCATCGCGTCGATCCGGCTCGCCCCGAGCGCCACCAGGCGCTCCTCGGCATGGGTCAGGAGGCGCCGGGCGAGCCCCTGGCGGCGTACGTCGGGGTGGACCGCCAGCCGGTAGAGGTGGGCGCGCCAGCCGTCCCAGCCGGAGATCAGCGAGCCGACGAGCCGACCCTCGGGCGTGACCGCGACCGTGCAGGCGTCGGGGTCGCGGGCGATCAGCGCCTCGACCTTCGCCACCGAGTCCGTCGGCCGCGCGTCGTTCTCCGCGGCCACCTCCCACAGGGCGATCAGAGCGTCGACGTCAGCGGCAGTGGCAGGTCGGAGTTCGAACACGCCCGGGAGTTTCTCATGCGTGACCGGTAGAGCGACGCGGAGACTGTCGCATATCTCTTTCTAAGACTTAAGGGGCTTCCCGCAAGGCAGAGCCGCGAAGCGAGTCGGTCGTCGGTGACCCGGTCCCCACGTAGCACACGACAAGGCGGTCACCTGACCGCCAGGACGCCTCGTAGGGCAGGTAGAACTCCATTCGCAGATCGCTCGGGCCCTCACGTTCGCCGATGAATTCGTGAAAAGCGGTACGACACCCCGGGTCCGAGAGCCACGCGACCTCGTTGTCTCCTGGCCACGGTCCGTCCGGGAGAAGGAATCTGTGGTAGGCCTCCCATCGATGTGGCTCGGAGCATGGCACGACGTCGATCGTGTAGAGGATGAACGGTTCGCCCGGTTCGTTGTCGTCCTCGAAGCAGTCCCCAACTCGCAGGAGCTCCGGCACTGTGATCCCACTCGATGTCACGGCCCCGTTCTTGTCGCGTTCGATGTTGGTGCCATAGGTGAACGACCAGAGCCAGGCGACAAGACTGGAAATGAGAACGAGACCGCAGCTGCCGACCACGATCGCAGTGATCGCCTTCCTGACTCCGCGGTTGCGTCGAGGCTTCGACCGGAACAACACCGCGATCGCGAGGCCGATGCCGATGATGACGGCGATGGGGTTGAAGAAGATGCAGCACAGCACAAGCGCGGCGACCGCCATCGCCTGGGAGGGGCGCTCGTTGGACGAAGGCAACGGATCGCGTGAGGTCACATTGTCGTGGGGGTTCAGCTCATGCGCCGGGGGCGGCGCGGCGTTGGACATGGCCGGGATGTTCCCACGCCCGGTGAGTCCGCGTCCGGGAAATCAGCAGTCCTCTGCGCCGCGCATGGAGAAGTCGATGCTCACCGCGTGGTGGTCCGACAAGCTGGTGGGGGTGACCCGGCCGTCGCCGGCCTCGAGCCAGGAGTTGGGGAGCAGGTAGTCGACGCGGCCGCCGCCGTCATGGCTGGGCCCGAGGGAGGCGCCGGCGTCGGTCAGCGAGGACAGGGCGGTGCTCAGCACGCCCGAGCCGTCACCCGAGTTCAGGTCGCCGCCGAGGATCTTGGCGCCGTCGTAGGCGTTCACCTTGGCCATCACCGCGCCGATCTGGGCCTGGCGGAGCGAGTCGGAGGTGTGGTCGAGGTGGGTGTTGAAGACGACCAGACGCTGGCCCTGGACGATGATGTTCGCCCTCAGTACGCCGCGCTGCTCCTTGCCGTCGCTGTTGGGCAGGTGGGTGTTGCCGGACTCGGCGATGGGGAAGCGAGACAGGATCGCGTTGCCGTAGCCGCCGCGGTCGGTGATGTAGTCGTTGGCACCGAAGACCGACTGCATCCCCAGGTGGGAGGCGATGATCGCGGGCTGGTCGACGTTGCCCGAGCGGCGGCGGTTCCGGTCGACCTCCTGGAGGAGTACGACGTCGGCGCCGGACGAGCGGATCACTCCGGCGATCCCGCCGAGCTCACCGGGGGAGACCCGGCCGCCCTTGATGTTGAAGGTCATCACGGTCAGGTTGCGCGGGACCGCGCAGGGGTCGATCTTCGGCTTCTTCGGGGCCTTGTCGATCGCCGGCGGCGCCTCGAGCGTCGTGAACTTCGGCAGCGGCCCCGACGACGCCGACGGGCTCGCCGACGCAGAGGCGTCGAGCGGGTCCGCGCTCGGCGAGGAGGAGGTCTCCGCGGAGGCCTGTCTGGAGTCGTTCAGCCGGGGCGCGAGGACGGTCAGGGCGGCGATGACGCCGACGGTGAGGACCACCGCGAGGATCGGCAACAGCTCCTTGAGGCGTACCGAGAAATTCCTGCTTCTGTGGCGACTCACCGCGCGAGTCTCCCATTTTTGACGGGCAAACCGTTACAAACCGTTCGCCTCCCCTTCGCCGGATGGGTCATCACGCCGCAGGACCGACATAATCGACTCCGTGCGTCAACAGCCCGAACAGCAGGCCCCGCCGGTCCAGCGTCTCCGCATCCGCTACGCCAAGCGCGGCCGGCTCCGGTTCACCAGCCACCGCGACTTCAGCCGCGCCTTCGAGCGCGCAGTGGCGCGGGCCCGGATCCCGGTCGCCTACTCCTCGGGCTTCAACCCCCACCCGCGGATCTCCTACGCCGGCGCGGCCCCGACCGGGGCGGCGAGCGAGGCCGAGTACGTCGAGCTGGCCCTGCGTGAGGTCGTCGACCCGGTCGCCACCAAGGGTGCCCTCGACGAGGTCATGCCCGACGGTCTCGACCTGCTCGACGTCGTCGACACCGCCACCTCGCCCAAGGGTGCGCTGGCCGACCTGCTCACCGGCAGCGAGTGGATCATCGACCTTCCGACGGCCCCCGAGGAGGCCGCCGCGGCGGTCGCGGCGTTCCTCGCCGCCGAGGAGGTCATCGTGGAGCGGATGACCAAGAAGGGGATGCGCGAGTTCGATGCCAGGAGCGCGGTCGTACGCCTCGCCTCGGCGCCTCGCGGGGAGGGCGGCTCGCGGCTGGAGCTCCTGCTCAAGCACGGCACCCCGACCGTACGTCCCGACGACGTCGTCACCGGTCTGGAGCGCATCGGCGGTCTGAAGGTCGGCCCGGAGCACGGCGGGCTGCCGCTGCTGACCCGCCTCACCCAGGGCACCTTCGACGAGGAGTCCGGCACGATCGGCGACCCGCTCCACTAGCGTGCCGTCGATGAGGCTCTGCCGATGGGACTGCCGATGAGAACGGTCACCGACCGCGAGCGCCGCGCCCGGCTGGGTCGACGCCATGGTCTCGCCCCTGGCCACAGGTACGCCGACGTGGCCGCCGCGACGCGGGCGATGACCGCCTGGCACGCCACCGAGGCCGCGACGGTCCACCTCGCGCTGCACGCGCGCGTCCACGACCTCCGGGTCGAGGACGTCGAGCGGGCGCTCTACGAGGAGCGCTCGCTGGTCAAGCAGCTGGCGATGCGGCGTACGCTCTTCGCCTTCCCGCGCGACCTGGTCCCGGCGGCGTTGGGGAGCGCGTCGGCCCGGGTCGCCGCGCAGCAGGAGAAGAACCTCCACAAGTGGCTGACCGCGGGCGGCGTCGACGAGGACCACGACGGCTGGATCGAGAAGGCCTACGCGGCGACGCTGGCGGCGCTGGCCGACGGGGAGCCGCGGACGACGGCGCAGCTGCGCGAGCTGGTGCCGGAGCTCGACATCCGCTTCCGGCTGGGGGAGCCGGGCAAGAAGTGGGGCGGTGAGTTCGCGATCGGGCGCTGGGTGATCGGCACCCTCGCCGCGCAGGGGCGGCTGATGCGGGCGACCAACCTCGGCCACTGGCGGCTGAACAAGCCCGCCTGGACGCTCACGGAGTCATGGCTCGACGAGATGCCGTCCCCGCTGCCCGCGGCGGAGGGCTACGCGGAGCTGGTCCGCCGCTGGCTGTGGACCTTCGGTCCCGGCACCGAGGCCGACCTGGTCTGGTGGCTCGGGGCCACCAAGTCGGCCGTGCGGGCGGCGCTCGTCGCCGTCGGGGCCGTCGAGGTCGGACTCGAGAGCGGCGGGACGGGCTGGGTGCTCCCGGACGACCCGATCGCCACCTCGCCGGAACCCGAGATCGAGCCCTGGGCGGCGCTGGTGCCGACCCTCGATCCCACCGTCATGGGCTGGAGGGAACGCGGGTTCTACCTGGACGCGGAGGATGTGCCGTACCTCTTCGACTCCAACGGCAACGCAGGCAACACCGCCTGGTGGGACGGCCGGATCGTGGGAGCCTGGGCGCAGGACGAGGACGGCACCGTGCACCCGATCGTGCGCCACGACATCGGCGATGCCGGTCGCAAGGCGCTGGCGGCCGAGGCGGAGCGGCTCACCGAGTGGCTCGACGGGGTGGTCATCGTGAACGTCTACAAGTCGCGCCAGATGAAAGAAGCAGTCCTTCCCTGAGTTTCGTTGGTGTCCGGATATCGGTCTGTTGACAGGGTGTATGCGATACTCCGAGACGACTGCTCAAACAATCGGGCCCGACCCGAGGAATGGACAGTCCGACGACGCCTCGCCGGCGTGGGCCCTCCGGGGCCGCACTCCGGCACACAGGAGGTAGGTCGTCACCAGACCGCGACGCAGGCCTAGCAGGTCAGTGAGAGCGACTCGCCCGGGAAGGTCCCGGACGGCCGAGCGACCGCGGCAGGTGACGAACCGCAGCCTGTGACGCACCGCTGCGGAGGATGCCGCCGCCCTGACAAGCTTTGCGCCGCGACGCGGCTGCTACGTGGAAAAAGTTCGATACTGCGCAGCGCCCGTTTCCCGGCACCTGACTATCCGGCACCTGTGAAGGTCCTGGATGAGGAGAACGGCATGGCCGACGAGACCACTGTCGAGAACACCGAGAACGGCGCTGAAACGCCGCAGACTCCGGTGACCGACACCCCCACGAACGAAGCGGAAACGGCCGCGGAGTCCGCTCCCGCGAAGAAGACCGCGGCGAAGAAGACGACGCGCAAGCGCACCACCAAGAAGGCCGCCGCGGCCCCGGCTGAGGCCGCTGAGGCCCCCGCCGACGAGGCCGGCGAGACCGCCCCCGCCAAGAAGGCTGCGGCGAAGAAGACCACCCGGAAGCGTACGACCAAGAAGGCTGCCGCTGCGGCGCCGGCCGAGGTCGAGACCACCGAGACCACCCCCGAGATCACTCCCGAGGCCGCTGAGGCCGTCGAGACCCCGGCCGAGGCCCCCGCTGAGGCCGTCGAGGCTCCGGCGAAGAAGACCGCGGCGAGGAAGACCACCGCCAAGAAGACCACGACGAAGAAGGCGGCCGCCAAGAAGGCCGCCGCTCCCGTGGTCGAGGCCGTCGAGCCCGTCGAGACGCCCGCCGAGGAGGTCGACGAGGAGGTCGACGAGACCCTCGCGGAGACCGAGACCGAGCAGACCGGTCCGGTGGCCCCCGCGGTGCTGTTCCAGGCGCCGACCAAGACGACCACCCGCCGGCGCACCCGCAAGACGGCCGAGCCGAAGCCGGTCGAGGCCGCCGTCGAGGCGCCCGCCGAGGACGAGCCGAAGGCCGCCGAGCCCGCAGCTGAGGCCGCCGAGGAGGAGGCCCCGGCCCGGACCCGCAGGCGCAACGCCCGCAGCGCCGCCCCGGCCGAGGAGAAGCCCGCCGAGGAGGAGCCGACCGAGGACGAGTCCGCCGACACCGAGGCCGAGACCGACACGGACAGCAGCACCGACACCGACGCCGACGAGAGCTCGGTCGACGACGGCGAGGGCGGCGGCAACGGCCGTCGTCGCCGCCGCCGCGGTGGCCGTCGCCGCCGCAAGGGCTCCAACGGCGACGCCGACGGTTCCGACGCGACCGACGCCGAGGACAGGTCCGACGACGCCGAGGCGGAGAGCGACGAGGCCGGCAAGGACGCCGACGCCGACCAGCAGGGCGAGGGCGGCAGCTCCTCGCGCCGTCGCCGTCGTCGCCGCCGGGCCGGCGAGGCCTCGGGCGACGCCGGGGACGACCCGGAGAACACCGTCACCAAGGTCCGCGCGAGCCGCACCGGCGAGGACCAGATCACCGCGCTGTCGGGCTCGACCCGCCTGGAGGCCAAGAAGCAGCGCCGCCGCGAGGGCCGCGAGGCCGGCCGCCGTCGCGCCCCGATCGTGAGCGAGGCCGAGTTCCTGGCCCGCCGCGAGTCGGTCGAGCGCGTCATGGTCATCCGCGAGCGCGAGGACCTCACCCAGATCGCCGTGCTCGAGGACAAGGTCCTCGTCGAGCACTACGTCGCCCGCGAGAGCCAGACCAGCCTGATCGGCAACGTCTACCTGGGCCGTGTCCAGAACGTGCTCCCCTCCATGGAGGCCGCGTTCATCGACATCGGCAAGGGCCGCAACGCGGTCCTCTACGCCGGTGAGGTCAACTGGGCCTCGCTCGGCTGGAAGGAGGGTCAGCCCCGCAAGATCGAGTCGGTGCTGACCTCCGGTCAGAAGGTGCTCGTCCAGGTGACGAAGGACCCGATCGGCCACAAGGGCGCCCGGCTGACCTCGCAGATCTCGCTGGCCGGCCGCTTCCTGGTCTACGTGCCCGACGGCACCACCTCCGGCATCTCCCGCAAGCTGCCCGACACCGAGCGCAACCGCCTCAAGACCCTCCTGAAGGAGATCGTCCCCGACACGGCCGGCGTGATCGTACGCACCGCCGCGGAGGGTGCCGCCGAGGACGAGCTGACCCGCGACGTCGAGCGGCTCAAGGCCCGCTGGGAGGACATCGAGAAGCGTGCCGGCGGCAACGCCCCGCAGCTGCTCTACGGCGAGCCCGACCTGACCCTCAAGGTCGTCCGCGACCTGTTCACCGAGGACTTCGCCAAGCTGGTCATCTCCGGCGACTCGTCGTGGGAGACCGTCAAGGACTACGTCCAGTCGGTCGCTCCCGACCTCGAGGAGCGCGTGGAGAAGTACGACGGCGAGGCCGACGCCTTCGCCGCGTACCGGATCGACGAGCAGATCGCCAAGGGCCTGGACCGCAAGGTCTGGCTGCCCTCGGGCGGCTCGCTGATCATCGACCGCACCGAGGCGATGACCGTCGTCGACGTCAACACCGGCAAGTTCACCGGCTCCGGCGGCAACCTGGAGGAGACGGTCACCAAGAACAACCTCGAGGCTGCCGAGGAGATCGTGCGCCAGCTCCGGCTGCGCGACATCGGCGGCATCATCGTCGTCGACTTCATCGACATGGTCCTCGAGTCCAACCGCGACCTGGTGCTCCGTCGCCTGGTCGAGTGCCTCGGCCGTGACCGCACCCGTCACCAGGTAGCCGAGGTCACCTCGCTGGGTCTGGTGCAGATGACCCGTAAGCGGATCGGCACCGGCCTGCTCGAGGCCTTCTCCGAGAACTGCGAGGCCTGCGGCGGCCGTGGGCTCGTGATCCACGAGCACCCGGTCGAGCCCGGCAAGTCCTCCGGCGTCGCCCCCGACGAGCCGCGCTCGCGCCGTCGGGGCGGTCGCGGTGGCCGCGGCAAGGGCAAGGACGAGATCGGTGGCGAGCAGCGCACCGAGCCCGTCGAGGAGCACGCCAAGACGCCGTCGCCCGCCGAGTTCGCCGCCATGGCCGGACAGAGCGAGACGACTGCGGTCGCCGAGCCCGTCGAGACCCCCGCGGAGGAGGCGGCCACCGAGCCCGCCGAGACCGTCGCGGTGGCCGAGGCCCCCAAGGTCACCACCCGTACGCGCTCGCGTCGGTCGAAGACCGCCGAGGAGCCCTCGGTGGCCGAGACTGCGGAGACCGCCGAGCCGGCCGAGGCAGTCGAGACCGCTCCCGAGCAGGTCGACGCGCCGAAGGTGACCACGCGTACGCGTTCGCGCCGGTCGAAGGCGTCGACCCCGGCGACCGAGCCGACCGAGACGGCGACCCCGGCCGAGACTCCGGTCCAGCCTGTCGCCGAGGCGCCCGCCGAGCCGGAGGCCCCGAAGGTCACCACCCGCACCCGCACCCGCCGTGCGGCAGCGACCGGTCGCCCGGTCCTGGCCGCGGTTGTCGGCAGCTCGACCGCTGCGGAGCCGAAGCCGGCCGCTGAGAAGCCGGTCGCCGAGAAGCCGGTTGCCGAGGAGCCCGTCACCGAGGAGCCCGTCGCCGAGGAGCCCGCTCCGGTCGCCCCGGCAGCCGAGCCCGAGGCAGCCGAGCCGGAGGCAGCCGAGCCCGAGGTCACCACGCCGGAGCCGGTCGCGGCCGCGCCGGTCGACTCCAAGCCCAAGGTGGTCACCCGGCAGCGCCGCGGCGCCCGCCGCGAGGTGGTCAGCACCGGTGAGGGCGCGGTGATGACCGCGACCAAGACCGAGGCGACGCCCGCCACCAACGGCACCGCCTCGACGCCTGCGCCGAAGGTCGTGACCCGCACCCGCGGTGGCGCGAGCCGCGACACCACGCCGTCACAGGACAGCTGACACCTCGATAGGAAGCCCTGGCCACCGTATCAGCGGTGGCCAGGGCTTCGGCGTTCTCGCCGCACCTGCGGCTACGGAACCGGATGCCGCGGCGCAGACCGGCGCAGGCCGGGGGTGAGCGCGAGGGTCACCAGCAACGACGCCGTGGCCAGGACCCCCATGGTGTGACCGGGGGCGAGCGAGGACGCGATGGCGCCGCCGACCCCGGCCCCGAGGGCTTGGCCGATCATCATGCCCTGGCTCTGGAGACCGAGCGCCTGCCCCTGGATGTCGTCGGTGGTGTGGGTGATCAGGCGTTCCTGCAACGGGAGCGAGGCGGCGTACCCGACGGAGGCGATGAACACCGCGGCCACCGCAACCGCCGCGGGAGGGGAGAACCAGAAGAGGAGGAAGGGGACCGCGAGGAGATAGCGCAGCGGGCCGATGAGCCGGTCACGCTGCGGGACCGTCAGGAAGCGGCCGGCTCCCAGGTCGCCCAGCATCATCCCGGCAGCACCGGCCGCGAAGAGGTAGCCGGCGAGCGAACCGTGACCGTAGGGAACGAAGAGTGCCTCGCAGCCGACGATCAGCCCGTTCGGCACCCAGCCGGCGAGGTAGAGCGGCCGGGTGACCCGTGATCCGAGGAGCAGCCGGTTGACTCGGCGGGTCCGGGCGACGAGCCCCTCCGAAGTACGTCCAGGGGCCGGCCGGTCCTTGATGCCGAACCGCACGGTGATCAGGCTGAGCAGGTTGACGACGGCTGCGACGATGAACAGCGTCTGCGGTGAGAGCCACAGCAGCGCGACGCCGCCGAGGCCGTATCCGACGACCTGCATCCCGCCGACGGCGAGGTTCAGCGTCGATCGACCGAGGGCATAGGACGAGCCGGACATGATGTCGCGCAGGACGACCCATTGCGTGCCGCTGAGCATGGCGTTGACCGCGTAGGGAATGGCGAGCAGAGCGAATCGTGCCTGCCACGGCACCCCCGGCAGCGCTTGAAGTGCATTGGCGACGAGCGGTGCCGCCATCTGGAGCATGAGTCCGGTTCGCGGTCGGAGGGTGTCGGAGAGTCCCAGGAACAGCTGCGAGACGACCAGTGCGACCAGTGGCCCGCCGAACATCGACAGCGCGCTGAGCAGGGCGGACCCGGTGCTCTCGAACATGATCGTCCCGAGCGCCAGCGACGACGACGCGACCGAGATCATCACCAGGCAGCGGTTGGCGAAGAGGACCCTGAACTCCGGGATCGAGAAGAGCTGTCCGAAGGTGGTCGGTGCGGGCGGTGCGGAAGTGCTCGTCATGCGGTGAAGTCTGGAATGATCGAGGGCGATCGGGTAATGATTCGCGCACACGCGAAAGGTCGTGACGATGGGAACCTGGATCATCCCGGCGGACCTGCTGGCCGCGAGCCGGTTCGTGGTCTCCCCGCTCCACGAGACCGTCGCCGCGCTGACGGTTCTCAGCCGTCCCGACGCCAACGGCACGCCGTGGCAGAGGTCCTTCCGCGCCGCCTACCTCGAGGCGTACGAGGATCTTCTGGCCTCGGACCCGATGCTGAGGGCCCTCGACGCCACGCTGTGGCGGCCCCGCCGCGGCGACCAGCCCGGGTGGATGGCTGACTTCATCACCCCGCCGCCGCTCGGCGACGGCGCGACCTTCGACGACGAGCTCGCTCAGGTGCTGACCTGGGACGACCGCACCATGCGCGCCGAGCTCCGGGAGGTCGCCGGTGATCTACCGGTCGTGTTGGGGCGATCGGGGATCCGCGACGCCGTGATCGAGCTGCTGACGTGGATCTGGACCGCCACCGTCCAGGCGGACTGGCCACGCCGCAGGCGCGTGTTGGAGGCCGACATCGTCTCCCGCGCCAGCCAGCTCGCCAGCGAGGGCTGGGCCAGCGTCTTCGCCACGCTCGGCACCAGGCGCAAGAAGTGGCTCGGGAACGGGATCCTCCAGGTCAACGGCTATGACCTGCCCGCCCGCGACCTGTCCGACGCCCACGAGCTCTCGTTCGTGCCGGTGCACAGCGACGGATCCTGGCTCGCCTGGGACCTGCCGCAGCGCTACGCGATCGTCTATCCCGTCGCCGGTGCTCTCGCGGCCACCGGCGGCGAGAGCACCGATCCCGCGAAAGCCCTGGCCCGGCTCATCGGCGCCAACAGGGCCGGGGTGCTCGCTCTGCTCGATGCACCCCGATCCACGACGCAGCTCGCCGCGCTCACCCACCTGCCCGTCGGCGCCGTCGGCAACCACCTGCGCGTTCTCCTCGACGCCGGCGTGGTCATGAGACGCCGCGCGGGACGCGAGGTGCTCTACTGGCGTACGGCGCTGGGCGAGGAGCTGCTCGGGCCCGATCCGAGATCGGACCCGGCAGCCCGGGTGCGATGAGTGCCTACGCCTCCCAGATCTCGAGGGTCTTCCGAGCCCCGACGGCGTGCAGGGACGCCAGCGCCTCGGCGTACGGCTCGGTGAACTCGGGCGAGTCGACGAGGTCGCCGAAGAGGTCGGGGTCGCGGAGGAAGGCGAGCGGGTCGTCGCGCTGCGCGATCGCCCGGGCCATCACGTCGGCCTGGCGCCGGTCGACGATGTCGATCGGCGCGCCCTGCTCGTCGACGCCCTCGGCGTAGCGGGCCCAGGCGGCGACGACGAGCGCCGACCGCCGCACCGAGCCGCCACGACCCAGCTGGGCGGTGATCACCGGCACCAGCCACTTCGGGATCCGGTCGGAGCTCTCCGCGCACAGCCGCGCCAGGGTGTCGCGGATGTGGGGGTTGGCGAACCGGGAGATCAGCTCGTGCTGGTAGCCCGGCAGGTCCACCCCGGGCACCTGCGGCAGGGTCGGGGCACCCTCCTGCGACATGTAGCCGAGCAGGAAGTCGACGAAGAGCGGGTCGGTGCAGACCTCGTGGGCGTAGCGGTAGCCAGAGAGGTAGCCGAGGTAGCACAGCGCCTGGTGGCTGGCGTTGAGGAGCCGCAGCTTCATCAGCTCGTACGGCTCGACGTCGGGCACCATCTCGACCCCGGCCTGCTCGAACGGTGGCCGGCCCTGCGGGAAGTGGTCCTCGAGCACCCACTGGGTGAACGGCTCGCTGACCACCGGCCAGGCGTCCCCGATGCCGAACCGCCAGCCGACCTCCTCGACGTCGGCATCGGTGGTCGCCGGGGTGATCCGGTCCACCATCGAGCTCGGGAAGGCGACCTCGGAGGCGATCCAGTCGCCGAGCTCCGGGTCACGCAGGGACGCGAACGCCGACATCATCGCCCTGGCGACGTCGCCGTTGCCGGCGATGTTGTCGCACGACATCACCGTGAACGGCGCCATCCCGGCGGCACGCCGCCGGGCCAGCGCCTCCACGACGTAGCCGAACGCCGTCGACGGCACCGCCCCGGGCTCCAGGTCGGCCTGGATGGCGGGGTCGGAGGCGTCGAAGCCGCCGGTCGCCTGGTTGACGTGGTAGCCGCCCTCGGTGATGGTCAGCGACACGATCCGGATCCGCGGATCGGTGAGCAGGTCCAGTACGTCCGCGGGGGAGTCGGGCGCGAAGAGGTAGTCGATGATCGAGCCGATCACCCGCCCCCGTACCGCGCCGTCCGGCGCCCGCTCGACGAGCGTGTAGAGATGGTCCTGGGCCGCGAGAGCATCCCGCATGCGTACGTCCTGGGGCATCAGCCCCACCCCGACGATGCCCCAGTCGGTGATGCCCGAGGCGAGCAGGTCGTCGACGTAGCGCGCCTGGTGGGCGCGGTGGAAGCCGCCGACCCCGAGATGCACGATCCCGGGAGTGACGGCGGAGCGGTCGTAGGCGGGGACAGCAACGGATGCAGACAGGTCGCCGAGTCGAGCCGTCGTGAGTCTCGGATACGTCACTTGACCGCCCCGAGGGAGAGTCCCTGCACCAGCTTGTCCTGGGCGGCGAAGCCGGCGATGAGCACGGGCAGCGAGATCAGCGTCGCCCCGGCGGCCAGCTCGGCGAGGTAGGCGTGCTCTGTCTGGATCAGGGTGTTCACGAAGACCGGACCGGTCTGCGCGGCGACCGACGTCAGCACCTTGGCGTAGAGCTGCTCGTTCCAGGCGAAGATGAAGCAGATCAGCGAGGTGGCCGCGACGCCGGGCATCGAGATCGGCGCCACGATGCGGGTCAGGATCCGCAGCGTCGAGGCGCCGTCGATCGAGGCGGCCTCGATGATCGCGGGCGGCACCTCGGCCAGGAACGAGCGCATCATCCAGACCGCGATCGGCAGGTTCATCGCGGTGTAGAGCAGGATCAGGATGATCACGTTGTCGGGCATGTTGATGACCTGGGTCGTGAACAGGTAGATCGGCAGGATCCCCGCGACCATCGGCAGCATCTTCGTCGACAGGAAGAAGAACATCGCGTCCGACCACTTCTTCACCGGCTTGATCGCCAGGGCGTACGCGGCGGGGATGGCCAGCGCGAGCACGAGCAGCGTCGAGAGCACGCTGGTGATCACCGAGTTGATCAGCGCAGGCGTGATCGGGTTGGCCGAGGTGAACAGGCCGCCGTAGTTGTCCAGCGTCAGCGGGGCACCCCAGCTCGGCGGGTAGGTCTGGGCGTCCTGCGGTGCGTGCAGCGAGGTCAGGACCATGTAGAGGATCGGGATCACGAAGATGATGCCGACCAGCCATGCTGCGATCGGGATGGCGATCTTCGCCACCCGTTGCCGGTTCCATGTGTTCATCGGGCAGCCTCCTCGTCGGTCAGCAGGGACGACACCACGCGGAGTGCGAAGGTCGCGATGATCAGTGAGCCGATGACCACGACGACGCCCAGCGCTGAGGCGACCCCGTAGTCCTTGGCCGAGTAGAACGTCTCGTAGACGGCGAACGGGATGTTGGTGGAGTTCAGCCCGCCGGTCATGCCCAGGACCGAGTCGAAGTTCTGGACGATGAAGATCGTGCCGAGCACGATCGAGAGCTCGAGATAGCGGCGTACGTGGGGGAGCGTCATGTGCACGAACGTCTGCCAGCCGTTGCAGCCGTCGATGCTCGCCGCCTCCAGCACCTCAGGATCCTGCGACTGCAGCCCGGCGAGCAGGATCAGCATCATGAACGGCGTCCACTGCCAGATCAGCTCGATCTCGATGGCGAGCTTGGGATGGTCGGTGAGGAACGCGATGTCCTGGGCGCCGGGCACCCCGAGCTGACCGAGCACCCCGTCGACCAGGCCGAACCCGGTCATCAGGATGCCGTTGCCCCAGAAGACCGCGGCCGCGATCGGCACGATCAGGAACGGCGCGATCATCATCGTGCGGACCACGCCGCGGCCGACGAACGCGTTGTTCAGCAGCAGGGCGATCCCGAGGGCGAGCAGGGCGCTCACCCCGACGACGACCACGGTGATCTCGATCGTGTTGAGGACCGCCGTGCGGTAGGCCGGCGTGGTGAACACCGTCTTGAAGTTGTCGAAGCCGGCGAAGCTGCGCCCCGGGGCGTCGGGCTGCGCGCTCCAGTTCATGAACGACATGACCAGCGTCGCCACGAACGGCAGCTGCGTCACCACGATCAGGAAGACCAGCGCGGGCAGCAGCGGCGCGCGCAGCTTCCACGACTCCCGGCCCCACTTCCGGTACGCCTCGGGCGGCCTTGTCGCCGCCGGTTCCGTGGTTGCGGGGAGTGGTGCGGTCAGGGAGGCCATCACTGCTTCTCCTTCTGGACGTCGCCGTACTCCTGGGCGAGGGACTGACATCGGTCGAGCGCCGCGTCGGTGGTCTTCGAGCCCGAGATGGCGCTGGAGAGCTGCTTGGCGCACTCGGTACCGAAGTCGGTGAAGCTCGGGACCCCGACGAACTGGATGCCGTTGTAGGGCCGCTTCTGGACGCCCGGGTTGTCGGCCTGGGCGTTCTTGATCGCATTCATGGTCGGGGTGGCGAAGGAGCCGGCCACCTCGAGGTACTCCGGGTTCGCATAGGTCGAGGCACGCTTGCCCGCGGGGACGTTGGTCGGCCCTCCGGTGTCGTTCTCGGTGTCGGCCATCACCAGCTCCTCGTACTCCTTGCTGGAGGCCCAGGCGACGAACTTCGCGGCGTCCTCCTGGTGCCGTGAGGCCTTCTGGATCGCCCACGCCCAGGTGTAGAGCCAGCCGGCGTTCTCGGTCTGGTCGTGCGGGGCGGCGACGTAGCCGACCTTGCCCTTGACCGGCGACTCGGCCGCTTCGAGCGACCCGGCACCGGAGGTGGCGTCGTACCACATCGCGACCTTGCCCTGCTGCATGGCGTTGAGGCACTGCGGGAAGCTGAAGGTCGCGGCGCCGGCCTCGCCGTGCTTGCGGACCAGATCGACGTAGAAGTTGGCGGCCTTCTTGAAGCCGCCCTTGTTGACCTGGGCGTTCCAGTCCTCGTCGAACCAGGTGCCGCCCATGGTGTTGACCACGGTCGTGATCGAGGCGAGGTTGTCGCCCCAGCCGGCCAGGCCGCGCAGGCAGATGCCACGCATGTCCGGTTCCGCCTCGTCGATCTTGGCGGCGAAGCCGGCGACCTGCTCCCAGGTCGGGTTGGCCGGCATGTCGATGCCGTGCTTCTCGAACAGGTCCTTGCGGTACATCAGGAACGACGACTCGCCGTAGAACGGCTCGCCGTAGACCTTGCCGTCGGCCGAGAGCGCCTCGGTCATCGGCGGCAGGATGTCGTCCTGGTCGAACTCGGGGTCGTTCGCGATGCTCTCCATGTCCGAGATCCAGCCCGCTTGGGCGTAGTAGGGGATCTCGAAGTTGGACAGCGTCGCCACGTCATAGATCCCGGACTGGTTGGCGAACTCGGTGCTCGCGGTGTCCCGCATGTCCTGCTCGACCTTGACCACGAAGTTCACCTCGATCCCGGTCTCCTCGGTGAAGTGCTTCGCGGTGAGCTCCTGGAGCTCGAGCATCTGGGGGTTGTTCACCATCAGCACCGTGATGCTGTGCTCGCCCGCGCTCGTCCCGCCGGCTCCCAGGCCGCCGGTGCCGCATGCCGTCAACATCACCGTCGCCAGTGATAGCGCTGTCAGCGCTGCGGAGGTCCGTCTCCGTGCCCGCATCGATCTGCCTCCTCGCAGTGTGACTGTCGTCACGACCACGATGTCGTAATTCGGGCCGGACCCCCTAGCCCGGTCGATGCGTCCGTCGCGCCCGGTTCCTGCCCGTTCTCAGGCCGGGTTTCAGGCCGGGTTTCAGGCCCGGATGACCCGGGGGCCGAGTGCCGAGAACCGGCGGGCTTCGCTGGCCGAGAGCTCGGTGCCGGTGATGAGCAGCTCGAAGTCGCGTACGCCGGCGAAACGGCACAGGCTGGAGGCGCCGAACTTGGTGTGGGCGCCGAAGAAGATCCGGCGCCGGGAGCGCTCGATTGCGGCGCGCTTGACCGCGGCCACCGAGGGGTCCTGGGTGGTCAGGCCCTGCTCGCGGGAGATCCCGTTGGCGCCGATGTAGGCCAGGTCGATCACCAGGTCGGCCAGCATCCGCGTCGCCCACTGGTCCACGACGCCCCGGGTGATGGTGCGTACGCGCCCGCCCAGCACGATCACGGTGAGCTCTGGGTCCGCGGAGAGCCGGGTGGCCACCGGGAGCGAGGGGGTGATGACCGTCGCCGGGCCCTGGCCGAAGAGCTCCTCGGCGAGGAACTGCGGCATGGTGCCCTCGTCGATGTAGATCGTCTCCGCCCCGTGGCGATGCTGGAGGGCGGCCCGGGCGATCCGGTGCTTCTCGTCGACGTCGCGGCCGGCGCGGAACTCGAGCGAGGTCTCGAAGCTGCCGCTCTCCAGGGCGACCGCGCCGCCGTAGACCCGCTCCACGACGCCGCGGTCGGCGAGCACCTTGAGGTCGCGCCGGATCGTCTCGACGCTCACCCCGAGAGCGGGCGCGAGATCGGTCACCGAGACGCGGCCGGTCGTGCGGGCGCGCGCCAGGATCTCCTCCTGGCGGGCCTGGTTCCGCTGAGACGGCTCAGTCGACTGCTCGGGCGACGTCATGGGCGCCATCATGCCCGGAATCGTGCCCGGTTCGCAGAGGGCATGGCCGAACCGGGCGCCCGGTTGGCCTGATCGGGGTTCTCCGGGGCACAATGCCCCGGACGGACGGTGTCGCGGCGTTTTGCGGCTACCTGGCCGCTTACGTAAGATTGAATCTCGGCGTGCGCAGTGCGCCGTTCCTGCAGGCATCTGCTGGCACCTATCGCTTCGGGGTCCGGCCTGCTTTGCCGCGGGTCGACACAAGACTTTTGAGTTCGGAGCATGAAGGAGACCGCGGTGTACGCGATCGTGAAGGCTGGCAGCAAGCAGCAGAAGGTCGTTGTCGGCGACGTCATCGAGATCGACCGCCTCGACGGCGAGAACGGCACGGCCGTCTCGCTCCCCGTGGTCCTCCTGGTCGACGGCGAGAACGTGACCTCGACCGGCCTCGACAAGGCTTCGGTTGCGGGTGAGATCGTCGGCGCCTCCAAGGGCCCGAAGATCATCATCCAGAAGTACAAGAACAAGACCGGCTACAAGAAGCGCCAGGGTCACCGTCAGAAGTACACCCAGGTCAAGGTCACCGCGATCAACGCCTGATTCGGCGTTCTAGAGACACTGAAGGACTGAGAAGATGGCACACAAGAAGGGTGCGGCAAGCACCAAGAACGGTCGCGACTCCAACGCCCAGCGCCTCGGCGTGAAGCGCTTCGGCGGTCAGCTCGTCAACGCCGGCGAGATCATCGTCCGCCAGCGTGGCACGCACTTCCACCCCGGCACCAACGTCGGCCGTGGCGGCGACGACACCCTGTTCGCCCTGCAGCCGGGTGCGGTCGAGTTCGGCAAGCGCCGTGGCCGCCGCGTGATCAACATCGTCCCGGGCGACGCCTGAGCAACGCCTTTCGACGGCCCTCTCCTGCGGGAGAGGGCCGTCGCCCTTTTGCCGAGTCGGCTCGTCCTGACCGACATCAGCGCCGAGTCGGCCCGTTGGGACGAGCCGACTCGGCGGGATCTTCGTTTGACTCTCGTCAGAGTTGCGTCGCGCGGTCCGCGATCGCCTCGAAGACCTGTTGCGAGACCTCCCAGCGCGTGCCCGGCCGCGGCCAGTGGAGCGCGATGTCGGTGATCCCGATCTCGGCGTAGGAGCCGACCAGGTCCTCGAACGCGTCGGCCGACTCGGTCCACGGCTCCTCGGTGAAGCCGGACATGAACAGCTTCGGCATGCTGTCGTAGTCCCGGCCCTTCTTCTCGCACGCCTCCCGGAGCATCTCCAGCCGCTGGGCCACGAACCCCTTCGGGTCGTCGCCCTGCGGGTTGGCGATCCAGCCGTCGCCGACCTCAGCGGTGAGCCGGATCCCGCGCGGGCCGTTGCCGGCCAGCCACAGCGGCGTACGCGGCTGCTGCACCTGGCCGGGGGAGACGGTGACCTCGCGGGTCTGCCAGTGCTCGCCGTCGATCGTGACCGGTGACTCGCGCAGCAGCCGGTCGACGGTGCGGGTCCACTCCGAGAACCGGTCGGCGCGCTCGCGCGGGGTGAACTCCCGCCCGAGCACGTCGCCGTCGGAGGTGTGGTCGGCGCCGCCGGCGCCGATGCCGATCGTGATGCGCCCGCCCGAGATGCGGTCGAGGCTGCGGATCGCCGCGGCGGTCGGGATCGGCGTACGGAAGTTGGGGGTGGTCACGAGCGTCCCGAGCCGGATCGTGGAGGTGAGGGCCGCTGCGGCGGCCATCGACGTGAACGCCTCCTCCCACGGGCTGTGCCCGCGCCAGGCCAGGTGGTCGTAGACCCACGCCGTCTCGAATCCGAGCTGCTCGGCCTGGGCCCATCGCTCGCCCATCGCCGGCCAGTCCTCGATCGGCCACATCACTGTTCCTACTCGCATGGGCTCAACCTACCGATGCCGAGAATGCCGAGTCGGCGCATCCGACCCCTCTCGCTCGCTTCGCTTCGCGAGGCACGGGGTCAGATGCGCCGACTCGGCAGACACGTGGGGTCGGCCTTAAGGTGAGCGCATGGCTGTACCCACCTTCGTCGACCGCGTCACCCTCCACGTCGAGGCCGGTCGCGGCGGACACGGGGTGGCGTCGGTGCACCGCGAGAAGTTCAAGCCGCTCGGCGGGCCCGACGGCGGCAACGGCGGCCCGGGCGGATCGATCATCCTGCGCGTCGACCCCGACGTGACCACGCTGATCGACTACCACCACAGTCCCAAGCGCAAGGCGTCCAACGGCGGCCAGGGTGCGGGCGACCACAAGAACGGCGCCCACGGCGAGGACCTGGTGCTTCCCGTCCCCGACGGCACCGTGGTCACCGACATGAACGGCAACGTCCTCGCCGACCTGGTCGGCCCGGGCTCCGAGCTGGTCATCGCCGAGGGCGGTCGTGGTGGGCTCGGCAACGCCGCGCTGGCCTCCTCCAAGCGCAAGGCTCCCGGCTTCGCGCTCCTCGGCGAGCCGGGCGAGGCGCGTGAGATCGGCCTCGAGCTCAAGGTCGTCGCCGACATCGGCCTGGTCGGCTTCCCCTCGGCCGGCAAGTCGAGCCTGATCGCGGCGATCTCGCGAGCCCGGCCGAAGATCGCCGACTACCCGTTCACCACGCTGGTGCCCAACCTCGGCGTCGTGAAGGGCGGCGAGATCACCTTCACCGTCGCCGACGTGCCGGGGCTGATCGAGGGTGCGGCCGACGGTCGCGGCCTCGGTCACGAGTTCCTGCGCCACATCGAGCGCTGCGCGGCGCTCGTCCACGTCATCGACACCGCGAGCATCGAGCCGGGACGCAACCCGATCGACGACCTCGACATCATCGAGAACGAGCTCTCCCGCCACGGCGGCCTCGAGGACCGGCCCCGGCTGGTCGCGCTGAACAAGGTCGACGTCCCCGACGGCCGCGAGATCGCCGAGATGACGATCGGCGAGTTCGAGAAGCGCGGCCTGAAGGTCTTCGAGATCTCCGCCGCCTCCGGCGAGGGCACGCAGCAGCTGATCTACGCGATGGCCGAGCTGGTCGCCGCCGCCCGCAAGGACGTCCCGGTGGTGCCGCCGACCCGGATCGTGCTGCGTCCCGAGGGCGCCGAGGGCAAGAACGGCTTCACCGTCAAGGTGTCGAAGAACGGCGAATACCTCGTCCGCGGCCCGCAGCCCGAGCGCTGGGTGCGGCAGACCGACTTCGACAACGAGGAGGCCGTGGGCTACCTCGCCGACCGCCTCAACCGGCTCGGCGTCGAGGAGCGGCTGGTCGAGCTCGGAGCCGAGGAGGGCGACACCGTCATCATCGGCGACCCGGCCAACGCGGTCGTCTTCGACTTCCGTCCCTCGATCGAGACCGGTGCCGAGATGCTTGGCCGCCGCGGCGAGGACCAGCGCTTCTACGAGGAGCGGCCCGCTGCCGCCCGCCGGCGCGAGATCGACGCCGGGATGGAGACCAAGGAAGAGTACGAGGCCCGGGCCGACGTCGCCCGACGGCTGCGTGAAGGGTCCGGCCCCGTGGCGTACGAGATCGGTGGCGAGGACGACCCGGACAGCGACTGGGCCGAGAACGACCCGGGCGAGTCGTCCCGCTCGACCAGCGGAAACTGACGCCTCGGCCGGCGCCGGCGCCGGTAGGATCCGGCGCAGCGGAGAGCACAGGCTGACGTACGAGGGGGATCGGTGCAGCGCGAGGTCGTGACCGGAGCACGCCGGGTCGTGGTCAAGGTCGGGTCGTCGTCGCTGACGACGGCGGCAGGAGGCATCGACCCGGCCCGGGTGAGCGGGCTGGTCGACGTACTCGCGAAGACGCGGGCCGCCGAGCAGGAGGTCGTGCTGGTCTCCTCCGGGGCGATCGCCGCCGGGCTGTCACCGCTGGGGCTGGCCAAGCGCCCGCGGGCGCTGGCCAAGCAGCAGGCGGCGGCGAGCGTGGGGCAGGGGCTCCTGGTCCACCGCTACACCGACGAGCTCGCCCGGCACGGCATCATCGCCGGCCAGGTGCTGCTCACGGTCGACGACCTGAACCGGCGTGCGCACTACCGCAACGCCGACGCGACGCTGTCCACGCTGCTCGACCTGGGTGTGCTCCCGATCGTCAACGAGAACGACACCGTGGCCACCTCCGAGATCCGGTTCGGCGACAACGACCGGCTCGCGGCGCTGGTGGCCCACCTGGTCAAGGCCGACCTGCTGGTGCTGCTCAGCGACGTCGACGCGCTCTACGACGCGCCGCCGTCCCAGCAGGGCTCGCAGCGGATCGACGAGGTCGCCTCGCTGGCCGATCTGGCCGGGGTGACCATCGGCAAGGCCGGTGCCGCGGGCGTCGGCACCGGTGGGATGGTGACCAAGCTGGAGGCCGCCCGGATCGCCGTCGAGGACGGCGTCCCGGTCGTGCTGACCTCCGCCGCTCAGGCCGAGGCCGCGCTCGCGGGCGAGACGGTCGGCACCCTGTTCCATGCCGTCGGCAAGCGGCGCCCCGCGCGGCTGCTGTGGCTGCAGCACGCCACCGAGGCGGTCGGCTCGATCACGGTCGACGCCGGAGCGGTCGCCGCGATCCGGAAGCGTGGCGCCTCGCTGCTCGCGGCGGGGATCACCGGCTCCTCGGGCGCGTTCCACGTCGGCGACCCGGTCGACGTCGTCGACCCCTCCGGGGTCGCGGTCGCGCGCGGGCTGGTGAACTACGACGCCGACGAGATCCCGCGGCTCGCCGGGCGGTCCTCGGGCTATCTCGAGGCCAACCTGGGGGCTGCGTACGGTCGGGAGGTCATCCACCGCGACGATCTGGTCGTGCTGTGAGCGAGCGCCGGCGAGCGACCATCGGGTCCATCACGCGGTCGGCTCCGTACTCTGGCGCGGGCGCTACGGAGGCGGCCGCGTGAACCGGGCTCGGTGGGTTCCGCTGGCGCTGGCCTGGTGCCTGTTGGTGATCTGCGGGCTGCCGGCGGTGGCGATCACGCTCTCCCGGGCGCTGGCGAGCACCGACCTGCGAGCGGTGCGGCTTGCTGCGTTCGCGCCCTTCGGCGTCGGGTTGTACGCCCTGTGCCTGATCGCTGTCCTGGTGCTGGTGTGGCTGGCCGCCGGTCCGGCGCGTACCCGGCTCCTGGTCCTCGCCGGTGTCACCGCGATGCTGCTCGCGGTGCACCTCGCCTGGCAGGCGCCGCTCTACGCCGGCTCCCGGGAGACGAGCGCCGGGGAGCCGCTGACCGTGATGACCACCAACCTCCTCGAGGGCAAGGGCGACACCGACGCGGTGGTCGAGGCGGTGCGCGCCCACAAGGTCGACGTGCTCGCCCTCCAGGAGATCACCCCCGAGGCGTTCGCGAAGCTGTCGAGCACGCTGCGCGAGCAGCTGCCCTACCGGATCGGCGAGGCCGCGCCCGGGACCCGGGGCACGATGCTCTTCGCCGACCAGCCGATCACCAGGTCGCGCCGGCTCGACACCGCCATGGGGTCGTGGGTGGCCGACGTGGGAGAGCGGCGGGTCGTCGTCGCCCACCCGGCCCCGCCCACGCTCGCGTCGTGGCCGGCCGAGCAGGAGCTGATCATCAAGGAGGCGGCCGCGGAGAAGCCCGACCTCGTCCTGGGCGACCTCAACGCCTCGCTCGACCACCACACCGTCCGCCGCCTGCTCGACGCTGCGGACGTACAGGACGCGGCCAGGGCCAGCAACGCGGGCTGGCAGCCGACGTGGCCGACCGAGGGGTTCGCCGGCGTACCTCTCCCGCCGGCGACCGCGATCGATCACGTCCTCATCGGTGACGACCTGGTCGCGCTGGCGACCGAGACGGTCGAGGTCCCCGGCTCGGACCACCTGGCGCTGGTCGCCTACCTCGGCACGCCCGAGGAGTGAGTCGGATTCGGGCGCTGGTCTCGTAACCTGAGCGCGTGGCTGACAACTCGGACGGTCTGATTCGCTCGGCGCTTCGTGGGAACGAGGAGACCGCGAGCCGGTTGCGGCGCACGCAGTTCCTCGGTGTGCTCGTCCTCGCCGTCGCAACGCTTGCGGTTCCCGTGGTCAGAGGCACCGACGACTCGGAGGTCTCGCTCTCCGTCTGGGCGGCGACCGGGTGGGTCGCGGAGCTGCGGGACGCATCCGACGAGGTGCCGGCCGCCTATGTGTTCCTCGCCTTCGCGTCGTACGTCGCGATCCTCTTCGCGCTCGCGGCCCCGGTGCTCGCTCTCGTCATCGCGCTGCAGCGCTCCGGGCTGGCACGGTTCGCTGCCGGGCTCGCGGGGGTCATCGGTGCGGTCGTCACGCTCGTGATCTGGCTGAGTGTGGCGGGCGAGGTGCTCGGTGAGTACGCCGACCTCCGCCCGACCTGGGGCCTCCTGCTCCCGCTGGCACTGGGTCTGTGGACGGCCAACATGCTCGAGACCGACGACTAGACGCCTACTCGTCTCGGAGATGGCCGAACCACTGCTCGGCACCGAAGCCCATGAACCGCTCCACCTCGACGAACCCGAGCTTGCGGGCCAGGCGTAGGGACGGTTCGTTGGCCACCTGCGTGGTGAGCACCACCGGCTCGCCGGGGAGCGTCCTCTCGATCCAGCCGAGCGCCGCCCGGGTGGCCTCGGTCGCGATGCCTCGGCCCCACGTGATCGGGAGGAACTCATAGCCGATCTCGACCTCGTCACCCTCCTCGCGTACGTGGTGTGCCCATGCCCGATCACGCCGCTGGATCGTGATCCGCCCGACGAACTCGCCGGCGTGCTCGACCGCGAAGATCCCGGGCCTGGTGTTCGGATCCTGCGGGATGAGCTCCTCCAGCTCCTCGCGGGTGTGCTGCGGGCCGCCGAGATAGGCCTGCACCGTCTCGTCCGAGAGCAGCTCGGCCAACCCTTTCCTGTCCTCCGTCCTCGTCTCGCGGAGGATCAGGCGGTCGGTGACGATCGGATCCGGGGGCCAGGGCACGTCGCCGAGGGGTTTCATGATCCTGCACCGTAGCCGACCCCGCCGAGAGGTCACCTACGTCGGCCGATGCGTCACCTACGTCGGCCGAGGTGGCAGACACGTGCCCACTCGGCCGACGCGCGTGACGCCTCGGCACGGGCCTCAACGTCTGGTGAAAGCCCCGCGGACGCTCCCCACCGCCGCGAGCCCACCGGCTCGGGGTGAGGCTGTCCGGCGTCAGTCGCCGACGGCGTCGATGCCGCGCTGGACGATGAGGGGGTCGGGGGTGCCGACGATGTCGATGTCCTTCTCGTCGTAGTCGTGGTTGGCGAGGAAGTAGCGCATCGCGTTGAGGCGGGCGCGCTTCTTGTCGTTGGAGCGGATGGTCGTCCAGGGGGCCCAGTCGGTGTCGGTGCGGCGGAACATCTCCTCCTTGGCGGCGGTGTAGGAGTCCCACTTGTCCAGCGACTGCACGTCGATGGGGGAGAGCTTCCACTGCCGTACCGGGTCGATCTGGCGGATGATGAAGCGGGTCCGCTGCTCCGAGCGACCGACCGAGAACCAGAACTTCGTGAGCGTGATCCCGGAGTCGACGAGCATCCGCTCGAAGAGCGGCACCTGGTGCATGAACTGCTCGTACTGCTCGTCGGAGGCGAAGCCCATCACCCGTTCGACGCCGGCGCGGTTGTACCAGGAGCGGTCGAAGAGGACCATCTCGCCGGCGGTGGGGAGGTGCTGGACGTACCGCTGGAAGTACCACTGCTGCGACTCGCGGTCCGACGGCTTCGAGAGCGCCACGGTGCGGGCGTAGCGGGGGTTGAGGTGCTCCATGAACCGCTTGATCGTGCCGCCCTTGCCGGCGGCGTCGCGGCCCTCGAAGATCAGCACGTGCTTCCCACCGACGCGGTCGTTCCAGCGCTGGAACTTCAGCAGCTCGACCTGGAGGAGGTACTTCTGCTCGTCGTAGACCTCACGGGCGATCCGCTCCGTGTAGGGATAGTTCTCGCGCCAGGTGTCGACGGCCTTGCCGGCCGGATCGAGGAGCACCGGGTCATCGTCGTGATCCTCGCCGATCGTGTGACCTTCGGTGATCAGGTTGTCGATGTATTCGCGGAATCCCTGGGACATGCGCACGACCATAGGGAGGCGAGGTGAACGAGCGGCGACGTTTCAGCAAGGCTGCACCGTTTCAGCAAGCATGGCCATCGGGCCGTAACCTTGGTAGACGATGAATCCCCGGACCGTCTATCTGGACCACGCCGCCACCACGCCCATGGCTCCGGCGGCGATCGAGGCGATGACCGCGGAGCTGGCGCTGGTCGGCAACGCGAGCTCGCTGCACGCATCAGGGCGCCGCGCCCGTCGGGTGCTCGAGGAGTCCCGAGAACGGATCGCCGCGGCGCTCGGGTCCCGGCCCGGTGAGGTCGTCTTCACCTCCGGTGGCACCGAGGCCGACAACCTCGCGCTCAAGGGCGCCTTCTGGGCCCGGCACGGCCAGGACCCGGCGCGCACCCGGATCCTGTCGACCACCGTCGAGCACCACGCGGTGCTGGACCCGCTGCACTGGCTGGAGACCACCGAGGGCGCCCAGGTCGAGCTGATCCCGTGCGACGCGACCGGCCGCGTCGACCTCGCCGCGATGAAGGACGCCATCGAGCGTGACCCGGCCTCGGTCGCGGTCGTCTCGGTGATGTGGGCCAACAACGAGGTCGGCACCCTGCAGCCCGTCGCCGAGATCGCCGCGATCGCCGCCGAGCACGGGATCCCGGTCCACACCGACGCCGTCCAGGCGGTCGGCGCGGTGCCGGTCGACTTCGCGACCAGCGGCGTCGACGCGCTCTCGCTGACCGGCCACAAGCTCGGCGGCCCCGTGGGCGCCGGCGCGCTCGTGGTGCGCCGCGAGCTCGAGCTGACCGCGCTCGTCCACGGCGGCGGCCAGGAGAGGGACGTACGCAGCGGCACCCACGCGACCGCCGCCATCGCCGGTTTCGCGGCGGCGGTCGAGCTCGCGATCAAGGAGCAGGAGGCATACGCGACCAGGGTCGGTGCGTTGCGCGACCGGCTGGTCGAGCAGGTGCTCGCGGCGGTGCCGGACTCTCACCTCAACGGTCCGCCGCTGGAGCCGCTGGGTCGTCACCGGCTGCCCAACAACGCCCAGATCGCCTTTCCCGGGTGCGAGGGCGACTCGCTGCTGATGCTGCTCGACGCCGCCGGGGTCGAGTGCTCGACCGGGGCGGCATGCTCGGCCGGCGTACCTCAGGCCTCCCATGTGCTGCTCGCCATGGGCCAGTCCGACGAGCAGGCGCGCTCCTCGCTGCGCTTCTCGCTCGGGCACACCACGACCACCGAGGACGTGGACCGGCTCGTCGCGGCGATCGGTCCGGCCGTCGAGCGTGGCCGCGCGGCAGGACTGAACCGATGAGAGTCGTCGCCGCCATGTCCGGCGGAGTGGACTCCGCCGTCGCCGCCGCCCGCGCCAAGGAGGCGGGCCACGACGTCACCGGCGTCCACCTGGCGCTCTCGCGCAACCCGGCGTCCTACCGCTCCGGCGCGCGCGGGTGCTGCACGATCGAGGACTCCAACGACGCCCGCCGCGCCGCCGACGTGATCGGCATCCCGTTCTATGTCTGGGACCTCTCCGACCGCTTCCACGAGGACGTGGTCGAGGACTTCATGTCGGAGTACGCCGAGGGCCGCACGCCCAACCCGTGCCTGCGCTGCAACGAGAAGATCAAGTTCGCCGCCGTGCTGGACCGGGCGCTCGCGCTCGGCTTCGACGCGGTCGCGACCGGTCACTACGCGACCCTTCGCGAGGACGCCGACGGGCTGGTCGAGCTGCACCGCGCGGTCGATGCCGGCAAGGACCAGTCCTACGTGCTCGGGGTGCTCGACCAGGACCAGCTGCGCCACTCGCTGTTCCCGCTCGGGGACACCCCCAAGCCGCAGGTACGCGAGGAGGCGGCCCGTCGCGGCCTGCTGGTCGCCGACAAGCCCGACTCCCACGACATCTGCTTCGTCGCCGACGGCGACAACGCCGGCTGGCTGCGCGAGAAGCTGGGTGACCGGGCGCCCAACGAGTCCGGGCCGATCGTCGACGAGAGCGGTGAGGTGCTGGGCGAGCACCAGGGGACCTACGCCTACACGATCGGGCAGCGCAAGGGCCTCCGCCTCGGCAAGCCCGCGCCCGACGGGAAGCCGCGGTTCGTCCTCGACATCGAGCCGGTCTCCGCGACCGTGACGGTCGGACCGCGCGAGCACCTGGCCGTCGACGGTCTCTCCGGGATCCGGCCGCGCTGGGCCGGCCGGCCGCCCGAGGGCGTCCTGGAGGGCACCGTCCAGCTGCGCGCGCACGGCGACGAGCACCGGGCCCGGGTGACCGTCGTTCCCGACGGAGCCGAGATCGAGCTGCTCGACCCCGCCTACGGCATCGCGCCGGGCCAGGCGGCGGTCATCTACCACGGCACCCGTGTCGTCGGGTCGGTCACCATCTCCGCGACCCGCCGGGTGGCTCTCGCGTGAGGGCGACCGGGGTCGGGTCGCTGCCGGGGGAGAACTACGCGGAGGCCTGCCGCATCGTCCTCGGTGAGCTGCAGGACCTCCCGCACCTGCCCGAGCTGCCCGCGCGCGGCGCGATCGCGAACATGACCGGTCGGGCGCTGGCCGTCCTCGACGGGCTCGACGCCGACCTCCAGCCCGCGGGCTGGCGGCTGACCGGCACCTCCGGCTCCGCCGGCGTCGACCACCGGCGCGCCCGCAGCCTGCTCGCCCAGGACCTCGACACCGTCGAGGAGCTGGTCCAGGACTCTCCGCTGACCTCCGGGGGCGGCGCCTTCAAGATCCAGGTCGCCGGCCCGTGGACCCTGGCCGCCACCGTCGAACGGCCGCGCGGCGACAAGCTGCTCGCCGACCACGGCGCCCGGCGTGATCTCGCGCAGGCGCTGGCCGAGGGGGTACGCACCCACATCCGCGACGTACGCCGCCGCCTCCCCGGCGCCGACACCCTCGTCGTCCAGGTCGACGAGCCCGCGCTGAGCGCCGTGCTCGAGGCCCAGGTGCCGACCGCCTCCGGATTCGGCAAGCACCGCAGCATCGACCTTCCCGAGGCATCCCAGTCGCTGGAGTGGGTGCTCGGCGCGATCGCCGACGAGGGCGCGATCCCGTGGGTGCACTCCTGCGCGCCCGGGACCCCGCTCGGCCTGCTCCGCAAGGCCGGGGCGAAGGGCATCAGCGTCGACCTGACCCAGCTCACCGCGGCTGACCACGACGAGCTGGCCACGGCGCTGGAGGCCGGCGACACGGTCGCGCTCGGCGTGGTCCCGTCGCTCGCGCCGGCCGGCCCCGTGCCGACGGACAAGACGGTCACCGAGACCGTGGAGCGCTGGCTCGACATGCTCGGGCTCGATGCTGCGTACGACATCGTGCTGACGCCCGCGTGCGGTCTCGCCGGTGCCGACTGGCGATGGGCCCGCACCGTGCTGCGCATCCTCACCGAAAGCGCCCGTCACCTGGCGTAGATTCCCCTCATGAGACGACGGGGGATGGCTCTGCCGGCTGCGACTCTGCTGCTCGCCGGGGCGTTGGCAGGCTGTGGCAGCGGCGCGACCGAGGCGGACGACGGCACCAGCGACGAGCCCTCGGTGGCGCCGTCGGTGAGCATCGACCCGGCCGACCTGAAGCCCGGCAACCGCCCCGCGACACCCGAGGCGCTCGCGGCGATCGCGCTCCAGCACGTACGCGTCGTGCCGGAGGAGTTCGACGGCGGCGACACCTACTTCGAACCGGACGAGGTCGGCACCGTGCTGGTCTGGGGAGCCGATCACACGCTGGAGGTGAAGGCCGGCCCGGTCGACGACGACCTGCTCTCGACCTGGTGCCACGACGGCATGTCGGGGTGTGCCGAGGTGAAGGGCGAGACCGGAACCGCCACGGTCGCCTGGGACCTCGCCACCGACGACGGCACCCCCGGGCAGCTGATGGTCTCCCACCGGTCGGGGCGGGAGGAGCGCCGGGCCGCCTACGTGGGTGAGAAGATCACCGGGGACCCCCGCAAGCTCGATCTCGAGGTGAGCGTGGACGACCTCGTCGCCCTGGTCACCGACCCACGCCTCGGCACGAAGACGACCTTGAAGATGACGAAGGCGCAGGTCAGCGGCTTCCCCGCGGAAGGTGCCAACGGCGCCGGCGAGGTCGCGCTGACCGCCGGCGCGATCGCGGCGGGGCTGCTCGAGACCAAGGAGTACGCCGACATCGACTCCTTCGAGAAGGCCGACGTCTCGGGCTACGGCACGGGCGCCTTCGGTGTCGTCGGCACCCGCCCCGACGGCAGCACCGTCACCGCTGTCCACGCTCCCGATCTGCCCGCCGAGAAGCGCAAGTGCCCTAGGACGCTCACCTGCTCGAAGGGTGACACCGACGGCTACGACGGCTGGACCGAAGGGTTGGCCGAGACCGTTCGCTGCTACCCGGCGGAGGGGGAGCGGCGTGCCTTCTGTGCGGTCGTACGCCAGCAGGCGCCCGCCCCGTTCCCCGGCGACGACCTCGACCCCGTCCTCTCCGGCTTCGAGTCGGCCCTGGAGACGCTGTGGCCGACGGTTCCGGCCGCGACCGCCCGCCGGGGCGAGTCGCTGGTCGGCTGAGCGACGTCAGCGTCCGGCGACCCGCTGGCCCTGGTAGGCCTGGTCACGCTGGCTCGGCGGAGCGAACGACTCCGGCGGGCGCGGCTGAGGGTGTGCCGGCTGCACGGGAGCCGCGTGCTGCGGATCCCGGTGCTGGGGCGCCGCCTGCCGGTGGCTCGGCTGCCGGGGAACCGGTTGCCGCGGATCCGGCTGACGCGGATCGGGCTGACGCGGTCCCGGCTGACGAGGCCCGGACTGACGTGGGCCGGACTGACGTGGGCTCGGCAGCTGGTCCGCAGGGAGCCGGCGCGGGAGCGGGGTCTCATGCCGAGGCGGACCCTGGTGCTGGCCTAGATGCTGGGGCTGGAGCTGCGGCTGGCGGGGGTAGGCCGGGTGGGGCCCGGAGGCATGCCGCGGGTCCGCCGGATAGCGCGGCGGGGCCTGGGCGTAGCCCGGCTCGTCCCACTCCGGGTCGCGCTTGCGGCGCCCGGAGAGCATGGCGACGGCACCGGCGACGAGGGCGAGGAGGATCATCGTGGCGACGATGATCCAGGTGAGCGGGCCGACGCCGCTCTCGTCGGCGGCGGCCGCCTTCTTGACGGCTCCGGTCGGCGGGGCGCAGCCACTCTGGACGCACTCGCCGTCGCTCGGGGTGCCGGTCACGAGGAACCTGATCCCACGGTTCACCGAGCCCTGGAAGGTGAGCGTGTGCTTGCCGAGCCCGATGTCCTTGGGAAGCCGCCCGGACCACTTCGCGACGCCGCTGCCGTTGGCCTTGACGCTGGTCGAGAGGACCAGCGGGGTCGAGTAGACGACGACCCGGATACCGGTCTCGTGGGGCCTGAAGCCGGAGGCCTGCGCGTGGATCACGTCATCGGCGTCCACGGAGACGTCGTCGAGGCCGGTGAGGGTGATGCCCTTGACCGTCGGCGGCTCCTCGGGTGCGGTCCAGGGCTTCTTCGACGCCCTCTTCCTCGGCTTCTCGTCGGACCCGGCACCGGTCCCGTCGCCGGAGTCGCCCGTTGCGGGCCGACCGGAGGACGTACCGTCACCGGCGCCCGAGCCGGAGCCCGACCCCGAGCCGGACCCGTCCGAGGAGCCGGTGTCTCCCGAGGGCTCCTCCGGGGTCGGTGAGCTGCTGGGCTGGGAGAGTGCGTCGAAGTCGAAGGGGACCCCCACCGCTCGCGAGTCGGAGGAGTCGTAGAGGTCGCGGTCACCGCCTCGCATCGTCATGATCTGGTAGTCGGTGCCGGGGTCGAGCCGGGCGACCTGCGCAGCGTCGAGGGTGAACGTGTAGGTCCAGTCGTCGGGGTTCTCGGGGTTGATCACGACCGACTTGATGAAGGTGCTCCGCGTGCCCGATCCGCGGTAGCCGACCGGGTTGAGCGCGATCTCGATGCCCGGATCCTTGGCGCTGTAGTCGGTGCCGTGGACACTGAGGACCACGCCGTCCTTGGACTGCTCGACGATCGACACCTCGACCTCGGCGTCGGAGAAGACGCTTCCCAACCCGAGCGCGTACGTGGCGCCGACCGAAGCCAGCGTGAGCGCGAGCGCTGTCAACAGCGTCACGACGAGCCGAGCAACCACTGCAGACCTCACAAGGCGGTCGTATGGGGGATTGGTGTCGGCCCGCCTTCCCGACGCGGGAGGAAGGTAGCGGTCTTTACCCTCTTGTGGTGAGCCCCGTCACCCAGGTGTTGATCGGCTGCGTCGATATTGAGGGCGTTGAGTGTCGTTTGGGCCGATGAAACGCCGAAAACGCCCGGGTGGGTATGCCGACAGAAAATGTCGGCGGGACCGGGCAAGATGGTGCCCGTGAACGATGACGTGACCGCTGACGCGGGCCCTGAGCAGAAGACCGAGCACCAGGAGCTCGCCGAGCAGATCGAGGACGCTCGCTACCGCTACTACGTGCTCGACGACCCGACGCTCTCCGACGCCGAGTTCGACCAGAAGTGGCGCCGGATCAACGAGCTCGAGGAGCAGTTCCCGGAGCTGCGCACCCCCGACTCGCCGACCCAGAAGGTCGGCGGCACCTTCTCGACGGAGTTCACCGCGGTCGACCACCTGCAGCGGATGGAGTCGCTCGACAACGTCTTCTCCTTCGAGGAGCTCGCCGGCTGGCACGCCCGGATCGCCAAGGACGGCGCCGGCCAGGCCGAGCTGCTGTGCGAGCTCAAGGTCGACGGTCTGGCGATCAACCTGCTCTACGAGAAGGGCCGCCTGGTCCGGGCGCTGACCCGTGGCGACGGTCGCACGGGCGAGGACGTCACCCCGAACGTACGCACCATCAAGTCGATCCCGCACCGGCTCAACGGCACCGACGAGTTCCCGGTGCCCGACCTGGTCGAGGTCCGCGGCGAGGTCTTCCTGTCCGTCGAGGCCTTCGACAAGCTCAACGCCTCCCTGGTCGACGCGGGCAAGCCGATGTTCGCCAACCCGCGCAACTCCGCCGCCGGCTCGCTGCGCCAGAAGGACCCGCGGGTGACCGCGACCCGCGAGCTCGGGATGGTCTGCCACGGGATCGGCGCGCGGGAGGGCTTCCAGCCGGTCGCCCAGTCGCATGCGTACGACGCCCTGAAGGCCTGGGGGCTGCCCACCTCGAAGCGGGTCAAGGTGCTCAAGACCCTTGCCGAGGTCGAGGAGTTCATCAGCTACTTCGGCGAGCACCGCCACGACGTCACCGAGCACGAGATCGACGGCGTCGTGATCAAGGTCGACGACATCTCGCTGCAGCGCCGTCTCGGCTCGACCAGCCGGGCGCCGCGGTGGGCGATCGCCTACAAGTACCCGCCGGAGGAGGTCAACGCCAAGCTGCTCGCGATCGACGTCGGCGTCGGCCGCACCGGCCGGGTCACGCCTTTCGGTGTCATGGAGCCGACGAAGGTCGCCGGCTCGACCGTCGAGCGGGCGACGCTGCACAACGCCCACGAGGTGAAGCGGAAGGACGTACGCCCCGGCGACACCGTCATCCTCCGCAAGGCCGGCGACGTCATCCCCGAGATCCTCGGCCCGGTGCTGCCGCTGCGACCCGAGGGGCTGCCGGAGTGGGTGATGCCCACCGAGTGCCCCGCGTGCGGCACCACGCTCGCCGAGCAGAAGGAGGGCGACAAGGACCTGCGCTGCCCCAACCACCGCGGCTGCCCGGCGCAGGTGCGGGAGCGGGTCTTCTTCGCCTCCGGGCGGGGCGCCTTCGACATCGAGGGGATGGGCTACGAGGCGGCCGACGCGCTGCTCGCCGCCGGGGTGATCACCAACGAGGGCGACATCTTCGACCTCGACGAGGCCGGCCTGGCCACCACGACGTTCTTCACCCGCGCGGCGAAGAAGGCCGAGAAGGAGGCCGGCGCCGGCGACCGGGTCCTCAACGCCAACGCCCTCGGTCTGCTGCGCAACCTCGAGGAGCGCAAGCAGGTCCCGCTGTGGCGGGTGCTGGTCGCGCTGTCGATCCGCCACGTCGGCCCGTCCGCTGCCCGTGCGCTGGCCACCGAGTTCGGCTCCCTCGACGCGATCTGGGCGGCCTCCCAGGAGGAGCTCGCCGCCACGGAAGGTGTCGGCGGGATCATCGCCGAGGCCATCGTCGAGTGGCGCCAGGTCGACTGGCACCAGGAGATCGTGGACAAGTGGCGCGCGGCCGGGGTCTCCCTCGCCGACGAGCGCGACGAGTCGGTCGCCCGCACCCTCGAGGGCCTGACCGTCGTCGTCACCGGGTCGCTGGAGGACTTCTCCCGCGACGGCGCCAAGGAGGCGATCATCAGCCGGGGAGGCAAGGCCGCGGGCTCGGTCTCCAAGAAGACCGACTACGTCGTGGTCGGCGAGAACGCCGGTTCCAAGGCCGCCAAGGCCGAGGAGCTCGGCCTCCCGATCCTCGACGAGGCGGCGTTCAAGGTCCTGCTGGAGGCCGGCCCGACTGGACTCGGTTAGGAAATACCCCCCATAGTGTGGGGCCGTGCTCGACGCCCTCCCCCCACTCCTCACGGTCGCCGCGGTCCTGCTGGTCCCGGCGACCGTGGTGCTGTTCACGATCCGTACGCCGCGTTCCGGCTCGCTCTCCACGGCCACCGCGATCCTCGCGGCGGTCGTCACCGCGCTGATCGCCTTCGGGGCCGGCCTGCTGATCGGTCAGGACGCGACCCGGGCCGCGATCGAGGGCACCGTCCTCGGTGCCTCGCTGCTGGCCTGGCTCCCCGCGGCACGGGACTGGGACGTACGCGGTCTGGTGGCCTGGGCGCTCACCATCGACGTGGGGCTGATCTACCTGACCTACGTGGGCCTGTGGACGGTGATCGTCCATCCCGGCGCGTGGACGACGACGCTGTCCGGCCTGCTGTGGCTGCTGGAGGTCTTCGTCTTCCTGATCGGCGTGGGCTACCTGTGGGAGATGGTCGACGTGCTCGCCCGGCGCCGCTGGCGCGGGTGGCCGACACGCGGTGAGCACCACCCGGGTTGGCGCCACCCGTTCGTCAGCCTGCACGTCCCGACCCACAACGAGCCGCCCGAGATGGTCATCGAGACGCTCCAGCGGATGCTCGAGCTGGACTACGACGCGTACGAGATCCTGGTCATCGACAACAACACCGACGACCCGGCGCTGTGGCGGCCGGTGCAGGAGTTCTGCGAGCAGTACGACGGGCTCACCTTCATCCATCTGGCCAACTGGCCGGGCTTCAAGTCCGGAGCGCTCAACTACGCGCTGACCAGGATGAACCCGCGCACCGAGGTCGTCGGGATCGTCGACGCCGACTACCACGTCGCCCCGGACTTCCTGGCTCACAACGCCCCGCTGTTCACCGATGATTCGGTGGCGTTCGTGCAGACGCCCCAGGACTACCGGGACTGGGACGTCTCGCCCTACTTCCGCCGTCTCTACCACTCCTACGGCTACTTCTTCGACGTCAGCCAGGTCTCGCGCAACGAGCGCAACGGCGCCATCTTCGGCGGCACCATGGGGCTGATCCGGGCCTCCGCCCTGATCCGGTCCGGCGGCTGGGACGAGTGGTGCATCACCGAGGACGCCGAGCTGTCGCTGCGGCTGCTGAAGATGGGCTACAACGGCATGCACGTCGACCGCTCCTACGGTCACGGGGTGATGCCGCTGACCTTCGAGACGCTCAAGAAGCAGCGGTTCCGGTGGTGCTTCGGCGGCATCCAGATCCTGCGCATGCACTGGCGCTCGCTGCTGCCCGGGCGCCGCACCGAGGACAACCAGATGAACCTGGCGCAGCGCTGGGCCTATCTCGTCGGCGGGCTGCAGTGGTTCGGTGACCTCGCCGGGGGGCTGTTCACCTTCTTCCTGGTCACCGGCGCCCTCGACCTGACGCTCGGTGGCGGACTGGTCGTACGCCGCGTCTCCGGGCTCCTCCTGTTCGCCACCGTCGCGCTGGTGCTCTTCGGTGCGGCCCGCTCGATCGCTCTGGTCCGGCTCCGCGGCGGGGCCTCCTGGGGTGACGCGATCGGCGCCTTCGGGCTGTGGCTGGCGCTCGGGGTGACCGTCGCGCGGGCCTCCTGGCTCGGCCTGGTCTCGCGTGAGGGCACCTTCCTGCGTACGCCGAAGATCAAGGGGCAGCCGCGGGTGCGTGACGTGGTCCGGGGCAACCTGGTCGAGACCGTCGCGGCCGCGGTCTGCCTGGTCCTGGCGCTCGTGGTCGCAGTGAGCGGCGGGGCGACCGGGGTCGCCGTCGCGGCCTTGCTCGCCTTCCAGGGGATCGGGTACGCGTTGGCGCCGATCAACAGCTGGGCCGCGATCCGCAGCGACCTGCCCGCCGACCTGCGTCGCCGCCGGGAGCGGATCTGGGCGTGGAGCGCCGCCGCTGCGCCCGCTGCCCGGCGCGGGGGACTGGTGCTGGCCTTCTCCGCGGTGATGCTCGCCGGACTCGTCGCGCTCGCCGCGCCGGTGGGCAGCCCGGACGTACCCGAGGTCGGCGACGTGCACGGTGCCCTGGAGAAGAAGACGCGGACCGGGCACGACGAGCCCTCGCCCTCGCACAGCGCGGACCCGGACCCCGAGACGGGAGGTGAGCCGGCCGACGACCCGACCCAGGCTCCGGCGGCCACGCCGAGCCAGGTCGGCGCCACCGCCAGCGCCCGGCCGACCCGCACCGCAGCGCCGACCCCGTCGACCAGCCCCACCCGCGGGACCGACCCGACCCAGGCCGCCACCGATCAGCCCGGCTCGCCGGGCAGGCCGACCGGCAAGCCGTCCAACGGTGGGGGACCGAACAAGACGCAGTAGCCGGCGAGCGTCAGGACTGGTTCATCGTCCCGCTGATCGTGTCGGCGCGCTTCTTCAAGGTGACCGGCGTATCGGCGCACTCCTTGCCGACCTGATCGCATATCTCCACCTTCGTCCCGGACGCCCGGATCAGCTGCCCCCCAGGGGCCCAGCCGATGTGGTCGCCGAGCTCGACGGCGGTCTCGGTGCCCTGGCCGAGGTCGTGGATCGGCGCGGTTGGGGTGTCATAGCGGCAGTTGTCGTGCTCGTCGCACGTCGAGTAGGGGGCCGCCAAGGCGTGGGTGCCGTCGGGCGAGAGCTTGAGTCTGATCAGGTCGTCGGGGAATTCGGTGGAGCGAGTGGTCAGGAGCACCTGACCCGTGGCCACCTCGACCACCCTCTGGGTCTCGCCGGTCGCATCCTGGGTCACCGCGCGGCCGTTGAGCACCTCGGTGGTGTAGCTGCCCGGGAGCCCCTTCGCGGTCGAGACCTTCCCGGCACGCCACTCGACGTCGAGCGTGCGGTCGTCGAGAGCGACATAGGCGTGCTCGCCGTCGACCGCGACCGGCGGTGTCTTCCAGCCCGCCCAGGTGTACTTCCCGGAGATCGGGACGTCGGCCACCTTCTCGCCGGTGACGAGGTCGATGACGCGCACCAGCCAGCCGTCGCCGCCCTCGACGGTCCAGGAGACATAGGGCGAGTCGGGGTCGGTGCCGATCAGCCGGTCGCTCACGTCACCGAGGTCGAGCGGTTGTACGCCGGCCGTCGTGATCAGCGAGAGACGCGCGTTGGACTGCGTGCTCCGGGCCAGCAGGCCGACGGAGGTGTAGCGCAGGTCGTTCACCGTCCCGCCGTACGTCACCACGCTCCCGTCGCCGAAGTGGACGCTGCCGCCCTCGGCGACCGCCCACCCCCGCGGGTCCCCCTCGGCGGCGGCGATGTGCGGCTCGTCGCCGCCGAGCGTCCCGCTCAGGGCGTACGTCCCGAGCGCGCCGGCAATCGCCAGGGCCGCCGCGCCAGCGGCCCAGCGGGCCCGGCGGCGCCGGCGGACGGCTCGGACGCGGAGATGGAGTTCGTCGGTGGCCAGACGGGGAACGGACACCTCGTCGGCGGCATCGCGCAGCAGCGTGCGCAGGTCGTTGTCGGTCACTGGGTCACCTCCAGGGTGAGAGTCGGGTCGCCGAGGATGGTGCGGAGCTTGTCGAGGGCGAAGGAGGTCTGGCTCTTCACCGTGCCCTCCGAGCAGCCGAGTAGGGCCGCGGTGCGGCGTACATCGAGGTCCTCGTAGAAGCGGAGGACCACGACGGCGCGCTGGCGCGGAGGCAGTGCGGCGACCGCGTCGAGCAGCACCGAGCGGGTGGTGGGGTCGCTGTCCTGACCGAGGTCGGGAAGCACCTCGGTGGGCTGCTCGCGGTTCCACGAAGCCTTCCGGAACCAGCTCATCGCGGTGTTGAACAGCACCTGCCGTGCGTAGGCGGGTGCGGCCTCGAGCGTCCGCACCCTGCCCCAGTTTCCGAAGGTCTTGGCCAGTGCGGTCTGGACCAGGTCCTCCGCACTGGCGTGGTCCCCGACGAGCAGGTAGGCAGAGCGATAGAGCCGCGGCCAGGCGACCTGGGCGAACTCGTCGAACTGCTCCTGGGTTGGCGGTCTCGCCATCGATCCATCCGATCTCTCGAGCCGATTGTCAGGGTTGAGGACGCGGTGGGGCCACCGATCGGTTGTATGTGCGTCGACCTCCCGCCCGACGCGGGCCTTACCGAGGTGAGAGTTGGGCGTCGTGCCGCCTAGGATGTGCGCATGCCAGAAATCACCCGCGACGAGGTCGCGCACCTGGCCGACCTCGCCCGCATCGACCTCAGCGACGCCGAGCTCGATCACCTTGCCCCTCAGCTGCAGGTGATCCTCGAGTCCGTCGCCTCGATCCAGGGGCTTGCCGGCGACGACGTGCCTGCCACCTCCCACCCGCTTCCGCTGACCAACGTCTTCCGTGAGGACGTCGTGACTCCGTGCCTGACGCCGGAGCAGGCGCTCTCCGGTGCGCCGAGCGTCGAGGAGCAGCGCTTCGCGGTGCCGCGGATCCTGGGGGACGAGCAGTGAGCGAGCTGATCCTGAAGACGGCCGCGCAGCTGGCCGACGCCCTCGCCGCCGGCGAGACCACCTCCGTCGAGCTGACCCAGGCCCACCTCGACCGCATCGCCGCGGTCGACGGTGACGTCCACGCCTTCCTGCACATCGACGCCGAGGGTGCGCTGTCCCAGGCCGCCGCCTCCGACGCGCGCCGGGCCAACGGTGACGCGCTGCATGCTCTCGACGGCGTACCGATCGCGGTCAAGGACGTGCTGACCACCACCGGCCTGCCGACGACCTGCGGCTCCAAGATCCTCGAGGGCTGGGTCCCGCCCTACGACGCGACCGTGGTCAAGAAGATCAAGAACGCCGGTCTGCCGATCCTCGGCAAGACCAACATGGACGAGTTCGCGATGGGCTCCTCCACCGAGCACTCGGCCTACGGCCCCACGAAGAACCCGTGGAAGCTCGACCGGATCCCCGGCGGCTCCGGCGGTGGCTCGGCCGCGGCCGTCGCCGCCTTCGAGGCGCCGCTCGCGCTCGGCACCGACACCGGTGGCTCGATCCGTCAGCCGGGTGCCGTCACCGGCACCGTCGGCGTGAAGCCGACCTACGGCTCGGTCTCCCGCTACGGCCTGGTCGCCCTGGCCAACTCGCTGGACCAGGTCGGTCCGGTGACCCGCACCGTGCTCGACTCGGCGCTCCTGCACGAGCTCATCGGCGGTCACGACCCGCTCGACTCGACCTCCACCACGACCCCGGTGACCGGGCTCGTCGACGCCGCCCGCGCGGGCGGGACCGGCGACCTGAAGGGCGTCAAGGTCGGCGTCATCAAGGAGTTGGCGGGCGAGGGCTGGGCGCCCGACGTGATGGCCAAGTTCAACGAGTCGGTCGACATCCTCACCAAGCTGGGTGCCGACGTCGTCGAGGTCTCCACCCCGAGCTTCCAGCACGCGATGGCGGCCTACTACCTGATCCTGCCGGCGGAGTGCTCCTCCAACCTGGCCAAGTTCGACGCCATGCGCTACGGGCTGCGGGTCACCCCGGACGGCGACCCGAGCGCCGAGGACGTGATGAAGGCGTCCCGCGACGCCGGCTTCGGCGACGAGGTCAAGCGCCGCATCATCCTCGGAACCTACGCGCTGAGCAGCGGCTACTACGACGCCTACTACGGTCAGGCGCAGAAGATCCGCACGCTGATCATCGAGGACTTCAAGAAGGCCTTCGAGCAGGTCGACGTGCTGGTCTCGCCGACGTCGCCGTCGACCGCGTTCCCGCTGGGCGCGAAGCTCGACGACCCGCTCGCGATGTACATGCAGGACCTGGCCACCATCCCGGCCAACCTGGCCGGCACGCCCGGCATCTCCGTCCCGGCCGGTGTCTCCGACGTGGACGGGCTGCCCGTCGGCGTACAGCTGCTGGCGCCGGTCCTGGAGGACGCCCGTCTCTACCGCGTCGGTGCCGCGCTCGAGGGCGCCATCGGTCCGGTGCTCTCGATCGACAAGCTGGAGGTGGCCCGATGACGGAGACTCTCGTCCCGTTCGACGAGGTGCTGGAGCGCTACGACCCGGCCTTCGGGCTCGAGGTGCACGTCGAGCTCAACACCAACACCAAGATGTTCTGCGGCTGTCCCGCGACCTTCGGCGGCGAGCCGAACTCGCAGGTCTGCCCGACCTGCCTCGGCCTGCCCGGCTCGATGCCGGTCGTGAACGCCAAGGCCGTGGAGTCGGCGATCCGGATCGGGCTCGCGCTCAACGGGTCGATCGCGGAGTGGTGCCGGTTCGCCCGGAAGAACTACTTCTACCCGGACATGCCGAAGAACTTCCAGACCTCGCAGTACGACGAGCCGATCGTCTACGACGGCTACCTCGACGTCGAGGTCGAGGGAGAGACCTTCCGGGTCGAGATCGAGCGCGCCCACATGGAGGAGGACACCGGCAAGACCACCCACATCGGTGGCGCGACCGGTCGCATCCACGGCGCCGACTACTCGCTGGTCGACTACAACCGTGCGGGCATCCCGCTGATCGAGATCGTCACCCGACCGATCCTCGGCACCGGTGCCAAGGCGCCGCTCGTGGCCAAGGCCTACGTCGCCGCGCTCCGCGAGATCCTGCTGGGCCTGGGGGTCTCCGACGTACGCATGGACCAGGGCTCGATGCGCTGCGACGTGAACCTGTCGCTGTCCCCGAAGGGCTCCGACAAGCTCGGCACCCGCACCGAGACGAAGAACGTGAACTCGCTGCGCTCGGTCGAGCGTGCCGTACGTTTCGAGATGTCGCGCCACGCCGGGATCCTCGACGCGGGGGAGGCGATCTTCCAGGAGACCCGCCACTTCCACGAGGACACCGGCACCACCTCGGCCGGGCGCCCGAAGTCGGACGCCGACGACTACCGCTACTTCCCCGAGCCGGACCTCGTCCCGGTCGCGCCGAGTCGCGAGTGGGTCGAGGAGCTGCGCGCCACGCTGCCCGAGCCGCCGGCCGAGAAGCGGGCGCGGCTGCAGGCCGAGTGGGGCTACTCCGACCTGGAGATGCGTGATGTCTGGGCCGCCGGTGCGCTGACGCTGATCGAGGCGACCGTCGCCGAGGGTGCCTCCGCCCAGGCCGCGCGCAAGTGGTGGATGGCCGAGCTGTCCCGTGCCGCCAACGACCGCGGTGTCGAGCTGGCCGAGGTCGGGGTCACCCCGGCCCAGGTCGCCGAGGTGCAGAAGCTGGTCGACGGCGGTTCGCTGACCGACAAGCTCGCCCGCCAGGTCTTCGAGGGGCTCTTGGCTGGTGAGGGCTCGGTCGCCGAGATCATCGACGCCCGCGGCCTCGCCGTCGTCTCCGACGACGGCGCGCTCGGTGCGGCCGTCGACGAAGCGATCGACGCCCAGCCCGCGGTCGCGGAGAAGATCCGAGGCGGCAACCAGGCCGCGGCCGGTGCGCTCATCGGTGCGGTCATGAAGGCGACCGGCGGCAAGGCCGACGCCAAGCGTGTCCGTGAGCTGATCCTGGAGAAGCTCGCCTGAGGCTCTGTCGAGACGGCTCGAACTGACCACCATCCGCCGAGTCGGCGCGTCATGACGCGCCGACTCGGCGGTGGTTTTGGTCAGGATGAGCCGACTCGGCGGCGGGTCGTACTGGCAGACTGTCCGGCGTGACCGAGCCCTTCCGCATCGCCCTGCTCATCGACGCCGACAACGCGCCCGCGGCCAAGATCGACGCGATCCTCAACGACCTGGCCGAGTACGGCGAGGTGACGATCCGGCGGGCCTACGGCAACTGGACGAAGCCCGAGCTCAAGGGCTGGATCGAGGAGCTGCACGACGCCGCGATCCGGCCGATGCAGCAGTTCGACCTCACCACCCACAAGAACGCCTCCGACATGGCGCTCGCCATCGACGCCGTCGAGCTGCTGCACGCGGCGATCCCGGACGCGTTCGCGCTGGTCTCCTCCGACTCCGACTTCACGCCGCTGGTGCACTACCTGCGGGAGAAGGGGCGCGCGGTCTACGGCTACGGCCGGGAGAAGACACCGGCGCCGTTCAAGAGCGCCTGCACCCGGTTCACCGTGGTGGAGAAGCTCGGCGGCTCCGAGGAGGAGACCGACACCGACGCCGAGGCCGGCGCCACGCCCGCCCGCAAGCCGTCCTCGGCGACGACAGGGCAGCAGCTGAAGCGCAACGCCCGGCTGATCCAGCTGCTGCGCAACTCCATCGCCGCGGCCGCCGACGACGACGGCTGGGCACTGGTCGGCACGGTCGTGTCCCGCATCCGCAACCAGTCCTCCGAGGACCCGCGCAACTACGGGTACGCCACCTGGACCAAGCTCATCAAGGCGATCGATCTCTTCGAGCTCAAGGACGAGGGCACCTCGGCGATCGCGGTCAGCGACAAGCGCAACAGCAAGAAGTGACGTACGGCTGCTCGACGGCGGTCTGCTAGGAGGCGTCCGCGGCGCCGTCCTGGCCGTCTGCCTTCTTCGGCTTCGGGCGGGTGCAGTCGATGCCCTTGGGGACGGACCCGTTGAGGTGCTTCAGCGCGGCCTTGAAGTCGCGGCAGCGCTCGGCGTCCTCGGACCTGTCGTAGGGGTAGCCGACCGCGGCGTTGACCCGGCCCATGTCGAGGGCGTCGGCGAGCGGGTTGATGTCGCGGGCGACGGTCCAGTACCACCGTGAGATCGGCGCGCTGTGGTCCAGCGACCGAGCCAGCTCGGGGCGGCGGCGCAGGTCGATCCCGAAGTAGGCGCCGGCGTCGGTGTAGTTGGCCTCACCGGTCAGCTGGATGTAGCCGCGGCCGGCGTACTTCCGCTTGTCGTGGGGGCCCTTGGCGTCGTGGTGGAAGGAGCTCTCGTTGGCGAGCGTGGCCAGATAGGCCGCCTGCCGGTAGGGGGTGGTGATCCGGGCCTCGTCCATGGCGCGGTTGAGGGTCGGCAGCCCGGTCTCGACGGTCTTCCTGTTCCCGACCTTGTCGCCGAACATGGCGACCAGATCGGCGTACGTGACCGATGTCCGAGCCGGTTCCGCGACGGCCGTCGTGGTCGGGCAGAGGGCGAGAAGGGTGGCCGAGATCGACACTGCGACAAGGCCGAGAATCCTGTGGCGCATGGGGACAGAGTGACTGCTCGTCGGCGATCCCGCAAGCAGCGCGTGCGCGTCATAAGATGGCCCCCTCTCAATCAACACACGCCGTGGTGGGGGAAGCCGGTCCAAGCCCGGCGCTGACCCGCAACCGTAGGCCCGGGACATCGAGGGGGTGTCCCGAGCGAGCCGGAGCACCTGCCGACGGACGCGTACTGACCTGACGCTGTCGTGGAAAGCAGCGGGTCGGCCCTGGGCCTTCCCGACGAACAGCGCGGAAGGAACCATGAAGAAGACCGTCCTCGGCGGCATCGCCGCCGCCCTCGCCCTCACCTCGCTCGCCGGCTGCGGCGAGAAGACCGTCGAGGAGGGGGAGAAGCCCACCTACGACGCGAAGGTGTCGACCTCGGTGGCCGACTGGCTCGTCGCCCAGGCGCCGAAGGGCGTGGCCCGCAACGCGCAGTACGGCACCGACGACTTCGGGCTCAGCGCCGACATCGGGATCGCGCTGGCCGAGGTCGGTGGCTACGACGAGGAGATCGCCACGATCGCCGCGGCCGTGATGAAGAACAAGAAGGCCTACACCTCGCCCGGCTTCGGCACGATCACCTCGGCCGGCGCCACCGCGAAGGCGCTCGTCCTCCAGCAGAACATCGACGCCTCCGACCCCGGCCTGCTGAAGCAGCTCGAGGGCACGGTCGCCGAGAACGGCCGCATCGCCGACAAGCTCGACCCCAAGAACAAGAAGGCGGCCGACTACTCCAACACCATCGGCCAGTCGTACGCCGTGTGGGCCCTCAACAACGCCGAGAGCACGAAGGCCGCGGCCGCGACGGAGTTCCTGGCCGGGCAGCAGTGCGAGGAGGGCTGGTTCCGGGTCACCTTCGCGGCCGACCCCGCGGCCGCCGACCAGACCTGCGACGCCGACCCGAAGGCCGTGCCGGACGCCGACGCCACCGCGTTCGCCCTGATCGCGCTCTCGGGCGTGGCGTCCCCGGAGGCGGAGAAGGCCGTCAAGGCCGGCGTGGCGTGGCTCAAGGAGACCCAGGCCGAGGACGGCTCTTTCAAGGCGGCCACCGGCAACATCGCCAACTCCAACACCACCGGCCTGGCCGGGTGGGCATTCGGGCGCGCGGGTGAGACCGACTCCGCCGAGAAGGCGGCGACCTGGGTCGCCGAGCACGTCGTGACCTGCGGCGAGGACGCCGGCGCGGTGGCCTACGACGACGCCGCGCTGGAGGAGGGCAACACCAAGGGCCTGACCAAGGAGTCCGAGGGGATGTACCGCCTCGCGGCCGCCCAGGCGCTCCCGTCCCTCGTCTTCCTGCCCAAGGACGCGACCACGAAGAGCTCGTGCTGAGCCTACGGTCCGCTCTGGTGGCCCTGGCGATCCTCGCCGGGGCCACCGCACCCGTCGTCGCCCCGGCCTCGGCTTCTGCCGCCGAGGCGTGCGACGGCGTCACCGTCGTGGTCGAGCCCAACGCGCTGGGCGGGGAGCCGGAGGTCACCTGCGTCCGGCCCGACGAGGGTGACACCGGCGCCGACCTGTTCGAGAAGGCCGGTCATCCGCTGACCTATGTGACCTCGATGCCCAGCGTCGTGTGCCGCATCGACGGCCGGCCGAAGACGGCCGGCTGCGCCCAGATGCCGCCCGCCGACGCGTACTGGTCGCTGTGGGTCACCGACGATTCCGGGGCCTGGAGCTATGCCTCCAGAAATGTTACCGAAATCAGCGTGACCTCAGGGCAGGGTGTTGCGTTCACGTGGATAGACGACGATGTCGTTACCGCTCCGGCGACGGTGCTCGGGGATGCTGTGGGGGCGCCCTCGAGTCCGTCGCCGGAGTTATTTCCGGAGGACTCGGACTCTCGACCGTCCGCCGAGCCCGAGCAGCTGCCCGCCTGGGTCGCTCCGGCCGGGATCCTCGCCCTCTTCTCCGTCGCCGGTGTCGTCTGGTGGCGCCGTCGATGAGCACCATGGTCCGCACGGCCACGATCGCGCGCCTGCCCCGTGATCTGCACCCCGTCGCCTGGTGGGTGTGGGCGATCGGGCTGGCTGCGTACGCGTCCTTCACCACCAATCCGCTGCTGCTCCTGCTCCTGGTGGGAGTGGTCTCGGTCGTGGTGGCTGCCCGTCGCGGCGAGCAGCCGTGGGCGAAGGCGTTCCGGCTCTACGTCGGCCTCGCGCTGTTCATCGTCGCGACGCGGGTGCTCTTCCGGGTGCTCCTGGGGGCGGTGCCCGGCCACGTGCTCGTCGACCTGCCCGAGATCCCGCTCCCGGACTGGGTGCTCGGGATCAGGTTGCTCGGGCCGCTCACCCGGGAGGCGCTGCTGGCCGGCCTCTACGACGGGATGCGGCTCGGCGTGATCGTGATCTGCGTCGGCGCGGCCAACGCGTTGGCGAACCCGAAGCGGCTGCTGCGGTCGCTGCCGCCGGCGCTCTACGAGATCGGCACCGCCGTCGTGGTCGCGGTGACGGTGCTGCCCCAGCTGGCCGAGTCGGTGCAGCGTGTCCGCGCCGCCCAGCGGCTGCGCGCCGGCGCGACCGGGAGGGTCAAGCGGCTGCGCCGCTTCCTGGTCCCGGTGCTCGAGGACGCGCTCGAGCGCTCGATGGCGCTGGCGGCGGGGATGGACACGCGTGGCTACGGACGTACGGCCGGGGTCCCGGTCGCCACCCGGCGCCTCACCTCGGCGCTCATGCTGGTCTCGCTCGTCGGGCTCTGCGTCGGCGTCTACGCGGTGCTCGACGGCACCACCCCCGGCTGGCTGGCGGGGACCATGCTCGTGCTCGGCGTCGCAGCCGCTGCCGGTGGGCTGGCGCTCGCCGGCCGGCGGGTGACGCGCACCGTCTACCGGGCCGACCGGTGGCGCTGGCCGGAGGTCGTGGTGGCGCTGAGCGGTGTGCTCGTCGTGGCCGTCGGCTGGTGGGTCGCCCGCTCCCAGGTGCCGGTGGCCTTCCCGGGCGTGAGCACCGTCCCGCCGGTCACGCTGACCGCCATGGCTGGGGTGCTGGTCGGGCTGGTCCCGGCCGTCGCCGCGCCGGTTCCGGCGTCATCGCTCGTCCACGAGGAGGCAGTCGCATGATCGAGCTGCGAGGGATCACCTTCACCCCGCCCGACTCCTCCGAGCACGTGCTCAAGGACGTCGACCTCACCGTCGAGGAGGGCGAGCTGCTGCTCGTCTCCGGCCCCACCGGCTCCGGCAAGTCGACCCTGCTCGGCGTGCTCGCCGGCCTGGTGCCGCGGTTCTCCGGCGGTGTTCTGGACGGCGACCTGCTGCTGGACGGCACCTCGATCATCCGTACGCCGCCGCGCGAGCGCGCCGGGATCATCGGCTACGTCGGGCAGGACCCGGTGGCCGGCTTCGTCACCGACACGGTCGAGGAGGAGCTCGCCTACGGCATGGAGCAGCTCGGCCTCCCGCCCGCGACCATGCGGCGCCGGGTCGAGGAGACCCTCGACCTGCTCGGGATCGCCGAGCTGCGGCAGCGGTCGCTGCGTACGCTCTCCGGCGGGCAGCAGCAGCGCGTCGCGATCGGCTCCGTCCTCACCACCCACCCGCGGGTCGTCGTGCTCGACGAGCCGACCTCCGCGCTCGACCCCACCGCCGCCGAGGACGTCCTGGCCACCATCACCCGGCTGGTGCACGACCTCGGCACCTCCGTCGTCCTCGCCGAGCACCGCCTCGAGCGCGTCGTACCGTTCGCCGACCGGATCGCGCTCCTCGTCGGCGACGGCTCCGTCGCGGTCGGCGAGCCCGCCGACATCCTCGAGGACTCGCCCGTCGTGCCGCCGCTCGTCGAGCTCGGGCGTGAGCTCGGGTGGTCGCCGCTGCCGCTCACGGTGCGGGATGCTAGGCGGCGGGCGAAGGCGTTGGGATACCCGGTTGACCGGGTATCCCTGCACTTCTCTGGCAATGCAACACCAGAGAAGTGCAGGAAAAGCCTGAGAAGTTCCGGCCTCACCGTCACCCGAGGACGTACGCCGGTCCTGCACGACGTCTCGATCGACCTGCCCGCCGGGCGGGTGACGGCGCTGATGGGGCGCAACGGCTCGGGCAAGTCGACGCTGCTGTGGACGCTGCAGGGCACCCAGAAGCGCCTGGCCGGGTCGGTGGACGTCGGCGGCAAGGACCCGGCGGCCCTCGGCCCCGAGGCGCGGCGCACCCTGGTCGGGCTGCTGCCGCAGACCGCGGCCGACCTGCTCTACCTGGAGACGGTGGCCGAGGAGTGCGACGCCGGCGGCCCGCGGACCAGGGAGATCCTGGACAGCCTCGTCCCGGGCATCCCCGACGACCAGCACCCGCGCGACCTCTCCGAGGGCCAGCGCCTCGCCCTGGCACTGGCGCTGATCCTGAGCGCCGACCCGCCCGTCGTGCTCCTCGACGAGCCCACCCGCGGCCTCGACTATGCCGCCAAGCACGCCCTGGCCGAGATTCTTCGCGACCTCACCGGAGCCGGCAAGGCGGTCCTGGTCGCGACCCACGACGTCGAGTTCGTCGCCGAGGCGGCCGACGACGTGGTGGTGCTCGCCGACGGCGAGGTGGTCTCCGCCGGCGACGTACGCAGCGTCACCGCCGAGTCGCCCGCGTTCGCGCCCCAGGTGAGCAAGGTCTTCGGCCCGGGCTGGCTCCACGTACGCGAGATCGTCGAGGCGGTGGGGGAGGGATGATCCGGTTCTCGCCGCGCACGGCCCTCCTGCTCGCGATCATCTCGGCGGCCGGGCTGATGATGTTCGCGTGGCCGCTGCTGCTCCACGGCTACGAGCGGGTGCAGCCGCCGTTCGTCTTCCTCGCGCTGCTCCCGCTGATGCTGGTGGTGCTACTCAGCGAGCTCGCGGCGGGCGGGATCGACACCCGGATGATCGCGCTGCTCGGCGTCCTGAGTGCGATCGAGGCCGTGCTGCGGGCCATCTCCGCCGGCACCGGTGGCGTGGAGCTGGTCTTCTTCATGCTCATCCTGGGCGGCCGGGTCTTCGGCCCCGCCTTCGGGTTCGTCCTCGGCTGCACCAGCCTGTTCGTCGCCGCGCTCGTCACCGCCGGGGTCGGCCCCTGGCTGCCCTACCAGATGCTCGGCGCCGCCTGGGTGGCGATGGGCGCCGGCCTCCTGCCGCGCGGCCCGCGCGCGAGCAGCCGGTGGGAGGTCGCGATGCTCGCGGCGTACGGGATCTTCGCCTCCTACGCCTACGGCCTCCTCCTCAACCTGCAGGGCTGGCCGCTGCTCACCGGGGTCACGGTGCCGGGTGCGAGCGGCAACCTCTCCTACGAGCCCGGCGCCGCGTTCGGCGAGAACCTGGCGACCTTCCTGCGCTACACCCTGGTCACCTCGACCAGCAGCTGGGACACGATGCGCGCGATCACCACCGCCGTCGCGATCGCCCTCCTCGGCCCTGCTGTCCTCGCCACTCTGCGCCGAGCCGCCCGCCGAGCCATGATCACCCCCGCCGAGGCGTCCCTCCGGTCGGTCGAGTAGGCGCTCCCGTCGGCCGAGGCGTCACGTACGTCGGTCGAGATCTGGCCGGCGCCGCACGTGTAACACGTCGTTCGTAGGACTATCCGGTCGTTCCGATAGGGCGAGTAGTCCTACGAACGACGTGTTACAGCTCGCCGCAGCTGCGCACCTGACGTCTCGGCCGACCGGTGTGACGTCTCGGCGCTGGTCAGGCCCGCTGGTGCTCGGCGACCCGGGCGAGGAAACCGAGCAGCAGCTGATGGACGCGGTCGGGCTGCTCCATCTGCACGAAGTGGGTGCCGTCGAGCTCGACGAAGGTGCCGTTCCTGAGGCCGGCGGCGACCCGGGACATGTGGCGCGCACCGGCGATGAGGTCCCGGGTGCCGGCGACCAGCACGACCGGCACCTTGATCCGGCGCGGCGAGACCGAGCGGCGCTGGGAGGTGCGCAGCGCGAGGTGGAAGTACCACTCGACCGGGGTCGTCAGGAACTCGGCGAGAGCGGCCGCGGCCAGCTCGGGGTCGGGGACCTTGCCGATCAGGCCGGCCTTCGAGAACATCTCGATCGCCCGGGGACCGAGCTCGAGGCGGGTCGCCACGGGAGTGATGAGCGAGCCGGTGCGGCGCAGCACCTTCGCGGCGGTGCGGGTCACGACCGCGGCCGCGGGGGCGGGCAGCGGCAACGGCCCCAGCATCGACTTGAAGGTGTCCCCGGGAACACCGGCGACACCGAAGATGCCGGCGACCCGCTCGGGGTGGTCCGCGGCCAGCTCGAACGCCGTGTTCACTCCGATCGACCAGCCCATCACCACCGGCCGGAGGAGCGCGAAGGCGTCCATCACCGACAGCGCGTCCTCGGCGAAGTGTCTCGAGGTGGTCTGCTCCAGGTCCTTCGGGCGCGCCGAGCCAGAGGTGCCGCGGTGCTGCCAGGAGACGACGCGTACGCCGCACGAGGTGTGCAGCAGGGCCGGCCAGTTCCACGGACTGGTACCCAGACCGTTGCAGAGCAGCACCGTCGGACCGTCGATCACACCCTCGGGGTCGTTGGTCCAGGCGCGGATCAGCGTTCCGTCGTCGGAGAGCACGTCACGGAACGCGACCGTCGACTCGGCCATCGCCCGGGGAACCGTCATGCGGTCATTCTCTCCGATGCGAGCAGCTGGAGATAGTGCTGGACATCCTCACGCTCGGCACGCCGCAGCAGCAGCGCCTCCTCGGCGGCCTTGGCGTTGTGGCGGGCGACGAGCTGCGAGGCCACCGGCCAGGCGAGCAGCAGCTGGATCGGTCGGAGGAACGGGCCGACCATTCGCCCGGCGGTGCGCGCGGCGAAGAGTGCGGCCATCTGGGCGACGGCGGTGGTGGGCGCAGGGGCGGTGATGGTCGACAACGGAGCAACTCCAGAGACAGGCGGGGAAACCGGATGAGGGTGGGGGAGTTGTCACCAAACTGTAGTGAGCCGAACGTACGACGTCAGTGACGTTCTGATGTCGCTTGTGTGAAACACCCCACTACGCCGGGGTCGACTCCGCCGGCACGTGATGCTCGGGCTTCCCGGTGCGGGTCGCTCCGGCCGAGGCGACCACGACACACGCGATGGCCAGCCACTGCAGGACCGAGAGCCCCTCGTGCAGGACGACGATCGCGGCCAGCGCACCGGCGGCCGGCTCCAGTGACATCAGGATCGCGTAGAGACCCGGCTTGATCGAACGCAGGGCGACCAGGTCGAGGGAGTAGGGAACCACCGACGACATCAGGCCCACCATCAGCCCGACCAGCCACACGTGCGGAGCCCCGAGCCCGTCGGCGTACGCCAGCGCCGCAGGCGTCAGCGCGACCGCGGCGACCGTCGAGGCCAGGGCGAGCCCGTCGAGCCCCTCCCAGCGCGCTCCGGTCGCCTTCGACAGCACGATGTACGCAGCCCAGCAGACCCCCGCGAGCAGCGCGAACAGCACGCCCACGACCGAGATCCGGCCGGGCTCGAGACCGAGCAGCACCACCCCTGCCGCCGCCAGCGCGACCCAGACCAGGTCGCGCGCCCGCCGCGAGGTGACCAGCGCGATCGTGAGCGGTCCGATGAACTCGATGGTGACAGCGATCCCGATCGGCAGCCGGGCGAAGGACTGGTAGATCGCCCAGTTCATCATCCCGAGCGAGGCCCCGAAGGCGACCACGACCAGCCAGTCGCGTCGCGACAGACCGCGGACCCGGGGCCGGGTGATCGCCAGCAGGATCAGCGCGGACATCGACAGCCGCAGCCACACCATCGCCGTCGGGCTGACCTCGTCGAAGAGCGACTTGGCGAACGTCGCACCGACCTGGACCGACGCGATCCCGATCAGGACCAGGACGACCGGGTGGGCCAGCCTCGCCCGGAGAGAGTCTCCACCGTGTGAGAAGGGCTGAACCACCCGGTCAGTCTAGGACCATGTAAAGATCGGCTACTGCGCGGAGTCCGTCTGCGAGATGTTGGACAGGTTGGCGGCCTTGTTGGCCTCCTCGGCGAGCCGCTCGGACCCACGTGCGCCGTCGTGCGGGACCATCGGGTGCTGCTCGATGTGGTCCTGTTCGTAGATCTCCGGCGGGATGGGCGTGGGCACGGTGGCGATGATCCGCGACCCGTCGGGCCGTACGCCACCGTGGGGCTCCTCGTCGAGGTGCTTGCCGATCCGCGGCCCCTGGTCGGCGAGCGGCACGACGACCGGCGACCCCTTGGCGACCACGAACTCCTCCCCGCGGACGCTGACCGGGATGTCGAACTCCTCGCCCGGGGTGTCCACGACGGTGAACACGATCTGGTCGCGGGTGACCGCGACCTGCATCCGGGTCGAGTGCCACTGGACGCGGAAGATGAGCGAGCCCCACTCGACCGGCAGGCGAGGGTCGAAGGAGAGCTTGCCGTCGTAGTCGCGCATCCCGCCGAAGCCGAACGCGAGCCCGCCCCACACGCCGCCGGTGGAGGCGATGTGCATCCCGTCGACGGTGTTGCCGTGCATGTTGTGCAGGTCGACGTAGAGCGCGTCGTAGAAGTAGCGCAGAGCGTCGTCCTGGTAGCCCACCTCGGCCGCCATGATCGACTGCACGACCGCGGACAGCGTGGAGTCACCGGTGGTGATCGGGTCGTAGTACTCGAAGTCGGCCCGCTTCTCCTCGGCGGTGAACCGGTTGCCCTGCTGGAAGAGGGCGAGCACCACGTCGGTCTGCTTGAGCACCTGGAACCGGTAGATCACCAGCGGGTGGTAGTGGAGCAGCAGGGGGCGTACCTCGTCGGGGGTGTTGGGCAGGTCCCACACCTCGCGGTCGAGGAAGTTGTCGTCCTGCGGGTGGATGCCCAGGCCCTCGTCGTAGGGGATGTGCATCGCGGCCGCGCAGCGACCCCACTCCTCGACCTCCTCGGGGGAGACGTCGAGCCGGCCCATGACCTGCCCGTACTCACGCGGATACTCCGTGCGGAGCATCTGCATGGTCTCGACGGCCTTCTCCAGGTTGTAGCGGGCCATCACGTTGGTGAACAGGTTGTTGTTGACCACCGTCGTGTATTCGTCCGGCCCGGTCACGCCGTGGATGTGGAAGGACGGCTCGCCGTTGTGGCGCCAGAAGCCGAGGTCGGCCCACATCCGCGCGGTCTCGACCAGGATGTCGACGCCCTCGCGGACGAGGTAGCCGGTGTCACCGGTCGCGTAGACGTACTTCATCAGCGCGAAGGCGATGTCGGCGTCGATGTGCACCTGGGCCGTGCCCGCGGCGTAGTAGGCCGAGGCCTCCTGGCCGTTGATGGTGCGCCACGCGAACAGCGCGCCCTTGGCGGCCATCTCCAGCGCCCGCTGCCGGGCCGCGGGAAGCATCACCGAGCGCGCGTGCATCACGTTGCGGGCGACCTCGGGCTGGGTGTAGCAGAGGAAGGGGACGACGTAGCACTCCGTGTCCCAGAAGTAGTGCCCCTCGTAGCCGGAGCCGGTGACCCCCTTCGCGGGCACGCCGAGACCGTCGGTGCGGGCGGTCGCCTGAGCGAGCGAGAAGAGGTTGAACCGGATCGCCTGCTGGGCCGCCGCGATGTCCTCCGCGTCGTCCTCGCGCGACGCCGTGATCTCGACGTCGGCGGCCGACCAGAACTCGTCGTACCAGGTGCGCTGGTCGCGCTCGAAGTGGCCGACGCCCAGGCGGATCGCCCGGTCGAGCGTACGTCCGCAGCGGTCGGCCAGCTCGCGCACCGGAACACCCCGCGAGGTGTGGTACGCCACGGTCTTCTGCATCCGCAGCGTGCTGCCCTCGGTGGCGTCGACCCGGAAGACCGTCTTGGCGAGGTCGTCCTCGGCACGTACGACCGTCTCCACCGGGTCCGGGGTGTCGATCTGGTGGGCGGCGCTGATCGCGATCGTCATCCCGGAGTTGGCGCACCGGTAGCCGAGGGTCATCTGCTCCTCGTCGGCAACCGACATCTGCGGCAGCAGGACCCGGGTGTCGAAGGCGGAGGCCTTGCGCGGGTCCATGCCCTCACCGAGCGCGGCCGCCGGCACGTGGTACTCGTCCTTGCCGTCCTGCCGGTTGAGCAGCTGGGACGAGATCACGATCGGCGCCGAGCCGCTCAGCATCGTGATCTCCAGGGTCTGGATCGAGAGGTGGCGCTGGGTCATCGACACCATCCGGGTCGACTTGATCGCGACCCGCTTGCCCGAGGGCGTACGCCACACCAGATGCCGCCGCAGCACGCCCTCACGGAAGTCGAGCACCCGCTCGTACTCCTCCAGGTCGGAGGTGCCGAAGGTCAGCGGCTCGTCGTCGACGTAGATCTTCATGATCTTGGCGTCGGGGGCGTTGACGATGGTCTGGCCGGTCTTGGCGAAGCCGTAGGCGTTCTCGGCGTGGCGGATCGGCCAGGTCTCGTGGAACCCGTTGATGAAGGTGCCGTGCGCGTAGGTCGGCCGCCCCTCCTCGGGGGTGCCGCGCATGCCGAGATAGCCGTTGGCGACACTGAAGAGCGTCTCGGTCAGGCCGAGATCGTCGGGGGAGTAGCTGGTCTCCACCAGCCGCCACGGGTCGATGGGGTAACGGGCCCGGTCCATCGGGTTCGGGCCGACGTTGGTCTTCACTGCTGTGCTCCTCGAGCAGGGCTGTGGTGGTCAGGGACAAGTTCTGCGAGATCGGAGACGACAAGGCCCGCACCTGCAGCCGTGAGGGTGTCGTGGCCGGCGCCACGATCCACCCCGACGACGAGCGCGAAATCTCCTGCCTTGCCGGCGCGCACCCCGGAGACGGCGTCCTCGAGAACGACGGCTTCGCTCGGAGTGGCTCCGAGGACCTTACCGGCGTAGACAAACGTGTCCGGTGCAGGCTTGCCGGGCAGTCCCTGCTCATCTGCGACGGCTCCCGACACGACCGTCTCGAACCGGTCCAGCAGCCCGGCCGCCTTCAGCACGGTCGGCGCGTTGACGGACGACGACACCACGCCCAGACGGACGTCGAGCGTGGCCAGATAGTCCAGGAAGGCGACCGAACCGGGGTAGGCCTCCACGCCGTCGCGCGCGAGCACCATGTTGAAGGCGTTGTTCTTCCGGTTGCCGAGGCCACAGACGGTCTCCAGCTCCGGCGGGTCGGCCGGCGTGCCCTCGGGGAGCGTGATGTCGCGGGAGGCGAGGAAGTCACGCACGCCGTCGTAGCGCGGCTTGCCGTCGACGTACGCGAAGTAGTCCTGGTCGGTGTAGGCCGGCGCCCCCGGACTCTTCTCCTGCAGGTAGGCGTTGAACATCTCCTCCCACGCACGCATGTGCACGACCGCGGTCGGCGTGATCACGCCGTCGAGGTCGAAGAGGATCGCGGTGAACGTCTCCCAGGCAACAGGTCTGGTCATGCCTTCAGGCTAGGGGCTGGGCCGCCCATGCCGAAGAATCCGGACCTCTCGGTACCGCCGACTCGGGATGTTTTCCCTCGGCGTTCTTTCGCCGAAATCTCCTGGCCACAGACCGCGACCGGGTGGATGCTGGAAACATGGGTACGCAGCTGCTTGTCGGGACCCGTAAGGGTCTGTGGATAGGGCGCTCTGACGACGCCCGCCAGGACTGGGAGTTCACCGGTCCGCACCATGACATGGAGGAGATCTACTCCGCCATGATCGAGCCCGGGACCGGGCGGATCCTCGCCGGATGCTCCTCGCTGTGGCTGGGTGCGCTGGTGCGCACGTCCGCCGACGGCGGCGAGACCTGGACCGAGACCTCGATGTCGTTCCCGGAGGACGTCGACGCGAGCCTGGCCCGGGTCTGGCAGCTCCAGCCCGGTCTGCCGGAAGGCACGATCTGGGCCGGTGTCGAGCCCGGCGCGATCTTCCGGTCCCGTGACGGTGGCGCGTCCTTCGAGCTCGTCCGCGGCCTGTGGGACCACCCGCACCGCACCGAGTGGAACGAGGGGTTCGGCGGCCAGGCGTTCCACACGATCCTGCCGCACCCCACCGACCCCGACTCGGTGACGGCTGCCATCTCGACCGGCGGCGTCTACCAGACCCGCGACGGCGGCGAGACCTGGGAGGCGCGCAACAACGGCATCATCGCGGTCTTCCTGCCCGAGGGGCAGCAGTATCCCGAGTTCGGCCAGTGCGTCCACAAGGTCGCCCGCCACGCCTCCCGCCCCGAGCGGCTCTACCTGCAGAACCACGGCGGCGTCTACCGCTCCGACGACGAGGGCGAGTCCTGGAAGTCCATCGCCGACGGCCTGCCCACCGACTTCGGCTTCGCGATGGTGGTCCACCCGCAGGAGCCCGACACGATCTTCACCTTCCCGATCGGCGCCGGCGAGTCCCGCTACCCACCGGAGGCCAAGCCGATCGTGTGGCGTTCCCGCGACGCCGGCGACCACTGGGAGGCGCTCGACAAGGGCCTGCCCGACCACTTCTACGTCGGTGTAATGCGCGACGCGATGTGCGCCGACGACCACGAGGTGGCCGGTGTCTACTTCGGCGCCCGCAACGGCTCCGTCTGGGCCTCCGCCGACGCCGGCGAGACCTGGCGCGAGATCCTCCGCGACATCCCCGACGTGATGGTGGTGAGGGCCGCGAAGGTGTGACCGCTATCGTCGCGGCATGGCTGATGCGCTCGAGGTGGCGGCCGAGGTTCTCGGGGTGGACCGGGTCGAGCAGGTGGCCGAGCTCGGCGGAAGCCGTCGGAGTGTCGTACGCCGGGTGCGGGCGGGCGCGGAGACGTTCATCGTCAAGGAGTACCTCCAGCCGGAGGAGATGACCTGGTCGCGGGAGGCCGCCGGGCTGAAGGCGGCGGACGGGGTCCGCGCGCCGCGGTTGATCGGAGTGCGGGCGGACCCGCCCGTGGTGGTCATGTCCGATCTCGGTCGGGGACCCGACGTCGCAGACGCGCTGCTCGGGTCCGAGGCTGCTCTCGGCCGCGACCGGATCCTGGCGTGGGCGCAGGCCGTCGGCGAGCTGCAGGCGCGGACGGCCGATCGGCTGGATGTCTTCCGGGACTCGCTGGCGGGTGGCGTACCAACCGATGCCACCGTCGGCGTGTTCGATGCGGTCGGACCTGCGCTCGCGACGCTCTGCGCGACGAACGGACTGCCCTGGGCGGACGCCGTCCCCGATGCGATCCAGGACGTGCTCGACCCGCTGCGCACGGGGCCGGACCTCGCGCTGACACCCGGCGACACGTGTCCCGACAACAACCTGCTCGGTCCGGACGGACTCATGCTGCTCGACTTCGAGCACGCCGAGATCCGGCACCGCGCCTGGGAGGCCGCCTATCTGCGCGTGCCGTGGCCGTCGTGCTGGTGCGCGTGGCAGGTGCCGGACGGTATCTCGGCCCTCGCTCTCCAGGCCTATCTCGACGCGAGCTACGGCATCGACGGCCCTCCGCCGACGTTCCCGGCCGACCTGGACGCGGCGACGTTGCTGTGGTGCATCCTCACGGTGAGCTGGTTCCTTCCCGCCGCCCTGGACGCCGACAGCGCTCACCTCGCCGACGACGACCGGATGCCCGGACGCCGGACCCTGACCCTCGCCCGCCTCGGACTCGCTGCGGGGCTGCCCGGGCCGCGGCCGCTGGTGAGCTGGGTGGAGTCGCTGCGTACGGAGCTCCTCGACCGTTGGGGTGATCACCCGCTCCGCCTGGCGCCGGCGTTCCGCTGAGCGCCTGCGCGGTCCGACGATCACCGTCCACCGCGTGGCGCTGTGTGCAAAGACGTACGTCACCGGGTCTAGCCTTGTGGTATGCCCACTCTTCGCTCCGCAACCTCGACCTCGGGCCGCAACATGGCGGGTGCACGCGCGCTGTGGCGTGCGACCGGCATGACCGATGACGACTTCGGCAAGCCGATCATCGCGATCGCCAACTCGTTCACCGAGTTCGTGCCCGGCCATGTCCACCTCCGTGACCTCGGCAAGATCGTCGCCGAGAAGATCGAGGAAGCCGGGGGCGTAGCCAAGGAGTTCAACACGATCGCCGTCGACGACGGGATCGCGATGGGCCATGCGGGGATGCTCTACTCGCTGCCGAGCCGCGAGCTGATCGCAGACGCGGTCGAATACATGGTCGAGGCGCACCGCGCCGACGCGATCGTGTGCATCTCCAACTGCGACAAGATCACCCCTGGCATGCTGCTGGCCAGCCTGCGCCTCAACATCCCGGTGGTCTTCGTCTCCGGTGGCCCGATGGAGGCCGGCAAGACGACCGCCATCGAGGGGATCGTCCACGACAAGCTCGACCTGGTCGACGCGATGGTGCTCTCGGTCAACGAGGCGGTCAGCGACGAGCAGCTCGGCGTCATCGAGCGCTCCGCCTGCCCGACCTGTGGCTCCTGTTCCGGCATGTTCACCGCCAACTCGATGAACTGCCTCACCGAGGCCATCGGCCTGAGCCTGCCCGGCAACGGGTCGACCCTCGCCACCCACGCCAAGCGGCGCGCGCTGTTCGAGGAGGCGGGACGCACCATCGTCGAGCTGTGCCGCCGCTACTACGAGGAGGGCGACGAGTCCGTCCTGCCGCGGAACATCGCCAACCGCAGCGCGTTCGAGAACGCGGTCGCGCTCGACGTGGCCATGGGCGGCTCGACCAACACCGTGCTCCACCTGCTCGCCGCGGCCCGTGAGGCCGAGCTCGACTTCAACGTCCACGACATCGACGCGATCTCGCGCCGGGTGCCGTGCCTGAGCAAGGTCGCCCCCAACAGCCCGAAGTACCACATGGAAGACGTCCACCGAGCCGGCGGCATCCCTGCCCTGCTCGGCGAGCTGCGCCGCGGTGGCGCGCTCAACGAGGACGTCCACACCATCCACTCCGCCACCGTCGAGGAGTGGCTGGGCACCTGGGACATCCGCGCCGAGAACCCCAGCCAGGAGGCGCTCGACCTCTTCCTCGCCGCGCCGGGCGGGGTGCGTACGACCGAGGCGTTCTCCACCGACAACCTCTGGGCCAGCCTCGACACCGACGCCGCCGAGGGCTGCATCCGCGACTTCGAGCACGCCTACTCCGCCGACGGCGGGCTGGCGATCCTGTCCGGCAACATCGCGCCCGACGGCTGCGTCGTGAAGACCGCCGGCGTGCCCGAGGAGTGCCTGACCTTCACCGGCACCGCGATCGTCTTCGAGTCCCAGGACGACGCGGTCGACGGCATCCTCAGCAAGAAGGTCGAGGCCGGCCACGTCGTGGTGATCCGCTACGAGGGCCCGAAGGGCGGGCCGGGCATGCAGGAGATGCTCTATCCGACCTCGTTCCTCAAGGGCCGTGGCCTGGGCCAGAAGTGCGCGCTGATCACCGACGGACGCTTCTCCGGCGGCACCTCGGGGCTCTCTATCGGCCACGTCTCCCCGGAGGCGGCCGGCGGCGGCCTGATCGCGCTCGTCGAGGACGGCGACCAGATCTCCATCGACATCCCCAACCGCTCGATCTCCCTCGACGTCGACGACATCGTCCTCGACGAGCGTCGCGTGGCCCAGGAGAAGCGCGAGAAGCCCTACACCCCGGCCAACCGTGACCGGAAGGTCTCCGCGGCTCTGCGGGCCTACGCCTCGATGGCCACCTCGGCCTCCGACGGCGCCTACCGCAACGTCCCGGAGTAACCAGAACGACCCGGAGGTCCGCCCGCTGGATATCGCGGGCGGACCCGGCGGACCTGCTGGCAGCATCGGCCGCATGGGAAAGGTTCATGCGCGCGTCGAGGGTCGTCTGCGGGAGTTCGTCGATCGTCAGGTCGTCTTCTTCGTGGCCACCGCACCGCTCTCCGGTGAGGGTCACGTCAATCTGTCGCCGCGGGGCATCCCGGGCACCTTCGGGATGCTCGACGAGCTCACCTTCGCGTGGGTCGACGGCACCGGGAGCGGCAGCGAGACGATCGCCCACCTGCGGGAGAACGGCCGGATCACGGTCATGTTCTGCGCGTTCGACGGGGCACCGAACATCGTCCGCTTCCACGGCCGTGGCCGGGTGGTGACCCGCTACGACGAGGAGTACGCCGACCTGGCCGGCCGCTTCACCGACCTCCCCGGCGCCCGCGCGGTCGTCGTCGTGGACATCGAGCGGGTCTCCGACTCCTGCGGCTATGCCGTCCCGCTGATGTCGTACGTCGGCGAGCGCGACCTGCTCGGGCCGTACTTCGAGCGCAAGGGGGTCGAGGGATCGGCCGAGTACCGGCGCACCAAGAACCCCACCAGCCTGGATGGCCTGCCGGCCTTCGACTTCGACCCGGCCTAGCCGATCCGGGTTGTGAAGCCGAGAGTGGCCTATAGGTCACTCTGAGCTTCACAACCTGTCGGATTCGCTTCTCCCCGTTCGTGGCATGGGTGAGGGGCCCGACGGAGCGGCCCACCGAAGTGCGGGAGTGGTTGCGATGTCGGAACAGAGGTCGGAACAGAAGTCGGAACAGAGGTCGGATCGGTGGAAGCGGAATCTGCTGGTCTTCCTGGGCGGCCAGACGGTGTCGTCGTTGGGCTCGATGATCGTCGGGTACGCGGTGATGTGGCACCTCACCGTCCAGACCGGGTCGGCCGCGGTGCTGACCCTGAGCGTCGCGGCGGGGATGCTGCCGCAAGCGATCGTGTCGGTCTTCGGCGGCGTGTGGGCCGACCGGCACTCGCGCAAGCTGCTGATCATCGGGGCCGACTCGACGATCGCGGCGGCGACCCTGGTGCTCGCCCTGCTGATGCTGAGCGGGGTCGGTGACCTGTGGATGATCTTCGTGGCGATGGCGGTGCGCTCGGCACTGTCCGGGGTCCAGGGACCGGCGGTCAACGCGATGCTCCCGCAGATCGTCCCGGCCGAGCACCTGATGCGGGTCAACGGCGTCCAGCAGACCATCCAGTCGGGGATGATGCTCTTCGCGCCGGCGGTGGCCGCCGCGGTCTACGCGAGCACCGGCATCGTCTCGGTCTTCTTCATCGACGTGGTGACGGCCGTGGTCGGCGTACTCCTGCTGCTCCTGGTGCCGGTGGCGAGGACCGTTCGCTCGGCCGACTCCTCGGGACCGATCAGCTACTTCGGTGACCTCCTCGCCGGTGTCCGGTACGTCAAGGGGAACCCCTCGGTGCGATGGGTGATGGGGCTCGTGGCCGTCGTCATGTTCATGGCCGGCGCACCGGCGCACCTGACCCCGCTGATGATCACGCGCAGCTTCGGCGACGAGGTCTGGATGCTGAGCGTCAACGAGCTGTTCTGGAGCGTCGGGATGGTCCTCGGCGGCGCGATGATGGCCGTCTTCGGGCCCAAGGTGAAGCGCCGGGTGCGGCTGATGGTGGCCGCCTCGGTCGGCGTCAGCCTGCTCGTCGTCGGGCTGGGCGTCTCGGCGGACTTCTGGATGTTCTCGATCGCCGGCCTGGTGATCTGCATCCTCTTCCAGACGCTGCTGGTGCCCGCGGCGACCGTCCTGCAGGAGCAGGTCGAGGACGCGATGCGCGGCCGGGTGTTCGGGTTCTACGGGATCGTGATGTCGGTGGCGATGCCGGTCTCGATGATCGTCTTCGGGCCGCTCGCCGACCGGTTCGCGGTCGAGTCGGTGATGGTCCTGGCCGGGGTTCTGCTCCTGGGCTGCCTGGTCGGCATGCTCGCCCTCGGCGCCGCCCGGCGCTCGCTCGCCACGGTGGACGCGGCGGCGGATGCGGCGGTCTCCTGAGCATCGGTCACGGCGGTCGGCGACAATGACCGCCGTGACCGATTTCTCCTATCCCGTGGGTGGCGTCGTCGAGAGCTGGGAGACACGGCCGTGGCCCGACCCGGTGACCCTCGAGGGGCGCTACGTCCGGGTCGCGCCGCTCTCGTCGGCGCAGTACTCGGATCTCTACGCCGCGGTCTGCGGCCCCGACGACGCGGACCTGTGGACCTACCGGCCGATCGCGATGCCGACCTCGCTGCAGGACCTGTGGATGCACCTGGCAGGCCTGGTCGACGCGGACGACGTGGTGCCGTTCGCGTTCGTCCCGCTGGAGGGCGAGCGGGAGGGCCGGGCGAGCGGGGTCGCGGGCTACCACGCGATCAACCCGAGGAACGGCAGCATCGAGGTCGGCGGCGTGCTCTTCGGGTCCGCACTGGCCCGCACCAGGGCCGCGACCGAGGCGATCCACCTGCTCATGCGGCATGCGTTCGACACCTTGGGCTACCGGCGGTTCGAGTGGAAGCTCGACTCGCTCAACGAGCCGTCCCGTCGGACCGCGGAGCGGCTGGGGTTCCGCTACGAGGGCCGGTTCCGCAACCACATGGTCGTCAAGGGCCGCAACCGGGACACCGACTGGTTCTCGGTGACCGCGGAGGAGTGGCCTGCGGTCCGGGAGAGCCACGAGCGCTGGCTCGACCCCGCGAACTTCGACGAGCAGGGGCGTCAGCTCAGCCGGCTGCGGACCGAGTAGGGGCTGCGTACGCACGATTGCGTACGCAGCCCCCGCTCCTGAGCCGATGTGCCGGCGGCTCGTGCGCAGCACGCTGGAGGGCATAGGCAAGCCCGACAGATTGGACACGAGCAATGAGCATCAACGAGACGGTGGCGACCATGGTGGCGAACGACCACTGGGGTCCGTGGCGAGACGGTGGACCGTGGCAGGACGGGGGAGGGCCGCCGGCGTTCTGGCCGATCTTCCCGATCCTGTGGTTCCTGGTGATCGCGGCGATCATCACCGCGGTCGTCCTCTACAACCGCAGGCGCGTGGCCGAGGCACCGCGGCGCGCGGGTGAGGCCCGGCTGGCCGAGAGGTACGCCGCGGGCGAGATCGACGAGACCGAGTATCGCGAGCGTCGCGACGTCCTGCGCGAGAAGCCGGGACCGGCCAAGGGCGCCTGACACCTCCGCTGGTCCGTGGCAGGGTGACTGCCATGGACCAGCGCATCAGCTTCATCACCCTGGCGGTCGCCGATGTGGCCGCGAGCCGGGCGTTCTACGTCGACGGCCTCGGCTGGACCCCCGAGATGGAGGCCGACGGCGTGCTCATGATCCGCGTCGGCGAGCACGTCATCCTCTCGCTGTGGGACCGGGCCGAGTTCGAGGAGGAGGTCGGCCGGATCGCCGTCGCCGACGGCGTGGCGCCGTTCACCCTCGCTCACAACGTCGCCACCCGTGAGGAGGTCGACAGCGTGCTGGACCTGGCCCGGTCGCTCGGGCGCGAGGCGTCGGCCGGTGAGGAGCGCGTCTGGGGCGGCTACACCGGCTACTTCGCCGACCCCGACGGCGTCCGCTGGGAGATCGCCTACAACCCCGGCCCGGTGGGGCAGACCGTCCTGCCCTGACCCGGTCAGCCCGCGAAACCCGGCAGGTACTCCTCGAGGATCTCCCGGAACGGTGCCTCCGCGTTGAGCTGCGCGAGCACCCCGAGCCCGCCGAGCCAGACCCGGTGGATGAGCAGGTAGGACGGCGGCAGGTTGAGCTTGAGCCCGACGGTGTAGGCGGGGTCCTTGGGATCGTTGATCCGCTTGAACTCCTCCCGCATCCACTGCCGCGTGAACCGGAAGCGCTCCTCGAGCGCCGGGGTCACGAACGGGGCCAGGTAGTCGAGCACGTGCTGCGGCTCGACCTTGATGCCCTCCCGGATGAAGCCCTCGTGGCGCAGGCCCGCGACCAGCGCGTCGGCGTCACCGGTCGCGGCGATCCGGATCAGCCGGCCCATCGCCTCCGGGAAACCCCGGTCCGGGAGCCGCGCCGCCAGCCCGAAGTCGAGCACGGCCAGCCGGCCGTCGGGCAGGACCCGGAAGTTGCCCGGGTGCGGGTCGGCGTGGAGCATCCCGGTCATCCCCGGTGCGGAGAACCAGAACCGGGCGAGCAGCTCGCCGTAGTGGTCGCGCTCCTCGGGGGTGCCTTCGGCGATGATCTTCGCGATCGAGCCCTCCGACTCGACCCACTCGGTGACGAGCACGCTCGGACCCACGGCGACGACATCGGGAACGTGGATCAGCGGATGATCGGCGTACGCCTCGGCGAAGACGCGCTGGGCCTCGGCCTCCTTCGGGTAGTCGAGCTCCTCGACGACCCGCTCCTGCAGCTCGGCGACCAGCGCCTTGATGTCCATCCCGGGCACCACCGCGTTGCCGATCGCCGCGACCCGGCCGATCTGGCGCAGGTCGGCGCGCAGCGCCTCGTCGGCGCCCGGGTACTGCACCTTCACCGCCACCTCGCGGCCGTCGGCCCACCGGCCCCGGTGCACCTGCCCGATCGAGGCGGAGGCCGCCGGCTCCTCGGACAGCTCGACCAGCTGGTCGGACCATTCCGGTCCGAGATCCCGGGCCAGCAGGCCGCGTACGATCCCGGTCGGCATCGGGGGAGCGGAGTCCTGGAGCCGGGTGAGCTGGGCGCGGTAGTGGGCCGCCTGCGACTCCGGCAGCGCCGCCTCCATGATCGAGAGCATCTGCCCGAATTTCATCGCGCCGCCCTTGAGCTCACCCAGGGTGCGGAACAGCTGATCGGCCGTACGCTGATGCACATCGGCCAGCACGGCCTCGGCCGGCTTGCCCCCGATCCGCTTCCCGAGCCCGAGCGCCTTGCGCCCGGCGTAGCCCATCGGCAGCGCGGCCAGCTTGGCCGTCCGTGTCGCCGCTCGCCGCGGCAGACCCTTCGACGACCCCTCCGCATCACTCATGCCGCAATTGTGCCGGTCGGTCGCAACTTGCACCCTGCGAAGTAGCCTTCCCGCATGAGTGAGCGCCAGCGAACGACGACAAGCGTCAGGCCACCGCATCCGTACTCTTTGCCCTGCCCTACGGAGGCGGTGGCATGACCTCTGAGCTGACGATCGTGACCCCGCTCGACCCTGCCGGGGAGGACCCGTTCGGCTGGCTGGAGGAGGTCGAGGGTGTCGAGGCGCTGGCCTGGGTGCGGGCGCGCAACGAGGAGGCCCACGCGAGCGTCGGCGCGGACCCCGTGTTCGCCAAGATCGAGGCGCAGATCCTCGAGGTGCTCGACTCCGACGACCGGGTGCCCGAGGTCTCGCGCCTCGGTGAGCATCTCTACAACTTCTGGCGCGACGCCGACCACGAGCGCGGCATCTGGCGGCGTACCACGCCCGAGTCCTACCGCACCGACGATCCCGAGTGGGAGATCCTGCTCGACCTCGACGCACTGGCCGCCGACGAGGGGGAGAGCTGGGTCTGGCACGGCGCCTCGGTGCTGCGGCCCGAGCCCGGCGAGCCGTGGCGCAAAGTGCTCGTCGACCTCTCCCCGGGCGGCTCGGACGCCGACGTGACCCGGGAGTTCGACCTGGTCACCAAGGCCTTCGTCGCGCCTGCGGATGGTGGTTTCACCCGTGCCGTCGAGCAGGGAGGCGCCAAGGGCGGGCTCTCCTGGTGCGGCCCCGACGCGGTCTACGTCTTCACCGACTTCGGCGAGGGCTCGCTGACCCCGAGCGGCTACCCGCGCATCGTGAAGCTGTGGCGCCGCGGCACCCCGTTCGAGGACGCGGCGGTGGTCTATGAGGGCACCGACGAGGACATGTACATCTCCGCCCGCCACCTCCACACCCCCGGCTTCGAGCGCGACCTGGTCAGCCGCTCGATCGCGTTCTACCGCTCCGAGACCTACGTCGCCGCCCATCCCGGCACACCCGAGCAGACCCTCACCAAGCTCGACATCCCCGACTCCGCCGAGGCGGGCTTCCACCGGGAGTGGCTGCTCATCGAGCTCCGCGACGAGTGGAGCGTCGGCGGTGCGACCTACGCCGCGGGCTCGCTGCTCGCCACCGACGCGGAGCGGTTCCTGGCCGGTGAGCGCGACCTGACCGTGCTCTTCGAGCCCACCGCGAAGACCTCGCTCGCCGGGGCGACCTGGACCCGCAACCACCTGATCCTCAACGTCTTCGAGGACGTCAAGAACCGGTTGCACGTGCTGACCCCGTCGACCTCAGGTGAGTGGAGCCGCTCCGAGTTCCCGGCGACCGATCCGGTGGCCGCGGTCGGCACCCGGGCCGTCGACGCCGTCGAGTCCGACGAGGTCTGGGTCGTTACCAGCGGCTACCTCACCCCGACGACGTACGGTCTGACCACGATCGGCGCCGAGACGATCGAGCCGCTCAAGTCGGCGCCGGCCTGGTTCGACACCGAGGGGCTCCACGCAGAGCAGCGGTTCGCCACCTCGGCGGACGGCACGCGCATCCCTTACTTCATCGTCGGCTCCGAAGGTGCCCTCGACGGCAGTGCCGGGCCGGCGCCGACGCTGCTCTACGGCTACGGCGGCTTCGAGATCCCGATGACCCCCGGCTACTCCGCCGGCGTCGGCCGGGCCTGGCTCAGCGAGGGTGGCGTCTACGTCGTGGCCAACATCCGCGGGGGAGGGGAGTACGGCCCGGCGTGGCACCAGGCGGCGCTCAAGGAGAACCGGCACAAGGCCTACGAGGACTTCGCCGCCGTCGCCCGCCATCTGGTCGAGACCGGCGTGACCGACGCGAGCCACCTCGGGATCCAGGGCGGCTCCAACGGCGGGCTGCTGACCGGCAACATGCTCACCCTCTACCCGGAGCTGTTCGGCGCCGTCGTGATCCAGGTGCCGCTGCTCGACATGAAGCGCTACTCGCACCTCCTCGCCGGAGCCTCCTGGATGGCCGAGTACGGCGACCCGGACGTGCCGGAGGAGTGGGCGTACATCAAGACCTTCTCGCCCTACCACCTGCTCGACGCGGCGAAGGCCTATCCGCCGGTCCTGCTCACCACCTCCACGAAGGACGACCGCGTCCACCCCGGCCACGCCCGCAAGATGGCCGCGCTGCTGGCGGCCACCGGCAAGGACGTCACCTACTACGAGAACATCGAGGGCGGCCACGGCGGCGCCGCCAACAACGCCCAGTCGGCCCATCTCTCCGCATTCGCCTGGACGTTCCTGCGCGAGCGGCTCGGCCTGGGCTGAGCGGTCGGTCACGAGGTCGGCTCGGCGACCTCCAGGACCACCACCGGAGTCTGGTGCGAGCGACGGGCGGCGAAGTCGTCGAGCTCGCCCCACCCGTCGTCGGCGGCGGCGAGCAGCGACCACAGGCGCTCGCGCTCGGGCCCGATGGCCTCGTGGGCGCGCACCTGGCGTGGGCCGTCGACGGTCTCGGCGAGCGCTTCGGGGGTTGCCTTCAGGTTGAGCCACCACGCGGGCGGCGGGTCCGCCCAGCCGTTCATCGCCAGCGTGACGTACGTCGAACCGTCGGGGACGTAGGACAGGATGACCGAGCGCTCCTGTCCGGTGCGACGCCCGACCGTGGTCAGCCGGAGCATCCCGGCCCGGTCCGGGCGTGGGCGACGCAGGAAGCGTGTTCCGCCCGCGGCGTACAGCCGGCGGTGGACCCACCACGCGGCGCGGATGAACCAGCGTGGCGGCAGCCACGCGGAGCGGTGCTTCTCGTCGGTCGACATCGTTGCCTCCACTGGGCGGAAGGACCCGAGATCCACTGTCCGTCCAGGCTAGCGATTCCCGCGGGTCCGCCGCCTCGGTGAGATCCCTGAGATCTGCACCGACCGAGCCGTGCCGACCGAGCCGTGCCGACCGAACGACTGACAGATACTGGGACGGTGATCTCAGATCATGGGACGCGCGCTAGGGTGAGGTGACACGGCGCGACACATGGGGTTAACGTGTGGGCATGCTGAACAGCATTCTCGTACTTATCAGGCGCGTCGCCTAGGAGCCACTGGTTCCAGACGACGCGTCTCCCTCCGTTGCCCGCCGGGCCGGAGGGTTTTTTGTTGCACAAGCAGCCCACGAGATCCCATGAGTAGAAGCTCTGATGAGTAGGACGGCGGACATGAGCGAGCAGATGACAGGCGCACAGAGCCTGATCAAGTCGCTGGAAGCAGCGGGGGCCGAGAACATCTTCGGCATTCCGGGGGGAGCGATCCTTCCGGCCTACGACCCGCTGATGGACTCGAAGATCCGCCACATCCTCGTACGCCACGAGCAGGGCGCCGGCCACGCGGCCCAGGGCTACGCCGCCGCGACCGGCAAGGTCGGCGTCTGCATGGCCACCTCCGGCCCGGGCGCGACCAACCTGGTCACCCCGCTCGCCGACGCCAACATGGACTCCGTGCCGATGGTGGCCATCACCGGCCAGGTCGGCGCGGCGATGATCGGCACCGACGCCTTCCAGGAGGCGGACATCCGCGGCATCACGATGCCGGTCACCAAGCACAGCTTCCTCATCACCGACCCGGCGGAGATCCCGCTCCGGGTCGCTGAGGCCTTCCACCTGGCGTCCTCCGGGCGTCCGGGTCCGGTCCTCGTCGACGTCACCAAGTCGGCGTTGCAGGCCACCACCACCTACCGGTGGCCGACCGAGCTCCACCTGCCGGGCTACCGCCCGGTGACCAGGCCGCACGCCAAGCAGATCCGCGAGGCGGCGCGCCTGATGCTGGAGGCCAAGAAGCCTGTCCTGTACGTCGGTGGCGGCACCATCCGCTCCGGTGCCCACCGCGAGCTGCTGCAGCTGGCCACGCTCACCGGGATCCCGGTCGTGACCACGCTGATGGCGCGCGGCGCCTTCCCCGACTCCCACCCCCAGCACCTCGGCATGCCCGGCATGCACGGCACCGTCGCCGCGGTCGCCGGCCTGCAGAAGTCCGACCTGATCATCAGCCTCGGCGCCCGCTTCGACGACCGCGTCACCGGCAACCTGGACTCCTTCGCCCCCAACGCCAAGGTGATCCACGCCGACATCGACCCGGCCGAGATCGGCAAGAACCGCTACGCCGACGTCCCGATCGTGGGCGACGTGCGCGAGGTCCTCACCGACCTGATCGCGGTGCTCACCGCCGAGAAGGAGGCGGGCAAGGAGGGTGACTACGAGGGCTGGATCGCGTTCGTTGCCGGGATCAAGAAGCAGTATCCGCTCGGCTACGACCTCCCCGCCGAAGGCCTCTCCCCGCAGTACGTCATCGAGCGGCTCGGCAAGATCTCCGGCGAGGACACGATCTTCACCGCCGGTGTCGGCCAGCACCAGATGTGGGCCGCGCAGTTCATCGGCTACGAGCACCCCAACACCTGGATCAACTCCGGCGGCCTCGGCACGATGGGCTACTCCGTCCCCGCCGCGATGGGCGCGAAGGTCGGCTGCCCCGACACCACGGTGTGGTCGATCGACGGCGACGGCTGCTTCCAGATGACCAACCAGGAGCTGGCCACCTGCGCGATCGAGGGCATCCCGATCAAGGTCGCGATCATCAACAACGACAACCTCGGCATGGTGCGCCAGTGGCAGACGCTCTTCTACGGCGAGCGCTACTCCAACACCAACCTGCAGGGTCACGGCCAGCCGAAGCGCATCCCCGACTTCCCCAAGCTGGCCGAGGCCATGGGCTGCGTCGGCCTGGCCTGCGACTCCGCCGACGACGTCGACTCCACCATCGAGAAGGCCATGGAGATCAACGACATGCCCGTCGTCGTGGACTTCCGGGTCAACAAGGACGCCATGGTGTGGCCGATGGTCGCCGCCGGCTCCTCCAACGACGAGATCCAGTACGCGCGCGACCTCGCGCCCGAGTTCGACGAGGACGACCTCTGATGAGCATCCAGCCCGTGAAGACCGGCGGCAAGCACACGCTGAGCGTCCTGGTCGAGAACAAGCCCGGCGTCCTGGCCCGCGTGGCCGCGCTCTTCTCGCGCCGCGGCTTCAACATCGAATCCCTCGCGGTGGGACCGACCGAGCACGACGAGGTCTCCCGCATGACGGTCGTGGTCAATCTCGAGAACACCCCCCTCGAGCAGGTCACCAAGCAGCTCAACAAGCTGGTCGAGGTGATCAAGATCGTCGAGCTCGAGCCTGAGACGCGCGTCCAGCGCGCCCTCATGCTGGTCAAGATCACCGCCACCACGGAGACCCGCAGCCAGGTGCTCGACACCATCCAGCTCTTCCGCGCCAAGGTCGTCGACGTGTCCACCGACACCGTCATCGTCCAGCTCGCCGGCAACACCGGCAAGCTCAACGACTTCCTCCGGGTCATCGAGCCCTTCGGTATCCGTGAGCTCTCCCAGTCCGGCATGGTCGGCATGGGCCGCGGCTCCCGGTCGATCTCCGAGCGCAGCCTACGATCCGTGGCTGTGCCCGCTCCGCCTTCCGCGGTCTGAACCCCTATCAAACACAACTAAAGGAGAAGCCCTCGTGGCTGAGATTTTCTACGACGACGACGCCGACCTCGCGCTGATCCAGGCGAAGAAGGTTGCCGTCATCGGTTACGGCAGCCAGGGCCACGCCCACGCGCTCAACCTGCGTGACTCCGGTGTGGACGTGCGCATCGGCCTGCAGCCCGGCTCGAAGTCGACCCCGAAGGCCGAGGAGGAGGGCTTCAAGGTCCTCAGCCCCGGCGACGCCGCCGCCGAGGCCGACGTCATCGTCATCCTCGCCCCCGACCAGCACCAGCGCGGTCTCTACAACGACCAGCTCGCGCCCCACGTGACCGCCGGCAAGACCCTGGTGTTCGGCCACGGCTTCAACGTGCGCTTCGGCTACATCAAGGCGCCCGAGGGCGTCGACGTGATCCTGGTCGCCCCGAAGGCCCCGGGCCACACCGTCCGTCGTGAGTACGTCGCCGGCCGCGGCATCCCGGACATCATCGCCGTCGAGCAGGACGCCTCCGGCTCCGCGTGGGACCTCGCCAAGTCGTACGCCAAGGGCATCGGTGGCACCCGCGCCGGTGTCATCAAGACGACCTTCACCGAGGAGACCGAGACCGACCTCTTCGGCGAGCAGGCCGTGCTCTGCGGCGGCGTGTCCCACCTGGTCCAGGCCGGGTTCGAGACGCTGACCGAGGCCGGCTACCAGCCCGAGATCGCCTACTTCGAGGTGCTCCACGAGCTCAAGCTCATCGTGGACCTGATGTGGGAGGGCGGCATCGCCAAGCAGCGCTGGTCGATCTCCGACACCGCTGAGTACGGCGACTACGTCTCCGGCCCGCGCGTCATCGGCCCGCAGGTCAAGGAGACCATGCAGCAGGTGCTCGCCGAGATCCAGGACGGCTCCTTCGCCGCCCGCTTCATCGCCGACCAGGACAACGGTGCGGTCGAGTTCCAGAAGCTGCGCGAGGAGGAGGCCGGTCACCCGATCGAGGCCACCGGCAAGGCCCTGCGCGCCCACTTCTCGTGGAGCCAGTCCGACGACGACTACACCGAGGGTTCCGCCGCCCGCTGACCCCGGTACGTGCCGAGTCGGCGCGAATGTCCCGGAAAACCGACCCGAGTCGGCGCGTTTGTCCCAGATCGTTGGGGCAGACGCGCCGACTCGGCGGTTGTGGGTGGGACAGTTGCGCCGACTCGGCGGGTTACTTGACCTCGGACTTGAGGACCAGGCGGAGGCCGACGATCATCGGGACGACCAGCCAGATCAGGCCGGCGACGCCCAGCTGGGCCCACATCTTGTCGGTCATCTCGGAGTAGAGGTTCATGGTCGCCCAGTTGAGGTCGAACCAGGTGGCGTGCTCGGCCCACCAGGTGTTCGTCGAGGCCAGCGCCGAGGAGACGGTGGGCAGGACGAGGGCGTAGACGAAGTAGGCCACGATCGCGCCCGGGGAGCTGCGGAACAGCGTGCCGAGCATGAAGCCCATGAACATCCCGATCTCGCTGGCCAGGGTCACCCGGGCGAGCTCGGCGAACGAGAGGTTCCACACCGGGTCGAGGTCCATGACGGCCGCCACGCCGAGGTAGCCGAGCGCGCCGACGGCCGCCGCGGCCGCGATGGCGACGACGCCCACCACGGCGGTGACCAGCGCCTTCGCGGCGATGACGCGGCCCCGGCCGGAGACCAGGGTGAACGTGGTCAGGGCGCTGCGTGCGCTCCACTCGCTGGTGACCGCGAGCACCGCGATCATCGGCAGGATCACCGACATCGGGATGCCCCAGGCGCTGGCGAAGCCCTCGTAGTCGAGGTTGTCGGCGTCGACGAAGATGATCGTCACGGCGGTCGCGGCCAGGGAGAGCACGACCAGGCTGGCCATCAGCCAGAACCCCGAGCGGGTGTCGAACATCTTGCGCAGCTCGACACCGGCGATGCGGCCGAAGGGGATCGGGGCCGGCACGGCCCGCTCGCGGCGGCGTACCGCCTCGGGGTGACGGCCGGCCGGGTTGGCCGGCTCCGGGGCGATGGTCGTGGTGGTCATGCTGCTTTCCCTTCCGGGGTCTGGAGGTGGTCGCGCTGGGTCTCGGCGGTGAGCTGGAGGAACATCTCCTCCAGGCCGGCGCCGTCGGCGGCGCGGAGCTCGCTCAGCACGAGCCCGGCGTCGAAGGCGATCTGGCCGACGGTGGTGAGGTCGGCGTCGCTGCGGACGGCGCCCTCGGTGGTGATCTCGGCGGTGTGGCCGGCCCGCTGGAGCGCGCGGCCGAGCGAGGTGGGATCACTGGAACGGGCGTACGTCTCGCCGCTGGCGAGCAGCTCCTGCTTGGTGCCCTGCGCCACGATCCGGCCGTTGCCGATGACCACGATGTCGTCGGCGATGACCTCGATCTCGTGCAGCAGGTGGGAGGAGAGCAGCACGGTGCCGCCGTCGTCGGCGAAGCCCCGCAGCAGGTCGCGCATCCAGCGGATGCCGGCCGGGTCGAGGCCGTTGGCCGGCTCGTCGAGGATCAGCACCTCGGGGTCGCCGATCAGGGCCGTCGCGATCCCGAGCCGCTGACGCATCCCGAGGGAGTAGTTGCGTACCCGGCGTCCGGCCTCCTCCTCGGTCAGGCTGACCCGCTCCAGGGTCTCGGCGACGCTCGACTTCGGCAGCCCCATCGTGCGGGCGGCCAGGGTGAGGATCTCGCGGCCGGTGCGCCCGCCGTGCTGGGCGGAGGCGTCCAGCAGCACCCCGACCTCGCGACCGGGGTTGGGCAGCTGGGAGAAGTGGCGGCCGAGGAGGTGCGCGCTGCCGGAGGACGGGTCGGTGAGCCCGACCAGGATGCGCATGGTCGTGGACTTGCCGGCGCCGTTGGGGCCGAGGAAGCCGGTCACGCGGCCGGGCTCGGCGGTGAAGGTCACGTTGTCGACGGCCGTGAACCTGCCGTACCTCTTAGTGAGGGCATCGATCTGGATCATGCTCCGAGCCTCGCGCCCGGGCGCCCCCGCGCGCTTCGGGCAGATCCCTGGCAGATCCCTGGCGGTCTCCTGGGCCTTCCCCTGAGGTCCCCTGAGACCATCTCGGGGTAGATCGGTCCGCTGCGGAATGTTTCGTACCGAACCAAACGTTCCGATGGCATGCGTATTGATGTCTGGTCCGACGTCGTCTGTCCCTGGTGCTACATCGGCAAGCGCCACCTCGAGGAAGCCCTGGAGCGCTTCGAGCACAGCGACGACGTCGAGATCGTCTACCACTCCTTCGAGCTCGACCCGACCGCCCCGCAGGTGCCGGTCGAGACCACCGTCGAGGCCCTGGCCAAGAAGTTCGGTGCCTCCGTCCCCCAGGCCCGTGAGCTGATGAAGCAGGCCAACGTCCCCGCCGCGGCGGCCGGTCTCGAGTTCCGTCACGAGGACACCCCGCACGCGCGCACCATCGACGCCCACCGGCTGCTCCACCTGGCCAAGGCCGAGGGCAAGCAGGCCGCGCTCAAGGAGGAGCTGCTCGCTGCGTACTTCACCCGCGGGGAGTCGATGGGTGACCACGCCGTCCTGAAGCAGTCCGCCGTGAACGTCGGTCTCGACGCCGAGCGGGTGGACGAGGTGCTCGCGAGCGAGGAGTTCGCCGGCGACGTCCAGGCCGACATCGACCAGGCCCGCGCCTACGGCGCCACCGGGGTGCCGTTCTACGTCGTCGAGGGGAAGTACGGCGTCTCCGGCGCCCAGCCGACCGACCTGTTCAGCCAGCTGCTGGAGAAGGTGCACGCCGAGACCAAGGCGGCCCTCACCATCCTCGGCGACGGAGACGCCTGCGGTCCCGACGGCTGCGCGATCTGACCTCGTTCCGAGCGACCGGACGGCGGCGCGGCCAAGGCAAAGTTCTGTGCCACTTGCCGGTCCCGCCTACAAGGTGAGCCTTACCTAACGTTACGCTGCAAGCATGCTGCCAACGTTCGTCATCGGTCTCCGCGAGGGCCTCGAGGCGGCGCTGATCGTGTCGATCATCGCCACCTTCCTGCGCCGCAACGGCGCCCCGCTGCGCGGGCTGTGGGTCGGCGTCGGCGCCGGCGTCGGGCTGAGCATCGCCGTCGGAGTGGCGCTGCGACTCCTCGAGCAGGCGCTGCCACAGCGGCAGCAGGAGATGCTCGAGTGCGTGATCGGCGTGATCGCGATCGTCTTCGTGACCGGGATGATCCGCTGGATGCACACCCACGCCCGCAGCCTCAAGGGCGAGCTCGAGAAGGCAGCCGCCGCCGCGCTCGGCGCCGGCACGCTGACCGCGATGGCGCTGATGGGCTTCCTGGCGGTGCTGCGCGAGGGCTTCGAGACCTCCGTCTTCCTGCTCGCCACCATCCAGAACGCCACCAGCGCGCCCGCCGCGATCGTCGGCGCCGTGCTCGGTCTGGCCATCGCCATCGGCCTCGGCTGGGGCATCTACGCCGGCGGCCTGCGGCTCAACCTGAAGATGTTCTTCCAGGTCACGGGCGTGTTCCTGGTGTTCGTCGCGGCCGGGCTGGTGATGTTCGCGCTGCGTACGGGCCACGAGGCGGGCTGGGTGACCGTCGGCCAGGGCCGCACCGTCGACCTGTCCTGGCTCATCCCCAACGGCTCGGTCCGCTCGGCGGTGATCACCGGCATCCTCGGTGTTCCCGCCGACCCGCGGGTGATCGAGGTGCTCGGCTGGCTCGCCTACCTGGTGCCGATGCTCGCGATGCTCGTCCTGCCCGCCCACCTCCGTCCGGGCGCCGTGCTGGCGCGACGCCTGCGGATCGGCGGCGCCGTCGCCGCCGTGGCGGGGGCTGCCGCGCTCTTCGTCCTGGTCCCGCTGCCGAGTGTCGACGTGCCCCGCGAGGCGCCCCTGGCGGACGGGCGTACGGCAGTGCTGGCCGTCTCCGGCGACCGAGCGACCTTGACCGTGGACCGCGAGAGGATCGAGCTCACCGACCCCACCGGCCACACCGGCACTGCCGACACCGCCTGGCGCGCGAAGGGCTCCGGCGACCTGCCGGCCACCCTCACCGCCCAGGACCTGCTGGCCTACACCGACAACCGGGTCCCGGTCGGACTCAACCTCGCCACCGCCCCAGGCCCCTACCAGGCCCGCTGGACCGACAGCACCCGTCACACGGTGCTGAGCCGTGACGGCGGTCTGGTCGACGTACGCACCACCGGCAGGCTCCTGCTCACGATCGAAGGCGGCGGCCTGACCTCGCCGCGCACCTTCACCGTCGACGGCGCCGCGCTGCAGGTCGAGGAGACCTACGCGGCGGACCTGTCCGCGGAGATCGCCGAGGCGGACCACGCCGCCCACGACCGGCTGCTGTGGAAGCACTGGGTGCCGGTTGCCCTCATCGTCCTCGCCGGGCTGCTCCTGTGGCAGTCCCGGCGCAGGCCCGGCCGCGCCACGGAACCGCGCGCCGTCAACGACTCCGGCCGCGAAGAGCGCCAGGAGCCATCAGTGAAAGGTTCAACCCATGTCGCGTAAGGCGATCTCCGTTGCAGCACTCACCGCGCTGTGCCTGACCGGCCTCGCTGCCTGTGGCAGCGACACCGACGACTCGGCGGCGCCGAAGAAGAAGGGCGCGAGCCAGGTCGCGGTGACCCTGGTCAGCGGCTCCGACGGTGATGTCTGCAAGCTCGACACCGACACCGCCGCGGCGGGCCCGGTGACCTTCACGGTCACCAACGAGTCGGCGGCCGGTCTCACCGAGGTCGAGCTGATGGACGGTCAGAAGATCCTCGGCGAGAAGGAGAACCTCGCCCCGGGCCTCCCCGGTTCCTCCTTCACGCTCACCCTCGGTGGTGGCGACTACGAGATCTACTGCCCGGGCGCCTCCGCCGAGCGGGTTCCCTTCGAGGTCACCGGTGAGGCCGCGGCCGAGCCGACGGGCGACGCCGCCGAGCTGCTCGCCTCCGGGTCCGAGGACTACACCACGTACGTCCGCACCCAGATCGACGCGATGGTCGTCGGTGTCCAGAAGCTGCAGAAGGCCGTCGACAGCGGTGACGTCGCTGCCGCGCAGAAGGCCTACGCCGACGCCCGCCCCTTCTACGAGAAGATCGAGTCCGACGTCGAGGGCTTCGTGATGGACGGCTTCGACCCGACCGACAACAAGGGCAACCTCGACTACCTGATCGACATGCGCGCCTCCAACCTCGACGAGGCGGTCGGCTGGAGCGGCTTCCACGCCGTCGAGCGCGACCTGTTCCAGGCGAAGAAGATCACCGACCAGACCAAGAAGTACGCCGCCGACCTGGTCACCAACGTCACCAAGCTCGCCGAGGTCGGCAAGACCCTGGAGTTCAAGCCCGAGGACCTCGCCAACGGCGCCGCCGCGCTGCTCGAGGAGGTCCAGTCGGGCAAGATCACCGGCGAGGAGGAGGCCTACAGCCACATCGACCTGGTCGACTTCGCCAACAACGTCGAGGGCGCCCAGCAGGCCTACGCCGCTCTCCGCCCGGGTCTGGAGAAGATCGACGCCGAGCTGGTCAAGACCATCGACGGACGGTTCACCGCCGTCACCGACGACCTCGAGGGCTACAAGGACCCCCAGGCGCTGGGCGGCTACCGTCCCTACACCGCCGAGCTGAAGGCCTCCGACGGCAAGAAGCTGTCGGCGACCGTGCAGTCGCTCCAGGACGTCCTCGGCCGCCTGGCGGAGAAGGCAGCGACGGCCTGATGGCAGGCGAAGGCAAGGGTCTCTCCCGGCGCCGGCTCCTGGCCGGCGCCGGCGGTGGCGCCGCGGCCGGGGCGGCGGTCGGCTTCCTCGGCGGCCGCGCCGTCTCGCCTGCCGAGGCGGCGGCCGCCGACGGGCTCGACCTCTCCCGGGCGTACGACTTCTACACCGGCGACCACCAGGTCGGCATCGCCACGCCGCCTCAGCGGCACCTGGTCTTCATGTCCCTCGACGTCGTCGAGGGCACCACCGCCGAGCAGTTGAAGGTGCTCTTCGCGCGCTGGTCGGCGGCCATGGCGACGATGATGAAGGGCAACCCGGTCGGCTCCGTCGAGCCGACGCGGAGCAACGGCGTCCCGCAGGACACGGGGGAGGCGTACGACCTCTCGCCGGCCTCGCTCACCGTCACCCTCGGTCTCGGACCCGGGCTCTTCGACGACCGCTTCGGCCTGGCCGGCCGCGGCCCGAAGCTGCTCGCCGAGATCCCGCGGCTGCCCTCCGACGAGCTCAAGCCCGAGCTGTGCGGCGGCGACCTGGCCCTGCAGGCCTGTGCCGACGACCCGCAGGTGGCCTACCACGCCATCCGCGACCTGGTCCGGATCGGACGTGGCCTGGTCACCACCCGCTGGACCGTGCTCGGCTTCGGCCGCGCCTCCGCGGGCAAGGGGCAGAAGACGCCGCGCAACCTGATGGGTCTCAAGGACGGCACCCGCAACATCAAGTCCGAGGAGGACCTCGACGAGTTCGTGTGGGTCGCCGACCCGGACGAGCCGGCGTGGATGCGGGGCGGCAGCTATCTGGTCACCCGCAAGATCAACATGGACATCGAGGTCTGGGACGGCACGACCATCGACACCCAGCACCTCACCATCGGCCGCGACAAGGCCGAGGGTGCTCCGCTCAGTGGCAAGAAGGAGTTCGACACCCCGGACTTCAAGGCCGTACGCGACGGCAAGCCGGTCATCGACCCGACCTCCCACGTCGCGCTGGCGGCCTCGGAGAACAACGGGGGAGCCAAGATCCTGCGCCGTGGCTACAACTTCACCGACGGGCTCAACTCGCTCGGTCAGCTCGACGCCGGGCTGTTCTTCATCGCCTTCATGAAGGACCCCGCGACCTTCGTCGACCTGCAGCGCAAGCTCGGTCGCGTCGATCTGCTCAACGAGTACATCGCCCACGTCGGGTCGGCGATCTTCGCCGTCCCGCGCGCGCCGAAGTCGGGCCACTTCCTGGCCCAGGAGCTGTTCGACTAGGTCGGCTGCCGGATGCTCACCGAGTTACCTCGGTGAGCATCCTGGCGAGCTCAGCGCTTGGTGGCGAGCAGGACGCTGGTGTCGGGGGCGACCATGACCTCGACGGTGGTGAAGCGCTCGTCGGTGAGCCAGGACTCGCGCAGGCTGTCGACGCGGCCGTAGACGATCGGCGGCCACAGGTCGGTGGGGATGAGGTCGTCGATGACGACGATGCCGCCCTCCTCGACGAGGTCGGAGAGCTGGTCGGGGGAGACCCCGCCGGGGGTCTCGGCGTCGAGGAAGAGCAGCGCGAACGGGCCGCGGTCGCGGAGGATGCCCCAGTCGGCGGCGATCACCTCGACCTGCTCGTCGTCGGCGAAGATCTCCGAGGCCTCCTTGGCCAGGTGCTCGTCGAGTTCGGCGGAGACGATGTGGGCCGCCTCGCCGCGTACGCCGCTGCGCAGCCACGCGGTGCCGACACCGCATCCGGTGCCGAACTCGGCCATGGTGCCACTCCGGGTCGCAGCCAGGGTCGCCAGCAGCCGTCCGGTCTCGTTGCGACAGAACGACACGTAGCCCGCGCGACGGGAGACGTCGAAGGCGCGGGTCACGATGTCCGGCAGCTCTGGAGGTGCGCTCACAGGAACAGTCTTCCTGATGTTCGGGCGCCTTACCCGCATCTGTGTCTCGGATGTCGGACCTTTGGTCCAGATTCGATGACGCGGCGGACATCTCGGGTTACCGTCAGTTCACCATGCGGAGCATTTTTCTCGTACTCGAGCGCCGCGACGGGGCCCGGCGGTAACGACCGCAGGAGAAGCCACCTCGTCGCGGTGGCTTCCGTCTTCCCCTAGACCCCGGCTTCTCTCCCACACCCCTCTGTTTCCCCGAAGTGTGAAGGAAGAAGCCATGTACGCGATGTACCCCGAAAGCCCTGCCGATTACGTTGAGCGCGGCCGCGAGTGGGGCCCGGCGAGCCACAACCCGGACAACCCGCACAGCGTCGAGAACACGATCGCCGCGGTCCAACAGGCGCTCGACCTGCGGGACAACGGCGGCCAGCGGCCCGACGACAACTAGTCTCGCCGTATGTCTACGACCAACCTCGCAGTGATCCCCGGCGACGGCATCGGGCCGGAGGTGACCGCCGAGGCGCTGAAGGTGCTCGAGGTCGCCTCGCCGGTGAAGTTCGAGCAGACCCGATACGACCTCGGCGCCGAGCGCTATCTCGCCACCGGCGAGGTGCTTCCGGAGTCCGTTCTCGCCGAGATCAAGGAGCAGGACGCCATCCTGCTCGGCGCGGTCGGCGGCAAGCCCAACGACCCGAACCTGCCTCCGGGCATCCTGGAGCGCGGGCTGCTGCTGAAGCTCCGTTTCGAGCTCGACCACTACGTCAACCTCCGCCCGAGCAGGCTCTTCCCGGGGGCTACCTCCCCGCTGGCTCCGGCCGTGCTCGACAAGGGCGAGATCGACTTCGTCGTGGTCCGTGAGGGCACCGAGGGCCTCTACACCGGCAACGGTGGCGCGATGCGGGTCGGAACCCCGCACGAGGTCGCCACCGAGACCTCGGTCAACACCGCCTTCGGCGTGGAGCGGGTCGTCCGCGACGCCTTCGCCCGCGCCCAGGCGCGCCCGCGCAAGAAGCTGACCCTGGTCCACAAGACCAACGTGCTCGTCAACGCCGGGTCGCTGTGGTGGCGGATCACCCAGCAGGTCGCCGAGGAGTTCCCCGACGTCACCGTGGACTACCTCCACATCGACGCGGTGATGATCTTCCTCGCCACCGACCCGGCCCGTTTCGACGTGATCGTCACCGACAACATCTTCGGCGACATCATCACCGACCTGGCCGCTGCCATCACCGGCGGCATCGGCCTGGCCGCCTCCGGCAACATCAACTCCTCCCGGGAGTTCCCCTCGATGTTCGAGCCGGTCCACGGCTCCGCCCCCGACATCGCCGGCCAGCAGAAGGCCGACCCCACCGCGGCCATCCTGTCCGGGGCCCTTCTGCTCGAGCACCTCGGTCACCCCGAGGCTGCCGCCGTCATCGACGCCGCCGTGCTCGCGGACCTCTCCGAGCGCGGTTCGGAGCCACGTACGACCTCCGAGGTCGGCGACGCGATCGCCGCCCGCGTAACCGGCTAGACGCTCATCCCCGAAGGGGCCGGGCGCAGAGTTTCTGCGCCCGGCCCTTCGTCTGTCCTCATCACTTACGTCTCTCTCGCAGAACAGGACTAATCTCATGGTCATGGAGATCCGCACCACATTGTCGACCCACCCGGCCACCGACAAGCAGCTCGCAGAGGTCCTGGCGAACCCAGGCTTCGGCAACTATTTCACCGATCACATGCTCACCGTTGAGTGGACGCCCGAACAGGGTTGGCACAACGGTCGCATCGAGGCCTACGCCCCGATCAGCCTGGACCCGTCGGCAGCGGTGCTGCACTACGCCCAGGAGATCTTCGAGGGGATGAAGGCCTACCGGCACGCCGACGGCTCGGTCTGGGCGTTCCGCCCCGAGGCCAACGCCGCCCGGATGGCCCGCTCCAGCGAGCGGCTCGCGCTGCCCGTCCTCGAGATCGAGGACTTCGTGCAGACCGTCTTCGACCTGGTCAAGGTCGACCAGCGCTGGGTGCCCGAGGCGTCCGAGACCGACGAGAAGAGCCTCTACCTGAGGCCTTTCATGTTCGCCTCGGAGGCGTTCCTCGGCGTGCGCCCGGCCCAGCACGTGACCTACATGGTCATCGCCTCGCCCGCCGGCTCCTACTTCAAGGGTGGGGTGAAGCCGGTGCGGATCTGGCTCACCGAGGACTACACCCGCGCCGGCCGTGGCGGCATGGGCGCGGCCAAGACCGGTGGCAACTACGCCTCCTCCCTGGTGGCCCAGGCCGAGGCGTCGGCCAACGGCTGCGACCAGGTGGTGTTCCTGGACGCGCAGGAGGGGAAGTACGTCGAGGAGCTCGGCGGCATGAACCTCTACTTCGTCCACGCCGACGGCCGCATCGTCACCCCCGAGACCGGCACGATCCTCGAGGGGATCACCCGCGCCTCCATCATCGAGCTCGCCGGCAAGCTCGGCTACACCGTCGAGGAGCGCAAGTTCGGCATCGACGAGTGGAAGGCCGGCGTCGAGTCCGGCGAGATCACCGAGGTCTTCGCCTGCGGCACCGCCGCCGTCGTCACCCCCGTCGGTGAGCTCGTCTACAACGGCGGCTCCATCGCCTCCGCCGGCGAGGGCGAGGTCTGGAAGACCATCCGCAAGCAGCTCGTCGACATCCAGTTCGGTCGCGCCGAGGACACCTTCGGCTGGATGCGCAAGATCGTCTGACCCCTCCCGGCCGAGGCGTCACTCGCGTCGGCCGAAGCGTCACTCCGGTCGGCCGAGGTGGCACCACCGTGCCACCTCGGCCGACGTACGTGA